>NZ_CALROB020000007.1:0-163202 GCF_943369675.1 Polaromonas sp. YR568 | reverse complement strand
TCCGCGACCTGATCGACGGCGTCTACAGCGAAAAATCCGGCAAGGAAGCCGAAAAACTCGAGATGCAGAAGGCCTTGGTCGAGGACATGAGCGAGAAAGACATCGCCCGCGAAATCAAGCGCCTGGAAAAGCAGATGATCGAACACGCCAAGAACCTGGAGTTCGAGAAAGCCGCCCGGGTGCGGGATCAGTTGCACGTCCTGAAGCAACAGGCGTTTGGCGCGCCGGGCACCGACAATGTCGTACCGCTGACCTCCGCAGGCCAAGGTCGCGCTTAGCCGGATCGACCCTTCTGGCGTTCTTGGCACCAATATGGTGCCAAGAACTCCCGTACCTACGGGTTAGTCCTTAGCTTTTGGGCGCCGCCAGCGGGAAAAACCCTACCTGTGTTATACTTGACGAAAACAGTCAAGAACAATACCAGAACAACAAAAAGCCCCCGCGATACCGGTTGACTGACCTGGGCGGCTGGAGGAAGAGTTCCCTGCAAGCCACAAGCTTTCAGGGTGAAAACGACAGTCAAGCCATTTAAAGGAGCTTGTTATGCGCCTCACAACCAAAGGCCGCTTCGCGGTCACCGCGATGATTGATTTGGGCCTGCGCCAGAACAACGGCCCGGTCACCCTGGCTGCGATCAGCCAGCGCCAGCAGATTTCCCTCTCCTATCTTGAACAGCTGTTCGGCAAGCTGCGCCGCCACGAACTGGTGGAGTCCACCCGTGGCCCCGGCGGCGGTTACACGCTGGGCCGCAAGGCTTCCGAGATCACCGTGGCCGACATCATCGTGTCGGTGGACGAGCCGATCGACGCCACCCAGTGCGGCGGCAAGGAAAACTGCCTGGGCGAGGGCGGCCGCTGCATGACGCACGAGTTGTGGGCATCGCTGAACAGCCGCATGGTGGAGTTCCTGGATTCCGTGACCCTGCAAAAACTGGTGGAAGACCAGCTCGCCAAGGGCGTGGTGATCGAGAACACGCCACAGGTCAAAAAAGCCATTTTCACAGCACCGGCGGTCAAGCCGATTCGCGTGAACGCGCCGAACTCGGTCTTCGCACTGGGCAATGCATTTTCCAAATCCTGATGGAGTAAAGCCGGGCATTCGCCCGGCTTCCTCCCTTTGTGACCCGACTTCATTGATCGCGCTGCCAGCCAGCCTGTGAATTTAAAGAGCTAGCCACATGGACACCCCACACTTCCCCATCTACATGGACTACAGCGCCACGAACCCCTGCGACCCGCGGGTGGTGGACGCCATGATTCCCTGGTTGCGCGAACACTTCGGCAACCCCGCTTCGCGCAGCCACGCCTGGGGCTGGGAAGCGGAAGCCGCCGTCGAAAAGGCCCGCGAGCAGATCGCCGACCTGATTGGCGCCGACCCGCGCGAGATGGTCTGGACCAGCGGCGCGACCGAGTCCAACAACCTGGCCCTCAAGGGCGCGGCCCATTTCTACAAAACCAAGGGCAAGCACATCATCACGGTCAAGACCGAGCACAAAGCCGTGCTGGACACCTGCCGTGAGTTGGAGCGCCAGGGTTTTGAAGTGACCTACATGGACGTGCAGGCCGACGGCCTGCTGGACCTGGAAGCGCTCAAGGCGGCCATCCGCCCCGACACCATCCTGGTCAGCGTCATGTTCGTCAACAACGAAATCGGCGTGATCCAGGACATCCCGGCCATTGGCGCGCTGTGCCGTGAAAAAGGCATCATCTTTCACGTGGATGCCGCGCAGGCTACCGGCCGCGTCGATATCGACCTGGCGACCTTGCCGGTCGACTTGATGAGCCTGACCTCGCACAAGACCTACGGCCCCAAGGGTATTGGCGCCCTGTATGTGCGCCGCAAGCCGCGTGTGCGCCTGGAAGCGCAGATGCACGGCGGTGGCCATGAGCGCGGCATGCGTTCGGGCACCTTGCCGACGCACCAGTGTGTGGGCATGGGCGAGGCCTACCGCATCGCCAAGGCCGAGATGCACGAAGAGAACAAGCGCATCCGTGCCTTGCACGAGCGCATGCTCAACGGCCTCAAGGATGTGGAAGAGGTGTTCCTCAACGGCCACGCCGACAAGCGCGTGCCGCACAACCTGAACATGAGCTTCAACTTCGTCGAAGGCGAGTCGCTCATCATGGGCATCAAGGGTCTGGCGGTTTCCAGCGGTTCGGCCTGCACCTCGGCCAGCCTGGAGCCCAGCTATGTGCTGCGCGCCCTGGGCCGCAGCGACGAACTGGCGCACAGCAGCCTGCGCATGACGATAGGCCGCTGGAGCACCGAAGAGGAAATTGACTACGCGGTCGCCACCATCAAGGAAAACGTGGCCAAGCTGCGCGAATTGTCTCCTCTGTGGGAGATGTTCAAGGATGGTGTCGATTTGTCCACCATCCAGTGGGCCGCGCACTGAGCGGCATCGAACAGTTAAAGAGGTAAACAAAATGGCATACAGCGAAAAAGTGGTGGACCACTACGAAAACCCCCGCAACGTCGGCTCCTTTGAAAAGGGCGACGAATCGGTAGGCACCGGCATGGTCGGCGCGCCGGCTTGCGGCGACGTGATGAAGCTGCAGATCAAGGTCAACCCGCTTACGGGCGTGATCGAAGACGCGCGCTTCAAGACTTACGGCTGCGGCTCCGCAATCGCTTCCAGCTCGCTCGTGACCGAATGGGTCAAGGGCAAGACGCTGGACGAAGCGGCCAGCATCAAGAACAGCGCGATCGCCGAAGAACTGGCCTTGCCGCCCGTCAAGATTCACTGCTCCATCCTGGCGGAAGACGCCATCAAGGCTGCTGTGAACGATTACAAACAAAAGCACGCGCACTGATCAACCGTATATCTGTCACCTGTTTTATTTCGAGTGATTTAAATGTCCGTAACCCTCACTGATGCAGCCGCCCGGCATGTGACCCGCTACATGAGCAAGCGCGGCAAGGGCGTGGGCGTGCGACTGGGTGTGAAAACCACCGGCTGCTCCGGCCTTGCTTACAAGCTGGAATACGCCGACGAGATCGCACCGGAAGACGTCGTGTTTGAAGACAACGGCGTCAAGGTGCTGGTCGACCCGAAAAGCATGGCCTACATCGACGGCACCAAGCTCGACTTTGTCCGTGAAGGCCTGAACGAGGGCTTCAAGTTCATCAATCCCAACGAGCGTGATCGTTGCGGTTGCGGCGAAAGTTTCCGGGTTTGACGGGCGAGCGGTCCATTGCGTGCTGCACCCTTACCGAAGCCGCCTCCACTGATTGTGCTGGCGGCTTTTTCTCGGCATGAACCTTCAATCCAACGACTTCGAGCTTTTCGGCGTACCCCAGCGTTTCGCGCAGGACCGAGCGGCGCTTGACGCGCGCTGGAAGGATCTGCAGCGCGAGGCGCACCCGGACAAGTTCGCGGCCCAGGGCGCGGCGGCCCAGCGCGTGGCCATGCAGTGGTCGGTGCGCATCAATGAGGCCTATCAGCGGTTGAAAGACCCGCTCAAGCGCGCGAGCTATCTGTGCGAGTTGAACGGCGCGCCCATCAACGCCGAAAACAACACGGCCATGCCGCACGATTTTCTGGTGCAGCAGATGCAGTGGCGCGAGGCGCTCGATGAAGCAGGGACCGCCGAAGACTTTGAAGAAATTGCCTCTCAAGCCGCACTGAGCGGGCGTGAGAAGCTGTCAAAAATAGAACAACTGCTGGACGTGGACAGGGACTTTCCCGCGGCTGCGCGGCAGGTCAGAAGCCTTATGTTTATTGAGCGCTTTGCCAGCGAGGTCGATGCGCGCATCGACCTGCTGGGACAATGAAGCATTACAGAAAAAGTACGATAACCCCGCATGGCACTCCTGCAAATTTCCGAACCCGGCCAGACGCCCGACCCGCACCAGCGACGCATCGCGGTGGGCATTGACCTGGGCACCACGCACTCGCTGGTTGCCAGCGTGCGCAATGGCGTCTCCGAATGCCTGCCGGACGAACAAGGCCGGGTGCTGCTGCCCAGCGTGGTGCGCTACCTCGAAGAGGAAGGCAAGCGCCAGATCGGCTATGAGGCCTTGGCGGCGCAGGTTGACGACCCGCGCAACACCATCTCCTCGGTCAAGCGCCTGATGGGCCGCGGCATTGATGACATCGGCAGCCGCACCCAGCTGCCTTACCAGCTTAACGACAAGCCGGGCATGGTCACGTTGCAGACCGCTGCCGGCGAAAAAAGCCCGGTCGAGATCAGCGCCGAGATCCTGGCCACGCTGCGCTACCGTGCCGAAGACACGTTCAACGACGACATTTATGGAGCCGTGATCACGGTGCCGGCTTATTTTGACGACGCCCAGCGCCAGGCTACGAAAGACGCCGCGCAACTGGCTGGCCTCAATGTTCTGCGACTGCTCAATGAACCGACTGCGGCCGCCATTGCCTATGGGCTGGACAACGCCAGTGAAGGTGTTTACGCCGTCTACGACCTGGGCGGCGGCACCTTCGATATTTCCATTTTGCGTTTGACGCAAGGAGTCTTCGAAGTCGTTGCCACCGGCGGGGATTCTGCGCTGGGCGGTGACGACTACGATCGCGCGCTGGTCGAGTGGGTGCTGGCCAAAGCCGGGCTCGCGGCGGACACGCTCACGCCGTCCGACAAGGCAGCCCTGCAGCGCGCCGCACGCAGCTGCAAGGAGGCGCTTTCTGCCGCCGACCCCGTGCCTTTCTCCGTGCAACTGGCCAAGGCCCTCGTCAACTTCGAGATGAAGGCGGAAGACTTTGAAACCGCGACAGCCCACCTGACGCAGCGCACGCTGACGGCTGTTCGCAAGGCGCTGCGCGACGCCAAGCTGGTCAAGGAAGACATTCAGGGTGCGGTGCTGGTGGGCGGGTCCACTCGCATGCCACAGGTGCGCAAGGCGGTCGCCAGCTTCTTTGGCCGCGAGCCACTGGTCAACCTGAATCCCGACGAAGTGGTGGCGCTGGGCGCGGCCATTTCCGCCAACCAGCTCGCCGGCAACAACACGGGCGAAGACCTGTTACTGCTGGACGTGATCCCGCTGTCATTGGGCATTGAGACCATGGGCGGGCTGGTCGAGCGCATTGTGCCGCGCAACCAGACCATTCCCACAGCCATGGCACAGGACTTCACCACTTACCAGGATGGCCAGACAGCCCTGGCCCTGCACGTGGTGCAAGGCGAGCGCGACCTGGTGGCCGATTGCCGCAGCCTGGCTCGTTTCGAGCTGCGCGGCATCCCCCCTATGGTGGCCGGCGCCGCGCGCATCCGCGTGACCTTCACGGTCGATGCCGACGGCCTCCTCAGCGTGAACGCCAAAGAGCAGGTCAGCGGCGTCGAGGCGCGCATCGACGTGAAGCCGTCCTATGGTTTGTCGGATGACGACATCGCGCGCATGCTGCAGGACAGTTTCTCCACCGCCCAGCAGGACATGCAGGCGCGCGCGCTGGCCGAAGCCCAGGTCGACGCAGACCGCATGATCCTGGCCACGCAAAGCGCCCTGGCCGCGGATGCCGACCTGCTGAGCCCCAACGAACGCGCGCAGATCGACAGCCTCATCGTCGGCCTGGCCGACACCCGTGCGCACGGCGATGCGGCCGCGATAGAAGCGGCCACCCAGGCGCTGGCCAAAGGCACTGAGGGCTTCGCTGCCCAGCGCATGAACCGGGGTATCAAACAGGCCCTGGCCGGCAAAAACATTGAGGCGGTCTGAAGCGACCGATAACCATGCCCATCATCAAAATACTGCCTCATCCCGAATACTGCCCGCAGGGCGCTGAAATCAGCGCGCCGGCCGGCACCTCGATCTGCGAAGCCTTGCTCGACAACAAGATCAACATCGAGCACGCCTGCGACCTCAGTTGCGCCTGCACAACCTGCCACGTCATCGTGCGCGAAGGCTTCAAGTCGCTGAACGAACTCGACGAGAGTGAAGAAGACCTGCTGGACCGCGCCTGGGGTCTGGAACCCAATTCGCGCCTGAGCTGCCAGGCCTTCCTGGCCCAGTCCGACGTGACGGTGGAAATCCCCAAGTACTCCATCAACCACGCCAAGGAAAACCACTGAGTTTCGGGGAAAACCGGGCCGGATCTGCCCGGCGCGGAGGCGATAATCCAGCTATGCGCCAAATTGTCCTGGACACTGAAACCACCGGTCTTTCCGCTGAAAACGGCGACCGCATCATCGAAATCGGTTGCGTTGAACTGGTAGCGCGCAAGCTCACCGGCAACAACCGCCATTTCTACCTGAACCCCGAGCGCGACAGCCATGAAGATGCGCTCAAAGTCCACGGCATCAGCAACGAGTTCCTGAAGGACAAACCCAAGTTCTCGGCCGTGGTCGAGGAACTGCTGGAGTACCTGCAGGACGCCGAAATCATCATCCACAACGCGCCGTTTGACGTGAGCTTCCTCAACAAGGAGCTTGAACTCATAGGCCGGCCGCCCATCAAGCATTGCGTGGCCAAGGTCACCGACAGCCTGATGATGGCCAAGGAGTTGTTCCCGGGCAAACGCAATTCGCTGGATGCCCTGTGCGACCGGCTGGAGGTCGACAACTCGGGCCGGACCCTGCACGGCGCCTTGCTGGATGCCGAGTTGCTGGCAGACGTCTACATCAACCTCACGCGCGGGCAGAATGCCCTGGTCATGGACGTTGGCGACGCCAGCCGGGAAGGCGACATTGCCGTGCCGCAGATAGACCTGAGCACCTTTGAATTGCCCTTGCTGGCGGCCAACGACCGGGAGGCCGCTGAACATGAGAAGTTGCTGGCCGATATCGACAAGTCCAGCAAAGGTAAAACGGTCTGGCGGGCCCTGGCTGCCTGAACTGACATGCAATTCTGGGCGTGGCCCCAAAAACGAGCAGAAAACACCTTATAATCATAGGCTGACCGATAGGGCGGTTAGCTCAGGGGTAGAGCACTGCATTCACACTGCAGGGGTCGCAAGTTCGAAACTTGCACCGCCCACCAGAATTTGACGAACAAAAAAGGCCAAGTCTTGCGACTTGGCCTTTTTTTATTTCAGCGCTGTTCGGCGCGGTTTCTTTTCAGGGCCTAGAGCACTTCGCTCGCAAAATCAGCCAAGCGCGAGCGCTCGCCGCGCGCTAGCGTGATGTGCCCGCCATGCGGCCAGCCCTTGAAGCGGTCGACGGCAAAGGTCATGCCGGACGAACCCTCGGTCAGGTAGGGCGTGTCGATCTGCGCCAGGTTGCCCATGCAGATGATCTTGGTGCCCGGGCCGGCCCGCGTGATCAGCGTTTTCATCTGTTTGGGCGTCAGGTTTTGCGCTTCGTCGATGATGACGTACTTGTTCAGGAAGGTGCGGCCACGCATGAAGTTCATGCTCTTGACCTTGATGCGCGAGCGAATCAGCTCATTGGTGGCGGCGCGGCCCCACTCTCCCGAACCGTTGTCGGTTTTGCCCAGCACCTCCAGGTTGTCGTCCAGGGCGCCCATCCAGGGGCCCATTTTTTCCTCTTCGGTGCCCGGCAGGAAGCCGATGTCCTCGCCGACACTCACCGTGGCGCGCGTCATGATGATTTCGGTGTAGCGGCGGTCGTCCAGCACCTGGGTCAGGCCCGAGGCCAGCGCCATCAGCGTCTTGCCGGTGCCAGCCGTGCCGGCCAGCGTGACGAAGTCCACTTCCGGGTCCATCAGCAGGTTCATCGCGAAGTTCTGTTCGCGGTTGCGCGTGGTGACGCCCCAGACGGCATTCTTGAGGTGGTTGTAGTCTTTCAGGGTCTTCAACACCGCGGTTTTTGCGCGAATTTCCGTCACGCGGGCATAGAGCGGCGGTTCACCGGGCGCTTCAAAAAACACGAACTGGTTGATCAGCAGGCTGCCGACGATGGGGCCCGTGATGCGGTAGAAGGTGTGGCTGCCTTGCTGCCAGCTTTCGATGGTCTTGCTCTGGCGCGTCCAGAAGTCCGCCGGCAGGGCCAGGGATCCGGAATACAGCAGGTCGCCGTCTTCCAGGGTTTTGTCGTTCTGGTAGTCGTCGGTGGCAAGGCCCAGGGCGCGCGCCTTGACGCGCATGTTGATGTCCTTGGACACCAGGACCACTTCACGCGGCGCGTATTCCTTGCGCAGGGCTTCGACCACGCCAAGGATCTGGTTGTCGGCCTTGCCCTGCGGCAGGCTCATGGGCAGCGTGTAATCCAGCGGCTTGGTCTGGAAGAACAGGCAGCCGCCGGCTTCAGGGTGGCCTGTGGTGTCCAGTTTCAGCCCTTTGGCGATGTCTGCGCCCTGGGTGCCTGCCAGCGCGTCCAGCGTGCGGCTGGTTTGGCGGGCGTTGCGGGCGACCTCGGTCATGCCCTTTTTGTGGCCGTCGAGTTCCTCGAGAACGATCATCGGCAGGAAGATGTCGTGTTCCTCAAAGCGGAACAGGCACATTGGGTCGTGCATCAGCACATTGGTGTCGAGCACAAACAGCTTGGTGGGGCCGGTGTGCTTCGCTTTTTTCGGTTTGGCTACCGGCTGGGGCAGGGCGATGCTCTCCTTTTTATAGCCGCTTGCAGCCGTTTTTTCAGGATTGGGAGCTGCTTTTCCTTTGAATGCCACGGGGTGGCTGCCTTCACCGGCCGCCCGGCTGTCAAACAAGTCCATCACCGGGGGCTTCTGCGCGGATTCAACGCTTTCCGTCTTTCGTGCAACTTTCGAAGGCGAGCGGGCAGGCGCGTCGAGCGCATCAGGGGAGAGCAGGGCGGCACGTTTGGTCGGGGCGGGGGGCAGGGGCATGGTGCTTAAAACTCTCTAAAAAAGAAGGGTTCCAGAAGCGAAAAAGCCGCCTTGAAACCAGGGCGGCTTTTTCTTTTGGCGCAGTTGCGAAGGTCAACAGCATGAGTTCATTATGCACAACTCAAGTGACAGGGCAATCCTTTGTTGCTAACTGGCCTCAATAAGGTTTCAGGCGGCTTTTTTGAGGGCTTTGACGGCCTTGAGCACGTCGTCCACATGGCCGGGCACTTTCAGGCCGCGCCATTCCTCTTTGAGCTGGCCATCGGCGCCCACCAGGAAGGTGCTGCGCTCGATGCCTTTGACCTTCTTGCCGTACATGATCTTGTTTTTGACCACACCGAACATGTGGCACATTTTTTCTTCGGTGTCCGCAATCAGCTCGAACGGGAGTTCAAGCTTGGACTTGAACTCGTCGTGGGACTTCATGTTGTCGCGGGAGACGCCGAACACGGTCGCGCCGGCCTTGACGAAATCCTTGTAGCGGTCACGGAACTGCATGGCTTCCGTGGTGCAACCCGGGGTGTTGTCCTTGGGGTAGAAGTACAACACCACGACTTTGCCGAGGTGGGATGTGTTGGAGACCTTGATGCCGCCGGTGGCGATCGCTTCAAATTCGGGAAGTGGTTTATTGACGACGACTGCCATACTGAGTAGACCCTGACGAAAGTAGTTGTAATTAGCCGCGCCTTTTGGCGACCTGCCCGGGAAGTCATCCCGGATGTGGTGCCTAGTGCAACCCTAGATTTTACCCTGAAAGAGAGGGCATTTCAGCCCTCTGATCCTTCTGTTTCAATCAGCAGGGCGGCAATCACCTGCCGGCCTTCTCCCGCGAGGATGTTGTAGGTGCGGCAGGCCGCGAGCGTGTCCATGGTTTCAACACCGATGCGGTGCTCCATCAGGGCGCGCATAAACGCCGGCGGCACAAAGCGCAGGCGGGTTCCGCTGCCGAAAATCACGAGTTCGGGCCGCATTTCGGCCAGCCTGGCGAAATGCTCCGCCGTGAGCTCGTCAAAGCGCTTGCAGTTCCAGTCGAATTTCTCGCCGCGCGAGCCTATCACCACGCTGTGCTCGATCTTTTCGGCCACGCCGTCCCGTCCCAAACCGACCCAGCCGGGGCCGTAGCCGAGGATGGACTGGACGTCGAGGCGGTCGGGCTGAAGTTTCATGCGGATGATTCCGGGCGTTGTGAAGGCGTGGCGCGCGCTGCGCGAGGCTTTGTGCGCCGCGTGTTTGCCGGCGAAAAACCTCTTTTATGTGGTCAAATTATAGATTCCGCGCGAATTTCCCGCCGCAATGCTGCTGCTTCTCCCCCGTCGCCAGCAGGGTGAGCAGCGGGGTCCTTGCCCAAAATCTTCCTGAAGTTTCATGAAACCGATCACCAAATCCGCCAAGCTTGCCAATGTGCTTTACGACATCCGCGGCCCGATCATGGACGCCGCCAAGCAGATGGAAGAAGAGGGCCAGAAGCTCATCAAGCTCAATATCGGCAACCTGGCGGTGTTCGGGTTCGACGCGCCTGAGGAAGTCCAGCAGGACATGATCCGCAACCTGCCCGCCTCGGCCGGTTATTCGGACAGCAAGGGCATTTTTGCGGCGCGCAAGGCCGTGATGCACGAAACCCAGAAGCAGGGCATCAAGGGTGTGACCCTGGACGACATCTACCTCGGCAACGGCGCGAGCGAGCTGATTTCCATGGCCACCAATGCCCTGCTCGACGACGGCGACGAACTGCTGCTGCCGGCGCCCGACTATCCGCTGTGGACCGCCTCCACCAGCCTTTCGGGCGGCACACCGGTGCATTACCTGTGCGACGAGAGCAACGGCTGGATGCCCAACCTCGACGACATTCGCGCCCGGATCACCCCCAGGACCAAGGCCATTGCGGTCATCAACCCCAACAACCCCACCGGTGCACTGTATTCCGATGAGCTGCTCAAGGGCATCGTCGCCATTGCGCGCGAGCACGGCCTGGTCATCCTCGCAGATGAGGTCTACGACAAGGTGCTGTACGACGGCGTGAAACACACGGCCATCGCCAGCCTGTCCACCGACGTGCTCACGCTGACCTTCAATTCCCTCTCGAAGAGCTACCGCTCCTGCGGCTACCGCGCCGGCTGGCTGGTGGTGTCCGGCCCCAAGAAGCAGGCGCAGGACTACATCGAAGGCCTGAACATGCTGGCCAACATGAAGCTGTGCTCCAATGTGCCGGGCCAATGGGCGATCCAGACCGCGCTGGGCGGCTACCAGAGCATCAACGACCTGACCTGCGAAGGCGGCCGCCTGCGCCGCCAGCGCGACCTGGCCTACGAACTGATCACCGCCATTCCCGGCGTGACCTGCGTCAAGCCCAGCGCCGCGCTCTACATGTTTCCGCGCCTGGATCCCAAGGTCTACCCGATCAAGGACGATCGCCAGTTCTTCCTGGAACTCCTGAAAGAGACCAAGGTCATGCTGGTGCAGGGCACGGGCTTTAACTGGGCCGAACCGGACCACTTCCGCATCGTCTTCCTGCCGCACGAGGAAGACCTGCGCGAAGCTATCGGCCGCATCGCGAAGTTCCTCGAGAACTACCGCAACAACCGAATTTGATCCTGCATTCGGCCTTTTCCCCTTTTCCCTTTGCCGCGCCCCTTTTGGGCGCGGGTATCCAAGATCAACGTAAAGCAAGACCTCAGCGACTATGAAACCGACGAATTTGAGCCCGATCAGGGTAGGCCTTCTGGGCATTGGCACCGTGGGCAGCGGCACCTATAACGTATTGCAGCGCAACCAGGAAGAAATCCGACGCCGCGCCGGCCGCGGCATTGAGATCACCATGGTCGCCGACCTCGACGTGGCACGCGCCAAGGCCGCGGTCGGCCCCGGCGTGCAGGTTGTGGATGATGCGCGCAAGGTCGTGGCCAGCCCCGACGTCGACATCGTGATCGAGCTGATAGGCGGCTACGGCATCGCCAAACAACTGGTGCTGGAAGCCATCGAAGCCGGCAAGCACGTGGTCACCGCCAACAAGGCGCTGCTGGCCGTGCACGGCACCGAGATTTTCGCGGCGGCCCACCGCAAGGGCGTGATGGTCGCGTTTGAAGCGGCCGTGGCCGGCGGCATCCCCATCATCAAGGCGCTGCGCGAAGGCCTTACCGCCAACAGCATCCAGTGGATCGCCGGCATCATCAACGGCACCACCAATTTCATCCTGTCCGAGATGCGCGACAAGGGCCTGGATTTCGACGTCGTGCTGAAAGAAGCGCAGCGCCTGGGTTACGCCGAAGCCGACCCCACCTTCGACATCGAAGGTGTGGACGCCGGCCACAAGGTCACGCTGATGTCGGCCATCGCCTTTGGCATCCCGGTGCAATTCGACAAGGCTTACGTCGAAGGCATCACCGGCCTGGCCGCGCAGGACATCCGTTACGCCGAGCAACTCGGCTACCGCATCAAGCTGCTGGGCATCACCAAGCGCGCCGCCAACGGCATCGAATTGCGCGTGCATCCCAGCCTGGTGCCGGCCAAGCGCCTGATCGCGAATGTGGAAGGCGCGATGAACGCCGTGGTGGTGCAGGGCGATGCCGTCGGCACCACGCTGTACTACGGCAAGGGCGCAGGCAGCGAGCCCACCGCCAGCGCCGTGATCGCCGACCTGGTCGACATCGCCCGCCTGCACACGGCCGACCCTGAGCACCGCGTGCCGCACCTAGCCTTCCAGCCCGACGCGATGAGCGACCTGCCTGTGGTGCCCATGTCCGACGTCGTCACCAGCTACTACCTGCGCCTCAAAGTCGCCGACGAAGCCGGCGTGCTGGCCAAGGTCACCGGCATCCTGGCCGGTGCGGGCATCAGCATAGACGCCGTGCTGCAGCGCGAAGCCGATGAAGTGGGCGGCGAGGGCTCCACCCACACCGACCTGATCATCCTCACCCATGAATGCGTGGAAGCGAAGATGAACGGCGCCCTGGCGCAAATGCAGGCGCTGCCCACCGTGCTGGCGCCCATTACGCGCATCCGCAAGGAGGAACTGGCCTGATGTTGTACATCTCCACGCGCGGCCACACCGACCGCAAGCGTTTTTGCGAAATCCTGCTCGAAGGCCTGGCCCCGGACGGCGGCCTCTACCTGCCCGAAAGCTATCCGCAGGTTGACGAAGCAACCCTGGCCAAATGGCGCGGCCTGTCTTATGCCGAGCTGGCGTTCGAGGTTCTTTCGCTCTATGTCGACGACATTCCCGCAGCCGACCTCAAAGCCATCTGCGACAAGACCTACACCGAAGAGGTGTTCGGCAGCCGCGAAATCGTCCCGCTGAAAAAGCTCGACAACGGCCTTTACCTCGAAGCCCTGTCCAATGGCCCCACGCTGGCCTTCAAGGACATGGCCATGCAGCTGCTGGGCAACCTTTTTGAATACGAACTGGCGCGCCGCGGCGAAGAACTCAACATCCTGGGCGCCACCAGCGGCGACACCGGCAGCGCGGCCGAATACGCCATGCGCGGCAAAAAGGGCGTGCGCGTCTTCATGACCTCGCCGAACGGCCGCATGAGCCCCTTCCAGCAGGCGCAGATGTTCAGCCTGCAGGACGAGAACATCCACAACATCGCGGTCGAAGGAGTGTTCGACGACTGCCAGGACATCGTCAAGGCCGTGTCCAACGACCTGGCTTTCAAGCGCCAGTACAAAATCGGCACCGTCAACTCCATCAATTGGGCGCGCCTGATGGCGCAGGTGGTGTACTACTTCGCCGGCTACTTCCAGGCCACGAAAAGCGACACCGAAAAAGTCGACTTCACCGTGCCCTCCGGCAACTTCGGCAACGTCTGCGCCGGCCACGTGGCCCGCATGATGGGCCTGCCGATCGGCAAGCTGGTCGTGGCCACGAATGAAAACGACGTGCTCGACGAGTTCTTCCGCACCGGCGTTTACCGCGTGCGCGGCAGCGCCGACACGCATGAAACCTCCAGCCCGTCCATGGACATCTCCAAGGCCTCGAACTTCGAGCGTTTTGTGTTCGACCTGCTGGGCCGCGACGGCGCCAAAACCAGGGCCTTGTTCAATGACCAGCTCGGCAGCCAGGGCCGCTTTGACCTGAGCGCCGAGGCGGCCTTCAAGTCGGCCGCGCAGCGTTACGGCTTTGTCAGCGGCAAGAGCACCCATGCGGACCGGCTCGCCACGATTCGCGACACCCACAAGCGCTTCGGCATCACGATAGACACGCACACCGCCGACGGCGTGAAGGTGGCGCGTGAGCAGCTCCAGCCCGGCGTCCCCATGATCGTGCTGGAAACCGCGCTGCCCATCAAGTTCGCGGCCACCATCGAGGAAGCGCTGGGCCATGTACCCGAACGGCCGGCGAAGTTCGAGGGCATCGAAGCCCTGCCCAAACGCGTCAAGCTGCTGCCCGCCGATGCGGACGTGATCAAACGCTACATTGCCGACCATGTGCATTGAAGCTGGCGACGGCCTCACTTTGAAAGCCCCGCGATGAACGTCGTCGGTTTGGCTGGTTACTCCGGGTCCGGCAAGACCACGCTGGTGGAAAAGCTGATCCCTGCGCTCAAGGCCAGGGGCCTGCGCGTGTCGGTGGTCAAGCATGCCCACCACAAGTTCGACATCGACCATCCCGGCAAGGACACTTTCCGCCATCGCGCGGCCGGCGCCTTCGAGGTGGTGGTGGCCTCGGAAAACCGGCTGGCGCTGATGCGCGAGTTTGAAAAGCCCTCCCAGTTGACGGTGCACCAGCTGATCGCCGAACTTTACGGCGGTGTGGACTGGGTGCTGGTTGAGGGTTTCAAGAACAGCGACCTGCTCAAGATTGAAGTCTGGCGCGGCCCCTCGGCCGACTATGCCGCCAAGCCCTCTCTTTACCCGGACGACGACTTTATCGTCGCCATCGCCACAGACGCGCCCGGCCAGCTGCCCCAGGCAACCTTGCGCCCGGTGCTGGATTTGAACGATGCCGAGGCCGTGGCCGACTACCTGGTCAACAATCAGGATCGTTTCTCGTATTCGTTCGAAGACCGTTTCGATTAGCCATCGCCAAGGTTTTGCGCTCCGTTCCGTTCATGCTTTTGTTCCGGACACCCCGCCCATGAGTTCTGCTCTCACCACACCCGCCAGTGCCGCGCCCGCGCCTCAACCCGGCCGGGCTCCGCTGAAGCCGCTGGATGAAGCCCTGGCCGAGTTGATGGCCCGCGCGGCGCCGCTGCCCGGTATGCAGGCTGTTTCCACCTTCGACGCCGACGGTCGCGTGCTGGCCCAGGACCTGGTGTCCAGCCTTGACGTGCCGGCGCACGACAACAGCGCCATGGACGGCTACGCGCTGCGCGCGGCAGACTGGGCCGACGGCGCCGTACTGCCGGTCAGCCAGCGCATTCCGGCCGGCAGCGTCGGCCACGCGCTGGAATCAGGCACCGCAGCGCGTATCTTCACCGGCGCGCCCATCCCGCCCGGCGCTGATGCGGTGGTGATGCAGGAGGATTGCGAGGCCGTCGACGCCGGTGTGCGCATCAAGGTCAAGCCCCGGCCCGGCCAATCTGTTCGCCGCCGCGGCGAGGACGTGGCCGCGGGCGCCGTGGTGCTGCGCCGTGGCGAACGCCTCACACCGGCCTCGCTGGGCCTGGCCGCCAGTATGGGTTTTGACAAGCTGCCGGTGGCACCCCAGGTGCGCGTGGCGCTGTTTTCTACGGGCGACGAACTCGTCATGCCCGGCCAGGTCGCGCCCGCCGATATGAAGCCCGGCGCCATCTACAACTCCAACCGTTTCTTTCTGCGCGCCTTGCTGCTGCGCCTGGGCTGCACCGTGACGGACATGGGCATCGTGCCCGACCGTCTCGATGCCACCGTGGCCGCGCTGAAAGAAGCGAGCGAACAGCACGACCTGATCCTCACCAGCGGCGGCGTTTCGGTCGGCGAGGAAGACCACATCAAGCCGGCCGTGCAGGCGCTGGGTGAGCTCGTCCTTTGGCAGATGGCGATCAAGCCGGGCAAACCGTTTGCCTATGGCAAGGTCGGCGGCGCGCATTTCATCGGCCTGCCCGGCAACCCTGTGTCCAGCTTTGTGACCTTCCTGGTGCTGGTGCGGCCGTTTCTGCTCCGGCTGCAGGGCGCGGCCGAAGTGACCGTCCATCCCATCGCAGTTCCGGCGCATTTCGATTGGCCCAAGGCCGACAAGCGCCGCGAGTTCCTGCGTGTGAAGCGCAATGCCGCCGGCGGGCTGGATCTGTTCAACAACCAGGGATCGGGTGTGCTGACTTCGGCCGTCTGGGGCGATGGCCTCGTCGACAACCCGGCCGGCCGTGCGATTGCCCATGGCGACCTGGTGCAGTTCACCCCGTTCCCGGCGTTGATGGCGTAAAGCGCCGCACAAAGGCCCTGGCATGAAAGTCACGATCAAATATTTTGCTTCGATCCGCGAAGCCATAGGGCAGGGCAGCGAGGTGCGTGACACCACCGCCACCACGCTGGCGGCCCTGCGCGACGAGTTGCTCGCGGCCACGCCCGCCCACGCAGCCAGCCTGGCGCGCGGCAGGTCGGTGCGCATGGCGCTCAACCAGGTCATGAGCGACGAAGTGGCGCTGCTCAGCGACGGCTGCGAAGTCGCCTTCTTTCCGCCCGTGACCGGCGGCTGATTCCGGTCAAGCGACCAGCGCATCCAGCCGCTGAAGGCGTTCCACCAGCGCGGCAGAGGCCCGCGTCATGGGGCTGCGCAGTTCATTGCGAAGCAGGCCGCGCTGCGCCATCAGCGCCTTGAGCGGCCCCGGGTTGGGTTCGGCAAACAGGACTTCAATCAGCGGCTGCAGCGGCGTCCACAGCGCCTCGGCGCCGGCCAGGTCGCCCGTCCGGATGCGTCGCAGCACTTCCACGAAGCGTTCCGTGTGCAGGTGGGCCGCCGCCGCAATCGCACCGCGTCCGCCCTGTGCCACGGTGCTGAAAATATTCACGTCCTCGCCAGCCAGCACCTGCAGCCGCCCGTCGGCAATCAGGGCCTGTGTTTTAGCGGGGTCGCCGCTGCAGTCCTTGAGGGCCAGGATGCGCGGGTGTCCAGCCAGCGCCAGGATGGTTTCAAGCTCCAGGCGGCTGCCGGTTCGGTAGGGAATGTCGTAGAGGATCACCGGCACGGCGCTCACGTCGGCCAGCGCGGTGAACCATTCGATGAGGCCGGCCTGCGAGGGCCGGATATAGCTGGGCGCCGGCAGCAGGATGCCGGCAAGGCCCAGCGTGCCCAGCGCCTTGATGCGCGCGGCCGTCTTGCCCAGGTGGTAACCCGACAGGCCCATGACCACGGGCAAGCCGGGTGCCTGATCCATGACGGTATGCAGCGTCTGCAACTGCTCGTCCTCATCGAGGGCGGCGGCCTCGCCCGTGGATCCGCAGACCACCAGCCCGGCGATGCCGCTGCCGCGGTAGTGCGCCACCAGCCGCTTTAACGCGGGTTTGTCGACCTGGCCCTCGTCAAACGGGGTGACGAGCGGGATCCAGAGTCCCGAAAAATCGGGGCCGGCCTGGTTGGCCTGACTGGCTTGATGGGTATGAGGCGCTGTTTGCATGAAGACACATCCTGGAAAACTGACCGGCTTGAAAGGCCGTCATCAGAACAAGGGAAGGGTGTCCGCAAAAGACTTGGAAAGTAACCGGCGGCTCCATCGCTCATTCGACGACGGAACCGCAGCCCCGGTCAAATGAGCAACGGTTTTTTCGATTTGCTGGCGCACGTCCCAAGGCCACGGGCGCTGTCGGGCGTCCGGGTGGCAAGGGTATGAGTGCGGCCAGTCATGCGGCAAATCTTATCGCAGGCGGCCGCTTTCAGGGTGGGTGAGTGGCAAAATTGCCACTATGGCCACTCCCCGCGTCCTGATCACCACCGGCGACTTCAATCTCTCCGAAGAGGTTGCAGCATTGCGCGCCGGCGACAAGCGGGTGGGCGCGGTCTGTACTTTCACGGGCACGGTGAGAGACCGCAACGACGGCCTGAGCGTCAGCAGCATGGAGCTGGAGCACTACCCCGGCATGACCGAAAAAGCCATTGAAGCCATGATCGACGAGGCCATGGCGCGCTTTGACATGTTCGGTGCGCGTGTGGTGCATCGCGTCGGCCTGCTGGAGCCCCTGGACCAGGTCGTGCTGGTGGCCGTGATCTCCGCGCACCGCGGTGAAAGTTTCAAGGCCTGCGAGTTCCTGATGGACTACCTCAAGACGCAGGCGCCGTTCTGGAAGAAAGAAGAGACGCCCGAAGGCGCGCGCTGGGTGGATGCCCGCGTGACCGACGACGCCGCGCTGGCGAAGTGGGGCATTGTGGCGCCTAATGCCTGAGCATCCGGCGGCCCCGGCCATGGCGGCTCAGTTCAGGTAGCGGGGCTTTTCCATGGGATCCGGCGGCTCGGGCGTGTCGGCTGTCTCGCTAATACCGGAATCGGGCGGTAATTTGAGCCATTGGGATTTCTTGATGCCCTTGTCCAGCAGGTGCAGCAAACCCTGGGTGAGCTGGGCGCTGATGGCGATTCGCACGTTGCGCCCCGGTTCGGGCAGTTTTTCAATGAAGTCCAGCTGCACCTTGCCGGATTTCAGCAAAGCCATCTTGACCTCCGTCACCAGCAGCGGCTCTTTTCCCATCGGCAGCGCCGCATCCTTGGCCTGGTACGGTGTCTTGAAATCGCCGGCATGGGCCAGAGCTTCCTTCTTGAAGTTTTCCACCATGCGCTGTCGCTGGACGTCCTGCGGCGCCGCCACGTCGACCTCTTCCGTCTGCTGGGCCAACTGGCCGGCGGCGGTTTTTGTCAGGACTGGCATCAGGGAAAGCGTCATGCGGCGAGTCAGCCACAGGCGCAATTCTTCGCTTTCCTGGCTGCTGATGCGTGCCAGCAGCCTGTCCTGCTCCTGATGGTAGATCACCGAGATCTGGTGGATGTTCATGGCTTGATTTTAGGCCCGGTGCCATCGGGGGGCGCTTGAAAAAGAGGCCAATCTCCCCAGATACTGTGCAACACCCATCCGGGCGGGCTTGAGCCAGGCCTGCCGGAATCCACGGAGCACTATTCATGCGACAAGACAAACTCACCACCAAATTCCAGGAAGCCCTGAGCGACGCGCAGTCCCTCGCGCTGGGCAACGACAACGGCTACATCGAGCCGGTCCACCTGCTGGCCGCCATGCTGCGCCAGGACGACGGTCCGCGCGCGCTGCTGGAAAAAGCCGGTGTCAACGTCGGCGGCCTCACGCAGGCGGCCGACGCCGCCGTCAAGAAGCTGCCGCAGGTGCAGGGCCAGGAACAGATCCAGGTCGGCCCCGAGCTCGCCAAGCTGCTGCAGGCCACCGAAAAAGAAGCCATCAAGCGCAACGACCAGTTCATCGCCGGCGAACTCTTCCTGCTCGCCGTGGCCGACAGCAAGAGCGATGCGGGCCGCCTGGCCAAAGAGAACGGCCTGACCCGCAAGGCGCTCGAAGCGGCGATAGACGCCGTGCGTGGCGGCCAGGGCGTGAACAGCGCCGACGCCGAAGGCCAGCGCGAAGCCCTCAAGAAATACTGCATGGACCTGACCGAGCGCGCCCGCATGGGCAAGCTCGACCCGGTCATTGGCCGCGACGACGAAATCCGCCGCGCCATCCAGGTGCTGCAGCGCCGCACCAAGAACAACCCCGTGCTGATCGGCGAGCCCGGCGTCGGCAAGACCGCCATCGTCGAAGGCCTGGCCCAGCGCATCGTCGCCGGCGAAGTGCCGGACTCGCTCAAGGGCAAACGCGTGCTCTCGCTCGATATGGCCGCATTGCTGGCCGGCGCCAAGTTCCGCGGCGAATTTGAAGAGCGCCTGAAAACCGTGCTGAGCGAACTGGCCAAGGACGAAGGCCAGACCATCGTTTTCATCGACGAGCTGCACACCATGGTGGGCGCCGGCAAGGCCGAAGGCGCGATGGACGCCGGTAACATGCTCAAGCCCGCGCTGGCGCGCGGCGAACTGCACTGCGTGGGCGCCACCACGCTCGACGAATACCGCAAGTACATCGAAAAAGACGCTGCGCTGGAGCGCCGCTTCCAGAAAATCCTGGTGGGCGAGCCGACCGTGGAGGCGACCATCGCCATCCTGCGCGGCCTGCAGGAAAAGTATGAAGAGCACCACGGCGTGCAGATCACCGACCCGGCCATCGTGGCCGCGGCCGAGTTGAGCCACCGCTACATCACCGACCGCTTCCTGCCCGACAAGGCCATTGACCTGATCGACGAGGCCGCCGCCAAGATCAAGATCGAGATGGACTCCAAGCCCGAAGTCATGGACAAGCTCGACCGTCGCCTCATCCAGCTGCAGATCGAGCGCGAAGCCGTGCGCCGCGAAAAAGACGAGTCCTCGAAAAAGCGCTTCGATCTCATCGAGGAAGAAATCGCCAAGCTGCAAAAAGAGATCTCCGATCTCGACGAAATCTGGCAGGCCGAAAAAGCCCAGGCGCTCGGCTCCAAGGACGTCATGGAGGAGATAGGCCGCATCCGTTTCCAGATCGAGGAGTTCACCCGCAAGGGCGACTTCAACAAGGTCGCCGAGCTGCAATACGGCAAGCTGCCCGAACTCGAAAAACGCCTGAAGGAAGCGCAGGACACCGAAGCCAGCAAAGGCAAGTCCAACGCGCCCACGCTGCTGCGCACCCAGGTCGGCGCCGAAGAGATCGCCGAGGTCGTGGCGCGCGCCACCGGCATCCCCGTCAGCAAGCTCATGCAGGGCGAGCGCGACAAGCTGCTGCAGATGGAAGGCAAGCTCCACGAACGTGTGGTCGGCCAGGACGAAGCCATAGGTGCGGTGGCCAACGCGATCCGCCGTTCACGCTCGGGCCTGAGCGACCCGAACCGCCCGACAGGCTCCTTCCTGTTCCTGGGCCCCACGGGCGTGGGCAAGACCGAACTGTGCAAGGCGCTGGCCGGTTTCCTGTTCGACAGCGAAGACCACCTGATCCGCGTCGACATGAGCGAGTTCATGGAAAAGCACTCGGTGGCCCGCCTGATAGGCGCGCCTCCCGGCTACGTGGGCTATGAAGAGGGCGGCTACCTCACCGAGGCCGTGCGCCGCAAGCCCTACAGCGTGCTGCTGCTCGACGAGGTCGAAAAAGCCCATCCCGACGTGTTCAATGTGCTGCTGCAGGTGCTGGACGACGGCCGCCTGACCGACGGGCAGGGCCGCACGGTGGACTTCAAGAACACCGTGATCGTCATGACCAGCAACATCGGCTCGCCCATCATCCAGTCCATGGTCGGCAAGCCCACGGAAGAGATCAAGGACGCGGTGACGGATGAACTCAAGAACTACTTCCGCCCCGAGTTCCTGAACCGGATCGACGAGACCGTGGTGTTCCACGCGCTCGACGCGAAGAACATCGAGTCCATCGCGCGCATCCAGCTCAAGGTGCTGGTGGCGCGGCTGCAGAAGATGGACCTCGCGCTGGACGTGTCGGAAGCGGCGATTGCCGAACTCGCCAAGGTCGGCTTCGACCCGGTGTTCGGCGCCAGGCCGCTCAAGCGGGCCATCCAGCAACGCATCGAGAACCCGCTCAGCAAGCTGCTGCTGGAAGGGCGCTTCCCGCCCAAGAGCACGATCCCGGTGGACGTGGACCCTATCCGCGAACCCGGCGTGTTCAGGTTCGAACCGACGGTTCACTGAGCCCGGCCCGCAAGCCCAGGGATTCATGGTGAGCTTGCAAACCCGCTCCGGCGCAAGCCGGGGCGGGTTCTTTTTTGGCGGTGTTGAAACCTCCGGATGAGCCGGAAATGCTGAATCGTCCTACAACGCCCTCCGGCCGGGCGGCCTAGCATTCATCTTCTGTTCCACCGGAAATGACAACATGCCAAATTGCCTTGTCCGCGCCGCATGGCCCGCCGCCTGGGTGCTGGCGTGCCTGGCCGTGTGCACGGAGGCAAACGCCCAGCCGGCGCAAGGCCCGACCCTTGCGCCGGTGACCATCAGCGCCAAAGCCAACCGCGACCCTGTCGAGAAGTCCTACCGCAAGATGATCCGCGGCATGGACCTCTTTGAGCGCGAAAAAAGCATGGCGCCGAATGCCTCGCTGCGCTTCAAGCTGTTGCCGCGCCGGCGCGAGACCGACATGAACGCGATCGACATGGAAG
Source organism: Polaromonas sp. YR568 (assembly GCF_943369675.1). Taxonomy (GTDB): domain Bacteria; phylum Pseudomonadota; class Gammaproteobacteria; order Burkholderiales; family Burkholderiaceae_C; genus Polaromonas. The sequence goes on along the minus strand of NZ_CALROB020000007.1, from coordinate 141,421 downwards.
TGATAGGCAGCACGATTGATTTTCCCGTCACTATCGCGCCCGACCACACCTTCACCATGCCGCGCAACCAGAAGGCCTATGACGAGAACGCGCAGGTCATCCCGAATCGCAAGGCGCAAAGCATGACCTGGCGCACGGAGATCCGCACGCCGGGCCTGCCGCCCGGCACGCGGCGCCTGGGTGATTTACGGCTGGAGTGCCGGGTCGGCATGGAGTCCGGCCTGGTGTCGCGCGGCACCAGCATCATCAGCACGATCACCGGCGCCTTGTTCGACACGCCCGCTTATTGCGACCAGAAAGCGCCGCTGTACCTCTTCTTTGCAGAGCGGCCGCTGTTCAGCGTCACGCTGGTGGCCGGGGAGCGCCGTGAAATCCTGCCGGTCGCCATGCTCTACGCCGCCGCGAGCGACGACCCCAAGCTGGACAGGGACCTGCCCGATTGCGACTGCGAGGTGCTGGTGGACCGTACCTACTTCCTGCCGCTGGATGACCGGAGCTGGCCCAACGACACGCTGGTGGAGTTTGATTACATGGAGGGCGGGCCATGATGCGGCCGTCCAAACCACTTTGGCGCATCGGCCTGGTGCTGGCGTGCTGCCTGGGGCTGGCGGCCTGCGCGGGGCCGGGGGGCTTTGGGGCGGACGACCTTCAGCCGCCTTTTCGCGACAAAACCCTGGCCATGCAAAGCGCGCAAGGGATGGTGACGCCCGGAACCAGCAGCAAAGCCGACGTCACCGCCGCGCTGGGCCCCGCCGCTTCCGTCGTGTGTTTTGACAGCGGCTACGAGGTCTGGGTTTACCGCGAGAAGCCGCCCAAAAGCCCCACACCGGGCGCCGAATTTGTGATCCTGTTTGCGCCGTCAGGCATTGTGCAGAAGACGCGGATACGGCCGCGCTACGAGGCGCGCGCCGGATAGCGCATCCGGCGGCTTTTATCGCCGGCCTGCCGGCTTATTCCCCGAGACCGACAAAAATATTCTGCACGTCGTCGTTCCCATCAACGGCGGCCAGGAAGGCTTCGACTTCTTCCAGTTCCGCGGCGCTCAAGGTCGCGGGGTTGACGGGATTTTTGGCCTTGTAGCCCAGCTTGGCCGACAGCACGGTAAAGCCTTGCGCGGGCAGGGCGCGGCTCACGAGGTCCAGGTCGGCATGGTCGGTCAGGAACATGGTGGTGCCTGCTTCCTCGCCGGGCTCGAAGTCCTGCGCGCCGGCTTCGATCGCGGCGAGTTCGGGGTCGGCGCCGGCGGCCAGCGGCTCGGCTTCAATCATGCCCACGTGGTCAAAGTCCCAGGAGACCGAGCCCGAGGTGCCGAGGTGGCCCTTGCGGAACAGCACGCGAATTTCAGAGGCCGTGCGGTTCAGGTTGTCGGTCAGGCATTCGACCATCAGCGGCACGCGGTGCGGCGCGAAACCTTCGTAAATCACATGCTCGAAATGCACCGCGTCGCCCGTGAGGCCGGCGCCTTTCTTGATGGCGCGCTCCAGGGTGTCCTTGGGCATGGAAACCTTGCGGGCCTGCTCCACCACCAGCCGCAGTCGCGCGTTCGACGCCGGGTCGGCCCCGTTGCGCGCCGCGACCATGATTTCCTTGGCCAGCTTGCCGAATACGCGTCCCCTGGCGTTCGCAGCCAGTTCCTTGCCTTTTGCTTTCCACTGCGCGCCCATGTTCGATGTTCCTTGGTGTAGCGGCGCTCAGGGCGCCCTGTTGTGTTTATGAATTAAGCGGCCGCGCGTGAGGGGGAAGGGCACGGGCCGAGGGCTCTGGTTATACACCCATGGCCGCCAAAAACCGCCTGCCCGCCGGTTTTCCGTGATTTTTTGGTGCCTGGGCAAAAGATGCCCGCCGTGCTTTCAGCCGCCGCTAATCAACCGCCACGCCGGCGGTCTGCAAAAACGCCTGCAGGGCGGCAAAGTCCAGCGGCTTGGTGAGGTGTTCATCAAATCCGGCGGCCAGGGCGCGTTGTTTGTCTTCGTCGGTGCCGTAGCCGGTGAGGGCCGCGACGGTCGCCTGCTCACCGCCGCGCAGGGCGCGCAAAGCTGTCAGCACCTCATAGCCGTTCATGTCCGGCATGCCAAGGTCCAGCAACACGGCTTGCGGGGCCTGCTCGCGAAAAAGCGCCAGGGCCGTGGGACCGTCATAGGCCACTTTCACCTGGCAGCCCATCAGCCTCAGGATCTCCGCCAGGCTGTTGGCCGCATCCCGGTTGTCGTCCACGACCAGAACGGCCGCGCCGGACTCCGGGCCGGCCTTATCGCCGTCGCCGGTCGCGGCGGCCTGCGCATTCGGCAGGAAAAATGTGAAGGTGCTACCGTGGCCGGGGCCTTCGCTTTCGGCGTTCAAAGTGCCGCCGTGCATTTCCACCAGCGAACGCGCCAGGGTGAGCCCTATGCCCAGCCCGCTTTCCCTCGCGGCGGTCTGCGCGTCGCCTTGCGAGAACAGTTCAAAAATCTGCGAAAGGGCCTGGGCCGACAGGCCCACCCCGTTGTCACGGACCGAGGTGTAGAGCTGCGTGCCCTCCTGCCAGACTTTGAGCTCGATCACACCCGACTCGGGCGTGAACTTGGCGGCATTGATCAGCAGGTTCTGCAACACCTGGGCAAGCCGCGTAGCGTCGCCCTGCACCAGCAAGGCCGCGGCCGGGATGTCCAGCGTCAGGCGGTGCCTGCGCGCATCCAGCAGGGGCCGCACCGCTTCGATGGAGCGGGCCACCACCATGTTGTAGGGCACCTGTTCCGTCTTGAAACGGATCTTGCCGGTCGTCAGCCGCCCGACGTCCAGCAAGTCGTCGACCAGGCGCGTCATGTGCGAGAGCTGCCGGTCTATCATGTCGCGGCTGCTGCGCACCAGCGGGCTGGGAGAGGGTTCCAGCTGCAGGATGGTGACGGCGTTGCGTATGGGCGCCAGCGGGTTGCGCAGCTCGTGCGCCAGCATGGCCAGGAACTCGCTCATGCGCTTGCTGGACTTTTCCAGTTCGTACAGGCGCCGCCTCTCCGTCATGTCGCGCGTGACCTTGACGAAACCGCGCAGCAGCCGGTTCGCGTCGTAAACGGGTGAGATCACAACATTGGCCCAGAACACCGAGCCGTCCCGGCGCATGCGCCAGCCTTCTTCTTCCGCCCGGCCGTGCTGCAGGGCGGTCTTCAGTTCGACTTCGGGTTTGCCAGCCTCAAGGTCTTCGGGGCGGTAAAACAGGCTGAAATGTTTGCCGATCACTTCGCTGGGGCTGTAGCCCTTGATGAGTTGCGCGCCGCTGTTCCAGCTTTCGATCACGCCGTCCGGGCTCAGCATGAAGATGGCGTAGTCGCGCACGCCTTCGATCATGAGCCTGAAGTGCTGCTCGCTTTCGCGCAGCGCTTCTTCGTGGGCGCGGCGCTCGGTGAGGTCGCGTGTCACCTTGCCGAAGCCCGCCAGCCTTCCGTCCGGCTCCCTGAGCGCGGTAATCACCACATTGGCCCAGAAGCGGCTGCCGTCCTTGCGGATGCGCCAGCCTTCCTCTTCAAAGCGCCCGGCCTGCTCCGCGCGCCGCAACTCTTCGGCGGGCCAGCCGGCCGCGATGGCCTCTGGCGGGTAAAACACGGAAAAATTGCGGCCTATGATTTCATCGGGCCGGTACTGCTTCAGGCGCTGCGCTCCGGTGTTCCAGGACACCACATTGCCCTGGGTGTCGAGCATGAAGATGCCGTAATCCTGGACCGCGTCCACCAGCAGGCGAAAGCGGTCCGTCGTTGTCTGTTCCGTGGAGAAGCTTTTGTCGGCCGGCATCAAATCATGATAACCAGCTTGGCTATCCCTAACCATAGGCGGATAGCCTGATTAACCGTCGTAGTCCGGTCCTACTTCACCGGGATCACCGTTCCCGCAGGCACCGGCACCGCCGTCACGCTGTTCTGCGGCGAACCCTCGATCACGCGGTCGGAATAGGTCAGGTAGACCAGGGTGTTGCGTTTGGTGTCCACCATGCGCACCACGCGCAGCCGTTTGAACACCAGCGAGATGCGCTCGCTGAACATCTCTTCCTGCTTGTCCAGCGGCTTGGCGCCGAAGCTGATGACGCCGGTTTGCCGGCAGGCGATGGAAGCCTCGGCCTTGTCCTCGGCCAGGCCGAAAGCGCCCTTGACGCCGCCGGTCTTGGCGCGCGAGACATAACAGGTCACGCCCGCGACCTTGGGGTCGTCGTAGGCATCGACCACGATCTTGTGGTCGGGCCCTATGAACTTGAACACGGTGTCCACCGCGCCGATCTCTTCACTGCTGGCACCACCGCAGGCGGCCAGAAGCAGGGCGCTACTCATGGCAAGGATGCTGGACTTGAGGTGCTGGGCTGATGAAATGTGGGTCATGGCAATGGGTGTGTTGGGGATGAATGATGGAGGCAGGTGCTTGCCGTCAAGGCCTCAAGCTTTGGTGCGCAGGCTGGCATGGGCCCGTACCCAGGCCGCAAATTCTTCTTCGGTGATGTCGCCGGCTGCGACGGCCAACATGGTGAGTACGCAGTCCGCATCGGACACTACCAATTGCCAGCCATTCATCCGCAGAAAAAGCTCTGCCGCCACCAGCGCGGTGCGTTTGTTGCCGTCAATAAAGGAATGGTTACGAGCGATGCCATAGCCATAGGAGGCAGCCAGCGCCGCGGCATCGGGTTCTCCATAAACAGCAAGGTTGAGTGGGCGACTCAGGGCGGAGTCAAGCAATGCAGCATCACGAATGCCCGCCCCACCACCATGCTCAGCCAGCTGCATCTCATGCACGGCAATCAAGACTGCGCGGTCAACCCAGCGCCAGGCCTTTGTCACTTGGCCAGCTCGCGCAATACGGCGCGGCGCTCCTTCATGATCTCGCGGCCGATCCGCATCTGCTCTTCAAAATCCGGGTTGTGCGCGGTGATGCGCAGGCCGTCGGGCGTATCGGTCACATAAAACTCGTCGCCTTTTTCCAGCCGCATCTGGGCCAGCAATTCCTTGGGGAAGATGGCGCCAACCGAGTTGCCGATTTGGGTAAGTTTGAGTGTATGCATGGTGAAAATTGGTTATTACAGATGTAATACTAAGCTGAAGTCGCAAACGCGTCAAATTCCAGACCAGCGTACCCTCGTGAAGCGATCCGGCGAGGGCGGGGGGGGGCAACAACCCAGGGCGGTTTTGGGTGCCGCTGTCAGGGCTTTAAAAGCTCAAAGAAACCATGGGCCAGCCGCTCGCCGTTGACCATGATGTCCACCTCATGCCGGCCCGCATGGTGCACACGCGTCGTGAAGTCGCGCACCACCTGGCTGCGCGAAAGCTGCACGCTTTCGCCGGCGCCCAGGGTCAACTCCTTGAGCTTGAAGACCTTGGCCGAGCTGCTGCCGGCCTTTTTGACGTAGTGGATGGCGTAATCCACCACCAGGCGCTGGCTCTGGCGCGCGGTGGATTGCAGCGTGAACGACAGCGCCAGCCGCTCACCCAGCGTGAGCTTTTTCGGGCTGACGGAAAAATCGCCGATGCTGACGGCCGCCTTTTTGCCGGCGCCTATGACGCCCAGCGCCTGTTTGTCGCCCTGCTTGATCAGCGTGCGCAGCGCATGCCGCGCGATCCACGCGGTGTGCGGGTTGTCCAGCGGCCAGCCCTTCAGGCGTTTGAGCACCCATTCGGGGTGCAGTTTGGTGATGTCGTTCAGGTGGTTGGCCACCGATTTGCGCACGTAGAGGCTGTCGTCGGCCTTGAGCGTCTCCAGGATGGGCGCGGCAAGCTCGGGGTCTGCCATCAGCGCATCGAGCCTGAAAGACCAGGGCAGGCGAGGACGGCTGCCTTCGCTGGCCAGGCGCCGCACATGCTCGCTTTCGTCTTTGGCCCAGGTTTTCATCACGGCCAGCGTGCGCTCGGGGTCCTGGCGGATGAACTCGCGGATGGCGAATTCCGAGCTGCCGAAGGCGGTGAAAAATTTCAACGCTTCCATGGACGTGTCGAAGTCATCGCGCCCGTACAAACCCACATAGTCCGGCAGCACCAGGGTGACAAAGCCGCTGTTGATGCGCGGGGCCAGCTTGCGCAGGATGGCGATGGATTTTTTGTAATCGTCCGGCAGCGTGGCGTGCAGGCATTCGCTGGTGCGGCGCAGGCGCTGCATCAGCGAGAGTTCGTCCAGCCCGGGCAGCGCGAGCGCCAGAAACTTCTTGCCATCAAAGCGCGGGTAGACCGCGGCGGTTTCCGCGGCGATGTGGCGGTAGCGCGCGCGGTCGAAGATGTTTTTGAGGGCGGGGGCGGCGGTGTCGGACATGGCGCCCGATTCTGCCACTGCGCCCCGCTCAGGGCTCTAGAGACCCTGGAGCCGGCTCAATTGCGCCCTGAGGCCGTCAAGCTCGTCCATCAACTCCAGTGCCAGTGCCGCACCGGCCGGGTTCACGCCCAGGTCACGCTGCAGGCGCACGGCCACGGTGGCGCGGTGCAGGTGCACGCCGGTGAAGCGCCACACCTCGGGCGCCGCGCCCAGCGGAGCCAGCACGCCTTCGTGCACCAGGTCCACGATGAGGTCCGATTGCGCGGCGCAGGCCCGGCAGAGGTCGTCGAGCGTGAGTTCTTCCTGGTCTTCCAGGATAAAACCGGCGAGATAGCGGATAGGGGTGTTCATGCCTGGCCTCCGGAGGTTTGCAGGGTGGCGCGCGGCCTGAAGGCTTTGAACGCCGTTGCCATGTCTTCATATGCTTTTTTCGCCGCTTCGGTGTCCGCGGCCGGCAGGACGACCTGCAGCACAAAATAAAAGTCACCGGGCGTCTTGCCCGGCAGCCCGCGCCCCTTGAGCCTGAGCTTGCGCCCGCTCGCCGAGCCCGGCGGGATTTTCAGCTCCACCTCGCCCGTGGGCGTGGGCGCTTCCACCTCGGCGCCCAGCGCGGCCTCCCAGGGCGCGACTGGCAGGGTCATGTACACGTCATGGCCCTCGGCGCGGTACAGGGCGTGCGGCAGGAATTCAACGTCCAGGTAGAGGTCGCCCGCGCCGCCCTGGCCCATGCCGGGCGCGCCCTGGCCCGCCAGCCGGATGTGCTGGCCGGCGCGTATGCCTTTGGGAATCACGAACTCGATGGTCCGGTTCTGCATCGCCAGGCCGGCTTCGCCCTCCACCGGCATGCGCAATTGCAGCTTGCGCGTCGCGCCGCTGTAGGAGTCGCCGATGTCGATCTGGATCTTCGCGTGCTGGTCCTGGCCCGGCATGTCAAAACCGCGGCCGCCGCGCAGGTCGTCAAAGCCGCCCCGGCCTTGCGGCCCGCCGCCCATGCCGCGGAAGATGGCGTCGAAAAAGTCGCTGTGGTCAAAACCCTGGCCGCCGCCGAAGTGCGTGCCGCCGGCGCCGCCGCCCGAAGCCTGCCCGGGGTTCCAGCCCGGCGGCGGGCGGAAGTCCTGCCCCGCTTGGTAGTTGGCGCCCAGCTGGTCGTAGGCGGCGCGCTTTTCCGGGTCGCGCAGCACTTCGTAGGCTTCGGCGACTTCCTTGAAACGCGCCTCGGCGTTCTTTTCCTTGCTGACGTCGGGGTGGTATTTGCGCGCCAGCTTGCGGTGGGCTTTTTTGATCTCGTCGGGCGTGGCGCTGCGCTCCACGCCCATGACTTTGTAGTAATCCTTGAATTCCATGAAACACTTTCATCAGGGATGGTTGACCGATTTGCCTGCCAGCCATCTTGGTGCATAAGCGCCGGCTTGGCTGTCAGCCAAATACGTCAGCTTTTATATAAGGTCGGCCGCGTCAGGGTCAACCCGTGGTTCCGCTGGAGTTGTACCCCTACTGTGCGGGCCCGGCGGTCCCTATCATGGCCGGATGATTTCAAGCACCGCCCAGACACCGCTTCGCACCCTGTTTGACGCCCAGTACCGCGCCAGCCGCGCCCAGATCGAAGTGCCGCTGGCCTTGCGCCGTGACCGCCTGCTGCGCATGCGCGCCCTGCTCGATGAACACGGCGCCGAACTGGCCCAGGCCGTCAACGCCGACTTCGGCGTGCGCTCGGCGCAGCTCACCGAAATCGCCGACATCTTTGTGCTGCGCTCGCTGCTGTCCAGCACGCTCAAACAGCTGCCGAAGTGGATGAAACCGGTGAAGGTGCGCACGCCGCTCTACCTGCAGCCCTCCAGCGCTTTTTTGCAGCGCCAGCCGCTGGGTGTGGTGGGCGTGGTTTCGCCCTGGAACTACCCGGTGCAGCTGTCGCTGGGCCCGGTCATTACCGCGCTGGCCGCCGGCAACCGCGTGATGCTCAAACCCAGCGAACTCACGCCACGCACCTCGGCGCTGCTGGCCGCCCTGATTGAAAAATCCTTTGCGCCTGATGAGCTGTGCGTGGTGCAGGGCGACGGCCAGCTGGCCGCCGAATTTGCCGGCCTGCCGTTTGACCACCTGTTCTTCACCGGCTCCACCGCCGTGGGCCGCAAGGTCGCCGAAGCCGCCGCCGCCAACCTGACGCCGACCACGCTGGAGCTGGGCGGCAAATCACCCTGCATCATCGATGCCTCCTGCGACCTCGACAAGGCCGCCATCAAGATCGCGCACGGCAAGCTGCTCAACGCCGGCCAGACCTGCATCGCGCCCGACTACGTGCTGCTGCCGCAGGGCCGGGAAACTGCTTTTGGTGAGGCCTTTGCCCGCGCCGTGGCAACCCTGTTCCCCACCATCACCGGCAACCCCGACTACGCCGCCATCATCAGCCCGCGCCACCTGGAGCGCCTGCAGGCGCTGCTGGCACAGGCCGAAGGCGAGGGCGCGCGCCTGCAAACAATTCATCCCGGCGTCGCCGGCGTGGGTGGTGTGGGTGCGGCTTCGCGGCAGATGGCGCCGGTGCTGGTGTTTGACGTGCCCGCCACGTCGAAACTGCTCAGCGAGGAAATTTTCGGCCCCATCCTGCCGGTGATTCCTTATGCGGCCATCGACGACGCCATCCGCTACGTCAACGCCAGGCCGCGGCCGCTGGCACTCTACTGGTTCGGCATCGACACCGATTCGCGCGACCACGTGCTGGCCAACACCGTGAGCGGCGGGGTCACGGTGAACGACACCCTGATGCACATCGCCCACGAAAACCTGCCCTTCGGCGGCGTCGGCGAAAGCGGCTGGGGCGCCTACCACGGTGAAACCGGCTTCCTGCGGCTGACCCAGCAAAAGCCGGTGATGGTGCAGTCGGGATGGGCGCGCGGGGATTTGTTCTACCCGCCCTACGGCAAGCGCTTTGAGCAGGTGATGGGATTGCTCAGGCGGCTGATCTGAGGCCCGGGGACGCTTGTTCGAGGATTTTTCGAATAAGCTCCCCCGATGGAGAACGATAAAAACAGCGACAGGACCATGCGGGTCTTGTTCCTGTGCAGCCTGAACCGCTGGCGCAGCCCGACGGCGGAGCAGATTTTCGCGGAGCATCCCGGCCTGGAGTGTTCCTCCGCCGGGCTCAACAACGGTGCGGACAATCCCTTGACGCCCGACCTCGTCGAGTGGGCTGACCTGATCTTTGTGATGGAGCGTGCGCACAAAACGAAGCTGTCATCGAGATTCAAGGATGAACTCAAGGGCAAGCGCGTCATCTGCCTGGGCATTCCGGATAACTATCCTTATATGGACCCGGCGCTTGTCCAACTGCTCAGAAGCAAGGTGACGCGCTTTTTGCCGGGCGCCTGAAGTCGCACCGTCGCTAAGGCGTCGCCCCAAATACCTGCGCCCAGTAAATCCCCTGGCTGCTCTGGGTGTTCACCACAAAGGCCGCACCCATTTCGCGGAAAGCCGGCGACATGATGTTGGCGCAGTGGCCGGGGCTGTTGATCCAGCCTTGCACCACGGTGTCGGCCGTGACCTGGCCGGCGGCGATGTTCTCGCCGATGGCGCGCCAGGGGTAGCCGGCGCGGGTGGCGCGGCCGTCCACCGTGCTGCCGTCGCGGCCGGTGTGGCTGAAGTAGCTGTAGCGCGCCATGTCGGCGGCGTGGCCGCTGGCAAGGCTGTAGAGCGTGGGGTTGAGCCGCAGCGGCGGCGCCGCCGAAAAGGCCTGGCTGCCGCAGCGTTGCGGCCGGGCGCGCGCCTCGTTGACCAGGGCCAGCACGCGCACCTGCACTTCGGCGGCCTGCGCCGCGGCGGGCGGCGAGAAGGGCGCGGCCAGCACCACCCAGGTCTGGGTGCCGCGCTGGTAAAAGCCCACATCCAGCAAGTCGCGCTGCGTGGCTGTGCCGCAAGTCCTGCCCAGTGCCTTTTGTGTCACGGCCGCGGGGCCGGCGGCGCCGCGCACGGAGATTTGCGCCGCGCGCGTGGCGCGGTAACCCGCGCTGTTGAGTGCGTCGTCAAGTTTGCTGCCGCCCGCGAGCAGCGCCGCGGCGCGCGACAGCGCCGTGTGTTCACGCAGCGCGGCGGCCGGGCCCGCGCCTTTGTCGCAGCCTTGCTGGCGCACCGCATTCAGCGCGCGCAGCAGCGGCGGGTGGCCCTCGGCGGCAGGCTGCGCCTGTGCCGCGCCGGTGGCGGCCAGCAGAACTGCCAGCGCTGACGAAGCTACGCGTCGCGCTGTTGTCACCTTTTTCAAAATCTGCATGCTTCCATGGGCGTCACAAACCGTTCCTGTTCTGGAAATGGCTGGGCGGCTGCCCCATGGCCGCCTTGAACATCGCGGTGAAGGCGCTGTCGCTGGCGTAGCCGCTGGCCGCCGCCACGGTGCTGACCGGCTGGCCGCGCGTGAGCAGTGGCAGGGCGTGCGCCAGGATGGCCTGCTGGCGCCACTGCTGGTAGCTCAGGCCCAGCTCGTCGCGAAACAGCCGGGCCACGGTGCGTTCGCTGGCGCCGATGTCTGCCGCCCATTCGGCCAGCGTGGCCCGCTGCGCCGGCGCGCGCAGCACCGCCTCGCACAGGGCGCGCAGCCGCTTGTCGCCGTTTTGCGGATGCGGCATGGGCACGCCCAGGGCCTGGGTGTCGGCATGCGTGAGTTCGTCCAGCACCAGGCCGCTCAGCAGTTGTTCGCGTGTGGGGCTCAGGGGATGCGCGGGTGAGGCGGCATCGAGCGCGCTGATCGATTCGCGCAGCAGCGGCGACACCACCAGCACGCGGCAGCCGCTCCAGCCTTTTGGCGTGGCGTTGGCGTGGATGTAGAGCGTGCGGAACTCGGCGGCCTCCAGCACGGTGATGTGGTGCTGCGCGCCGGGCGCGATCCAGACCGCGCGCGAGGGCGGCACGATGTAGGTGATTTCGCCGCCGGCGCCGCCCGCACCGTCATCGCCGCCCTCGGCCGTGACCTGCACGACCCCGGTCGCGCAGTAGGCCAGCTGCGCCCAGGCGTGGGAGTGCGGCTCGAAATGCGTGTCGGCCGGCATGGAACGGGCGCGCACGCGCACCGGCCGTTTGGTGCTGGGCGTGAAGCTGTCGGTGTCGCCCACCGGCATGAAGCGAAGGTCGTTACGGCCCATGGTGAATCGTGGTTTGGAGTGCTTTGGTGGTTTTGTCTGAAATTCGATGAATCATGGCTATTTGTCGCATTTCAGCAGGCAAGGCCAATACTACGATAGCGCCATGAATACTTCAAGCACCGCGGCCGCGCCCGCCGGCAACGCGATTTCGCTCAAACAGGACGCCGGCGTCATCGGCCTGGTCGGCACGGCCCACCTGATCAGCCACTTCAGCCAGCTCTTGCTGGCGCCGCTGTTTCCCTGGCTCAAGGAAGCGTTTGACGTGACCTACGCCGAACTCGGCTTCCTGATGACGATCTTTTTTGTCACCTCGTGCGCTGTGCAGGCCTTGTCGGGTTTTGTGGTCGACAAATTCGGCCCGCGTCCCATCCTGTTTGGCGGCCTGACCTTGCTGGGCCTGGCCGCTTTCGGTTACTCCATCAGCACCAGCTACTGGATGATGGCCGGCTTTGCCGTGCTCGCCGGCATCGGCAACGGCGTGTTCCATCCGGTCGATTACACGCTGCTCAACCGCAAGGTCAGCGCGCCGCGCCTGGGCCACGCCTACAGCGTGCACGGCATCACCGGCAGCCTGGGCTGGGCGCTGGCCCCGGCCATGCTGGTGCCTTTGACCTTCGCGTTTTCCTGGCGCGTGGCGCTGGCCTGCGCGGGCGTGCTGGCTTTTGCGGTGCTGGCCGTGCTGGTGGCCAACCGCGACAAGCTCACGCTCACCGTGACGGCGCCCGCCAAAGGCGCGGTTGCCGCCGACAGCTCGCTGGGCTTTTTGAAGATTCCCGCGGTGTGGATGTGTTTTGCGTTCTTCTTCTGGTACGCGATTGTGCTCAGCGTGGTGCAGGCTTTCGCGCCGGAGGCCGCGCGCCAGCTGCATGACGTGCCGTTGCCGCTGGTGGCCATGTGCCTGACGATTTACATGGTGTGCAGCGCGGGCGGCATGGTGTTCGGCGGCTTTCTCGCGTCGAATCCCGCGCGCTGCGAACGCATCGTCGGCATAGGCTTTGGCGTGGCGGCCGTGTTCGCGCTGCTGCTGGCGCTGGGCAGCTACCCCGCGTGGGTGGTGCCGGTGCTGTTCGGCGTCATGGGTTTCTCTTCAGGCATTGCCGGGCCGTCGCGCGACCTGCTGGTCAAGCGCTCGACACCGGACAACGCCTCGGGCCGCGTCTATGGCGTGGTGTATGCGGGCCTGGACATCGGCCAGGCTGTCTCGCCGCTGATTTTCGGCGTGATGATGGACCACGGCCAGTACCGCGGCGTGCTGCTGGGCCTGGCGCTGATGCAGGGCATTCTGATCGCCAGCGCCTTCAATGTGCGCCGCGTGCGCCGCACGGCGCTGCCTGCGGCGGGCCAGGTGCCGACGGCCGTCTAGAAACCTGGGGTTGAACCGCGGCGGGTGTGCGCGGCAACAACGGTTTTGCGCTGGAGTTGCGCAAGGTGAGGCCTGAAGGCCTTGCGCGGGTGCATTTTCGGGGGCCCAGGCCTATACTGATTTTCATGACTCACACCCGGTATGCGATGGCCTTTTTACCCCGTACCTTGCCGGGTATCGCATGCCTGCTGCCCATGCTGGCGGCAGCGCAGATCGCACCGATCAAGTACGAGCTGACGGGCGACGTGGGCGGCGCGGTTTACAGCACGCAAAGCGTGATCCGCAGCAAGGACAACGAAACCCGCCTGCTGCCCTACGGATTTTTTGACTACGGCCGCCTCGCCGTGCGCGTGGACACCCTGAGCCTGAAGACCGTCAAGTTCGGCTATGGCTACCTGGAACTCGCGGGCCGCGTCAGCCAGGACGGCTGGCGTGCCGACACCGCCGCGCTGTCCGGCCTCAAAGACCGCAAGACGCCGATCCCGCTGGGCATAGGCACTTTCCAGGAAACGCCTTACGGCGCGCTGTTTTTGAACGCCTTTGTCGACGCCAACAAGTCGCATGGCAGTTTGGTGGAGGCCATCTACGCGGCGGAGTTCAAGGTCGGCAGCTGGTCCTTCTTTCCGCAGGTGGGGTTGGAATACGGCAACGCCAAGTACAACAACTATCTGTATGGCGTCAGCGCGGCGGAGTCGGCCGCCAGCGGCTTCGCGGCATACAACGCCGGGGCTTCCACGACTCCGATGCTGGGCCTGGCGGTGGACGTGCCGCTGGGCGAGCCCTGGACGCTGAGCATGCAGGTGCGCCGCAGGTGGCTCGACTCATCGGTGCACAACAGCCCGCTGGTCAGCCGCCGCACGCAGGACACCGGCTACATCGCGGTGTCCTACCGCTTCCGCTGAACACGCGCTAGGCTTGGCGAAAAGGCCGGCTCAGGAAACACGAACCCTCCAGCCCGAAACGCCAGGGCTGCTCCATCGCCTTGGTAATACCGATACGCGGGCCGCTGACGACGCGTGGGCGCCCAGGCGCCGGCACCAGATCAAAAGGCGGCAAAGTGATGCTGAGCCCGTTGTGGTTCCGGGTGATCCCCAGCGCTTGGCCCAGCCGCCCGGGCCCGGCGCACAGCAGGCGTGCATCGTCCAGCCCGCGCCGCTGGCGCATCAGCTCCAGCCCGGCAAGCGGTTCGATGGCGCGTATCAGCACGCCGGCGCCGTGGCCTTCCTCGCGGCAGACGATGTTCAGGCACCAGTGAATCCCGTAGGACAGGTAGACATAAGCATGGGCAGGCTGGCCGAACATGACCGCATTGCGCGGCGTAGGGCCGGCAAAGGTGTGCGAGGCCGGGTCCTTGCGGTCGTAGGCTTCGGTCTCGACGATGCGCCCGCCCACGCCTTCAACCAGCAGGATGGCGCCTATCAGCCGGCGGGCAAGCACTGGCGAAGGAGCCAGAAAATCAAGGGTCATGTTTCAGGTTGTCAGGTCACGGCGCCTCAGTGCCCCACCGTATCACAGGGGCAAATGGTGCGGCGTAGTATGGCTGAAAACCCATGGAGCTGGCCTGATGACCCTGAGACGAACTTTTCGCTTGCTGGCCTTGATGGCGGCGCTGGCGTGGACGTCGTTCGCACTGGCGGATGAAGCCTTGTGGACGCGGCTCAAGGGCGGCGGCCAGGTGGTGCTGATCCGGCATGCCTTGACGACGCCCGGTGTGGGGGACCCGGAAGGCATGAAACTCGACGATTGCGGCACCCAGCGCAACCTGAGCGATGAAGGCCGCGCACATGCGCGGCAACTGGGCGAAGCCTTCCGCCGGCGCGGTATTACCGTCGGGCGGCTGCTGTCCAGTCCGTGGTGCCGGTCGATTGAAACGGCAAAGCTGGCTTTCGGGGCGACGCCCGTGTTGACGCCTGCCCTGGGCAACCTCTTTGGCCGCAGCGGGGAGGCTGACCGGCAACTGGCCGGCCTTAGGCCCCTGGCCGGCCAGAAACCGGCAAACGGCAATACGGTGATGGTGTCGCACGGCTCGACCATTGCCGCCCTGACCGGCATAGCACCGGACACAGGCGAGATGGTGGTACTCACGCCGCAGGGGGACGGCCGTTTCAAGGTAGCAGGCCGGATGACGGCCCACACACCCTGAGCCGCGCACCGCTCATACCGAGTTGCGGTGCCTTGCGATACAGGTGTCCAGCACTTCAGCCGCGTCGCGCTGCCACCAGTGGCCGGCCGAAAAAATCTCCACCTCGCTGTAGCCTGCGAAGCCCTGGGCTTCCACCCAGCCGCGGATTTTCGGGATGTCGATGACGCCGTCGCCCATCATGCCGCGGTCGTTGAGCAGGTCGGTGGTCGGCGTCAGCCAGTCACAGACGTGAAAGGCCAGCAGCCGGTTTTTGCCGGCGCGCCGGATCTGGGCTTCAAGCTTGGGGTCCCACCAGACGTGGTACACGTCCACCGCCACGCCAAGTGCGCCTGTGTTTCCAGGGTCCAGTGCGTCGCAGACGTCCAGCGCGTGCTCCATGGTGTTGATGCAGGCGCGGTCGGCGGCGTACATGGGGTGCAGCGGCTCTATGGCCAGCGGCATCTTGCTGGCCCTGGCGTGTTCGAGCAAGGTGGCAATGCCGTCAAACACCTGGCTGCGCGACAGCGCGATGTCCTTGTGCGCGGCCTTGCCGGCCAGCGCGCCGGGCAGGCCGCCCACCACCAGCACCAGGCAGGCGGCGTTGAGTTCGCAGGCCTCGTCGACGGCGCGGCGGTTGTCCTCATGCGCGGCCTTGAGGCCCGCCGCATCCGCCGCCGGAAACATGCCGCCCCGGCAGTAGCCCGACAGTTCCAGTCCGTGGGTTTTGACGAGTTTTGAAACCGCGGGCAGGCCGGCTGCGGCGACCTGGTCGCGCCAGGGCGAGATCGCCTTGATGCCGCGTTGCACGCAGGCTTCAATGATGGCGGGCAAGGGGACATCGACGCCGCGGCTTTTGCGAATGGTGGCCGTGTTGATGGACAGCCAGCGGTGGTCTTGGGAAAAATCGCGCATCGCTGTCTTCAGTTGTCAACGCCGTGCAGTGCGAGCAGGGTTTTCATGCGGCGCACGGCGAGTTCGGGCTGCTCCAGCACCTGGGCCGCGTCGGCCAGGCGAAACAGTTCCGCCAGGTGTTGCAGCGAGCGCGTGCTCTGCTGGCCGCCCACCATGGTGAAGTGCGATTGGTGGCCGTTGAGCCACGCCATGAACACGACGCCGGTTTTGTAAAAGCGCGTGGGCGCCGCAAAGATGTGGCGCGACAGGGGAACCGTCGGGGCCAGGATGGCGTGGAATTTCTCCAGCTTGCCCTGCCCCAGCTCGCCCAGCGCGGCGCTGGCGGCGGGGGCGATGGCGTCAAAGATGCCCAGCAGTGCGTCACTCTTGCCGTGCGTGGCTTCCTTGCCCACGCCGTCGCCGGCGATCAGCTCGGCGTAATTGAAATCGTCACCGGTGTACATTCGCACGCCGGCGGGCAGCCTGCGGCGCATGGCGATTTCCTTGTCCTTGTCCAGCAGCGAGATCTTGATGCCGTCGACCTTGGCGGCATGCGCCTCGATGATGCCCAGGGCCGTGTCCATGGCACGGTCGGTGTCGGGGCTGCCCCAGTAGCCGGCCAGCGCCGGGTCGAACATGTCGCCCAGCCAGTGCAGCACCACGGGCTGCTTTGCCTGGCGCAGGATGCGGTCGTAGACGCGTTCGTAGTCGGCCGGGCTTTGCGCCACGCGGGCCAGCGCGCGCGAGGCCATCACGATGAGCTTGCCGCCCAGCTTTTCAATGGCTTCCATCTGTTCTTCATAGCCGCGAATGACGTTGTCGACGCTCTTGACGTTTTCCAGCACCAGGTGGTCGGTGCCGCAGCCTGAGGCAATCAACGCGCCCGGCATGTCTTTGGCCGCGTCCAGCGAGCGGCGTATCAGTTCCAGCGAGGTCGGCCAGTCCAGGCCCATGCCGCGCTGGGCGGTGTCCATGGCTTCGGCCACGCCCAGGCCCAGCGACCACAGGTGGCGCCGGTAGGCGATGGTGGCGTCCCAGTCGACGGCGCATGCCAGCCACGGGTCCACCGCCGCCAGCGGGTCGGCCACGACGTGGGCGGCGGAATAGGCGATGCGGTTAAAGCGCGTGCCCGGTACGGGCTTGACGGGCGTGCTGCCGCGCAGCGTATAAGGTTTCAGGCCGCCGCCTGCATCGGGCAAGGTGAGTGTGAGCGCCATGGGGAATCCCTCAGATCTTGAGCGGCGGCACATCCACCCAGCGCCGCTCTTTCCAGCTTTGCAGCGCCGCCTCGACCAGCTGCACGCCCTTGGCGCCTTCGGGCAGCGTCCAGCGGTAGGGCTCGTTCTCGGCCACGTGGCGTATGAAGTGTTCCCACTGGATCTTGAAGCCGTTGTCGTAGGTTTGCGAGTCCGGCACTTCCTGCCACTGGTCGAAAAAATTCATCATCTGTTTCTGGTCGGGGTTCCACACCGGGCGCGGCGTGGTCACGCGCGACTGGGCGCGGCAGCTCTGCAGGCCCGCCACGGCCGATCCGTGCGTGCCGTCCACGTGGAAGGTGACCAGGTCGTCGCGGCGCACGCGCGTGGCCCATGACATGTTCATCTGGGCGATGACCGGCTCGCCGTTGTGGCCCGTGAGTTCGGCCGTGGCATAGGCCGCGTCGTCGGCGGTGGCCTTGTAGGGTTTGCCGGCTTCGTCCCAGCGTTCGGGAATGTGGGTGGCGCCTATGCAGGAGACGGATTTGACCTCGCCGAACAGGTTGTCCAGCACATAACGCCAGTGGCACATCATGTCCAGGATCATGCCGCCGCCGTCTTCGCTGCGGTAGTTCCAGCTCGGACGCTGGATGGGCTGCAGGTCGCCCTCGAACACCCAGTAACCGAACTCCAGCCGCACCGACAGCATGCGGCCGAAGAAGCCGGCGCGGCGCAACATGTCGAGCTTGCGCAGGCCGGGCAAAAAGAGCTTGTCCTGCACCGCGCCGTGCTTCAGGCCCGAGCCTTGCGCCAGGCGGGCGATTTCAACGGCCTCGTTGAGGTTGGTGGCGATCGGCTTTTCGCAGTAGACGTGCTTGCCGGCACGTATCGCCTTGGCCAGCAGGGTGGGGCGCATCTGCGTGGTGCCGGCGTCGAAGAAGATGCTGTCATGGGGATTGGCCAGCGCCTGGTCCAGGTCTGTGCCCCAGCGGGCCACGCCGTGCTCGCGGGCCAGCGCTTCGATCTTGCCGGCATTGCGGCCTATGAGGATGGGGTCAGGCATGACGCGGCTGCCGTCGGACAGCAGCACGCCGCCCTGGGCGCGTATCGCCAGGATGGAGCGGATCAGGTGCTGGTTGGTGCCCATGCGGCCGGTCACGCCGTGCATGATGATGCCCAGGGTGGGTTTGCTCATGTGTACTCCTTGTTGCTGTGTTCAGTGATGTTCAGTAAAAGGAACGCATCGCGTCCCAGGAAATCTGGCCGCCGGCCTGGCCGGTGGCGAAGCCGGGTGTGTCGAGCGAGCCCAACGCGATTTGCCCGCCCTTGATGCGCAGCCGCACGGCGTCACAGCTGTACTCGTAGAGCGTGTCGTGCGCCAGCAGCAGGTTTTGCTGCTCGGCCTGGGGTGCGGCCATCAGGCCGTTGACGTAGTGGTGGCCGTTGCGCTCCACGTGCGCCAGGCCCAGCCAGCTGACCAGCGCCAGGTCTTGCTGCACGCCCAGGCCGGCCTGCATGGTGAGGTCTTCGCCCGAGAGGAAATAAGGCGCGCCAGGCGAGGATTCATTCCACATCGCGCAGCGCGCGGCGTTGATGACCGACTTGTAAAAGCCCTTGCAGCTTTTGCTCGACACGCCGGTGTAGCCCAGCGGCCTGGCCTGCGCAAAGGCGTCCAGCGTGGCGTCGGATTCATCGACCAGCAGCGGAATCTTCTGGGCCAGCGCCGACACGTCCTGCGCCAGCGCCTGGTCGCGGCGCAGCGGCTGCTCCACAAAAGCGGTGCACGCCAGCAGCGGCGCGAGCTGGGGCTCCGAGGTGACCTGCGTGAAGAAGTCGGCAAAGGCGCCGGCGCTGGCGTATTGCTCGTTGCCGTCCAGCGTGATGACACGCGCCACGCCTTCCAGCACGTGGCTGATGGCCGTCAGCCGCGCCATGTCGGCCTTGGTGTCGCCGCTGAGCTTGATCTTGAAATGCCGGTGGCCGTAGCGCTTGATGGCGGCCTCCAGCGAGGTAGGCAGGCCGTCCATGGGTTCGCCCGCGGGTTTGTCCGCCTGGGTGATCGCATCGGCCAGGCCGACGGTGTGCCGCGCCGCGATCTGCTTGCGCGGCATCTGCAGCGAGAGGAAGCGCGCCATGTCGAAATCGCGCAGCTCGCCGGCCAGGCCGCTGCCGCGCACGTCGATGCCGGCCAGGTTGGCGCTCATGCCGGCGGCAAAACTGCCGTTGAGCTTGAGCAGCAGCGCGTCCAGGATCGCGCGGTCCAGCAGGGCCGGGCCGTAGCCGGCTGCCAGCGGGTTGAGGCCGGCGGCCGCGCCCTTGTCGAGCAAGGCCTGGTAGTGATGCGCGAAATGCTGCCAGGCGGTCCGGGCGGATGTGTCCGCGCAATAGGCGGCACGGGCGCTTGTGAGGGCATCGCGCAGCTGCTGGAAGTTGTCTTCGTTGGAGAGCGCCGGGTTTTTGTCGAACCACTTCGGGATCATCATTTCCGCCGCGCATCCCAGCGAGGTCGACCCGTCGGCAAAGCGTATGCGCGCCTGCACATAGACCTGGGGGCAGGAGGTCACGGTGGCCGCGCCGAAACGGAAGGGCAGGCGCAGCACCACGTCGCGCTCGGAAAAGCGGATCTCGTCGATCTGGAAGCGAAGGGGTTCGTCCATGAGCTTGGGGCTTCAGTGGTCCAGCGTGCCCTGCGAGTAAAAATGCGCGCGCACTTTTTTGGCGTAGACGGCGAATTCAGGCGAGCCCATCATGTCCAGTGTGCGCGGGCGCGGCAGGTCTATGTCGTAGGTGGCGGCGATGGAACCCGGCCGCTCGCTCATCACGATGACGCGGTCCGACAGGAACACGGCCTCCGGGATGCTGTGGGTGATCAGCAGCACGGTTTTTTTCGAGGCCGACCAGATGCGCTGCAGTTCCAGGTTCATCTTCTCGCGTGTCATGGCGTCCAGCGCGCCGAAGGGCTCGTCCATCAGCAACACCGAAGGGTCGTGCAGCAGGGCGCGGCAGATGGAGGCGCGCTGCTGCATGCCGCCCGACAGCTGCCAGGGGTATTTGTTTTCAAACCCTTTGAGGCCGGCCATCTCTATCAGCTGCATCGCCTTGGCCAGTGCCTGCTCCCTGGGCATGTGGCGCATCTCGGCCTGCAGCAGGATGTTTTTGAGCACCGTGCGCCAGGCCAGCAGCACCGCGCTCTGGAAGACGATGCCCACGTCTTTCTGCGGCCCGTTGATGGGCTTGCCCGCCAGCGTCAGCGTGCCGCCCGTGATGGGCAGCAGGCCGGCCACCATTTTCAGCAGCGTGCTTTTGCCGCAGCCCGAAGGCCCGACGACCGAGATGAATTCACCCTCGCGGATCGAGAAGTCCAGGGGCTTGAGGGACTCGACCGGGCCGTCCTTGGTCTGGTAGGTCTTGGAGACACCGCGGGCTTCTATCAGGTGGTCGTTGGGCATGGATGAGGGACGCCTTCTTCAGTTCTGGGGGAGGAAGTCCAGGCTCACGTAGTCTTCGGGTTTGCCGCGCGTGGAGGCGTCCATGCCGCCGTACTGCACCAGCAGGTCCAGCGAGTCGCTGACGTTTTTCATGGTCACACGGAAGGGGCGCTGGTTGGCGGTTTCCTTGGTGTGGTACAGCGCCACGCTTTGTTTCATGCCGACGATCAGCGTGTCGCGCACACCGGCCTTGGGGTTGGCCTTGAGCATGGCGTCGACGGCGGCTTCCGGGCTTTTCTCGGCGGCTTCGGCCGCGCGCGTGGACGCGCGCATAAAACGTTTGACCAGGTCGGGGTTCTCGGTCAGCAGGTTTTTGTTGGCGATGATGCCGGAGCTGATCTGGTTGATGCCCGAGTCGGCGAAGCGTATCGGGTAGACCTGCTTGCCGGTGGCGTCCTGCAGCTTGATGGCCTGGTCCATCACGTAGCCGAGCAGCAGGTCGGCCTGGCCGTTCATCACGGCATTGAGTTTGGTCTGGCCGTCGCCCGAGACGATCTTGACCTGGTCGGCCTGGATGTTGTTGACCTTGAGGAACAGCGGCCACATCTGCGACATCGAGTCGCCCGGCGTGGTGGCGACGGTCTTGCCGATGATGTCCTTGGGCGTCTTGATGTTCTTGTCGGCAAAACCCATGACCGACATGGGGCTCAGCTGGAACAGCACGCCGGTGGACTTGAGCGGCGCGCCTTTGGCCGCGGCCTTGATCATGGTGGTGACGTCGATGTAGCCGAAGGTGGCCGACTTGGCCGCCACGGCCTGGGCGGTGACGGCCGAGCCGCGGCCTTCCTGGATGTCCAGGTCTATGCCTTCTTCGGCGTAGAAGCCGCGCTCCTTGCCGAGGAAGAAAGGCGCGTGCTCGCTGTAGAGGTACCAGTTGAGCATCAGCGTGACTTTTTCGGGCGCCTTGGTCTGCGCCTGGGCGGGCGCCATGGCCAGCACCAGCGCGCCGGCGATGGCGGTGAGCAAAGGGGATATGCGGTTCTTCATGATGTGTCTCCTGGGGTTGCCGGTGATGGAACGTGACGAGGGGAACGAAAAACAAAAGGGGAGGGGCGGCGGCCTAGAACACCTGGCGCTGCGAGGCATGCCAGGGGATCATCAGCCTCTCAACGAGGTCTATGGCCGCGAACAGCAGCACGCCTATGGTGGACAGCACCACCAGCGCGGCGAACATCAGCGGCAGGTCGAAGTTGCCGTTGGCCACCTGCAGTACATAGCCGATGCCGGAGTTGGAGCCGACAAATTCACCGACCACCGCGCCCACCACGGCCAGCGTGATGGACACCTTGAGGCCGCTGAAGATGGCGGGCAGGGCCTGCGGCAGGCTGATCTTGAAGAAGGTCTGCAGGCGGCTGGCGCCCATGGAGCGCGCCAGGTCCAGCATGTCGGGCTCGACCGACTTGAAGCCCATGACGGTGGAGACCACCACCGGGAAGAAACCGAGCAGGAAGGCCGAAATGATCTTGGGGAAGATGCCGAAGCCGAACCACACGACAAACAGCGGCGCGATCGCGACCTTTGGAATGCTTTGCGAAAACACCAGCAGCGGGTAGACGTAGGACTCGACCAGCCGCGAGTAGGCGATGACCATGGCCAGCGGAATGCCGATGACGATGGTGAGCGCGAAGCCGCCCAGCGTGGCCTGCGTGGTCTTCCAGCTTTGCTTGAGCAGGTTGTTCCATTCCGCGACCAGTTGCCGCACGACTTCCTCGGGGCGGGGGATCAGGTAGGCCGGGATCTTGAAGATGCGGATGGCTAGGTCCCACAGCACCAGCAGCAGGATGATCAGCAGGAAAGGCCTGAGCGCCGGTAACAGCAGCAGCTTGCGCAGCATCGGATATGTCTCCTTGTCGCCCATGCGGCATGGCGCCGCAGGCCGGCACGTCCGTATGTAACTATACGGTGAATTGTTGGGGCTGGGGTGGGGGCTGTCAACGGCCCCTAGGGAAACTCCGGGGGTGAGTTGCCGCGCCTGGCGGCGCTCAGCGCATCACGTAGCCGAGCACCATGTCCGTCATGTGCGACAGGCGCTGGGCCATGGCTTTCGGGGCGCGCAGGTCGCGCCCGAAGATGGCCGAGAGTGTCTGGTTGTTCGACAGGTAGAAGTAACAAATCGACGCAATCGAGATGTAGAGCTGGATAGGGTCTATGCCCGCGCGGAACAGGTCTTTGCGCCGCCCGCGCTCGAGCACCGTGTCCAGCATCTGCACCAGCGGCGAGTTCATTTCCTGGATGCGGGCCGACTTCTTCAGGTGCGCCGCATTGTGCTGGTTTTCACTGTTGAGCAGCGAGATGAACTCGGGGTGCTCCAGGTAGTAATGCCAGGTGAAGGAAACCAGTTCGCGGATGGCCTCGACCGGGTCCATTTCGTCGAGGTGCAGCTTCTGCTCGGCGGCGCGTATGTCGGCGTAAGTGTTCTCCAGCACCGCGAGGAAGAGTTCGTCCTTGCTCTTGAAGTAGTAGTAGATCAGGCGCTTGTTGATGTCGGCGCGCTCGGCGATGCGGTCCACACGCGCGCCGGCCAGGCCGTAGAGCGCGAACTCGTCGCGCGCCGCCAGCAGTATGGTTTGCTGTGAGCGGTCGGCGTCGCGCAGGCGCGGTTCCTGCGCGGAAGAGGGGGTGGCTGCCATATGGTTGAATTTAACTGTTTGGTGAATTATTGCAAGTTCTGTAGGCCGAGGTGCCGATGCGCATGAAGCTGTGTCATGGCTACTACCGCCGCAAGCGCGATCGCCGCATAATGAAATCAGACCTTGGCCATCCGCGCCCAGGTCGCCACGCTAGCCAAGGAGGCCCGCCATGAGCAATTCGAACACCCCCAAAGACGGTGATTTCGCGCACTGGGTTGAAGAAAAATCCGAAGCCCTGAAGTTTGAGCTTGGCGAAAAATTCCCCGTGCCGCCTACCGTCCTCGTCTCGCCCAACGTGCATGCAGAAACCGGTCGGCAAAAGCTCGAGGAAGTGCTGCTGGAGCACGAGCAGCCGACGCAGGAGTTTCTCGACGAACTCGCGGCACTCGAAGCGGCGCCGCCGCTCAGCGATGAAGAGCTGGCTCGGCAAGCCCTCGCCGCAGGCGGCAGTGACGGGGACGCCGCCACCCCTGAATAGCCCCCACGGTCGCTCACTTCGCGTGCCTGCGGCTTCTCCCTGCCCCTTTCATCACAAGAAGGAGCCGATGCGCCTGCGGTCTGGCAAAGCCAGTCCCGTGGCTCATGCTGGCTAGGAGCAGCACATGTTGAGGCGCTGCTGTTGTACCCATTCCAGCGGCACAATACAGCGATGACCCAACAACTCGCCGGCCACCTTCTCGTCGACTGCCTTCTGGCCCAGGGCGTTACCCACGCATTCGGCGTGCCCGGTGAAAGTTATCTGGCCGTGCTTGACGGCCTGCATGCGCGCCAGGGCAAGATCCAGTTCGTTACTTGCCGGCAGGAAGGCGGCGCGGCCTTTATGGCCGAGGCCCACGGCAAGCTGACAGGCCGGCCGGGCGTGTGCATAGTCACGCGCGGGCCGGGGGCCACGAATGCCTCCATCGGCGTGCACACGGCTTTCCAGGACTCCACGCCCATGGTGCTGCTGGTGGGCGACGTGGCCAGCGACTGCCGCGACCGCGAGGCCTTCCAGGAGGTCGACTATTTCAACTTCTTCGGGCCCAGCACCAAGGGCTTTGCCAAGCGCGTGGAGCGCATCGACGACGCCGACCGCATTCCCGAATATGTGGCACGCGCCTTCGCCACCGCGATGAACGGCCGTCCCGGCCCGGTGGTGCTGGTGCTGCCCGAAGACATGCTGACCCGCATGACGGCCGCGCAGCCGCTGCCGCGCGTGGAAGCGGTGCAGGCCTGGAGCGACCCGGGCTCGCTGCGCACGCTGCGCGAGATGCTGCTCAAGTCGGAGCGCCCGCTCATCATCGCCGGCGGCGGCGGCTGGACGCCGCAGTCGGCACAGGCGCTGCAGCGCTTCGCCGAGAACTGGAAGCTGCCGGTGGGCAATGCCTTCCGCTTCCAGGACACCTTTGACAACCACCACCCGCTCTACGCGGGCGACGTGGGCATAGGCCTGAACCCCAAGCTGGCCGCACGCGTGAAAGCCAGCGACCTGGTCATCGCCATAGGCCCGCGCCTGGGCGAAATGACGACCGGCAACTACACGTTGCTCGAAGCGCCCCGGCCGAAACAAAAACTGGTGCACATCCACGCCAGCGCCGAGGAGCTCAACCGCGTCTACCAGGCCGACCTGGCGATCAATGCCACCATGAACGCCGCCGCACGTTCGCTGGAGGTGCTGACCGCGCCGGTGACCGTGGCCTGGGAGGCCTGGACGGCATCGGCGAACGAGGATTACCTGGAGAACCTGAAACCCACGCCCTCGGCCAACCTGCCGGGCGACATCGATATGCCGGCCATCGTCGGCCTGCTGCAAAAGCATTTGCCGGCGGATGCGGTGCTGACCAACGGTGCGGGCAACTTCGCCAGCTGGGTGCACCGTTTCTTCAAACACCACGGCCTCGTCAAAGGCCACAAGACGCAGCTGGCGCCCACGGTGGGCGCCATGGGTTATGGCGTGCCGGCGGGCATCGCGGCGGCCATTACGACGGGCCGCACGGCGTTTACGATTGCCGGCGACGGTGATTTTTTGATGAACGGGCAGGAACTGGCCACGGCCGTGCAGCATGGCGCCAAGAGCATCATCGTGCTGCTCAACAACGGCATGTACGGCACCATACGCATGCACCAGGAAAGGGAGTACCCGACGCACGAAAGTGGTTCGCGCCTGAACAACCCCGACTTCGCCGGCCTGGCGCGCGCCTACGGCTATGCGGGCGTGCGCATCACGCGCACCGCCGAATTTGAGGCCGAGTTGCTGGCCGCCCTCGCACGAAAAGAGGGCACGGTGATCGAGGTGACGCTGGACCCGGAGGTCATCACCACGCGCGGCACGCTGTCGGCGATCACGCAAAACGCGCTGGCCAAGGCGTCGTAGCACACCCGGAATTTCGCGCACATAAAAAAAGGCCGGGGTGAGCCGGCCTTTTTTGTTTTTGGCGTTTGGATGAAAGCGGCTTCGTGGTGAAGCCGCTTCAAGCCCTGAGGACCCAGGATTACTCCTTGATGTCCACAGCGTAGAAGTTGTGGCGGCCGAACGGGCTGTTCTTGTAGCCGATCACGCTCTTGCGGATGGGCTTCAATTGCACCGCGTGGGCGATGGTGAACCAGGGGGCCTGTTCCTTGAAGATGACCTGGGCCTGCTGGTAGAGCTTGATGCGCTCGGCAGGGTTGGTCACGGTCTTGGCCTTCAGGACCAGGTCTTCGTATGGCTGGTAGCAGAACTTCGCGATGTTGGAACCGCTGGCCGACTGGGCCGAAGCGCAGCCGAGCAGGGTGTACATGAAGTTGTCAGGATCGCCGTTGTCGCCGGTCCAGCCCAGCATGCCCATCTGGTGCTCGCCGGCCTGCAGGCGCTTGCGGTACTCGCCCCATTCGAAGCTCTTGATCTCGGCGGTCACGCCCACCTTGACCAGGTCAGCCTGCATCAACTCGGCGATGCGCTTGGCATTCGGGTTGTACGGGCGCTGCACGGGCATGGCCCACAGGTCGGTGGTGAAGCCGTTGGGGAAACCGGCCTGGGCCAGCAATTTCTTGGCGGCTTCGGGGTTGTACTCGTCGTCCTTGATGGCGTTGTTGTACGCGGCCATGGTCGGCGGGATCGGGTTCTTGGCAGCAACGCCGGTGCTCAGGTACACGCCGTCAACAATGGCTTTCTTGTTGATGGCCATGTTGATGGCCTTGCGCACGCGCACGTCGTCAAACGGCTTCTTGGTCGTGTTGTAGGCGAGGTAGCCCACGTTCAGGCCGGCCTGCTCGACGATGGTGACGTTGGCGTCCTTGCGGATCGCGTCCAGGTCGGCGGGGTTGGGGTAAGGCATGACCTGGCATTCGTTCTTCTGCAGCTTGGCCCAGCGAACGGAAGCATCAGGCGTGATCGAGTACACGAGGTCGTCGATCTTGGCCTTGCCGCCCCAGTACTGAGGGAAGGCCTTGTAGCGGATGACCGCGTCTTTCTGGTATTGCACCAGGTAGAAGGGGCCGGTGCCGACCGGGTCCTGGTCGATTTTTTCCGGCGTGCCGGCCTTGAGCATGGCGTCGGCGTATTCCTTGGACTGGACGGCCGCGTAAGGCATGGCCAGGTTGGCGAGGAAAGGCGCTTCAGGCTGGTTCAGCGTGATCTTGACGGTGAGGTCGTTGACCTTGTCGATCGACTTGATCAGCTTGGGCATGCCCATGTCGCTGAAGTAGGAATGGTTGGGGCTGGTGACCTTGAAGAAGGCGTTGTCTTCCTTCCACTGGCGCTCGAACATGAACAGCACGTCGTCGGCGTTGAAGTCGCGCGTCGGCTTGAAGGCCTTGTTGCTGGCATGCCATTTCACGCCCTTGCGCAGCGTGAAGGTGTATTCCTTGCCGTCGGCGGAAATGTCCCATTTCTCGGCCAGGCCGGGGATGACCTTGGTGCCGCCGTATTCGAATTCGACGAGGCGGTTGTAAATGGGTTCGTTGGCATCAAACGACGTACCCGTGGTGTTGACACCGGGGTAGAAGTTTTCGGGGCTGCCTTCAGAGCAGAACACCAGCGTCTTCGCGGAGACGGGTGAAAGTGCCAGCAGCGCTGGCAGGGCGACGGCGCACAGCAATGCGCGCTGGACCGGGCGCAATTTACTCGCGCGGGGGCTTGCACTTGGTTTAGTCTGAATCATGGACGATCCCTTTGGAGGTTGATGCTGCTTCGCAGCGGGGCTTGCGGCCAGTTTGCACCACATTCGTGACGTGGTGCGCCCTGGTCATTAAAAAACGTGGCCTGAAACCGGTGCGGGATTGCATGGTTTCAGGTCACGCAGTGAGAAAGTTTTCGGCATAGTGGCAGGCGACCTGGCGCCCGCCGACTTCGCGCAGCTGCGGCCTTTCGGCGCGGCAGCGGTCGGTGACGTGCGGGCAGCGGGTCGAAAACACGCAGCCGGTGGGCGGGTTCAGCGGCGAGGGCAGCTCGCCCTTGAGCACGATGCGCTGCTTGACGCCGGTGCTGCCGGCCAGGCCCGGCGTGGACGCCAGCAAGGCCTGGGTGTAGGGATGCAGTGGCTTGCTGAACAGGGTGTTCTTTTCGCCTTGCTCGACCGCGTGGCCCAGGTACATCACCAGCACGTCGTGGGCGATGTGACGCACCACGCCCAGGTCATGCGAGATGAACAGGTAGGCCAGGCCCATGGACTGCTGCAGGTCGGCCAGCAGGTTGAGCACCTGGGCCTGGATGGAGACGTCGAGCGCCGAGACCGGCTCGTCGGCCACCACCACCGTGGGGTTGAGCATCAGCGCGCGCGCGATGGCGATGCGCTGGCGCTGCCCGCCCGAAAACATGTGCGGGTAGCGGTCGTAGTGCTCGGGGCGCAGGCCCACCATGGCGAGCATGGCGCGGGCCTTTTCGGCGCGCTCCTCTGCCGTCAGCTTGGTGTTGATCTCAAGCGGGGCTTCCAGGATGGCGCCGATTTTCTTGCGCGGGTTCAGCGAGCCGTAGGGGTTCTGGAACACCAGCTGCACGGCCTTGCGCAGGCCCAGGCGCTCGTCATGCGGCGCGTTGACCGCGTCGATGCCGGTGATGCGCAGTTCGCCGCCCGTGGGGGTTTCGATCAGCGACACCATGCGCGCCAGCGTGGACTTGCCGCAACCGGATTCGCCGACGACGGCCAGCGTCTTGCCGGCATGCACCGAGAAGGATACGCCGCCGACCGCCTGCAGGTGGTCGGACTTGCGCATGAAGCCGCGGCGGATCTCATAGACCTGCTTGAGGTTTTTGGCCTCGACGACGGGGCCCGCCTGCACGGCGGTTGGTGGGGTGATGGCGGCGGTGCTCATTGCACGGCCTCCACCAGCGGGGTGTCGTGTTCGATGTTGGCCTGGCGGCTGGGGTCGCCGAGCGGGTAGTGGCAACGCACCATGCCGTCCTTCCAGGCGCGCAGCAGCGGCCGCTCGTTGCGCGAATGCTCGGTGGCATAGGCGCAGCGCGGGGCAAACAGGCAGCCGGCGGGCCGGTCGTAGAGGCCGGGCACCATGCCGGGAATGGTCGCCAGCCGCGCGCTGCCGTCGCTGCGCTCGGGCAGGGCCGACAGCAGGGCTTCGGTGTAAGGGTGCTGGGGGGTATTGAAGAGGGCGTGCGCGCTTTGCTCTTCCATGATCTGGCCGGCGTACATCACGGCGATGCGCTGCGCCATTTCGGACACCACGCCCATGTTGTGCGTGATCAGCACCAGCGCCATGCCGCGTTCTTTCTGCAGGCTGCGCAGCAAATCGAGGATCTGCGCCTGGATGGTCACGTCGAGCGCCGTGGTCGGCTCGTCGGCGATCAGCAGGCGCGGGTTGCAGGCGATCGCCATGGCGATCATCACGCGCTGGTTCATGCCGCCCGACAGCTGGTGCGGGTAGGCCTTCAGGCGCGTTTCAGGCGAGTTGATGCCGACCTGCTCGAGCAGCTCGATGGCTTTGCGCTTGGCGGCTTTTTTGTCCATGCCCAAATGCAGGCGCAGGGTTTCCATGATCTGGAAGCCGATGGTGAAGCAGGGGTTCAGGCTGGTCGTGGGTTCCTGGAAGATCATCGCCACGTCTTTGCCGATGAGCTTGTTGCGCTCGCCTTGTGACAGCTTGAGGAGGTCGTGGCCGGCAAAGCGCAGCTTGTCGGCTTTCACGCGGCCGGGGTAGGCCACCAGGCCCATCAGGGCCATCATGGTCACGCTTTTGCCGGAGCCGGATTCACCGACGATGCCGAGGACTTCGCCTTCTTCAAGCGACAGGCTGATGCCGTCGACGGCATGCATGACGCCGTTTTGCGAGGGGAACTCGACGGAGAGGTTTTCTATTTCTAACAAGGCCATACGAAATCTTTCAGCGCTTCAGCTTGGGGTCGAACGCGTCACGCAGTCCGTCGCCCAGCAAGTTGAAGGCCAGCACAGTGATCAAAATTGCGAGGCCGGGGAAGGTGACAACCCACCAGGCGCGCAGGACAAATTCGCGGGCATCGGCCAGCATGGTGCCCCATTCGGGCGAGGGCGGCTGTGCGCCCAGGCCCAGGAAGCCCAGGGCCGCTGCGTCCAGGATGGCGGTCGAGACGCCCAGCGAGGCCTGCACGATCAGCGGCGCCGTGCAGTTGGGCAGGATTTCGCTGAACATCAGGCGGATGCGGCTGGCGCCGCTCATGCGCGCGGCGGTCACGTAGTCGCGCGAGGTCTCGGCGATCACCGCGGCGCGCGTGATGCGCACGTAATGCGGCAGCACGACGATGGCCACGGCCAGCATGGCGTTCATCAGCCCGGGGCCGAGGATGGCCACGATGACGATGGCCAGCAGCAGGCTGGGCAGGGTCAGGATGATGTCCATCAGGCGCATCACCGCGATCTCGAAGATGCCGCGGAAAAAGCCCGCCAGCAGGCCCAGCACCGTGCCGACGATGACCGACAGCGCGACCACGGCCAGGCCGATGACCAGCGACAGGCGGGCGCCGTACATCAGGCGCGAGAGGATGTCGCGGCCGATGGCGTCGGTGCCCAGCGGGTAGGTCCAGGAGCCGCCCGCCTGCCAGGCCGGCGGCTTGAGGAACACCGTGTTGTCGGTGATGTTGGGCGCGTGCGGCGCCAGCAGCGGCGCGAACAGCGCGACCAGCAGCACGCCGACGACGATGACCAGGCCGATCACGGCGCCGTTGTTGGCGCTGAAGTAGTTCCAGAACTCGCGCAGCGGGTGCGGCGGCGCGGGCGGGGTGGTGGTTTTCAAGGTGGCCGTGCTCATCGCTGGTGCCTGATGCGTGGGTTGATGATGCCGTAGGTGATGTCCACCAGCAGGTTGACGGCCATGACGATGGCGCCCAGCAACAAAATGCCGCCCTGCAGCACGGGGTAGTCGCGGCGGCTGATGGCTTCAATCAGCCACTTGCCGACGCCCGGCCAGGAAAAGATGGTTTCGGTGAGGATGGCGCCGGTGAACAGCACGCCGACCTGCAGGCCGATCACGGTGACCACCGGGATCAGCGCGTTGCGCAGCGCATGCAGGGCCACCACGCGCAGGTTGGAAAGGCCCTTGGCGCGCGCCGTGCGGATGTAGTCCTCGCCCAGCACTTCCAGCATGGCCGAGCGCGTCATGCGCGCGATCACCGCCAGCGGGTTGGTGCCCAGCACGATCATGGGCAAGATCAGGTGCGAGGCCGCCGACCAGAATGCGCCCTTGTCGTCCGACAGCAGCGAGTCGATCAGCAGGAAGCCGGTGGTCGGCTCGATGAAGTACTGCACCGACAGCCGGCCGGAGACCGGCGTCCAGCCGAGCTCGACCGAGAACAGCAGGATCAGCAGCAGGCCCCACCAGAAAATCGGCATCGAGTACCCCGTAAGGGACACCCCCATGACGCCATGGTCGAGTATCGAGTTTCGTTTCACCGCCGCCAGGATGCCGGCCGGTATGCCGATCAGCAATGCAAACAGGATGGCGCAGACGGCCAGCTCGATGGTGGCCGGGAACAGCGTGAGGAACTCGCGCAGCACGGGTTCCTGGGTGATCAGGGACTTGCCGAGGTCGCCCTTGAGCACACGGACGATGTAGATGCCGTACTGCACCATAACGGGCTTGTCCAGGCCGAATTCCTTGAGCAGCTGGGCGTGGCGCACCGGATCGATGCCGCGTTCGCCCGCCATGGTTTCAATCGGGTCTCCCGGCACCATGCGGATCAGGAAGAAGGCCAGCAGCGTCATCCCGAGGAAGGTGGGGATGATCAGGCTCAGTCGGGTAAAAATAAAGCGCAGCATTATCGCGAGGTGCCAAAGATGGCGCGGGCTGGGGAATGTCCGTCGCGAAAGCGACATGCGGAGCGCGCGGAAATTTCCGCCGCCCCCGTCTTCAAATGCAGTGGCATCAACATGGGAATCTTGTTCTGTCCAGTCAGGCCCCGGGGCGGTGCCGCGGGGAATTTTTTATCTTATCAACAATACCGTCATTTTTCGGTGCTACCGCCACCGGGGGGCTAAAGAGTAACCCTATGGCATCAGCAAGGCTTTCGGGATGCTTGCAGCGCTAATGAAGCGCGTGCGGAAGGCGGGCCGAGTAACGCAGGAAGCGTGCCAGAGGGTAATCGCCGTGGCGGGATGCCGGCGCGTGTGAGGCATAAAAAAAGGCCGGTGTGAACCGGCCTTTTGATATCGGCAAAAGCCGATTACTTGACGTGCTTGCCGATCAGGCCGGCCATCTCGAACATCGACACTTGCGCCTTGCCGAAAACGGCGCGCAGTTTTTCGTCGGCGTTGATCATGCGCTTGTTGACCTTGTCCTGCAGGCCCTTGGATTTGATGTAAACCCACAGCTTGCTGACGATCTCGGTACGCGGCAGGGGCTTGTCGCCCACCACGGCTGCCAGTGCGGGGCTCAAGGTCAGCGCTTTCATGAACGCTGCATTGGGCGTACGCTTTTTGGCGGGCGCTTTTTTCGCTGCTGGCTTTTTGGCCGCAACCTTCTTGGCGGGAGCTGCTTTCTTCGCGGCTACCTTTTTCGCAGGCGCTGCTTTTTTCGCAGGAGCCTTCTTCGCAGGAGCTGCTTTCTTCGCAGCTACTTTCTTTGCCGGAGCAGCCTTTTTTGCAGGCGCTTTTTTAGCCGGTGCTTTTTTCGCAGTTGCCATGATTGATTTTCCTTCTAGAAGTTGATAAATCACCACCCGGATAACTACTTCCTTGTGGCAATGCGGATGCTACTGGAGAAAAACGCTGTTTCCTAGCGAAAAACCACTTTATTTGCGCCTGGATGTTGCAGATTTACCTCTGAAAATCAGAAAGACGCCCATGAGGATCACGCCGCAGGCGGCCCATTCGCCCCCGGTGACGCGCTCTCCGGCGAAAAATGCGCCGAGGAAAATCGCGATCAAGGGGTTCACAAAGGCGTAGCTCGTGGCCACCGCGGGTGAGGAATTCGCCAGCAAATACAGGTAGGCGCTGAATGCGATCAGCGAGCCGAACACCACGAGGTAAAGCCAGGCGAGCATCGCTTCGGGCTGCGCCGGCCAGTTCGCTGCGGCCTCGCGGTGCTCACCCAATGCGAGAGAAATCAGCATCAACACCGCGCCACCGCACAACATTTCGCTGGCAAAGCCCGCGGGGCCGGCGGCCAGCGGCAGCCGCGTGGTGGACAGCACCGAGCCCAGCGACCACAGCAGCGTGGCGCCCGCGATGCAGGCCAGGCCCACGGGCGCGGCGCCGAAGCTCGCGCCCTGCACCAGCATCAGCACGCCCGCCAGGCCCACCGCCATGCCGGTGAATTCCAGCCGGCTGGGCCGCTGGCCCAGCAGCAGGCCCCAGGCCGACACCAGCATGGGAACGATGGCGATGAAGGTGGCGATCAGGCCGGAGCCGATGTGGACTTCTGCCGACGCCGTCAGCCCCATGCCGCCGCCCAGCATCAGCGTGCCGATGATGGCGGCGTTGCCCCATTCGCGCCGGCTGGGCAGCGTATGCCCGCGCGCCAGCACCCAGGCCATCAGCAGGATGCCAGCGGCCAGGAAGCGCGTGCCCATCTGGAAGAAGGGCGGGAAGCTCACCAGCGCGAAACGGATCGCCAGGTAAGTCGAGCCCCACACCAGGTAGCAGGCGAGCAGGGCGGGGACCAGAAGCGCCGGCGTCTTGCCGGCGGCGGGAGATGAGGAGATGAGTGCGGAGGTCATGCCGGGATGTTAGGTTGCCATGCGCTCCCGGGCCATGCAGAATCAACGGCAAAACCGTGATTGACCTTTGAATTTAAAGCTTGAAAGGCCCTATGACCGAAACCACCGAATGGGACCATTACGACAGCCGCATCCTCGGCGAGCTGCAGCGCGACGCGCGCATCACCATGGCCGAACTGGGCCGCCGCGTGCACCTGAGCCAGCCGGCAGTGACGGAGCGCGTTCGCAAGCTGGAGCTCGGCGGCGTGATCAAGGGCTACCGCGCCGAGGTCGACCTGGCGCGCCTGGGCTATGGCATACGCGCCATCGCGCGCGTCGGAAGGGTTGAATACGCCCGCGTGGTCAAGCTGATCGAGCAGACGCCCGAGGTCATCAATGCCTATAACGTCACCGGCGAGGACAGCTGGGTGCTGGAGATCGCGGTGATCGACGTCGCCCACCTGGACGCCGTGGTCACCAAGTTCTGCCTCCTCACCGAGACCTCAACGTCCATCGTCCTGAACGCCCCGCGCGAAAACGCCGTCGTGCTGCCGGCGCGGCGCGAAGACATCAAGCCCGTGATCAAGAAGGTTACCGGGAGATAGGCGGGGCCGTCCCGCAGCGAACGATGGCGGGGGGGGGGGCGCCCTTCAAGCCGGGGCCGCAGGCGCAGCGCCCCCTCGGGGGGCAGGAAGCTACACGCAGTGAGCGACCGTGGGGGCTAACCCCTTATGCCTTTGTAGAGCATATAGGCCGCGAGCACATACAGGATGCTCGCAAACACCCGCTTGAGCTTGCCCACCGGCAGGCTGTGCGCGGCCTTGGCGCCCAGCGGGGCCGTGAAGAAGCTGCAGACGGCAATCACCACCAGGGCCGGCAGCCAGATGTAGCCGAAGGAACTCTCGGGCAGGTTCTGCACGGTCTGGCCGCTGATCACGTAACCCAGCACATTGGCCACGGCGATCGGGAAACCGAGTGCGGCCGAGGTCGCCACCGCGCTGTGGATGGCCACGTTGCACCAGGTCATGAAAGGCACGCTGATGAAACCGCCGCCCGCGCCGACCAGGCCCGACAGGAAACCGATGAAGCCGCCGGCCGCGAACTGGCCCGCCGTGCCCGGCATCTGCCGCGTCGGCTTGGGTTTTTTGTCCAGGAACATCTGCGTGGCGGAGAAGCTCACGAACAGGCCGAAGAAGATGGCCAGGTAAGAGCCCTTGAGCAGCGCGAACACGCCCAGGCTGCCGATGATGCTGCCGATCACGATGCCCGGGGCCAGCCGCTTGACGATGTCCCAGCGCACCGCGCCGCGCTTGTGGTGCGCGCGCACGCTGGAGATCGAGGTGAAGATGATGGTGGCCATGGACGTGGCGATCGCCATCTTGACCGCCAGGTCCGGCGCCACGCCGCGGTTGGACATGATGATGGTGATGAAGGGCACCATCAGCATGCCGCCGCCTATGCCCAGCAAGCCCGCGAGAAACCCGGTGCCCACGCCCAGTATGGCCAGTTCAACAATGAGGAGAGGTTCAAGCGTCATGGGGCGTCAGGGGTGTGGGCCGCAGGCAGGCCGCGCTTCGCCGATGGAAGCGCCGCGGTGCGACGGGGTTGGGGGAAGGGTGAGAGGTGAAAGAAAGCAAGGCGGTGGCGCGAATAAGGTGTCTGCGATTGCCACTGGACCGTCATCCTGAACCGGGGTTCAGGTGGGCGAGGGCAGTCAGGTTTCGGGTTCGTCTGACGCGAGACGATCACACCTGCCGGACAATTTACCAAGCCCGTGCTCGAAGAGCATTGGTTCAAGGAAATATAAAGCCCAATACGCATCGCAGACGTCTTCATTGTAGGCCTTTGCGGCCTTGCGCGTGCGGTGTGAAGTGATCTGCGGCGCGGTGCTGGAGTGAGGGCGGCGGCCTGAGGCGCGCACGGCTTCAAAGCAGGCGGCCGTCAATGCCTAGGGCGGTGTCCAGCCGCTGCAACAGCGCCGCTAGCTGCGGGCTGTCGGCGCCGGCTGCCTCGGCCGGCGCAGCCGCTGGTGCGGCGGCCGCGGCGCCGGCCGTGCGTTCGGGGAGTTCAAAGGCCAGGTTCAGGGCTGCAAGAACCGCGATGCGGTCGCGCGCCTTGATCTTTCCGGCATCGCGGATCCGGCACATGGCCATGTCGACGCGGTTGACGGCGTCGAGCATGCGCGCGTCGCCGTTTTCGGGGCAGCCCAGCAAATAGCTTTGGCCCATGATCTGCACTTCGAGCTGTTTCATGACGCGGTTCCCGCGGTGGTTTTGCTGCCGTGGCCGCTGCTTTCGGGCAGGCGCTCGAGCAGGGCATCGACGCGCGCGCGCGCCGCGCCCAGGCGCGACTTGAGGGAGTCGCGCTCTTGCGTTAGCACGCCGACCTGTTCGGTCAGCAGCACGTTGGTGCGCTGCAACTCCTCGTAGCGCAGCAGCAGCCGCTCGACGCGTTCGGTGATCTGGTCGATTTGGGTTTGGTTCGCCATGGCAGCCCTCATTGTAGGGTTTGCGGCCGGGCATGGGGAAGGGCCGCGTAGAATCGCCCCTGTTGGTGCCCGCAGTGTGGTTCACATGCTGCAGTTCAACGGGAAGCAGGAGAGCGTCAAAGCCACGCGCATCGGGTCAACCCTGATCGCCGGCGCCCAGACTTTCAGCCTGCGCTGCCCCCGCAACGGTAAAACGGACGAATGCGCTTTCCGGCCTCACGGCCAAAGGCAAATTCAGCTTTCATCACTCGCCACTGAGCGCCTTGAACAAGCGCTTGGGAAGGCGATGAAGGTGGTTCCGTCAGCCCGGATACCGGCCAACAAGGTGAACGCGCACGTCCAGGCTATGGGCAGGGCGTTTGTAACGCTCATGCGCCGGCGGGGAAGCCGGCAAGGGCTTTTTGCTGACTGTCTGATTTCAATGAAAACTGCTCCCCACGCGCGCCTTGCCGTGCTTCCGCTGGCGCTGGCCGCCGCATTTCCGCTGGCCTTTTTTGCCGCTTCTCCCGCCTTGTCCCAAACCGCGCAACCCGTGCAACTGGCCCAGGCCGGCGCCACGCCGCAGCTCAAAGAGATGGTGGTGAGCGTCACGCGCAGCGCCCAGCCGATCGAAGACGTCGTCGCCGACGTCACCATCATCGACCGCGAGGCCATCGAACGCGCCGGCCCGGTCGGGCTCGCCGACATCCTGGCGCGGGTGCCCGGCATCCAGATCACCCGCAACGGCGGCACCGGCGCCAACACCAGTGTGTTTGTGCGCGGCGGGGAAAGCCGCCACACCCCTGTCTTCATCGACGGCGTGCGGGTGGAGTCCCAGGCGACGGCCGGCGGCGCGTCCTGGAACAATATTCCCCTCTCGCTGATTGACCGCATTGAAGTCTTGCGCGGTCCCAGCGGCGCGGTCTACGGCTCCGACGCCGTGGCCGGCGTGATCCAGATTTTCACCAAGCGGGGGCAAGGCCCTTTTTCCCCCTCGGTGGCTGTGGGCTACGGTTCCTACAACACCAGCCGTGTTGAATTCGCCGCCAGTGGTTCAACAGGCGCCTTCGACTACGCGCTGGGCCTTTCACAGGGGCAAAGCGACGGCTTCAACGCCCGCACCATCGCAACCCAGAACCCCGACGCCGACGGCTATAAAAGCCAGGGCGCCAATGCCAAGCTCGGTTTCCAGGTCAGCCCCGGCCACCGCATTGAAGCCAACGTGCTGCAGAGCCACATGGATTCGCAGTACGACGGTGGCCCCACCCGCGACTACCGACGCATCAGCGACCTGCAGACGCTGGGCCTGCAATGGGAGGCCAAATGGTCCGGCCAGTACAGCAGCAAGATCGCCATCACGCAGGGAACCGATTCCGGCGAAGAGGGCCTGAACGGCTCGACGCCGCAAATCTCCTACGACAAGAGCACCATCAGCACGCTGCTGTTCCAGAACGAATACCGCATAGGCGCGCACCTGCTGAGCGCCGCTCTCGAGAGCCGGCGCGACGTGTTTCGCATGGTCGGCTCCACGGCCATCCCGGGGGGCGCGAGTGCCCTCAACAAGGACCGTTCGCTGGACGGTGTGAGCCTGGGCTACGGCTGGAGCGGCGGCGCGCACACCGTGCAGTTCAACGCCCGCCATGACAGGGACAGCGAATTCGGCGGCAAGACCACCGGTTCCGCGGCCTATGCGTTTGCGCTCACGCCGCAGTGGAAGGTGTCCGCCTCCGCCGGCACCTCTTTCCGGGTTCCGACGCTGTACCAGCGTTTCAGCATCTACGGCACCTCGGCTTTGAAGCCCGAGTCCGGCCGCAATGTGGAGGCGGCGCTCAAATACAGCCAGGGAAGCTCGCAGTACGGTGTCACGGTTTACCGCAACCGCCTGACCAACCTGCTGAGCTTTGTGTCGGGCAACGGCCCTTGCCCCAACGGCGGCCCGCCGACGGTGCTGAGCAATCGCTCCTGTTATGCCAACACGGCGCAGGCCCAGTACACCGGTTTGACGCTCACGGCCGCCGAGACGGTGGGCAATGTTCACATCCATGGCTCGCTGGATTTGCAAAACCCCAAGAACCTGATCACCAACCGCACCTTGCAGCGCCGGTCCCGCCAATACGGCACGCTGGGCGCCGAGATGCCGGTGGCCGGCTGGCAGCTGGCCACGGATCTGGTGATGGCCTCGCACACGCTGGACAGCGACACCAGCAACGTGGTGCTGCCGGGTTATTCGCTCGTGAACCTGAGCGCCACGACGGCGCTGTCCCGCGACTGGAAGCTCGTGGCCAAGCTGGACAACCTGACCGACAAGGTCTACCAGACCGCCAGCACTTATGCCAGCGCCCGGCGTACGCTGTACGTCGGCCTGACCTGGGCGCCGCTTTAAGGTTTACCCTCGCCGCATGATGAAAACCGCACGCTGTCCCGCCATCCTCATCGCCGCCCCGGCTTCCGGCCAGGGCAAGACGACGATAGCCTGCGCCCTGGCGCGGCTGCATGCGCGCCAGGGGCGGCGCGTGCGGGTGTTCAAGTGCGGGCCGGATTTCCTGGACCCGTGCTGGCATGCCCTTGCCAGCGGCGCGCAGGTGTACCAGATGGACCTGTGGATGACCGGCGAGGCCGATTGCCATGCGCGGCTGCATGCGGCAGCGCTGGAGGCGGACCTGATCATTGTGGAAGGCGTGATGGGCCTGTTTGACGGCGAGCCCAGCGCGGCGGACCTGGCGCAGCGCTTCGGCTTGCCGGTGCTGGCGGTGGTGGATGCGTCGGGCATGGTGGCCACCTTTGGCGCGCTGGCCTTCGGCCTGCAGCACTACCGCGCCGGCATGCCCTGGGCCGGTGTGCTGGCCAACCGCGTGGCCAATGCGCGCCATGCGGGCATGCTGCAGGCCAGCGTGGCGCCGGAGCAATGGCTGGGCGCGGTCTTGCGCAATGCCGCCATGAGCCTGCCCAAGCGCCACCTGGGCCTGACCGTGGCGGCCGAAGTGGCGGATGCCATGGAAAGGCTGGACGCTGCGGCCGATACGTTGGCCGCCACGCCGCTGGGCCAGATGACCCTGGATGATTTGCAGCGCTGGGCTGTGGACTTTACGGCTCCCGAAGTTTCTGCTCCGTTGGCGCCGGCCTTACAGGGAAAAACAGTCGCCATCGCGCGCGACGCCGCTTTCTGTTTTATCTATGCCGCCAACCTGGACACCCTGCGCGCCCTGGGGGCCGAGCTGGTGTTTTTCTCGCCGCTGGCCGATGCGGCCGTGCCCGCCTGCGATGCGCTGTGGATTCCCGGCGGCTACCCTGAGCTGCATGCGGAAACCATAGAGGCCAATACCGCGCTGCGGGACAGCCTGGCCGCGCACATCGCGGCGGGCAAACCCGTGTGGGCCGAGTGCGGCGGCATGATGGCCTTGTTCGACACCCTGGTCACGCTGGATGGCAGTCGGCATGCGCAGTGGGGTGTGCTGCCCGGCGAGGTCAGCATGCAAAAGCTGCTGGCTGGCCTGGGCCCGCAGCAGTTGCAGCTGGCAAGTGGCGCCCTGCGCGGCCACACTTTTCATTACTCGACCACGGCCACGCCTTTGCAGCCCGTGGCCCGCACCTCGCGGCCCGGCACCGTGCCTGCGCCGGATGCGGGCGAGGCCGTGTGGCAGCATGGCGCGGTGCGCGCCAGTTACTTCCACGCCTGGTTTCCGTCCTGCCCCGAAGCGGTGGCGGAACTGTTCAGCCCATCTGTGGAGGTGGCGGCATGAGCATGGACCTGCTGGATTACCAGCCCGGCCCGCAGCGCATCGTCTGCCTGACCGAGGAGACCACCGAATGGCTTTACCTGCTGGGCCAGGAGCAGCGCATTGTGGGCATCTCGGGCTACACCGTTCGGCCCCGGCGCGCGCGCGACGAGAAGCCGCGCGTCAGCGCCTTCCTGAGCGCCAAAATCGAAAAGATCATGGAGTTGCAGCCCGATTGCGTGCTGGGCTTTTCAGACCTGCAGGCCGACATTGCCTCGGACCTGGTCAAGCGCGGGGTGCAGGTCACCATCTTCAACCAGCGCAGCGTGGCCGAAATTTTCTCCATGCTGTTTCAGCTTGCGGCCATGGTGGGCGAGGCAGAGCAGGGCGCCCGTCGCATTGCGCAAATGCAGGCCGGCCTGCGCGCCATGCAGTCGGCCGTGGCGGCCAGGGTGGCGGCCGGCTCGCGCCGGCCCAAGGTGTATTTCGAAGAGTGGGACAGCCCGCACATCAGCGCGATCCGCTGGGTGTCGGAGTTGCTCGGCATCGCGGGCGGGGACGATTGTTTCCCTGAACTCGCCGCCGAGTCGCTGGGCAAAAACCGCATCATTGCCGACGGCGCCGAGATCGTCCGCCGCAACCCCGACATCATTCTGGGTTCCTGGTGCGGCAAGAAATTCCGGCCCGAGAATGTGGTGGCGCGTGAAGGCTGGGACGCCGTGAACGCGGTGCGCCACCAGCAGCTCTTTGAAATCAAGTCCCCCGACATCCTGCAGCCCGGCCCCGCCGCGCTGACCGATGGTGTGGCCAAAATGCACCAGATCATCCGGCAGTGGATGGACGCTGATCTTGCGGGAGCTTTCAAACCATGAGCACCATGACGCTTGCCCGCAGCGAACTCATCCTCGGCGGCCAGAGAAGCGGCAAGTCGCGCCGCGCCGAGCTGCTGGCGCAGCAATGGCTGGCACAGTCAAGCGAACACCGGGCCGTGCTGGTCGCCACCGCCAGGCCCTGGGACGACGAAATGCGCGAACGCATACGCCGCCACCAGCAGGACCGCGCCGAACGCGTGCCCGGTATGGTGACGGTGGAAGAGCCGGTTCAACTTGCCCAGGCCCTCTTGCAGCACAGCGCCGCCCATACCTTGGTGGTTGTCGACTGCCTCACGCTGTGGCTTACCAATCTGCTGATGCCCGCGCCCGGCCTGGAGCTCAAGGATGCCGCCCAGGTCGCGTGGGAACTGGCGGGCTTGCTGGTGGATGCGATTCAATCGGCCCCCGGGCCGCTGGTGCTGGTCGGCAACGAAATCGGCCTGGGCGTCATTCCCATGGGCCGCGAAACCCGCTCCTTTGTCGATGCCCTGGGCCAGCTCAATCAGCAGGTGGCCGGCGCCTGTGAGCGCGTCACCCTGATGGCGGCCGGTTTGCCGCTGACCCTGAAAGCGCCTTTGTGAAACGCATCGTCTTTCTTTTGACGCTTCTTGGCCTCGTGCTTACGGCGCCCGTGCGCGCGCTGCAGCTGACCGACGACCGCGGCATGACGCTCACCTTTGCCCAGGCGCCGCAGCGCATCGTCAGCCTCTTGCCTTCGCTGACCGAAAGCGTGTGCGAGCTGGGCCGCTGCCAGCGCCTGGTCGGGGTGGACCGCTATTCCAACTTCCCCGCCAGCGTGCAGAAGCTGCCCCAGGTCGGCGGCGGGCTGGACCCCAACATCGAAATGATCGTCGCGCTCAAGCCCGACGTGGTGCTGCTGGCCACTTCGTCGCGCGCAGGCGACCGGCTGCAGGCGCTGGGCCTGAAGGTGGTGGCGCTGGAGCCCCGGAGCCATGCCGACGTGCAGCGCGTGATGCTCAAGCTGGGCCAGTTGCTGGAGGTGCCCGACGCCGCGCGCATCTGGCGCGCCATCGATGCGGGTGTCTCGGCCGCGGCCCAGTCGCTGCCGGCCGGTGTGCGCGGCACGCGGGTCTACTTCGAGGTCAACCAGGGCCCGTATGCGGCGAGCGAGTCGTCCTTCATCGGCGAGACGCTGACGCGCCTGGGCGCCAAAAACATCGTGCCGGCCAAACTCGGGCCCTTTCCCAAGCTCAATCCCGAGTACATCGTCCGCGCCAATCCCGATCTCATCATGGTCGGCCAGCGCAGCGCCGACGGCCTGCAGGCGCGGCCCGGCTGGCAAAGCATTCGCGCGCTGCGCGAACAGCGCGTCTGCATCTTCCCGACCGAAGAGGCCAATGTGCTGGTGCGCCCCGGCCCGCGCATGGCCGAAGGCGCGCGCCTTATGGCCCGTTGTTTAGCCAGCAAAGCCCCAGGAGCCAAACCATGATGCAAACCCGCGTGTGGTGGCTGGTGTGGGCTGGTGTGCTGGGCG
This sequence comes from Polaromonas sp. YR568, assembly GCF_943369675.1. GTDB lineage: Bacteria > Pseudomonadota > Gammaproteobacteria > Burkholderiales > Burkholderiaceae_C > Polaromonas. The sequence continues at coordinate 99,728 of NZ_CALROB020000007.1, read as the reverse complement.
CGCTGGCCCTGGTGGTGCTCGGCATTTGCGTGGGCAGCGCCGGGCTGGAGAACCTGATCACGCCGCTGCTCAACCCCGCGCAAGACCCGTCGCAGACCGCGATGGCGCAGCAGATCATCTGGCAGATCCGCCTGCCGCGCACCCTGGGCGCCTGGGCGGCAGGCGCCTTGCTGGGCCTGGCCGGCGCGGTGGCGCAGGGCCTGTTCCGCAACCCCCTGGCCGACCCCTACCTGCTGGGCAGTGCTTCGGGCGCTTCGCTGGGCGTGGCGCTGGCGCTGGCCGCCCTGGGCGGCGGCGCCGGCATGTTGGGCGGCAGCATGATGAACGGCGGCGTGGCCGTCAGCGTGTTCTCCAGCAGCCTGTGGGTGCGCCTGGGCCTGACCGGCGCGGCTTTCCTGGGCGCGGTGTTCGCGGTCATGCTCACGCTGGCGCTCTCGCGCGGTGTGGGGCACACCCTGCGCCTGCTGCTGGCCGGCGTGGTGGTGGGTGTGGTGCTGGGCGCCATGACGCACCTGGTGCTGCTGTTCTCGCCCGAATCGCTGCAGGCCATGCAGGCCTTCATGCTGGGCTCGACCGCCTTTGTCGGCTGGACCTCCTGCCTGCTGATGGCCGGCGTGTGGTGTGCCTGCGTGCTGGCGGCCTGGCTGCTGGCGCGTGTGCTCGACGGCCTGAGCCTGGGCGACGCCACGGCCATCAGCCTGGGCCTGCCGGTGGCGCCCATGCGCGCGGCGCTGGTGGCGGTGCTGGCGCTGGCCACCGGCACCGCGGTGGCGCAGACCGGGCTGATCGCCTTTGTGGGCCTGGCGGCGCCGCACCTGGTGCGCTCGGTGGTGAAGACCACGCACGCCCACCTGATGCTGCTCTCCAGCCTGATGGGCGGCGTGCTGCTGATGGCCGCCGACACGCTGGCGCGCGGGCTGATGGCCCCGCAGGAACTGCCAGTAGGCATGCTTACCGCCGTGCTGGGCGGCGGCTACCTGCTGTGGCTGATGCACCGCAGCAGCAGCCTGGGCGGAGGGCGCGCGGCATGAACACCGTGACGAATCCCATCGCCATCCGCGCGCAAGGCATTGAGGCCAGCCTCGGCCATGGCGTGCAAAGGCAGCACGTGTTGCACGGCATCAGCCTGGACCTCGCCGCCGCGCGCTGGACCAGCATCGTCGGCCCCAACGGCGCGGGCAAGTCCACCTTGCTGAGAGCCCTGGCCGGCGTGCTGCCGCACGGCGGCGAGGTCAGCCTGCTGGGCCAGCCGCTGCACGATGTGCCGCACCGCGAGCGCGCCCGCCAGCTGGCCTGGCTGGGCCAGAATGAAACCTCGGCCGACGACCTGACCGTGTGGGACGTCGCCATGCTGGGCCGCCTGCCGCACCAGGCCTGGCTGGCGCCCCCCAGTGCCGCCGACCGTGCAGCCGTGGAGCAGGCCTTGCGCGCCACCCGCGCCTGGGACTGGCGCGAGCGGGCCCTGGGCCAGCTGTCGGGCGGCGAGCGCCAGCGCGTGCTGCTGGCGCGCGCCCTGGCGGTGCAGGCCCAGGTGCTGCTGATGGACGAGCCGCTGGCCAACCTGGACCCGCCGCACCAGTCCGACTGGCTGGACGTGGTGCGCGCCCTGGTGGCCGAAGGAAAAACCGTGGTCAGCGTGCTGCACGAGATCACCATGGCGCTGCAGGCCGACACATTGGTGGTGATGGCCGAAGGCCGCGTCACCCACCAGGGCCCCTGCACCGAGCCGGCCACCCACCGGGCCCTGGAAGATGTCTTCGACGGGCGCATTGCCGTACACCCCTTGCAAGGGCAGTGGATCGCGCTGCCCAAAGTCAACCGCCCCGCAAAGAGGACTCCCATGCAAATTGAAACACCCCCTGTCGATTACGAACGTGTCGTTCCCACGGCTGAGCGCCGCGGCCTGATCCTGGTCAACACCGGCCATGGCAAGGGCAAAAGCACGGCGGCCTTCGGCCTGGCCCTGCGCGCCCACGGCCGGGGCAAGGCCGTCAAGGTCTACCAGTTCATGAAAGTGCCCACGGCGCGTTTCGGCGAGCACCGGCTGTTCGAGCAGCTGGGCGTTCCCATTGAAGGCCTGGGCGACGGCTTCAGCTGGAAGAGCCGCGACCTGGAGCAATCGGCCCAGCTTGCGCTGGACGGCTGGGCCAAGGCCGAAGCCACCATACGCGCCGGCGAGCACTTCATGGTGGTGCTGGACGAAATCATGTATCCGCTGCGCTACGGCTGGATCCCGCTGGAGGCCGTGCTCACCTGCCTGCGAGAACGCCCGCCGCATGTGCACGTGGTGCTGACCGGCCGCAATGCGCCGGGCGAGCTGGTGGACCTGGCCGACACGGTGACTGAAATGACCATGATCAAGCACCACTTCAAGGCCGGCGTTCCCGCCCAACGCGGCATCGAAGACTAGAGCATGGCCCCCACGCTTTTCACTTCGCCTTCGGCTCCGTGTACTGCGCTGCCCCCCGGGGGGGCGTTGCGCCTGCGGCCCGGCAAAGCCGGTTCCGCGGCCCCGGCTGGTGAAGAGGGATCTCACACCACGTTTGCTGCGACGCGTGTCGCATTGCGCATGCTGCCCATGGTGTCATCGCTGGCAACCCTGGGGCTGCTGTCCGGCTTCGCGATGGCGCAGGGCACGCAGCCCGTGTCGCGCATCGTCACGATGTCGCCCTCGCTGACCGAGGCCGTGTGCGCGCTGGGCCGTTGCGCGCAGCTCGTGGGCACCGACCGGCATTCCACCTGGCCCGGTTCGGTGCAGATGCTGCCCAAGGTGGGTGGGCTGGAAGACGCGCAGATCGAGCGCATCGTGACCTTGCGGCCCAATATGGTGCTGCTGGGCCCGCGCAGCCGCGCCGGCGAACGCCTGCAGGCCCTGGGCGTGCCGGTGATGACCTTTGACGCCCGCACCCATGCCGACCTCAAACGCATGCTGCTGAAGCTGGGCGACACGCTGGGCGAGCCGGCGCGGGCCGCGGAACTGGTGGCCCGCATGGAGGCCGAACTCGACGCCGCGGCCGGCCGCATGCCCGCCGCATTGCGCGGGCGTACCGTGTATGTGGAAGTGGGGGCCGGCTCGTCCGCGGCCAGTGAGAAAAGCTTTATCGGCGAGACGGTGGCCAGGCTGGGTCTGGTCAACGTCGTGGGCGGCGAGCTGGGCCTGTTTCCCCGAATCAATCCCGAACTGCTGCTGCGCCGCCCGCCCGACATCATCATCGGCCCGCGCGCCACGCTGACCAACGTCGCGGAGCGGCCCGGCTGGAGCGCGCTGCCCGCGGTGCGCCAGCGGCAGCTGTGCCTGCTGGACACCGACCGCATGGACCTGCTGTCGCGCCCCGGCCCGCGCCTGGGCGAGGCCGCGCAGATGCTGGTGGAGTGCCTGAGCGCACTGCCGTCCCGTTAATTTTTTCAACCAAGAGACACCCTATGCAAACCCGAAAAATCCCCGCCACCATCGTCACCGGCTTCCTGGGCAGCGGCAAGACCACGCTGCTGCGCCACCTGCTGGCCAATGCGCAGGGCCTGCGCATCGCGGTCATCGTCAACGAGTTCGGTGAACTGGGCATAGACGGCGAACTGCTGCGCGGCTGCGGCATTGGCTGTGACGAGAACGGCGAAGAAACTGGCCAGCTGTATGAACTGGCCAACGGTTGCCTCTGCTGCACGGTGCAGGAAGAATTCGCGCCCGTGATGGAGCAGCTGGCCAAGCGCCGCGACCAGATCGACCACCTGATCATCGAGACCTCGGGCCTGGCCCTGCCCAAGCCGCTGGTGCAGGCCTTCCAGTGGCCCGCGCTGCGCAACACCTTCACGGTGGACGCAGTGGTGACCGTGGTGGACGCGCCCGCCGTCGCCGCCGGCGACTTTGCCGACGACCCGGCCGCCGTGGACGCCCAGCGCCGCGCCGACGACAACCTGGACCACGACTCGCCGCTGCACGAGCTGTTTGAAGACCAGCTTGCCACCGCCGACCTGGTGGTGGTGCACAAGACCGACGGCTTGACCGCCGACCAACTGGCAGCTGTGGAGGCCGCCATCCGCGCCGAAACCGCGCCCGGCGTCAAGCTGGTGCATGCGCAGCACGGCCGCATCGACATCGGCGTGCTGCTGGGCCTGGAGCGGGCGGTCGAAGACGTCATCGACCAGCGCAAGACCCACCACGACGAGGAAGAAGACCACGACCACGACGCCTTCGACTCGGTGCAGGTGGCGCTCGACGTTCCCGGCCGCGACGCGCTGCTGGCCGCACTGCGCAGCCTCGTCGAGCGCCATGAGATTTACCGTGCCAAGGGTTTTGTGGCCTTGCCCGGCTCGGCCATGCGCCTGGTGGTGCAGGGCGTGGGCACGCGTTTTGACAGTTACTTTGACCGCCCCTGGCGTTCGGATGAATTGCAGCAGTCGCGCCTGGTGCTGATTGGTTCTGAGCTCAATGCCGCAGTTTTACAAGCTGAGTTGCAGGCTACGTTGAGTGAAGCCACGGCCTGAATCCAAATGCACGCTGAAGTTTTACGTTCGTGGTGGGCGCAGGCCGACGGGGCACTCTGCTCCGCGGCTGTCCTCCGCCCTTCGGGCTCCTCCTTTATGCCGCTGCGCAGAGCGCCGCGCCGGCCTGCGCCGGGCAACAGGTGGGCTGTTCAGGCGTTGCACAAGCCCAACGCTGATTACCGAAGTGGGTGGGTTGGGTGGCGTAGCGAAATAAAGGAGGAGCAGTCGGCCATAGGCCGCTGCGGGGGACATTCGCGTAGCCGCCCATCCCACCCTCTTCGGCGCACCCAGACTGTTTCTGTTGACCTTGTAAAGTAAAAAATGCACCTACTTTCCACCCGCCCCGGTGGCCACGTTGAAGACGGCGGCCAGGGCGTGGTGCGCGTGGAGCAGACGCCGGGCGACATCGTGGTGCTCAGCGCGGCCGACACCACGCTGTCCCTGCTGGCCGATGCTGCCGGGCAACTGCCCGCCGGCTTCCCCTCGGTGCGCCTGGCCAACCTGATGTGGCTGCGCCAGCCCGCGTCAGCCGACATGTATGTGGACGATGTGCTGCGCCATGCGCGTGTGGTGGTCATCGACCACCTTGGGGCCGCCAGCGACTGGGCCTATGTGGTGGAGCGTGTGCGCGAACTGGCCCGCGAACGCGGCCAGTGGCTGGCGCTGTTCTCGGGCGATGCGGCTGAAGACCTGCAACTGCTGATGCGCAGCACCGCCCCGCACGAGGATTGCCGCCAGCTCTGGCGCTGCCTGCGCGAAGGCGGCCGCGACAACGCGCGCACATTTTTTGAATTGATAGGCCACGCCGCCTTCGGCCTGGGCGCGCGCCCAGCGCCGCCTGAAGTGCTGCCGCCCGCCATGGTCTACCAGCCGCTGGAGACCCCCGCATGGCGGGGCGGCGTGCCGGCGGCGCTGCTGGTGTTTTACCGCGCCCATCTGCAGGCCGGCAACACCGCGGTGTTTGACGCCATGGTGGCGGCGCTGCACGGCGCCGGCATGAATGCGGTGGCCGTGGCGGTGGACTCCCTGAAGAACCCGGCCAGCCTGGCGCTGCTGCGCTCGCTGGCGGCGGAGCACCAGGTGGGCGTGGTGCTGAACGCCACCAGCTTTGCGATGACCGCGCTGGATGGCGACGACGCCGACAGCGTGGAAGGCACGCGCATGGAGCCGTTGGCCGGCGACGCCCCGGTGTTGCAGCTCATCACCGCCGGCTGCTCACAGGAGCAGTGGCAGGACGACCCGCACGGCCTGGCGCCGCGCGACCTGGCGATGCAGGTGGTGCTGCCCGAGGTCGACGGCCGCATCGGCACACGCGCCATCAGCTTCAAGGGCTTGGCCTGGCGCGATGAGCGCACCGAGGTGGACGTGGTGCGCTACCAGCCCGAGCCCGAACGCATGGCCTTTGTGGCCGAGCTGGCGCGCCGCTGGTGTGTGCTGCGCGAAAAGCCCAACGCCGAAAAGCGCGCCGCGCTGATCCTGGCCAACTACCCCAATGACGACGCGCGCCTGGCCAATGGCGTGGGCCTGGACACACCGGCTTCCACCGTGGCCTTGCTGCGCGCCATGCGGGATGCGGGCTACGCCACCGGCGAGCTGCCCGGGGGCGGTGACGCGCTGATCGCCGCGCTGGTCGCGGGTGTCACCAACAACCTGGACGGCAACGACATGCGCCCCGCCGGCCAGAGCCTGGCCATGGCCGATTACCTGGAAGATTTCAATCGCCTGGACGCCGCCGGCCGCGATGCCGTCAACGCCCTGTGGGGCGCGCCTGAACAGGACCCCATGGTGCGCGGCGGCCGCTTCATGGTGTCCGGCCTGCGCCTGGGGAATCTGTTTGTGGGCATACAGCCCGCGCGCGGTCGCGACCTTGATTTGGTTGCCACCTACCACGACGCCGACCTGGTGCCCACGCACAACTACCTGGCGTTTTACTTCTGGCTGCGCCGCCAGTTTGCCGTCGACGCCGTGGTGCACGTCGGCAAGCACGGCAACCTTGAATGGCTTCCCGGCAAAAGCGTGGCGCTGGGCGCGGCCTGCTGGCCCGACGCCATCCTCGGCCCCTTGCCGCACCTCTACCCCTTCATCGTCAACGACCCCGGCGAGGGCAGCCAGGCCAAGCGCCGCACCCAGGCCGTCATCATCGACCACCTGATGCCGGCCCTGACCCGCGCCGAGACCTACGGCCCGCTGCAAAAGCTGGAGCGGCAGATGGACGAGTACTACGAGGCCCTGTCGCTGGACCCGCGCCGCGCGCAGCGCCTGCGCGTGGACATCCTGGCGCGTGTGCTCAGCGAAGGCCTGCATGCCGAGCTCGGTTTTGCCAAACCCGCGGACGAGGCCGCGCGCCAGGCCTTGCTACAGCGGCTGGACGCCTATTTGTGCGAGATCAAGGAATCGCAGATACGCGACGGCCTGCACATCCTGGGCAGCTCGCCGCAAGGCCGCCAGCAGATCGACACGCTGGTGGCGTTGGCGCGTTTCCCCGGTGGTTCGGCAGCGGGGCAGCGCAGCCTGCTGGTGGCACTGGCGCAGGATTTGAAACTGGACGGGGTGGATGGCTTCAGCGCGCTCAGCCCCGAGTGGGCGCTGCCATGGTCCGGCCCCTTTCCTGCGGTGTTGCGGCAGTTGAGCAGCGAAGCCTGGCGCCATGCCGGCCACACGCGCGAGCGGCTGGAATTGCTGGCCCGGCAGTTGGTGACTGACCATGTCATCGCCGGCGAACCCTGGGATGCGGCCGCCTGGCCCCACACCAGCCCGGTGCTGCAACGCATGCGCCAGGTGCTGCGCCCGCGCCTGGACGCTTGCGGCCCGCAGGAAATCGCCCAGTGCCTGCGCGGCCTGGCCGGCCGTTTTGTACCCGCAGGCCCCAGCGGCGCGCCCTCGCGCGGCCGGCCCGACGTGCTGCCCACGGGGCGCAACTTTTATTCAGTGGACACGCGCGCCGTGCCCACGCAGACGGCCTACGCCATGGGCGCTGCCGCCGCCGAGCGTGTGGTCGAGCGCCACCTGCAGGACCACGGCGAAATGCTGCGCTGCCTGGGCCTGTCGGTCTGGGGCACCAGCACCATGCGCACCGGCGGCGAGGACATCGCCCAGGCCTTCGCGCTGCTGGGCGTGCGGCCCAAGTGGGCCGACGGCAGCAGCCGCGTGGTGGACATCGAAGTGCTGCCCATGGCCATCAGGAACCGGCCGCGCGTGGACGTGACCTTGCGCGTGTCGGGCTTCTTCCGCGACGCCTTCCCCAATGTGATCGACCTGTTCGACACCGCGGTGCGCGCCGTGGCCGCGATCAGCGAAGAGGATGAGCCCGATGACGTGAACCCGATACGCGCCCGCGTGCGGCGCGAAGCGCAAGAGGCGCAGGCCCGGGGGCTCAGCGCCGAAGCCGCCGAGCGCGAGGCCAGCTGGCGCGTGTTCGGCCCGCGCCCCGGCGGCTACGGCGCCGGGCTGCAGGAAGTCATGGCCAGCGGCCGCTGGAACGACGGCGCCGACCTGGCCCAGGCCTATCTTCGCGCCGGCGCCTTTGCCTACGGCCAGGGCCAGCACGGCGCGGCCGCGCGCGGCAGCTTCGAGCAGCGCCTGGCCGGCCTGGACGCCGTGCTGCACAACCAGGACAACCGCGAGCACGACGTGCTCGATTCGGACGACTACTACCAGTTCCAGGGCGGCATGGCGGTGGCGGTCGAACAGCTGGCCGGCGCGCCCGCCGCGCTCTACCACGGCGACTTCAGCGTGCCCGGCGCGCCGCGCATACGCACGCTGGGCGAGGAAGTGGCGCGCGTGGTGCGTTCGCGCGCCGTCAACCCCAAGTGGCTGGAAGGCGTGCGCCGCCACGGCTACAAGGGCGCGTTCGAGATGGCCGCCACGGTGGACTACCTGTTCGCCTTTGACGCCACCACCGGCGTGGTGGGCGACCACCAGTACGCGCTGGTGGCCGAGGCCTATCTGCACGACGACACCAATCGCGCTTTTTTGCAGCGGCACAATCCCGGCGCCCTGCGCAGCATTGGCGAACGCCTGCTCGAAGCCGTGCGGCGCGGTCTGTGGGAGGCGCCCGGCGATCACCGCGCGCGCATTGAAGAGCATTTGCTGGCGCTGGAGCGCCGGCTGGAAGAACACGGAGAAGGACCCCTGGCATGAACACCCCTGAACTGCACAATTCCGTCGAACCAGCCGCGCGCGCGGCCTTTCCCTTCACCGCGCTGGTCGGCCAGCCGCAGCTCAAGCGCGCGCTGCAGCTGGCGGCCATAGACCCCGGCATAGGCGGCGTGCTGATCAGCGGCCCGCGCGGCACGGCCAAGTCCACCGCGGCCCGCGCGCTGGCCGCGTTGCTGCCGGGCGCGCCCTTTGTCACCTTGCCGCTGGCCGCCAGCCTGGAGCAACTCGTGGGCACGCTGGACGTGGAAGACGTGCTGCGCGACGGCCGGGTGCGCCTGGCGCCCGGCCTGCTGGCGCGTGCCCACGAGGGCGTGCTGTATGTGGACGAGGTCAACCTGCTGCCCGACGCGCTGGTGGACGCCTTGCTCGACGCCGCTGCCAGCGGCGTCAACACGGTGGAGCGCGACGGCATCTCGCAGCAGCACGCCGCGCGTTTTGTGCTGGTGGGCACCATGAACCCGGAGGAGGGCGAGCTGCGCCCGCAGCTGCTGGACCGCTTCGGCCTCTCTGTAGCCTTGGCCAACCCGGTGGATGCCGCGCAGCGCACCGCCATCCTGCGCGCCCGCCTGGGCTTTGATGAAAACCCGGCGGCCCTTGGCGAACAACATGCAGAAGAACAGCGCGCGCTCAGCGCCGCGCTGCTGGCGGCCCGCGCCGCGCTGCCGGGCCTGGCCTGGTCCGACGACGTTTTGCACCACGCGGCGGCCTGCGCAATGGCGGCCGGTGTGGACGGCATGCGCGCCGACCTGGTGATGCTGCGCGCCGCGCGTGCGCTGGCGGCACTCGAAGGGCGCGGCGAAGTGACCGTGGCCGACGTGGACGCGGTGGCCGAACTGGCGCTGGCGCATCGCCGGGCCGAGGGCAGTGCCGCGCAGGCACCGGCCAATACCGAAGAACGCCCGGAACGGCAGCAGCCCCAACGCAGCCCGGAGCGCCCTCAAGATGAACCGTCCGCAGCATCCACGCCGCAAGGTGACTGGGGCGCGCTGCCGGCCCAGCCCGAAGGCATGGCCAAGGTCCAGCGCATCGCGGGGTGGCCGCCAAAAAAAGCCTAGGCCACCCCAGCCGCCGCCCGCGCAACGGGCCTGGCGGCCGGCGGTGGCCTCCACCCCAAACCGCTTCCACCAGCTCTGCAGCGCAGGGCGCGCAGCAGCGCGGCGCCGCCATTGCCTGGCTGCCCACCGTGGTGGCCAAGGGCCCCGCGCCGCTGCGGCGCGAGCATTTGCGCCGCCAGCCCGTGGCGCTGCGCGGCAGCCGGCTGCATTGCATCGTGCTCGACACCTCGGGTTCCATGCGCCGGGGCGGCCGCCTGGCGCTGGCCAAGGGCCATGCCGCTTTCATGATCGAGCAGGCCGCGCGCCAGGGCGACGATGTGGCGCTGCTGCGCTTCGGCGGGCAGGGCGTCGAGTTGTTGCTGCCGCCGGGCCGCGCGCGCGCCGCCGGCAGCCAGCGATTGCGCCCCGTGGGCGGCGGCGGCGGCACGCCTCTGGCCGAGGCGCTTGTCCAGGCCGAACGGCTGCTGCAACGCACCCTGCGCAAGAGCGGGCCCACCGAGTGCTGGCTGTGGCTGCTGACGGACGGCCGCACGCTGGAGCAGCCGCAGGCGCCGCTGACGCCGCAGCACCTCGTCATCGTGGACTTTGACGACCCGCACAAAAGCCTGGGCCGCTGCGCCGCCTGGGCCGCACGCTGGGGCGCGGAACACCGCCTGGCGCCCGCCTGATTTATCCATTTCAAAACGAATTTTCCTACCGATGCCCGATACCGAAATCATTGTCTGCACCACCTGCCGCCCGCCCGGCGCCTCGCGCGATCTGCCCGCCCACGGCCTGGCCCTGTTCGAAGCCGTACAGGAGGCGCTGCTGGTGTGCGAGCTCGACACCGGGCAGCACAAAGGCCTGCAGCTGCGCGGCCTGGCCTGCATGAGCGGCTGCTCCCGCGCCTGCACCGTGACGCTGCAGGCGCAGGGCAAATTCAGCTACTACTTCGGCGACCTGGTTCCCGACGCCGAGACCGCGGCCCAGGTGCTGGCCTGCGCGCAGTTGCACAAGCACAGCGCCGACGGCAACCTGGCCCGCAACACGCGGCCCGAGCGCCTGCGCGGCGGCATCCTTGCGCGCTTGCCCCCCGTCGGCCCGGGCTCGACATGACGGGCCGAATCCATTACGTTTGCTTTTGACGTCCTTTTTCATTCACGCTTTCCAGCCACCTTTTTCAGCCACTTTTTCATTGACCACTTACTTCAAGGAGATCACCATGACAGAACCGACCACGCTGACCCACAGCCCCTCTGACACCCTCACCCCGGTCAACCCCGGCCTGGCCGTGCTGCGCCCGCTGCTGGGCGCCGCCGCGCTGGGCTTTGTCGTCCTGTACGGCGTGGCCTTTGCCGAAAGCCCGCTGGCGCACAACGCCGCGCACGACGTGCGCCACGTAACCGTCAAGCCCTGCCACTGATCGCCGCGCAGTTCACAAGGAGATTGCCATGATTTTTCAACGATTGATCTGGGCCGCTTTGGCGGTCGCCGTGCTGGTGGGTAGCCTGCAGTCGGGTGTGCAGCAGCTGCAGGCCGTGCCCATCATCCTGGCTGCCGAGGTGTTTGAGGGCCAGAAGGTGGAAACACCCGAGCCGGCGCCGGCCGCAGCGCCCGCGATGGCCGCCGCCGCTCCCCATGTCCATGCCGATGCGGCCGCGCATTCCCATGCGGAGGCGGCCAGCGAATGGGCTCCGGCCGATGGCCTGGAGCGCGTGTTCTGGACCTGGGTGGCCAATGTGCTGCATGCGTTCAGCATGGCGCTGCTGGTTTTTGTGGTGATGGGCTTCAGCCTTGCGCGCGGCAGCAATATGCGCTCGCTGTCGCTGGCCGCCTGGGTGGCTGCGGCCGGCTGGTTGAGCTTTCACTTCTGGCCTTCGCTGGGCCTGCATGCGGAAATCCCCGGCATGGACGCTGCCCGCCTGGGCTCGCGCCAGGGCTGGTGGGTACTGGCGGCCGGAAGTGCGGCACTGGCTTGTGTCTCGCTGGCCATGCTGCGCAGCCCCTTGCGCTGGGCGGCCGCTGCGGCCTGGCTGGCGCTGCCCTATGTCGTGGGCGCACCGCACATCACGGCCGACCCGTTGGCCGGTTTCAGCGGCGAGGCCCAAACGGCCCTGCGCCAGCTGGGCACGCAGTTCATCTGGGCCACGACCTGGGTGTCCCTGTCGTTCTGGGTGAGCCTGGGCCTGGTGGGCGGTTTGGCCTTCCAGCGCTGGGTGCGCCCGGCCTTGCTGGCGGTGCTGCAGCGCAGCGCCACGCCGGCCGTCGGCGCCGTGCAAGCGCCGCAGTGAGCGCTGTGGCGGATTTAGCCGCCGGCCACGCCTTCAGCGCCGCTGAGCAGCAGGCGGTGTACCGCGCCATCCACGAGCGGCGCGACATGCGCCACTTCAGCGGCGGTGAGGTGGCCGATGACTTGCTGCAGCGCCTGCTGTCGGCCGCGCACCATGCGCCCAGCGTCGGCTTCATGCAGCCCTGGCGCTTTGTCCGCGTGCGCAGCCGGCCGCTGCGCGAAGGCATCCATGCGCTGATTGAGCAGGAGCGCGTGCTGACGGCGCAAGCCCTGGGCGAGCGCGAAGACGCGTTCATGAAGCTCAAGGTGCAGGGCGTGCTCGACGCCGCCGAGGTGCTGGTCGTGGCCCTGCCGCCGGGGCGCGAGCAGCATGTGTTCGGCCGCCGCACCCTGCCCGAGATGGACCTGGCCTCGGCCGCTTGCGCCATCCAGAACCTCTGGCTCGCGGCCCGCGCCGAAGGGCTGGGCATGGGCTGGGTCTCGATTTTTGATCCGCAACAACTCGCTGGGCTGCTGCAGATGCCCGAAGGCGGCAAGCCGGTGGCCGTGCTGTGCCTGGGGCCGGTTCAGGCCTTTTACGAGCAGCCCATGCTGCAGGCCGAAAAATGGGCGCGCCGCGCACCGCTGGCTGAGATGGTGTTTGACGACCTGTGGGGCCAACAAGCTTCTTCTGGAGAGAGTTCATGATTGTTTGCATTGGCGCCGGGCCGGGCGACCTTGGTTATTTGCCGCAACGCAGCGCGGAATTGATTCAACAGGCCGAGGTGGTGGCCGGCTTCGATGCCGTGGTGAAGGTGGTGCAGCCCCTCATTCCGGCCGGCGCCGACGTGGTGCGCATGAACTACCGCGACCAGACCGACAAACTCGCGCAGGTGGCCGCTGCCCACCACGCCGGCAGGCGCTGCGTCGTGGTGTTCATGGGCGACATCCATTTCAGCGGCTTCCAGTACCTGGAGCGTGTCGAGCGGGCCTGCGGCCACCGGGTGGAGGCCGTGCCCGGGATTTCTTCAGCGCAAATCCTGGCCTCGCGCGCCAGGGTGTGTTTTGACGAAACCACCTTCATCACTTTTCACCGCCGCGGCGACCTCGAGCCCTTCAAGCGCCACCTGGTGAACGTGCTGAACGACCGGCGCAACGCCATCGTCATTCCCTGCCCCTGGGATGCCGCGCGCTCTTTCATGCCCCGCCACATTGCGGCTTACCTGCTGGCGCAGGGCGTGGCCGCGGCCCACCCCGTGGAGGTCTGGGAAAACCTGACCGGCGACGAAGCCGGGTGGCGCGGTGAACTGGGCGAATGCGTGGACCGTGATTTTTCCGACATGAGCATCATGCTGATCCGCAGCCTGCTCGACATGCCAAGCCAGATCGAGCCCGTTGCGCTTGAGCCTGCCCTGTAGCTTCCTGTGATCTGGACCAGCCTCTACCTTTCACCCGGCCTGCCGTATGCCGCAGGCTGCCTGGCGCTGGCCTTGGTGTTGGCGCTGTGGATAGACCGCTTCATGGGCGAACCGCCTTCACCCATACACCCCGTGGTCTGGATGGGCCACTACCTCAAGGCTTGCGGTAGCGTGACCGTGCGCTGCACACCCGCCATGGCGTTTTTGCTCGGCACGCTCGCCTGGTGGGTGGGTGCGCTGCTGGTGGGCGCGGCGGCCTGGGGCGTGCAGGCGCTGGTGTTCTGGCAACTGGCCGGTTACGTCGCCAATCCCGGTTGGGGGGCGGCCATAGACACCGCGCTGCTGGCGGTGCTGATGGCATGGCTGCTCAAGTGTTTTTTTTCGTGGCGCATGCTGCGGGATGAGGTCGGCGCGGTCGAGCTTGCGCTGGGCCAGTCGCGGGACGCCGGGCGCGAGCGCCTGTCCTGGCTGGTCAGCCGCGACACGACGCAGCTCAGCGCCGGCCAGGTGCGCGAAAGCGCCATCGAGTCGCTCGCCGAAAACCTCAACGACTCCGTCGTCGCGCCCATTTTCTGGTTTGTGCTGCTGGGCCTGCCCGGCGCCGCTATCTACCGTTTTGCCAACACGGCCGACGCCATGTGGGGTTACCGCGGTACCTATCGCGGCCAGCACTGGGAATGGGCCGGCAAGTGGGCCGCGCGCGCGGACGACGTGCTGTCATGGCTGCCGGCGCGCCTCACCGCGCTGCTGCTGGCGCTGGCGGCCCGGGGCTTGCCGCCCGCCGCCTTGTCGCGCGAAGCCCGCAAGACGCCGTCCCCCAACAGCGGTTGGCCCATGGCGGCCATGGCGCTGGCACTCGGTATTTCATTGGGCAAGCCGGGTGTGTACACGCTGAACCCTGAAGGGCGGCCGCCCGAGGCGGTGGACACCGCACTGGCCCAGGCCTTGGGCGCCAAAGTGGTGGTCGCGCTGGTATCGCTTGCCGGGGCGGCGATGTTGTCGATCGCGGTGCTGGCGTGAGTTTCACGCATGCCGCCTCACGCACCCACGGTGGTCCCGACGGGCAGGGCGTGCCGCTGCACGATTTTTCCACCAACAGCAACGCCTGCGGGCCTTGCCCCGCGGCGCTGGCCGCCGTGCAGCGGGCCGACGCCATGCGTTATCCCGATGCGGGCTACACGGCCTTGCGCGCACGGCTCGCGGCCTTTCACGAGGTGGACGAGGCGCGCGTGCTGCTGGCCGCCAGCGCCAGCGAATTCATTTTCCGCATCACGGGCCTGGCGGCCGGGCAGGGCGCGCGCGCCGTCTGGCTGCCGCCGCACAGCTATGGCGATTACGCGCAGGCTGCTGCGGCGCATGGATTGACGGCGGCAAGCCAAGCCGGTGATGCGCAACTGCTCTGGGCTTGCGAGCCTTCCAGCCCACTCGGCGCGGCACAGGCCGGATTGGCGGCGCTAGTCGACGGTCGGAAAGCGCAAACCCTTGTCGTGTTGGACCGCGCCTATGAACCGCTGAGGCTCAGCGCCGCGCCCACACTCACGCCGCAGCAACTCAAACACATTTGGCAACTCTGGACTCCCAACAAGGCACTGGGCCTGACCGGCGTGCGCGCGGCTTATGCCATTGCGCCAATGGAACAAGCCGGCACTGCCGCGGCATTGGAGCAACGCTGCCCCTCCTGGCCCGTGGGTGCGCACGGCGAAGCCATGCTGACGGCGTGGGCCGGCGGCGAGGCGCAGCAATGGCTGGCGGGTAGTCTTGAAACTTTGCGCGAATGGAAAGTCCGGCAAATTGCCATGTGTGAATCCCTGGGTTGGCGCTGCCTGCCCAGCGAAGCAAATTTCTTTTGCGCGCAACCAGTCTTGCCGCAAGGCATGAGCCTGCAACAGGCCCTGGCCGCGCTGCGCGCCCAGGGCATCAAGCTACGCGACACCACTTCCTTCGGCTTGCCCGGCCACGTGCGCATCAGCGTGCAACCGCCTGCGGTGCAGGATGCCCTGGGTGGCGCTTGGCGGAAGAGCTTGGATTTCGTATAATAGTGGTTATATGGGTGTAACCATTAAAGTTGTTTTTGATACTTGTGTGTTGGTGGCGGCAGCCCGCTCGCGCCAAGGCGCCAGCTTTGCGTTGCTCTCGTCGTTGCCGCACCCGCACTTTCAGATTTGCCTGTCGGTAGCGGTGTACACCGAATGGCAGGCAGTTTTGAGCCGGCCTGAGCATTTGCCGCCGGGGGCTGATGCCAGCATGGCGCTCGGTTTCGTCAGGTACCTCGCCGGCTTGGCCCATCTGCAGGACATCCATTTTTTGTGGAGACCGTTCTTACGCGACCCGGACGACGACATGCTGCTGGAATGTGCCGTGGCGGCCGGTTGCACTTACATCGTCACGCACAACATCAAGGACTTTCGCCGCACCGAAGAGCTGGGCGTCAAAGCTGTCACGCCGGGCGAGTTTTTACAGATTTTGAAGGAGAAGTGATCATGACCGCACTCACCATTCGATTGCCCAACTCGGTCCACGAGAGCATCAAGCTTCTGGCCCGGAAAGACGGTATTTCTGTGAACCAATTTATTGCCAGCGCAGCCGCTGAAAAAATGGCTTCGTTTCAAACTCTGGACTACCTGCGCCAGGAAGCCGCTTTGGGCAAGCGTGAAGACTTTGAGAAGTTCCTGAAGCTGGTGCCGGACGCGCCACCCCTGGCGGGTGACGAACTTCCGGCAAGCAAAAAACGCGGCAAATAAGCCGGCATGACCGCTCATTGCGTCATGGTGCTCGGCACCACCAGCGGCGCCGGCAAAAGCTGGTTGACGACCGCGCTGTGCCGCTACTACGCGCGGCAAGGCCTCAAAGTCGCGCCGTTTAAAGCGCAGAACATGAGCAACAACGCCCGGGTCGTTTCTGAAGGCGAAATCGGCAGCGCCCAATACTTCCAGGCCCTGGCAGCGGGAGCCGTGCCCGACGTGCGCATGAACCCGCTGCTGCTCAAGCCCGAAAAAGACACCCAAAGCCAGGTCGTGCTGATGGGGCAGGTGAACGCCGAACTCTCGCGCATGGAATGGCGCGGCCGCAGCGCCTCGGTCTGGCCTGTGGTGTCGCGGGCGCTTGATGAACTGATCGCGGAGAACGACGTGGTGGTGATGGAAGGCGCGGGTTCGCCGGCCGAGATCAACCTCAAGGCCAGCGACATCGTCAACATGCGCGCCGCCCAGCACGCCAATGCGGCCTGCCTGCTGGTGACCGACATCGACCGCGGCGGCGCCTTCGCGCATCTCTACGGCACCTGGGCCATGCTCGACGAAGCCGAGCGGCAACTCATCAAAGGGTTTGTGCTCAACAAATTCCGCGGCGATGCCAAACTGCTGGCGCCCGGCCCGCAAATGCTGCAGGACATGACCGGCATCCCCACGGTGGCCACGCTGCCCATGTGGTGGCAGCACGGCCTGCCCGAGGAAGACGGCGTGTTTGACGACCACAGCGTGGCCTCCGGCGCGGTCAGCACCACGGTTGCCGTTATCGCCTACCCGCGCATCAGCAACCTCGACGAATTCCAGCCGCTCAAGAATGTGCCCGGCGTGCGCCTCAAATGGGTGCGCAGCCCGGCGGAGTTGATGGGCGCGGACTGGGTCATCCTGCCCGGCTCCAAACATACCAGCGGCGACCTGGCCTGGCTGCGCAAGCAGGGGCTGGACCAGGCCATCGCCGCGCATGCGGGCCGGGGCGGCGCGGTGCTGGGTATTTGCGGCGGCCTGCAGATGCTGGGCGAGGCGCTGATAGACCCGCACGGCATCGACGGCAACGCGCCCGGCCTGGGCCTGTTGCCGGTGGTCACCGTGTTCGACGAAGCCAAGACCGTGCGGCACCGGCAGGCCGCGTTCACGCCGTTGCGCGGCCTGTGGGCCGCGATGTCGGGCGTCGAGGTGCAGGGCTACGAGATCCACCACGGGCAGACGGCCCCGCATTCGGCCATGGCCGCCGCCGGCGACCTGGTTCATGCCGTCATGCCCGAAGGCCTGGCCTGGCAGAACCACGCGGGCAATGTGCTGGGCCTGTACCTGCACGGCATGTTTGAAGACCCGCGCGTGCTCAAGGCCCTGTTCGGCGCCGCCGCGCCCACCCTGGATTCGGTGTTTGACGGGCTGGCCGACTACATTGGCGAGCATTTTTCGCCCGGCGTTCTGCAGTCGCTCATAGGGCCACGCTAGGCACTTTGGTGGCGTGGGGCCCACATGCTGCGCAAATGCCATAAAAAAGTTGTTATTTGTACGGACAATCCGTAACAATCAGAAGCATTTTGTTTGGATGACCGATGCGCTTGGCAGTCGGGGTCTTGATGACCCGGCGCCGGCTGTGTGGCGTCACGCCGCCTCCGCATCAAGGACACCCATGAACGCCCAGCCCTGTGTGAATCGCCCATCCCGTCGCCTGCAGAGGCCGAAACAAGGGATGGCCGCTAGCTGGACACTCGCCTGGGCCGCCGCCGCGCTGTGCCTGCCGGCCGCAGCGCAAGCCGCGAGCGAGGTCTTCCCCGGAAGTTTTGAGGCCGCGTCGCCGGGCACCCGTGTCGCCAGCCTCTATTACTACCAGCGCTCGCTCGAGGGCTATTACGTCAACGGCACCCGCATAGGCGGCGCGAAGGTGGAAGGCCAGGCCGTCGTGGCGGCCTTCAGTGTGTATGGGCGGTTGTTCGACATGACCTCAAGCTGGTCGCTGCACCTGCCCTACCTGCGGGCGCACCGGACGGAGGGCGTGCTGCCCGCCGGCTTCGGCAATGAAATGAGCGGTGCCGGTGACGTGCGCATCGGCTACACCGTGTGGCCCGTCAATGACAGGGAGACCGGCCAGTGGCTGGCCGTGTCCGGCACCTTGCTGACGCCCACCGGCCATTACGACCACAGCCAGTCGATGAATGCCGGTGACAGGCGCTGGAAGGCAAACCTGCAACTGGCCTGGGTCCGCTACCTGTCGCCCACGGTTGCGGCCGAGCTGATTCCGGAAGTGACCTTTTACGGAAGCAACGGAAATTATGTGGGCTACCGCATGACGCAGGCCCCGGCGCCGGCGCTCACCACCTACCTGCGCTGGAAGTTCACGCCGGGGTGGGAAACCCAGGTCGGCTACCAGTTCAACACCGGCGGCGAGCAAACCATTGCCGGCAGGCGCCAGGGCAACGAGCCCAGAAACCGGCGCGTCTTTCTCGGTGTGTCGACCTTGCTGTCGCCCGGCGTGAAGCTCAACTTCCGCTATTCGCGCGACACATCCCTCAACTATGAAATGAAGACAACCCGCGACCTGGTGGCAAGCGTCAACTGGGGGTTTTAATTCCGTTTCTACTTCCCATCAAAGCGCCAGGTTGTTGCGCGTCTTGCCGTGAAGTGTCTGTATCAGGATTGTCTTTATCTGCGGAAATCTGCGTCATCTGCGGATAAAAAAATCATCCACAGATGACGCAGATTTACGCAGATTGAAAACGGGGCGTATGTACCCGTCTTGTTGATGTGTTTGTATCTCAGGGCGAACGGTCGTGAGAATCAGAGAGGTCCCGCCGTTTATTCCACCCGCTTCAAGGGCCCGAAGCAGGCCTCCAGCGAAGCCGTCTTGCAGACGATGAACTGGTCGCGCTTGGGGCTGAACTGGATAAAACGCAGCACGCTTTCATCGCCGTCCGCATGCAGGTCGCCCGAGCAGTCGCGCTTGCCGTTGCTGTTGGTCACGGTTTCGGTCAACGCATAAAAGCCTGCACTGGTGGGCTGGGCCGGCACCTGGTAATCGCCCTGGGTCACTTCTTCACCGCTGGTGCCCAGCCGCCTGCCGTCGGCGCGGTATCGCCAGGTTTCGCTGCATTGTTTACCGGGCAGGGTCCAGCTCCAGGTGCCGATGAGGGGGTGGGGCGTGGCTGTTGCGGGAGATTTGGGTGCTGCGGGCTTGGCCGGTTGCGCCGTTGCAGCGCCGCAGAGCAGTGCGGCCACCAACAGGCAGGCCGGCATGCGCAGGGGTGGATGGTCGATCCTGAAATGGCGATGGCTTTGTAAAGGCTTCATGAGTTCATTATGAAGCGGCTCGTGCAGCGGCCTCCAGTTGAGTCAAATCAGGCACCGTCATTTTTTCCGGCTGATCAGGAAGTTTGTTTTGAGATGCGGATCGAATCAAAGCACTCATTGGTGCCGTGCATTGTCAACGCGTAGTTGCTCTGGCCTGGAATGGGATACGTAGCGGCTACGACAGGGCCGAATCTTCTTTCAGCGCCCGTAACGAATGCCTGAATCCGCTCTTTGTCCGTTACCGTCTCTAACGCGTGAGTCAGCAGAACGGTCACGCTGTCCGGATTTCCCAAAGTGCCGGCCCATACATCGAGGCGTATGCACGTCTTTAACGTCGCAACAAGCCTGACGCCGGGATCGGCGGGAATCGGATTCCCCGATTCAAATTGTGTAAATTCCAGGCCCGAGTTACGAACATCGCCTTCAATCAGCTTGCGAAGGCCTCCCTGCTCCGCGCGATTCCAGTCCGCCCCTTGAATGGCCTTGAAAAGCCGTTGCGCAGCGATTGATTGTTTCGATTCAACCGGTGCGGCGGTGCTTCCGCCCTCCGCCGCTGCGCAGGCAACGCTTGTCCAAAAAACGGTGGCCAACAGCGCTGCTGTGCATTGCAGGGGGACCTGGCGACGGCGTAAAGCCGGGGCCGGCGCGAAATGGGGTGCTCTCATTGGATGATCTCCGTAGGCGAGGCTATCCCGCTCAAGCCTGCGGCCGCTTCTCCGGCAACTTCAGCGTCAGCGTCGTACCGGCATCGGAAGCGTGCAGCAAGATCTCCGCGCCAATAGCCTGGGCGCGGCGCTGCTGGTTGGCCAGGCCCTTGCCGCCTTTGGCCATGGCCTGGTCGACGTCAAAGCCGCCGCCGTTGTCGGCGATGACCACGCTGACGTAGCCGTCTTCGGCGCCTGTCATCACGCGGATCTGCGTGGCGCGGGTGTGCTTGAGGGTGTTGGTGAAGGCCTCCTGCAGGATGCGCAGGATGTGCAGCGCGTTGCGCGGGTCCAGCCAGTCCAGCGGCGGCACGTCGGAAATCTCCCAGCGCAGCGATATGCCCGCACCGGCCAGGCGCGGGCCCAGGCGAAAGCGGAGGGTGGCGAGCAGCAGCAGCAAATCGGCCTCCACCGGCTCCAGCGAATCGATGGTCAGCTTGAGGTCGTCGATGCAGCCTTTGAGGACTTCGGCGACGTCGGCCTCGCTGAGCTTGCCGCCTTCGACCACGCGCAGGGCGGTCACCAGCGAGGAGCCCAGGCCGTCGTGCATGTCTTGCGTGAGGCGCTGGCGTTCCTGGCTCAGGGTTTCGCGCTGCTCGATTTCGCGCAGCCGCTGGTAGCTCGCGGCCAGTTCGGTGTCGCGGTTCTTCAGGCTGGCTTCCAGCCCGCTGTTGAGCCGCTCGACGCCGGCCAGGGCGCCGACGTATTGCCGGAACATGATCACGACAAACACCGCGAACAGCACCATGGCGGCATAGGGCGTGAGGTAGTAACTTTCAAGGTCCAGCACGTACTTGAGCCTCGCCCAGTCGTAGACGCCGAACACGTAGTTGAGTAAAAAGGCGGTCGACAGCATCTTCGCGTCCAGCGAGCGGCTGCGCCATGAATGCCACAGCCCCAGCACCAGTACCACCGTGCCCATGGCTATCAGCAACAGGTGGGCATAGGGCCGCAGCGCCAGCAGGCTGGGGACGACGGCGGCAAAGGGCAGCGTGACGATGGAAAAGAGCGCGCCCGTCCCCAGCATCACGCGGCTGAGGCGGGGCATGGCCCGGCCGTGCAGCAACTGCATGAAAAAATGCGTCGCCAGCGACTGCCACATCAGGGCGTTGAGGGTGAGCCAGATGAACCAGGCGTCGCTGACGATGAGTTTTTCGGGACCCAGCTGGAAATGCCAGCGGCGCGTGGCGCTGAGCACCGCGATGGCGAACAGGTAGAGGTTGGCGGGGTGGCGGCGCACCACCCACACGGCCAGCGAAAAAAGACCCACCGCGAGGAAGGCCGCGCTGCACATAAAGGGCAGCTGGTAGGCCAGCCAGTCGCGTTTGGCGGCCATCTCGACCAGGCTGTCGGAATCGCCGGCGTAGAAGGACGAGATCGCGGCCTCGGGTGAGGGCAGGCTGTCCAGGCGTATCAGCAGGGTGCGCGGCGGCGGGCCGTCGGCGCTGAGGTTCAGCGGTAGCAGCAGCGCGGGGTGGTTGAACAAATTCCACACCGGGCTGCCGGTGGAGCGGTAGCGCAGTTGCCCGTCCGCGTAGACGGCGATCTGCCCGGCCGCCAGCCAGCGCAGCAGGTAGAAATGGGTCGGGCCCTTGGTGCCCTGCAATTCATCGAGCCGTATGCGCAGCCAGGTGGTGACGACGGTTCGCTTGCCGGCGACGGTCGCCACCGGCGGTTCAATGACCCGCGGCAAGGTGACGGGTGTCCAGCCTCCGCGCAGGGCGGTATCGTCGACCACGGCGGCCAGCGGCTTGAACGCGGCGCCTTCCTCGCGCAGCATCTCGGCGCCGGTGTAGTGCACGACGGCGCCCGCGGCCCAGGCGGCGGGGCCGCAGGCCAGCAGCCAGGCGCACAGCCACAGCCAGCGTGACACGGCCTTGCGCATCTCAGGACGCCAGGATGCCCTGGTGCCGGGCTTCATAAATCGCTTCAGCCCGGGAGTTCACATTGAGCTTGCTGTAAATGCGCCGCACATAGGTTTGCACCGTGTGCTGCGAGACCTGCATCAGCCGGGCGATTTCGTCGGCGGTAAAACCTTTGGTGATCAGCTCCAGCACTTCTTTTTCGCGGCTGGACAGCATGGCCTGTTCGCCGCCGGGCTGCGCGGGCGCCGCGGCGGGCACAGCGGCCGGCGCCGGGGAAGGCGCGGCGCGAAACCGCATCAGGATCTGCCGCGCGATCAGCGGGCTGATGGGGCTGCCGCCGCCGTGCAGGCTGCGGATCTCGTGCAGCATGTTCTCGGGTTCGCTGTCCTTGAGCAAATAGCCCGAGGCGCCGGCCTCGATGGACTGCAGCACGTGCGCCTCGTCGCCGAAGGCCGTGCACACCATCACCGCGCAGGTCGGCCACAGCGTGTGCGCCGCGCGTATCACGTCGATGCCCGAACCGTCGGGCAGGCCCAGGTCGACCAGCAGCACGTCGGCCGGCGCCTTTTCCAGCGACTGCAGGCCTTGCGCGCGCGTGCTGGCCAGGCTCATCAGGCGGATGTCGGGCGAGGCGGAGATGGCGGTCACGATGGCGTTCTGGAAGTGAACGTCGTCCTCCACAAGCGCCACGTGGATCAGGGACGGGGTTGGACTGGACTGCATGTCGGTTCCTGCGTTGGCGCATGCGCTGTGCATGCAGGGGGGCATCCCGCGCACGGGATGGGGAGGGGCGCCGGGGAATACGCCATTGTGCGTCAAGGGGCGGGCCGGCCGTGTCCCCATATCTGGGGACACGGGGCGAGAAGGCGGTGGCCTTCTCCAGGGGCAGGTCCCCGGTTTCGACGCGTTCAAGCCGCCGCGGGCCGCTGCAGCGGCAGGCGCAAGGTCAGCCGCGTGCCGGCGGCTGACGAGTCCCAGCGCACCTCGCCGCCTATGGCCTGGGCGCGGCGCTGCTGGTTGGACAGGCCCTTGCCGCCGTTTTGCAGCGCGGGCGCCACCGCGAAGCCTTTGCCGTTGTCGGCGATGCCGACGCTGACCCAGCCTTCGTCCGCACCGGTGGTCACGCGGATTTCGCTGGCCTGCGCGTGTTTGAGGATGTTGGCGAAAGCCTCCTGCAGGATGCGCAGGATGTGCAGCGCGTTGCGCGGGTCCAGCCAGTCCAGCGCCGGCACGTCGCTGATCTCCCAGCGCAGGATGATGCCGGTGCTCTCCAGCCGGCTGCCCAGGCGAAAACGCAGCGTGGCCAGCAACAGCAGCAGGTCGGCCTCCACCGGTTCCATCGAATCGATGGCCAGCTTGAGGTCGTCGATGCAGCCCTTGAGCACCTCGGCCACCTGCAGCTCCTGCAGCCGCCCGTCCTCCACCACGCGCAGCGCGCTGACCAGCGAGGAGCCCAGGCCGTCGTGCATGTCCTGCATCAGGCGCTGGCGCTCCTGGCTCAGCAGCTGGCGCTGTTCGACCTCGCGCAGGCGCGCATGGCTTTGCACCAGTTCAGCCTCGCGCGCCTGCAGCCGGCCTTCCAGCCCGGCGTTGACGCTGCGCACCTCTTCAATCGCGCGCGTGTAGCGGCGGAACATGATGGCCATGAAGATGAAGAAGGCGCCCACACCCGCATAAGCGCCCAGGAAGCTGCCTTCCACGCTGACGTGGTTGTTCTGCAGCAGCCAGTCGTACACCCCCGCCGCCATGCCCAGCAGGCTCCAGCCGGCCAGCAGCAGGCCGTCGCGCGACCGCGCGCGCCAGGCGTTGCGCAGGCCGAAGCCGAAAGCGGCCGTGCCCACGGCCAGCAGGAAAAGATAGACCAGCGGCGCCAGCACGGTGGCGCCGGGCCAGGTGTTCGCGAACAGCGGCAGCGTGAAGGCGCCGACCGCCAGGCTCAGGCCCAGCACGCCGCGGTCCAGCCAGGGCTGCCGCCTGCGGTGCAGGCGCACCAGGAAGAAGTGGGCGCCGGCGACCAGCCAGAACAGCGAATTCACCGTCAGCCAGCCAAACCACTCGTCGGAAACCGGCAGCCGGTGCTGGCCCGCGTAGTAGTGCAGGCTGCGGAGCCAGGAGAACACCGAGATGCTGAAGAACAGCAGGTACAGCGAATCGCCCGGGGAGCCCCGGCCCTGGCGCAACCACACGGCCAGCGCGAACATGCCCACCGCCAGGAAGGCCGCGCTGGTCATCAGCGGCAGCTGTATCTGCAGCGCGTCGCGCACGCGGTAGCGCCAGCCTATGGCCGCCTCGTCGCCCAGCCACAGGCTGGACACCGCGCCGCCGGTGGCGCGCAGGCGCTCTATGCGCAGCACCAGCGTGTGCGGCGGCGCCGCGCCGGCGGTTTCATCCAGCGCGATCCACAGCGGGTGGTTGGAGCCGTTCCACAATCGATTGGCATGCGACTGGTAAAGCAGCCGCCCGTCGCCGTAGACCGCGATCTGCCCGTCGGTCTTCCAGCGCGGCACATAGAGGTAGCGCGGCTCGCGCGAAGGCGCGAGCGCCGGCAGTTGCACGCGGTACCAGGTCACCACAGTTTGCGGGCCCAGGGCGTCGCCGCTGGAAGGCACGAGTTGGGGCGCCAGGGCATGCGGCAGCGCCACCGGCGTCCAGGGGCCGGGCAGGGCATCGGCATTCAACTGATAAGGGGGCGGTGAAAAGCCATGGCCGTCCACCGCGAAGAGTTCCGCGGCGGTGAGGTGCAAAGCCTGGCCGGCATGCGCCGGCTGCGCGCATGCCAGTATCGGCAGCGCAGCCAGCAGCAGCGCTGCACAGCAGCTTCGCCATCGGATAAGGGGCAAATCGGTCTCCAGCCTTGTGCCGGCAAGCGCAGGCGGCTACAAAAAGAATGGCGAATGGCACGGCCCGGGCGGGCCTGCGCGCCCCTCATTTTGCGGGCGGCGGGGCAGCCGGCTTGTCGCTAAAAGTGGTGACAGACAGGCGTGCCGCCGCGACTTACCATGCCATCTACCGGCAGTGCGCGCTGCATGACGACAGCGGGGGATCGCAGATGCCGGAACGCCTGTGGGAGGCGATAACAAGAAAGAGGGCCGGGAAGCGCTATGCCGAACATGTTGAAAGCCGCGTTGCTGGCGGCGGCCCTGGCTGTTGCCGGCGCCAGCCATGGCCAGGAACCGACCGAAATCTCCTTCTATTTCCCCATCGCGGTGGGCGGCCCCGTCGCCAAAAGCATTTCGGCCCTGGCCGCCGATTTTGAAAAAGACAACCCCGACGTCCGCGTCAAGCCCATCTACACCGGCACCTACAAGGATTCCATCGTCAAGGCATTGACGGCGCACAAAAGCGGCACGCCGCCCGACACGGCCGTGCTGTTCGCCGTCGACATGTACACGCTGATAGACGCCAACGCCATCGTGCCCTTCGACGACCTGGTCGCCAATGCCGCCGACGTCGCCTGGCTGCGCGGCTTTTACCCGGCGCTGATGACCAACAGCCGCGCCGCCGGCCAGACCTGGGGTATTCCCTTCCAGCGCTCCACCATCCTGCTGTACTGGAACAAGGAACTCTTCCGCCAGGCCGGCCTGGACCCGGAACGCCCGCCCGCCAACTGGGCCGAGATGGCCGACTACGCGCGCAAGCTGACCCGGCGCGACGCGGCCGGCAACACCACGCAGTGGGGCGTGCAGATTCCTTCGTCCGGCTTTCCTTACTGGCTGTTCCAGGGCCTGGCCACCGGCAACGGCGCGGAACTGATGAACACGGCCGGCACCAAGACTTTTTTTGACAAGCCCGCCGTGGTCGAGGCCCTGCAGTACTGGGTGACGCTGTCGCGCGAGCTGCAGGTGCACCCGCCCGGCATCGTCGAGTGGGGCAGCACGCCGAATGATTTCCTCAGCGGCAAGGCCGCGATGATCTGGACCACCAGCGGCAACCTGGGCAACCTCAAGGCCAGGGCCGGTTTTGATTTCGGCGTGGGCGTGCTGCCGGGCAACAAGCAACGCGGCTCACCCACCGGCGGCGGCAATTTTTATGTCTTCCGCAAGACCACACCGGCGCAGCAGAAAGCCGCCTTCCGTTTTATCCAGTGGATGGTCGCGCCCGAGCGCACCGCGCGCTGGGGCATAGACTCCGGCTACATCGCCGTCAGCCCGGCCGCCTGGGACAGCGACGCGATGAAGAAGTATGTGGCGGAGTTTCCGCAGGCCGCCGTCGCGCGCGACCAGCTGCCGCAGGCCGTGGCCGAACTCTCCACGCACGAGAACCAGCGCGTGACGCGCGCGCTCAACGCCGGCCTGGCGGCGGCGCTCACCGGCGCCAAGACACCTCTGCAGGCCCTGAAGGACGCGCAGGCCGAGGCCGAGCGCATCCTGCTGCCTTACCAGCGTTGAGGCGTACGGTGAACACGCTTCCTTCTTCGCCCGCCGCCGCGAACGCCCGCCCTTACGCCCTCAGGCGCCTGCGCTTTTTCAGCTACCTCCTGCCCTGCGTGGTGCTGGGCCTGGCGCTGGCCGCGGCCTGGTATTTCTGGGAGCGCGAGCGCCAGGAGATCGAAGGGGTGCTGCAGGGCGAATTCGACGCCCGCGTGCGCGAGACCACCAGCCTGTTCCGCGAGCGCATGCTGGCCTATGAGCAAGCGCTGCGCGCCACGCACGGCCTGTTTTCCACGTCGGACAAAGTGCAGCGCGGCGACTTCCAGTCCTTCGTGTCCAACCTGCGCATCCAGAACCACCCCGGCCTGCAGGGCATGGGTTTTGCGCTCATCGTGCTGCCCAATGAGCGCGAGCGCCACATCGCAGCGGTGCGCAGCCAGGGTTTTCCGGCCTACACGGTGCAGCCGCCCGGCGAGAGCGGCGCCAGCACCTCGGCGCTGTACTTCGAGCCCACCGGCTCCACCTTCCTGAGCACGCTGGGCACGGACTATTTTTCAGAGCCCTCGCGCCGCCCCGCGATGGAGGCCGCGCGCGACAGCGGCGGCATCGCGATTTCCAACAAGGTCAAGCTGCCCGAGGAAGACGCTGCCCAGGTCCAGGCCGGCTACCGCATGTACCTGCCGGTCTACAAAAACGGCAAGCCGCAGGCCACGCAGGAAGAACGCCGCGCCAACATCGCCGGCTGGATCTACGCCGCCTTCAGCATGGACGGCCTGATGGACAACATCCTCGGCGAGCGCGCCAACATCACGGTGGACGTGTACGACGGCGCGGGGCAGGGCGACGACCAGCTCATCGACACCTACAGCGACCGCGTGGGCGGCGAGTCCGCCGTCAAGCTGTTTTACGCGACGCAGCAGGTGGAAGTGGGGGGCTACGGCTGGACGCTGACGGCGCGCTCGCTGCCCAACTTCACCACCGCCATCGCCATCAGCAAGCTGCAGCTCGTGGCCCGCCTGGGCGCGGCGGCCAGCGTGATGGCGGCGCTGCTGACCTGGCTGTTGCTGCGCCGGCGCATGCGCGCGCTCAGCGCCGCCGAACACCTGCGCAGCGCCAAGGAACATGCCGAAGCCGCCAGCCACGCCAAGTCGCAGTTCCTGGCGGTCGCCAGCCACGACTTGCGCCAGCCCATCCAGGCGCTCAGCCTCTTTGTCGCCACGCTGCAGGCCATGGCCGGGCGCGAACAGATACGCGGCGCCGAAGTGGGCCACATCGCGCAGCGCCTGCAGCTGGCGCTCAACGGGCTGGGCCGGCTGCTCAACGGCCTGTTTGATTTGTCGCGGCTGGACAGCGGCACCGTCTCGGTCGCGCGGCAGCCGGTGGAAGTCGCCACGCTGCTGGCCGAGCTGAACAATGCCTTCGCCGGGCCGGCCGAAGCCAAGGGCCTGGGCTTCAAGGTGGCGGCGCCGCACGGCCTGTGGGTGGACACCGACCCGCTGGTGCTGGCGCGTGTGCTGTCCAACCTCGCGGCCAACGCCTTGCGCTACACCGATTCGGGCCGCATCCTGGTCGCCTGCCGGCCGCGCGGCAACACGCTGGCGTTCCAGGTCTACGACACCGGCATCGGCATTGCCGACGGAGAGCGCGCCCGCATCTTCGGCGAGTTCTACCAGGTGCCCAATGTCGAGCGCGACCGCGAACACGGCTTGGGCCTGGGGTTGGCCATCGTCTCGCGCTCGGTGCAGTTGCTGGGCGGGCGCATACGCGTGGGCTCCACGCCGGGCAAGGGCTCGGTCTTTACCGTCACGCTGCCGCGGGCTTCGGCGCCCGCACCCGCGCAGGAAAGCGCGGCGCCAGCCCGGGGCCGTTTCAACAGGGGCGGCGTGCTGGTGATCGACGACGACCCGGAGGTACGTGACTCCATGCAGCGCCTGCTGGAGGCCTGGGGCTATCCGGTGACAGTCGCCGCTTCGCTGCCGGAGGCCGTGGCCGCCGCCGCGCAGGCCGAGGGCCTGGCGCTGGTGCTGACCGACTACCGGCTGGGCGGCGGCGTCACCGGCATACACGCCGTCGAAGCGGTGGAGCGCCACCTGGGCTACCAGGTGTCCGCCGTCATCGTCACCGGCGACACCTCGGCCGAACCGGTTACCGAAGCCGCCCGCCACGGCCTGCGCCTGGTCTACAAGCCGGTTGAGCCGCGCGTGCTGGCCGAGCTGTTGAAAAGCATCCAATGAACATCCCCATCGAATCCACCGCCATCACGGGCGCCACCACCCGCATCGTCCTGGCCGAAGACCACGCGCTGATGCGCGACGGCCTGAAGATGCTGCTGTCGACCCAGCCCGGCTTTGAAGTCGTCGCGGAAACCGGCGACGGCGCCGCGGTGGAGGCGCTGGTGCGCCGTTTCAGCCCGCATCTTTTGCTGCTGGACCTGGGCTTGCCCGGCCTGCACGGCGTGGACATCGCCACGGTGCTCAAGGCCGGGTTCGGTGACGCCATCAAGGTGCTGGTGCTCACCGGCGACCTGCAGGCGCATTCCGTGCGGCAAGCGCTGGCCGCGGGCGCCGACGGCTATATCCACAAGAGCGAGGACAGCGCCGAGCTGCTGCAGGCCGTGCATGCCGTGCTGGCCGGGCGCCAGTACGTCAGCCGCAACATCGCCGCCGCCTTCCTGCCGCGCACACAGCGCGTGGACTACTCGGGCGACACGCTCGTCGCCACCCCGCGCGAACGCGAAATCATGTCGCTGGTGGCCCGCGGCCTGAGCAACCGCGAGATCGCCGAACTGCTGGCCATCAGCGTGCTCACCGTGCGCACCCACCGGCAAAACCTGATGGAAAAATTCTCGCTGCGCAATGCGGCCGAGATCACCGCTTACGCCGTGCAACGCGGCTACTACACCCCGTCCTGAGCGGCGGTGATTTCCTGACAGAAGCCACGTCCCCAAAACTGGGGACACGGCCGGCCGGTTTTGCACCCCGCACTACTGCATTGGCAGTATTGCCGCACAGGGGTTCGCTGAACAGAATCGTTCGCATGCCAGTGAACCCTCCCGCCATTGCCGCGTCCCCAGAAATCGGGACAGACAGGCGTGCGCGGAATTTTTACCATCGGTCCGGTTTGTCCCCTGTGGCCTTGCGCCTTTTTCTCCCGCGAATCCTTTTCCGTCCATTTCCCTCCCGAAAGCCTTCCCCATGAAAAGCCACGCCAGCATGAACCGCATTTACCGCCTTGTCTGGAATGCCGCGCTCAGCCTGTGGGTTGCTGTCGCGGAAAACGCCAAGGGGCAAAGCAAGGGAGGCTCGGCGCGCAGCAGTGTGTTGTTTGCCTCCGCGCATGCGGGGGAAGGCGAGGGCGGCGATAGCGGAGGCTTCACGCTCAACGCCGCCTGCCGGGCCGCGGTGCTGATGCTGGCAGTGGGTGTGCATCACGCCCATGCGGCCGATGCCGCCAACGCCAGCGTGTCCGCGGGCGCTGCCAGCGTGGCCACCGTGGGCAACACCACCACCATCAACCAGAGCACCCAGCGCGCGGCGATTGACTGGACCAGCCTGTCTACGCGTGCCAACGAGGCGCTCGTCTTCAACCAGCCGAATGCCCAGGCCATTGCGCTGAACCGCATCACCGGCGCCAGCCCAAGCGAGCTGCTGGGCAGCCTCACGGCCAACGGCCAGGTGTTTATCCTGAACCCGAACGGTGTGCTGTTCGGCGCCGGTTCGCAAGTCAACGTAGGCGGCCTGGTGGCTTCGACGCTCAGCCTGAGCAATGCCGACTTCGAAGCCGGCAACTACAAATTCACGGGCTCGGGTGGTTCGGTGGTCAACCAGGGCACGCTGAACGCGGCGCCCGGCGGTTACCTGGCCCTGCTGGCGCCTGAGGTGCGCAATGAGGGCGTGATGACCGCCAGCCTGGGCACGGCGCTTCTCGCAGCCGGCAACAAGGTCACGCTGAACCTGGACAACGGCAGCCTGCTGGGCTACAGCATCGACCAGGGCGCCATCAACGCACTGGCCGAGAACAAGCAACTCATCAAAGCCGACGGTGGGCAAGTCCTCCTGTCAGCCAAGGCCATGGACAGCCTGACGACCGCCACCGTCAACAACACGGGCGTCATCGAAGCCAGGACATTGCAGAACAAGGCGGGCCGCATCATGTTGATGGGAGATATGGCAGCCGGCACGGTGAACGTGGGCGGCACGCTCGATGCTTCGGCCCCCGGTGGCGGCAACGGCGGTTTCATTGAGACCAGTGCCGCAAACGTCAATGTGGCAGCGGGTACACGCGTCACGACCAAGGCAGCCAGCGGCCAGAGCGGCACCTGGCTGATTGACCCGGTGGACTTCACCATTGCAGCGGGCAGCGCCGCGCAAACCACCTCTGGCATGGGCGCAGACACCCTGTCCACAGCGCTTGACGCAGGCAATGTCAGTATCGCGACGTCGGCCACCACCGCAGGCGCTGGCGACATCCATGTCAACAGCGACGTGAGCTGGTCAGCCAACCCAAGCACGCTGACGCTCACCGCACACCGCGACGTCAACTTCAACGCCAGCATCACCTATGCCGGCAGCGGCACCGCTGGCCTGACGGCCCTGGCGGGGCGCAACGTGGCGGTGGCCAGCAACAAGGCGATCGCCGCGACGGGCGCGGGCTCACTCGCTGTGGTGTTCAACAGCATGCGCACAGGCAGTCAGGCTGGTATCGCCATGGCCACAGGCTCATCCATCACCACCAACGGTGGGGATATCGTCTTTGGCGGCGGTGCGGACCCATTGACCGGCTTTACCACCACCTATGCCGACGGAATTACCCTGGACGGCGCCAGCTTGAGTTCAGGCGCAGGCGACATCAGCCTGCGCGGCAGCGGCCAGACTGTTGGTATTCGTTTGACGAATGGCGCGACCATCAGCAGCACCACAGGCGACGTGACCCTGACAGGATCCGGCCGGTTGGACAACAACCGCGGCGACGGGGTGTATCTTCAATCGGCAGGTACCGCGATTTCCACCACGGGCGGCAACATCAACATCACCGGTTCGGGTTTGGATGGCAGGAGTGGTGTGTACATCGACAGCGCCAGGGTGACGGCAGGCAACGCGGGCAGTATCAGCATCACCGGTAGCGACGCAGCCTCGGGCAGCGGCATTGTCATGGCCAACACCTATTCCAGCGCTCCGCTTATACAGACGGCTAACGGCAACATCACCCTCACAGGGCAAAGCGGTTCATATAGTGGCAACAGCGCTGCGCTGCATTTGGATGCAGGCAGTGTGACCTCAACAGGCACAGGTAATGTGCATTTGGCGGGTACCAATGTCGCGTGGACTCACTCGGCTGCAAACTACGGCACTTACATTGGCGGCCAGGTTCAAGTCACTTCAGGGGGCGGTGACGTGAGTGTCTACGGCACGGCAGGTGCGGGGGCTGGCAGCAGCATTGGTCTATGGCTTTCGCATTCCTCCAGGGTGGGCAGCTATGGCGCCGGCAATGTGCAGGTGGTGGGCGTGGGCGGTACGGGCGCGGGAGGCGGCGCTGGTATTGATGGCATCTATGCAACGATCATGTCATCAGGTGGAAACATTTCAGTGTCGGGAACCAGCAGTGGTACGGATGCGGCCAGCGTTGGCGCCAAGCTGCCTGCCTTCACCATCAGCAACAGCGGCACGGGCGCCATCAGGATCACTGGCGACGCCACACAGACCAGCGTCACCGGTAGTGCCCGCCCCGCGGGTATTGCCAACTTTTACGCCGGCGGTACCAGCGCCATCATTGGCGGGCCAGGATATGCGGGAGACATCACCATTGTGGCCAGCGCCAGCCCCGACCTGACGATCGACACGAGCGTCGTGCCCATCACCACCACAGGCCACATCACTTTTGAAACCGCACGGCCCGACATTGCCATGACCGTGCAGACGAATTCGGCATCCGACACCCAGGGCGACAGCTTTCAAATCAGCGCTCGTACCTTGAGCAGCGTGACTGCCGGGCACAGCGGCATCACCTTCGGCACCGGCACCAGCACCGCATCCCTGACGGTGGCCGGCCCTTCCAGCTTTACCGCACCGGTGACTCTGAAAAGCGGCACAGGCGGCATTGCCATCAACAACGACATCACCAGCACCAGCAGCCTTACGGTGGAAGCCACGGGTGGTGCGATCACTGCGCCAGCGAACATCAATGTGGCGATGTACAGGCAACTGGCGGGAACCTTCAGCCAGGTGGGCAGCACACTGCCCACGTTCAGTGCCACCGATTTCCGCGTGGACGGCGGTACGTTTATCAGGGCGCTGGGTGGTGATGGCTTGAGCGCAGGTTCAGCCTACCAGCTCACAGACGTGTACGGCCTGCAGGGCGCGGGTTCGACGGGCATGCTGAACAAACACTACAAACTGGCCAACGACATTGACGCGTCGGGCACTGCGGCATGGAATGGCGGTGCGGGCCTCACGCCGATTGGTGACAACACCACCCAATTTACCGGCACCTTCGACGGCGAGAACAAAACCATCAGTAATCTGACCATCAACCGCCCTGCGGAAGAAGCCACAGGTCTGTTTGGCCATATTGGCTATGGCGGCACGGTCAAAAAAGTGGGGTTGACCAATGTCAGCGTCATTGGCGACTACATTGTGGGCGGCCTGGCGGGTTACAACGAAGGGGCGATATCTGACAGCTATTCGACTGGCACAGTATCAGGCGGCATGTCTGTAGGGGGCCTGGTGGGTGACACCACTGACGTCGGCACTATCGTAGGCAGCTACTCTGCGGCTAATGTGTCAGGTGACTCCGGGGTCGGCGGCCTGGTCGGTAACAGCGGCGGGGCTATCTATGACAGCTATGCCACTGGCGCCGTTACTGGCAGCAATAGCTCCGGTGCTGTTGGTGGCTTGGTGGGCTCTTTAGGGTACTTCGGTTTTGTTAGCAGCAGTTACTCAAACGGTTCAGTCAGCGGTACCGGCGGTTTCATCGGGGGGTTGATCGGTCACAACCTTCCCGGACTGGGTTCTGTCAATAGCAGTTTCTGGGACACCGACACCTCTGGACAGGCAACGTCCGCAGGCGGCACAGGCAAAACCACGGCAGAAATGAAGCAGGCCAGCACCTTCAGCGGCTGGAGCATGGCCGCCACGGGTGGCAGCGGCAACGTCTGGCGCATTTATGAAGGCAACACCGGCCCGCTGCTGCGCGGCTTTTTAACCGCCTACAACCTGACGCCCGATTACGACGGAGGCGGCACGCCCATGAGCGCCATCGGCAGCTACAGCACGGCCGGTGCAGACATGAACAAACTGTTAGGCACGGCAGCGCCAGCAGACACGCTGACCCTGCGCAACACGGGTACGGCAGACGGCTACACCGCCACCTCGTCAGCCAGCGGCCACTACTCGCACCAGCAGGGGTATGACCTCACCGCCACCCGCACCATCGCCACACCGGGCAGCGCTGCAGGCGATGTGCGGCTCGACAACGACATCAGCTACAGCAGCGGGACGCTGGCGCTGGCAGCTGCCAACAACCTCGACCTGAACGGCAGAGCCATTGATGCCAGCAGCGGCATGTTGCACATCAGAAGCGGCACGTTGCAAATCAGCAGCGGCACAGCCATCAATGCGGGCGCCGTGAATGTCGATGTGTTCAACATGGCAGGTGGCACGTGGAGCCAGGTCGGCCCCGCGCCGGCGGCATTTGCAGCGCTTGACTTTGGCATCAGCGGCGGCACCTTTGTCAGGGCGTTGGGTGGTGATGGGACGCCCGGAAACGCTTACCAGCTCGCTGACGTCTACGGCCTGCAGGGCGCGGGCTCGGCGGGCATGCTGGACAAAAACTACACCCTGGCCAACAACATCGCGGCAGCAAGTACGATGGAATGGAACGGCGGCTTCAAGCCGATTGGCGACAACACCACCGGCTACAGCGGCACCTTCGACGGCAACAACAAAACCATCAACAACCTGCAGATCGTCCGCTCTGGTGAAGACCTTGTGGGTCTGTTTGGCAAACTTGACGCTGGCGGCTCGATCCTGAATGTGGGGATGGCCAACGCCGTGGTCGTCGGCTCTTCAAACGTTGGCGGTTTGGTGGGTTACTCCGAAGGCAGCATCAGCAACAGTTCCGTTTCAGGCTTTGTCTGGGGAATCAACATCACCGGCGGTTTGGTAGGTTACGCCGCAGGCAGCATCAGCAACAGCTACGCAAGTGGCAGCGTCAACGGCCATTTTAAGGTGGGCGGCCTGGCAGGCTACAACAACGGCAGCATCAGCAACAGCTACGCCACAGGCACGGCCGCAGGCAACGCTGATGTGGGAGGGCTGGTGGGGGTCAACGTCGGTGGCACGGTCACTGCCTCTTTCTGGCAGGACACAACGTCTGGCTTCGGTACCAATAGCGGCACGGTGGACGGCCTGTCGCGCGGCCTGAGCAGTGCCGAATTCACCAGCGCGGCTACCTACACGACCGCAGGCTGGAACGCCAGCAACGTGGGCGGTGACGGCACGGCCTGGCGCATCTACGAGGGCAACACCGGCCCGCTGCTGCGCAGCTTCATGGCCGGCTTGACGCTGGCTGACACCACGGTCACCTACAACGGCACCGCGCAACAGGGCGCGACGACCAACGACGTGCGCGTATTGGGCGGCAGCCACGCCAGTGGGCGCAATGCAGGTACACATGCGACGGGTTACTTCTCCGGCCAGCAGGGCGTGGACATCATTGGCGGTATGTTGACGATTGACAAGGCCGACCTGTCTCTGACCACGATGGACGTCACCAAGATCTACGACAGCGGCATGTCGGCTAACGGCACCGCCATTGTGACCGCCGGCACCACATTGCAAGGCAGCGACACCATGAGTGGCGGCACGTTCGCGTTCGCTGATAAAAACGCCGGTGCGGGTAACAAGATGGTCCACACCGGTGGGGTCACGGTCAATGACAACAACGGCGGGAATAACTACAACGTCAGCTATATCGACAATACGACCAGCACAATCAATCAGGCGACTTTGACCATCAGCGGCATCACCGCCAGCGACAGGACCTACAACGCCACCGATGTAGCCACGGTCGATACGACAGGCGCCAGCTACAACGGCCTGTTCACAGGCGATGTGGTGAACCTTGCCGCAACCGGTTTGTTCGTCAACAAGAATGTGGGCACAGGCAAGACGGTAAACCTGAGCAGCAGCTACAGCGGCGCTGATGCCGGCAACTACGCGATCACCGACCAGGTCACCACTACCGCCAGCATTAGCCAGGCCAGCCTGAGCATCGGCGGCATCACCGCCGGTGACAGGACCTACAACGCTACCGATGCAGCCACGGTCGATACGACAGGCGCCAGCTACAACGGCCTGTTCATGGGCGATGTGGTGAACGTTGCCGCAACCGGTTTGTTCGACAACAAGAATGTGGGCACAGGCAAGACGGTAAACCTGAGCAGCAGCTACAGCGGCGCTGATGCCGGCAACTACACGATCACCGACCAGGTCACCACTACCGCCAGCATCAGCCAGGCCAGCCTGAGCATCGGCGGCATCACCGCCGGTGACAGGACCTACAACGCTACCGATGCAGCCACGGTCGATACGACAGGCGCCAGCTACAACGGCCTGTTCATGGGCGATGTGGTGAACGTTGCGGCGACGGGTTTGTTCGACAACAAGAACGTGGGCACAGGCAAGACGGTAAACCTGAGCAGCAGCTACGGCGGCGCTGATGCCGGCAACTACGCGATCACCGACCAGGCCATCACCACCGCCAGCATCAGCCAGGCTAGCCTCACAGTGACGGCCAGCGGCATTAGCAAGGTCTATGACGGCACGACCACCGCCACGGTGGCCTACAGCGGCGGTTATGCCGGCGATGCGCTCAGCTTTACAGGCAGCGTCAACTTTGCCGACCAGAACGCCGGCCTGAACAAGGCCGTCAGCGCCACCGGTATCGCTGTGAACGGCGTTGACGCCGGCAACTACAACCTGCTGAATACCACTGCCACGACCACCGCCAGCATCACACCCAAGGTGCTGACGGTGACGGCGGCCGACGACGCCAAGAACTACGACGGCGTGGCCTACAGCGGCGGTGCGGGCGTGAGCTACAACGGCTTTGTAGCGGGTGATTCGCAATCCGACATCGGCGGCGCGCTGGCGTACGGCGGTTCGTCGCAGGGCGCCATTGCCGCAGGTCGCTATGTGATCACGCCGGGTGGGCTCCGCTCAATTTCGGGCAACTACACCCTGGGCTTCAACAGCGGCGCGCTGAGCATCGCGGCGCTGAATGCCAGCTCGGCCTCGCTGGGCGGCACGGCGCTTGTTGGCGCTTATGACGGTGCGATGCAGGCGGTGGCTGGTTTGGGCGGGTCGTCATCTGGCGGTGGTGGTGGCGGGTTCGGCGGCAGCGCTGATGCCATGGCCGGCGCGCTATCGGCTGCCGCGGCTGAGGCAGGCAATACCGGCGAAGAATAGGCCCACCCCCGTCCAGGCTCACTGCGTGTAGCCTGTTCCCCCCTCAAGGGGGCGGCGCCTGAGGCCCGGCAAAGCCGGTTCCTCGGCACCCACTGGTGAAAACCCCGCTGGTTACGCCCTGAACGCTTAAGCAAGCATGAGCCGCGGGACTGGCTTTGCCAGACCGCAGGCGGGCGGCCCCCCCGGGGGGCAGCGCATTACACGACGTGAAAAGCGTGGGGGCCTATAAGTCACGCAGCGTTGATGGCGTCCGACATCGACCGGAACAGCTGTTCGGGCACCACCGGCTTGTGCAGCAGGGGCACGTCGCTGGCCAGGGCTTCGCGCAGGCGGTCGGGTGCGGTGTCGCCGGTGATCATCAGGGCCGGCACGTCCTTGCCCAGCAGTGAGCGCAGGGCGGCGATGGCTTCGGCGCCGGTCTGGTTGCCGCGCAAGCGGTAGTCGCTGACGATGAGATCCGGCGCCTGCACTTTGGCAAGTTCCAGCGCCTCGCTGATGGAGCCGGCCGCCGCGACCGCGCACCCCCAGCTGCGCAGCAGTTGCGCCATGCCCGAGAGCACAGCCTCGTCGTCATCAATCACCAGCACCTGCAGGCCCGGCAGGCGGGTGGCGCGGGGCGGGTGCGAGACGGCATGGTCGGTGGCGGCGACGGCGCCTATCCACAGCGGGAGTTCCAGCCTGAAGACGGTGCCTTGCCCGGGCCTGGATGCCACCGAGAGTTTGTGGCCCAGGGCCCTGGCCAGTCCGTCGGCGATGGCCAGGCCCAGGCCGAGGCCCTTGCGCCGGTCGCGCTCCGGGTTGCCGAGCTGGTGGAACTCGCGAAAGATTTCCTGCTGGTTTTCAGGCGCTATGCCAATGCCGGTGTCCCAGACTTCCATTACCGTGCGCCCCTCGCGCCGGCGGAAGCCCACCAGCACGCCGCCCTTGCCGGTATAGCGGATGGCGTTGGACACGAGGTTGCGCAAGATCATTTCCACCATGGTCGCGTCCGAGTTGACGGCGATGGCGCATTCGCGCGAGCGGTACACGATGCCCTTGGCGTCGGCCAGCGGCGCGAGGTCGTTCTCGATCTTGTGCAGCAGCGGCTGCAGCAGGAAGGGCCGCACAAAGGGCTTGGCCACCCCGGCATCCACCCGCGAAAAATCCAGCAGCGTATTGAGCATCTCGCCCGACGCCAGGCAGGCCGAGCGCGCGCTGGCCAGCACCTCGCCTTGATGCGGTGTCAGGCCGGTGTGGCTGAGCACTTCAAGGAACAGGCCTTGCGCGTGAATCGGCTGGCGCAAATCGTGGCTGGCTGCGGCGAGAAATTTTGACTTGGCCATATTGGCCAGTTCAGCGTCGCGCCGGGCGGTTTCCGCAAGCTGTGTTTCCTGGCGCAGCTTTTCCAGCAGGCTCAGGTTCTCAAAGCGCAGTTCAATCGATTCGCGCGCCGTGCGGGAATTGTTCACGGCCTGCCCCACCATGATGACGACGTACAAACCCCCCGCCAGACCCACGGCCGTGTAGTCCTCTCCCCCCAGCAGCAGCATTTTGGTGGCCCCTGTCACCAACTGGAACAGCACAAAGACCATAAACACCGGGACAACGGGCGACAGCAGCGACATGCCTTGCGCGGCGACGCCGGCAAACAAGGCCAGGATGAAGATGCTGCCGACCATGGTGCTGCTGTCCAGTGATGCCCACAACAGCAAACCCCAGACAAAGCCGTTGCAGGCGTTGACGGCCATCAGCACGTAAACCAGGCGCCTGGCGTTTGCGGTATCGATGCCGCGCGCCAGTTGCCAGCGCGCATGCAGCCAGGTACCCAGCTTTGTCATGGCGGTCAGCACGCACCATGCGCCTATGACCCAGGTTCCTTCGGGGTCGCCCGCATCCGAAATCACCCAGAAGATCATGCCCACCAGAACAAACGTGGGGATGATGGACCTGGCCACGTGCTGGCACAGCAGGCGCACCTGCTCCACCAGGATGCGGTCTTCCGCCAGCCGCAGGATGCCCGGCTTGCTCAAGCCAGCAGCCCGGCGCCGCGCGCGGCAAAGATGGCCTGCGAGCGGCTTGAAGCGTTCAACAGGACCAGCACCGCCTGCACGTGGCCGCGCACGGTGAACTCCGACAGCTCCAGGCGGCGCGCGATCGCCTTGTTCGACAGGCCTTCGTTGACCAGCATCAGCACCTCGAACTGGCGCGGGGTCAGGCGCGGTTTGGGCGGCTCCGGTGCGGCTTGCGGGGTGTGTATGCCCAGCGCGTCATGAATCAGCGCAATGATTTTTTCGGCAGTGCCCGACTTGGAGAAAAACCCCGAGGCGCCTTTTGACATTGCAAGGCTGACGGTTTCATCGTCCGCGGCGGATGACAGCATGATCACCGGCACGTCCGGCCAGCGTTGCTTCAGCAGCACAAGCCCGTCCATGCCGCCCATGCCCTGCAACTGGATATCCAGCAGCACCAGCGAGGGTGCTTCCCCGCTCTGCGCCATGACTTGCTCAATCCCATCCGCTTTGGTGACCTTGACGCCCGGCAAGCCGGCTTCAAGCACCAGGCGCATGCCCGACTGGAAGAGGGCATGGTCGTCAATCAGCAGTATGCGCAGTTCAGCCATGGGGAATTAGACCACCGCTTCCATAGGCGGCGCGCCAGTCAATTTTGACTATAGCCAGCTACACCGCCCGCCAATACCATTTGTTACGTCGTTGGCATCGCTCTTTTCCCCGGCGAAGGACCGCTTGATTCTGACCTCACGGCTATCAGAAACCACCCCCTCCTGGATCCCCATGAAAAGCCACGCCAGCATGAACCGCATTTACCGTCTGGTGTGGAATGCCGCCTTGAACCTGTGGGTGGCGGTCGCTGAAAACGCCAAAGGGCGCGGCAAAAGCGGCTCGGCGCGGAACAAGGCCGCGCTGCTGATGCTGGTGCCGCTGGCGGGGCTCATGCACCAGGCCCGCGCGGCCGATGCGGCCAATGCGGCTGTCGTCTCCGGCGCCGGCACGGTCGCCACATCGGGGCAAATCACCACGATCAACCAGGCCACCCAGAAGCTGGCGATTGACTGGACCTCGCTTTCAACCCGCGCCAACGAGGCCTTGGTGTTCAACCAGCCGAATGCACAGGCGATTGCACTGAACCGCATCACCGGCAGCAGCCCTAGCGAGTTGCTGGGCAGCCTGACGGCGAATGGCCAGATATTCATCCTCAATCCCAATGGCGTGTTGTTTGGCGCCGGTTCACAGGTCAACGTTGGGGGGCTGGTCGCCTCGACCCTGAATCTGAGCAATGCCGACTTTGAGGCCGGCAACTACAAATTCTCGGGTTCAGGCGCCGGCTCCGTCGTGAACCAGGGCACGCTGAACGCAGGGCAGGGCGGTTACCTCGCCCTGCTGGCGCCGGAGGTGCGCAATGAAGGCGTGATGACGGCGTCGCTGGGAACGGCACTGCTGGCCGCCGGCAACAAGGTCACCCTCAACCTCGACAACGGCAGCCTGCTGGGCTACAGCATCGATGAAGGCGCGATCAAGGCGCTGGCGGAGAACAAGCAACTGATCAGAGCCGACGGCGGCCAGGTGCTGCTCTCGGCCAAGGCCATGAACAGCCTGACCACCGCCACGGTGAACAACACCGGCGTCATTGAAGCGCGCACCTTGCAGAACAAGGCCGGCCGCATCCTGCTGATGGGCGACATGGAACATGGCACGGTGAATGTCGGCGGCACGCTGGATGCGTCGGCGCCCACCGGCGGCGACGGCGGCTTCATCGAAACCAGCGCGGCTACTGTCAAGGTGGCCGAAGGTACAAAGGTACTGGCACTGGCAACAAACGGCACCACCGGAAAATGGCTGGTGGATCCCAAGGACTTCACGGTCGCGGCCACCGGCGGTGACATGACGGGCGCTACCCTGAGCGCCAATCTCGCCACGGCAGATGTCGAACTGCAAAGCAGCGGCGGCGGCACGGCGGGCAAGGGCGACATCAACATCAACGATGTGGTGAGCTGGAGCGCCAACACGCTGACACTGACGGCTGCGCACGACGTCAACGTCAATGCGGTCATGAGCGCAACCGGCAGCGCGGGCCTGGCCCTCAATACCAGCAAAGCCAACGGCGCTGATACGTCGATAGCCGGCGGCAAGGTCAATATGGCGCTCGGCGCCGGCGGTTTCACGGGCCGGGTGGACCTGGCGGAGGGAACGTCGCTCAGCATCAATGGCCAGGCCTACACCATCATCAACAGCCTGGGTGCCGAGGGCAGTACCACCGGAACCGACTTGCAGGGCATGAGCCTCAACGGAAGGTACGTGCTTGGCAGCAACATTGACGCCAGCGCCACCGCCACGTGGAATGGAGGGCTCGGTTTCCAGCCGATCGGCCCGGCTTACGCCACGCTCTTCACCGGTGCGTTCGACGGTTTGGGGCACACGGTCAATGGGCTGTTCATCGACCGGCCCACACAAGCCTACATCGGACTGTTCGGCGCTGTCCAGGCAACGGTACGAAACGCCGGCTTCACA
The DNA here is from genome assembly GCF_943369675.1 of Polaromonas sp. YR568. GTDB lineage: Bacteria > Pseudomonadota > Gammaproteobacteria > Burkholderiales > Burkholderiaceae_C > Polaromonas. Next base: position 58,419 of record NZ_CALROB020000007.1, on the reverse strand, counting down.
GGCGGGCAGATCACTGGGGGCAGCGCGGTAGGCGGAGTGATCGGCCTGGCCACCTCGAGCAGCATCAGCAATCTCTTCAGCAGCAATACCGTGAGTTCAATGAATGACCCTAACGGCGCTGGCACCGGCGGCCTCATAGGTAGTACCGCGTTGACCACGGTCGTCAGCAACAGCTACACCACCGGCACGGTCACGGGATCCGGCGTTGCTGTGGGCGGGTTGGTCGGGAAAAATTCTGCAACGATTACCGATTCCTACGCTACCGGCCACATCTCAGGTAACCAGTGGATAGGTGGACTGACGGGTATGAACGGAGGTGTGATCATGCGCAGTTACGCCACCGGGATGGTCATGGGCCTCCGTGAGGTGGGAGGCCTGACAGGCGCCCAGACGGGAACCATCAGCGACAGCTACAGCATGAACCCCTCGGTCGGCGGTAACCGCAACGTTGGCGGCCTGATTGGCTATGCCTACGGCAACTCCCGCACCACGAACTCCTACAGCGCCGCCACGTACATCCTCGTAAGCAACGGCGTGGGCGGCGGGTTGATTGGCCAGATGGACGCAGGAAGCAGTGCAACCAACGTCTACAGCACCACTGACGTGCGGGGCACAAACGGCGCATTCGGCGGTCTGATTGGCGCCAATATCGGAACGATCACCAATGCATACAGCAGCGGCATGGTTCTCGGCCCTAATGCCGGCGGATTTGCGGGCGGCAACAGCGGAACGATCACCGGGAGCTACTGGAATACAGACACCTCCCTCCAGGCCAATGGCGTTTACTCTGGAGCAGGTGGTGCGACCGGCCTTTCCGCCGCGGGCATGAAAACTTCGTCAAGCTTTGCAGGCTGGAGCATCGCCAGCACCGGTGCAAGCTCTGCCGTCTGGCGCATTTACGAAGGCCAGACCGCGCCGCTGCTGCGAAGTTTCCTGACGGCCAAAGCCCTTGCCGACACCGCCGTCATTTACAACGGCGCGGCGCAAACCGGCGCATCGTTCGGTGCCATCGGTACCGCGTCCAGCGGCCGCAACGTGGGCACGTATGCCTCCGGCCTGTATTCAAACCAGCAGGGTTATGACTTCAGCGGCGGCTCACTGAGCATCACGCCCATGGCCGTCACGCTTGCCGCAATCTCGGTGAGCAAAACCTATGACGGCACCACCGGCGCCAATACAAGCGCCTACGTCGTCGGGCGCAGCGGCTTGTACGGGCCGGACACCCTGGCAGGTGGGACCTTCACCTTTGACGACAGGAATGCCGGCGCGGGCAAACTCGTTTACACCAGCGGCGTCACGGTCAATGACGGCAATGGCGGGGCCAATTACACGGTGACCTATGGCGTCAGCCAGGCCGGCACCATCACGCAGGCCGGGCTGACCGTCCAGGCCGCCGATGTCACAAAAACCTATGACGGCGGGCTGGGGGCAAACAGTTCCGTGGCCGTGGTGTCCGGCACCATCTTCACGGGCGATGTCCTGGATGGCGGCAGCTTTGCATTCGCGGACAAGAACGCCGGCACCGGTAAAACAGTCCTCACCAGCGGCGTGACCGTCAACGACGGGAACGGCGGCGGCAATTACAACATCACCTATGCCGCCAACACCAGCAGCACCATCACCCAGGCCAGCCTGGCGGTGATGGGTGTCACCGCGCAGGACAAGGTGTATGACGCCGGCCTCGCGGCAACGCTGGGCGGCACAGCGGCCCTGGCGGCAGCGCTGGGCAGCGATGTGGTCACCCTGTCCGGCACCGGTGCCGGCCTGTTCGTCGACAAGAACGCAGGCAACGGCAAGGCGGTCACGGTCACGGGCTTTACGCTCACCGGCGCCGATGCGCTGAACTACGCCATCGTCCAGCCGGCGTCGGTGACGGCCAACATCACCAAAGCCGACCTGGCGGTCACCGGGGTCATCGCGCAAGACAAGGTCTATGACACCGGCACGTCGGTCACGCTGGGCGGCACCGCAAGCGTGGCCGCCCTGGGCAGCGACCTTCTGAGCCTGAGCGGTGCCGGCGCGGGTGTGTTTGCCGACAAAAACGCGGGCACCGGCAAAGGCGTCACCGTCACGGGCTATACGCTTGCCGGCGTCGATGCCCTCAACTACAACCTGGTTCAGCCCACAGGTGTGACGGCCAACATCAGCCAGGCCAGCCTGGCGGTGACGGGCATCACGGCGCAAAGCAAGGTCTATGACACCAGCACCTCGGCCACACTGGGCGGCATGGCGACTGTGATGGCGCTGGGCAGCGACGCGGTATGGGTGGGGGGCACCGGCACGGGCGTCTTTGGCGACAAGAACGTGGGCACGGGCAAGGGTGTCACCGTCACAGGCTACACGCTGGGCGGCACCGATGCGGCCAACTACGCCATCGTCCAGCCGGCCTCGGTAACGGCCACCATCACCCAGGCCAACCTGGCGGTCACCGGCGTCACCGCGCAAAACAAGGTCTATGACACCACGACGTCGGCCGCGCTGGGCGGCACGGCGGTGGTGACGGCGCTGGGCAGCGACGTGTTGAGCGTGACCGGCACCGGCACGGGCGTCTTTGGCGACAAGAATGCGGGCAACGGGAAGGGCGTCACTGTCAACGGCTACACGCTCAGCGGCACCGATGCGCTGAACTACAACCTGGTCCAGCCGCAGGGTCTGTCGGCCAACATCAGCCAGGCCAGCCTGGCGGTGACGGGTGTGACGGCGCAAAACAAGGTCTATGACACCACGACGTCGGCCACGTTGGGTGGAAGCGCGGCGGTGGCGGCGTTGGGCAGCGACGTGGTGAACCTGAACGGCATTGGCGCAGGCGTCTTTGGCGACAAGAACGCCGGCACCGGCAAGGGTGTCATCGTTACGGGCTACACGCTCACCGGCACCGATGCGCTCAACTACACCCTGGTTCAACCCGCAGGTGTGACGGCCAACATCAGCCAGGCAACCTTGACGGTTACCGGTGTGACGGCACAAAACAAGGTGTATGACACCAGCACGTCGGCCACACTGGGCGGCACGGCGACTGTCATGGCGATGGGCAGCGACGTGGTATCGGTGGGTGGAACAGGCACAGGCGCTTTTGGTGACAAGAATGTGGGCATGGGCAAGGGTGTCACCGTCACGGGCTACACGCTGGGCGGCACGGATGCGCTGAACTACACCCTGCTTCAGCCCGCTTCGGTGGCGGCCAACATCAGCCAGGCGAGCCTGGCGGTGACGGGCGTCACGGCGCAGGACAAGGTTTATGACACCAGCACGTCGGCCACTTTGGGCGGCACGGCGGCAGTGGCGGCCTTGGGCGGTGACGTGGTGAACCTCGTCGGTACCGGCTCAGGTGTCTTTGCCGACAAAAACGCCGGTAGTGGCAAAGCAGTCACGGTCAGCGGCTACACGCTGAGCGGCACAGACGCCGCCAACTACGCCATCGTCCAGCCCACGGCGGTCACCGCCAACATCAGCCAGGCCAACCTGGCGGTGACGGGCGTCACGGCGCAAAACAAGGTCTATGACGGCAGCACCTCGGCCACGCTGGGCGGCACGGCCGGTGTGTCGGCGCTGGGCAGCGACGTGGTGAACGTGACCGGCGCCGGCGCTGGTGTCTTTGCCGACAAGAACGCCGCGTCGGGCAAGGGCGTTACGGTCACGGGCTTTACGCTCACCGGCACTGATGCACTGAACTACACCTTGGCTCAGCCGGCCGGGCTGGCAGCCACCATCACCAAGGCCGACCTGACAGTCACTGCCAGCGGCACCAACAAGGTCTACGACGGCAGCACCGCTGCCACCGTGAGCTACGGCGACAACCGGGTGGCGGGCGATGTGCTGGGCATTAGCGGTTCCGGCAGCTTTGCCGACAAAAACGCCGGCGCCGGCAAAGCGGTCAACGTCGGCGGAATCAGCCTGTCGGGCGCCGACGCCGGCAACTACAACCTGCTGAACACCACGGCCGGCACCACGGCCGACATCAACCGGGCCAGCCTGGCTGTCGTGGCCGGCGATGCCACCCGCATGGCGGACGGCACGGCTTACACGGGCGGCAACGGTGTGAGCTATGTGGGCCTGGTGGGCGGCGATACCGCTGCCGCGCTGGCGGGAAGCTTGTCTTATGGCGGTTCTTCACAGGGCGCCAGCACCGTCGGCAGCTACGACATCACGCCGGGCGGGCTCTCGGCCAATGGCAACTACAAGCTGCGGTTTGTGCCGGGCAGGCTGACACTCACGCCGGGCGGGGCCGAGTCGTCCGCGCTGGGCGGCACGGAGCTGGTGGGCGCTTACCGCGGCTCGCTCAATACCCTGGGCGCTTCCGGCCTCTTGCCGAGCGTGTCGGTTGACGACGGCAAGGGCACTGGTGGCGGTGATGGCGCGGCCACGGCCCTGAATGCAGCCGCGGCGGATGCCGCCGGGGAGTAAGTTCGAGAGATGCTGGGCTCAAAGCATCTTCGGCAAAACTTCAAGCGCCGCTAGCCCCCATCCCAGCCTTCCCCCAGCGGGGGAAGGAGTAAATCCAGACCCTCCGCGCTATCGCAGGGCTCCATTCTTGCTCCCTCCCCCGCTGGGGGAGGGCGGGGGTGGGGGCCAGCGGCGCTCAAAACACCCCTCGGCGAAACTTCAATCGCCGCCAGCCCCCATCCCAACCTTTCCCCAGCGGGGGAAGGAGTACATGCCACTCTTTCTCCCACCATAAGCACCCGCAGCGTTGCATTTGTAATGTGGCGCCCATGGGCGAACCGTCCCAAACGGCATACGATCGCGGGCAGGCAAGGAGAGAAACTCATGAAAAGCCACGCCAGCATCAACCGCATTTACCGGCTCGTCTGGAGTCCGGTTTCCAGTTGTTGTGTGGCCGCCGCCTGCCTTGCGTCGCAGGCGCGGGCTGCCGATGCAGTGAATGCGACGGTGTCGGCCGGTGCGGCCAGTGTCGCAACCGTGGGCAACACCACCACCATCAATCAAAGCAGCCAGCGCGCGGCGATTGACTGGACAAGCTTGTCGACGCGCGCCAACGAAGCGCTTGTCTTCAACCAGCCCAATGCATTCGCGATTGCGCTGAACCGCATCACCGGCAGCAGTGCCAGTGAACTGCTCGGAAGCCTCACCGCCAACGGCCAGGTGTTTATCCTGAACCCCAACGGCGTGCTGTTTGGCGCGGGCTCGCAAGTGAACGTCGGTGGCCTTGTCGCTTCGACTTTGAGCATGAGCAATGCCGACTTCATGGCTGGCCGCCATGTATTCACCGGTTCGGGCGGATCGGTCGTCAACCAGGGCAATTTGAACGCGGGGCAGGGCGGCTACCTCGCGTTGCTGGCGCCCGAGGTGCGCAATGAAGGCGTGATGACGGCCTCGCTGGGAACGGCCTTGCTCGCCGCCGGCAACAAGGTGACGCTGAACCTGGACAACGGTTCACTGCTGGGCTACAGCATCGACCAGGGCGCGATCAACGCGCTGGCGGAGAACAAGCACCTGATCCAGGCCAACGGCGGGCAAGTGCTGCTCTCGGCCAAAGCCATGGACAGCCTGACCACGGCCACCGTCAACAACACAGGCATCATCGAAGCCAAAACCCTCCAGAACCAGGCCGGCCGCATCCTGCTGATGGGCGACATGGACAGCGGCACGGTCAACGTCGCCGGCACACTGGACGCATCGGCACCCAACGGCGGCAACGGCGGTTTTATTGAAACCAGCGCGGCCCACGTCCAGGTGGCCGACGGCGCCGTCATCACCACGCTGGCGGCCAACGGAAACCACGGCACCTGGCTGATAGACCCGACCGACTTCACCATTGCCGCGGGCGGCGGCGGGCCGACCGGCAGCGGCATAGGCGCGACCACACTGGGCAACAACCTCAACCTGGGCAACGTCGCACTGGCCACCAACAACGCGGGCGGCAGCGATGCCGGCGATATCCACGTGAACGCGGCCGTCACCTGGAACGCCGGCACCACGCTGACCCTGAGCGCCTGGCGCAACATCAACATCAACGCCTCCATCACCTCGCAGCATGCCAACGGCAAGCTGGCGCTGGAATACGGTCTGGGCGCGCTGAACGCGGGCAACACGGCGAGCTACAACGTGCGCGCGCCGGTCAACCTGCGGGCCGGCGACAACTTCAGCACCAAACTGGGCAGCGACGGCGCGACCGAGCCCTACAGGGTCATCACCAGCCTGGGCGCGGCGGGCAGCACCAGCAGCACCGACCTGCAGGGCATCAACGGCGACCTGGTCCGCAACTACGTGCTGGGCGCCGACATCGACGCCGGCGACACGGTGAACTGGAACGCCGGGGCGGGTTTTGACCCGCTGGGCGGCATCGGGGCGTTTGCCGTTTTTGAAGGCCGCTTCGACGGCCTCAATCACAAGATCAGCAATCTTTTCATCAACCGGCCGGGCGACAACTTCGTGGGCCTGTTCGGTATCGCGGAAAGCACCAGCATCCGCAACCTCGGGCTGGTGGGCGGCAGCATCACCGGCGACAACGTCGTCGGCGCCATCGCGGGGCAGGGCTGCTGCACCACCTTCACCAACGTCTACAGCACGGCGGCGGTGCGCGGCAACCAGGAGGTCGGCGGCCTGGTGGGTGAACTGAGCGACGGCAACATCATCGACTCGTATGCCACCGGCGCCGTGACGGGCACGGACCAGGTGGGCGGCCTGGTCGGCTTGTCGATTTTCGGCACCATCACGCGCGCCTACAGCAGCGGCCTCGTCAGCTCCACCGGCAGCGCGGGCGGCCTGGTCGGCGAAGAGTTTGGGCCCAGCGTGGCGACCGACAGCTACTGGAACATCACCACCTCAGGCCAGGCCACCAGCGCGCTGGGCGTCGGCAAGACCAGCGCCCAGATGATGCAGGCGGCCACCTTCAGCGGCTGGGACATGGCCACGCAGGGCGGCTCCACGGCCGTGTGGCGCATCTATGAGGGCCAGACCGCGCCGCTGCTGCGCGGCTTCATGTTGCTGCTTACGCTGCCCGACACCAGCGTGGCCTTCAACGGCGCGCAGCAGTCGGGTGCCAGCGCGGCGGGCGTCACGGCCGCCAGCGGCAGCAGCATCGGCAGCTACTTTGCGTGGTCGGGCCAGGAGGGCTATGACATCACGGGCGGCCGGCTGGTGATACGGCCCGTGGGTCCGGCGCCAACACCCACGCCTTCACCCGCACCCACGCCCGCCTTCATGGACGACGAGGCCTACCGCAGCGCCATGGTCTACCTGGCGGGCGTGGGCCGGTCCGCCAACGCGCAGCCGCGCCCAGGCCCGGATGCCTTGGCCGATGCGCTGTCCGCCGCGGCGGCGGAAGCGGGCAGCGAGGGCGAGCGATAGCGGCCACCAGCGCCGCCAAGGGCAGTTCCTATTCGCTCCAGGCGGTGTTGTCCAGCGAAATTTGCAGCGTCTTGTCGCTCAAACGGACTACACGCTCCATCGCTTCGGGAGTGTGGAAATACAGCCACTCTGGGTAACATCAAGACCGGTAGACAACGTCTTCGCGCCCGTGAAAAATCCCGGCGCTCCCAGCCTTTTTGCCGGCATTTGACGGATGGCCACGCGCCACCCGCCGGCCCTCCGTGAAAGCCCTCCATGAAGAGCCATGCCAGCATGAACCGCATCTACCGCCTTGTCTGGAATGATGCGTTAAACCTGTGGGTGGCGGTGGCGGAAAACGCCAAAGGCGCCGGTAAGGGCGGCTCGTCACGCTCCAGCGTCACGGTGGCGGACGCCGGCGAGTCATCGGGCGGTGGTTTTACCCTGCGTGCCAGTTGTCGCGCGGCGCTGGCCTTGCTGGCCTCGCTGCTGCTGGTGCCGTTTCAGGTGCAGGCGGCGGACGCCGCCAACGCGACGGTGAGCGCGGGCGCAGCCAGCGTCAACACGGTGGGCAACACCACCACCATTAACCAGGCCAGCCAGCGCGCGGCGATTGATTGGACGAGTTTGTCAACCCGGGCCAACGAGTCACTGGTCTTTAACCAGCCGAATGCGCAGGCGATTGCGCTGAACCGCATCACCGGCAGCAGCCCGAGTGAGTTGCTGGGCAGCCTGACGGCCAACGGCCAGGTCTTTGTCCTGAACCCCAACGGCGTGCTGTTTGGCGCAGGCTCGCAGGTCAATGTGGGCGGCCTGGTCGCCTCGACCTTGAACATGAGCAATGCCGACTTCATGGCCGGCAACCACGTGTTCAGCAACAACGGCGCGGGTGGAACAAGTGGCTCTGTGGTCAATCAGGGCACGTTGACAGCGGCTCCAGGCGGCTACTTGGCCTTGCTGGCGCCGGAAGTGCGCAACGAGGGCGTGATGACCGCCAGCCTGGGAACCGCCTTGCTCGCGGCCGGCAACAAGGTCACCCTCAACCTCGACAACGGCAGCCTGCTCGGCTACAGCATCGATCAGGGTGCGATCAATGCGCTGGCGGAGAATAAACAACTGCTCAAAGCCGACGGGGGCCAGGTGCTCCTCGGCGCGAAAGCGCTGGACAGCCTGACCACGGCGACGGTGAACAATTCCGGCATTATTGAAGCGAAGACCATCGCCAAAAAGGCCGGCCGCATCCTGCTGATGGGCGACATGCAGACGGGTACGGTCAATGTGGCGGGTACGCTCGATGCCTCTGCCCCCGATGGCGGCAACGGCGGGTTCATCGAAACCAGTGCCGCCAATGTGAACGTTGCGGCCGGCACGCGGGTCACGACCAAGGCAACAGATGGCCAAAGCGGCACCTGGTTGATCGACCCGGTGGACTTCACCATCGCGGCAGGCAACGCGGCGCAGACCCCATCGGGAATGGGCGCGAGCACTTTGTCCGCCGCACTCGACCTGGGCAACGTGAGCATTGCGACTGACGGATCAACGGCTGGCAATGGCGACATCAACGTCAACAGCGCGGTCAGTTGGTCGGCAAACCCCGGCACCTTGACCTTGACAGCGCACCGCGACATCAACTTCAACGCCAATGTGACGTATTCCGGCACTGGGGCGGCGGGCTTGACTGCGCAAGCCGCGCGTAACATCGCCGTGGGTGCGGGTGTGGCAGTTGCCTCCACCGGCACGGGTTCTCTGTCGGTGGTGTTAGGTGGCCCGACGGCGGGAAGTACGGCCGGCGGTGTCATCAGCCTGGGCAGTGGTTCATCAGTTGCCAGTAACGGCGGTGACATCGCCTTCAGGGGCAATTCGATGGTGCTGTCGGGTGCGAACGTGGCGGCAAATGGAGGCAACATTGCCATGGCGGCGGCGGGAACCAGCGACACGCATTCGCTCGAAATTGTCAACAGCGGCGGCACGCAATCCACGGTCAGCACCACCGGCGCGGGCACCATCACCCTGAGCGGCAACCTGACAGGCGGCGGCGCCATCGCGGTCGCCGATGTCAATGTAGGCTATGCCGGCGGCGTGGTGCTGACCAACTCCAGCGTCACCGGCGGCACTGGCGCCATCACGATCACCGGCAACGCGACCGCCTCGAACGGCGGCCAGGCCGAGCGCGGCTTTTACCTGGGCCCAGGCGGCCGGGTCAGCGGCGCCGGCGACATCACCGTGACGGGCACGGTCAGCGGCAGCCAGGCCATTGCGCCTACCGGCAAGCCCAGCAGCATGGGCGGCGAGATGCACAACGGCGGGTCGGTGACCAGCACGGGCGGCAACGTGACGCTGTCGGGCACGATGACCAACCAGGCGCATCTTGACGGCGCCGGCCTGTCGATTGAGGGCAGGGTGGAGTCCGGCGCGGCCGGCAAGATCACGCTCACCGGCAGCGCCACCTCCGGCGCGGGCCTGTCTACCGGCGGCCCGTCCCTCATCATCGCCGGAACGGGCGGGCTGGACATCACCGGCACGGTGGGCGCTTCCAGCCCTGCCACCGACCTCACCGGCGTGCGGCTGGCCGGCGCCGCGAGATCGACGGGCAATATTGCGGTCACCGGCAATGCCCTGTCTTCCAGCGCCACCAACGTGCGGGCGCTCAGCCTGGAGGCCGGCAGGCTGGATGCCACGGGCATGGCGGCCATCTCCCTCACCGGCTCCGGCGTTCCTTTGGCTGCGACCTCCGCCTCTTACGACGTCAACGTGGCGGGCACCATGGTCAGCACGCAAGGCGGGCAGATCACCTTGGCTGGTGACCGGATGAATATCGGCAGCAGTGTCAATTCATTCTCCGGCAAGACGGTGGTGACAAGCACCACAGCGGGCCGGGGCATCGCCCTTGGCGGCGCGGCCGGCAACGACGCCAACGCGCTCACCCTGACCAATGCCGAGCTCGCCAACATCACGGCGGGGGGGCTGCAGGTGGGCGGCGGCGCCTACAGCGGCAACATTACTGTTGGCGGCTCGGGCTCGCCCACCACGGTCAACAGAGTTCTCAGCCTGCTGACCACCGGCAACATCACGCAGGGCTCTGGCGCCTTGGCCGTGGACAAACTCAATGCGGTCGGCGCCAGCGTTGCCCTGACCCATGCCGACAACTGGATCGACGAGGTGAGCGGCCGGTCTACCGCCGGCAGCTTTGCCGTGACCAGCAGCAAGGCGTCCCCGCTCACGGTCGGCACAGTGGACGGTGTCGTCGGCATCAACTCCGGCACCAATGCCACCACCATTACCAACGTGAACGGCGGCATTGCGCAAACCCAGGCGATTGTGGCCGCAAGCCTCAGCGCCACAGCCAGAGGCAACATCGACCTCGGCGCGGCCAACCAGGCGGGTAGCTACAACCTGACGACCAACGGCACGACAGGCGATATCAGCCTGGCGACGGCGGGGGCGCTGAACACCAGCAACGTCACCATCACCACCGACGCGGGCTCGGCGCAGACGGTCAGCCTCTCGTCGGGTCTGGACCTCACCGTGGGCGGCGCCTTCGGCAACAGCCAGGACCATTTAAAACTCACGTCCACTGGCGGCAATGTCGCCATCAACGGCGCCGTGACGGCCGACCGGCTCACGCTGGGCACCGCCGGAACCGCCACACAGACGCAAGCCATCACCGCCAACGGCCTGGAACTGCTGGGCACCGGAACCCACACGCTGAACCACGCCTCGAACAACGTGTCTTTGCTGGCCGGCAACACCGGCAATGTCGACTATTCGCAGGCCGGAACGCTCTACATCGCCAACGTCAACACCTTGGGCCTGACGGCCAGCGGCAAGGTGCTGGTGCGCACCACGGGTGCCACCAGCGACATCAACATCGCCAGCACCGTGACTTCCGGCAGCGCCGCCAGCGACTCGCTGGTGCTGGCGGCGGGGCGCAACTTCATCATCAACGCCGGTGCCACGCCGCTGAACCCGGGCGCGGGGCGCTACCTGCTGTATTCGACCGACCCGGCGGCCAACACCTTCTACAACTTTTTCTCCCCCGGCAACGCTTTCGGCCGCACCTACGCCGCCAACGCACCCACCGATGCCTCCATGACCTCGATATTGGGCAACCGCATGGTCTACAGCATCACACCGGTGCTCACCATCACGGGTGACAACAAGTTCAAGGTCTACGGCTGGGCCGACCCGACCCAGACCTATGTCGTGCACTCGGGCCTCGAGGCGGGCGATACGATGGCCAGCGTGTTGTCGGGCGCGCTGGGCGGGCCGACCGGCGCTGCCGCTTCCGCAGGCACGCATGCCATCACGCAGGGCACGCTGGCCGCGGGCCTGGGTTACAGCATCGCCTATACCAACGGCACGCTGACGGTGGACAAAGCCACCTTGACCGCGTCGGGCACGGTCGCGAACAACAAAACCTATGACGGCAATGCCACGGTGGTCCTGAGCAATGTGGGCTCGCTGGCAGGCCTGGCCTACGGCGAAGACCTGACCCTGAACACCAGCGCCCACTTCCTTGACGTGAACGCCGGCAGCAGGACTGTGGCCATCACCTACGCCCTGGCCGACGGCGCCACCGGGCTGGCCGGCAACTACCAGCTGTCCAGCTCAAGCGGGGTAAGCTCTGCCACCATCGACAAGGCGGTCGTGACGGTCAGCGGCGTGGCGGCCGACAACAAGACCTACAACGGCAATGCCAACGCAAGTCTGAGCAACACCGGCACCCTGCAGGGCATGGTGGCGGGCGAGTCCCTGACGCTGGCCTTGTTTGGCGCGACTTTTGCCGACGCCAATGCCGGCATCGGCAAGACCGTGACAGCCAGCTACGGGCTCGGCGACGGCGTGGGCGGCCAGGCCTCCAACTACCAGTTGGCCGCGCCCGTGACCACCACGGCCAACATCGACAAGGCGACACTCACCGTGACCGGTGTAGTGGCCGACAACAAGACCTACGACGGCAATGCGACCGCCACATTGAGCAACACCGGCACGCTGAACGGCCTGGTGGGGACCGAAGCACTGGTGCTCAACCTGGCCGGCGCCACCTTTGACGACAAAAACGCCGGCACCGGCAAAACCGTCACGTCGACCTACACCCTGGGCAATTGGGCGGGCGCCCTGGCTTCCAACTACCAGCTGGCGTCAACGCCCGTGACCGCCACGGCCAACATTAACGCGCGCGCGATCACTGTCACCGCGACCACCGCCAACAAGACCTATGACGGCAACACGTCCAGCACCACCGCGCTGGCCAGCGCGGGTGTGTTGGCGGGCGACACGGTCAACTTCAGCGGCACGGCGCTCTTTGCCGGCAAGGACGCCGGCACCGGCAAGGCCGTCAACGTCACGGGCATAGGCGCCACCGGCGGCGATGCCGGCAACTACACATTCAACGCCACGGCCACCGCCACGGCCGATATCGACAAAGCCACAGTGACGGTCACCGGCCTGGCGGCCGATAACAAAACGTATGACGGCAACGCCACGGCCACCCTGGGCAACATCGGCACGCTGACGGGAACGATGGCGGGCGAGTCCCTGACGCTGACGTCGACGGGCGCCACGTTCTCTGACGCGAACGCCGCCATCGGCAAAACCGTGACGGCCACCTACACCTTGGGCGACGGCGCGGGCGGCCTGGCCGCCAACTACCAGTTTGCGGCGCCTGTGACGACCACGGCCAACATCGACAAGGCCACGCTCACCGTCACCGGCGTCGTGGCCGGCAACAAGACCTACAACGGCAATGCGACGGCCACCTTGAGCAACGCCGGCACGCTGAACGGCATGGTGGGGGGCGAAGCGCTGGTGCTCAACCTGGCCGGCGCCACCTTTGACAACAAAGACGCCGGCATCGGCAAAACCGTGACCTCCACGTACACGCTGGCCAATGGAGTGGGTGGGTTGGCTTCCAACTACCAGCTGGCGGCAGCGCCCGTGACCGCCACCGCCAACATCGACAAGGCTACGCTCACTGTGACTGGCGTGGTGGCCGACAACAAGACCTACGACGGGACAACGGCGGCCACCTTGAGCAACGCCGGCACGCTGAATGGCATGGTCGGTGGCGAAGCGCTGGTGTTGAACGTGGCCGGCGCAAGCTTTGACAACAAAGACGCCGGCACCGGTAAAACCGTGATGTCCACCTACACACTGGCCGATGGCGCGGGCGGCCTGGCGGCCAACTACCAGCTGGCGGCGGCGCCGGTGACCACCACGGCCAACATCGGCAAGGCGACGCTCACCGTCACCGGCGTGGTGGCCGACAACAAAACCTACAACGGCAACACCACGGCGACCCTGGGCAACATGGGCACCCTGACGGGCACGATGGCGGGCGAGGCCTTGACGCTGACGTCGACAGGCGCCACCTTCTCTGACGCGAACGCCGCCATCGGCAAAACCGTGACGGCCACATACACCTTGGGCGACGGCGCGGGCGGCCTGGCCGCCAACTACCAGTTTGCGGCGCCCGTGACGACCACGGCCAACATCGACAAGGCCACGCTCACCGTCACCGGCGTCGTGGCTGACAACAAGACCTATGACGGGACTGCGGCGGCCACCTTGAGCAGCGCCGGCACGTTGAACGGCATGGTTGGCGGCGAAGCGCTGGTGCTCAACCTGGCCGGCGCCACCTTTGACAGCAAAGACGCCGGCATCGGCAAAACCGTGACCTCCACGTACACGCTGGCCGATGGCGCGGGCGGCCTGGCCGGCAACTACCAGCTGGCGGCGCCCGTGACCACCTCGGCCAACGTCGGCAAGGCCGCGCTGACCGTGAAGGCCAACAACGACAGCCGGGTCGCCGGCGGCGCGGCCTACACCGGCGGCAACGGCGTGACCTACAGCGGCTTTGTGGCCGGTGAAACGTCGGCGGTGCTGGGTGGCGCGCCGGCCTACGGCGGCAATTCGCAAGGCGCAAGCACAGCCGGCAACTACGCCATCATGGCAGGCGGCTACAGCAGCGGCAACTACACCCTGTCCTACCTGGACGGCACGCTAGTCCTCACGCCTGCACCTGTGGTGCCGGGTGGTGGAGGCGCAGTTCTACCCACTGGCCCCGGCATTTCGGCAAGCGACGCCTATCTCAGCGCGATGTACCACGTGGCGGGTGTTGGCGGGTCTGGCGGTGGCGGTGGCAGCGGTGGTGGTGTGTCGGGCGGGGGAGAAAACCCCAGCGACGCACTGAAGGCGGCCGCCGCCGAAGCTGGCAATACGGACGAGGGCGAGTAAAAGCTTTTTGATTGAGGAGGAAGGGGGTATCGAGCGCCGCGAGCCCCATCCCAACCTTCCCCCAGCGGGGGAAGGAGAAAGTCCAACAGCGCCTTCTCCTGCGCATTCCTCATCGGGGAAAAGGGACAGTCCGTCGGCGCTTCCCTGGTTCCCTCCTCACAGGGGGATGGAAAAAGTCTGTCAGCGCTTCTTTTGCTCCCTCCCCCGCTGGGGGAGGGCAGGGGTGGGGGCCAGCGGCCCTTGAAGACCTCGCCTCTCTTTGGGAAGGACCAGCCCTTCGATACCCCGGATGCCTCAGGCCGCCTGGGAAGCAGCCTGCAGCGGCAACCACAAGGTAAAGCGCGTCCCCGACGGCCCCGAATGCCACGCCACCGTGCCTTGCAGCATCTGCGCGCGCCGCTGCTGGTTGTGAAGGCCCTTGCCCGCGGCTTCGCCGAGCGCTTTGGCCACGTCAAACCCCTGGCCGTTGTCGTTGATGGTGACCTGCACGCCATCGCCCGCCAAGGCGGTGCCGACGTGGATCTCGGTGGCCTTCGTGTGGCGCAGGATGTTGGCCACGCTTTCCTGCACGATGCGCAGGATGTGCAGCGCGCTCGACGGATCCAGCCATGACAGTGTGGGCAGTTCCTTCACTTCCCAAAACAGGGTGACGCCGGAGCCCTCCAGCCGCGGCTCCAGCCGGAAGCGCAGCGTGGCCAGCAACAGCAGCAGGTCGGCCTCCACCGGCTCCATGGAGTCGATGGCCAGCTTCAGGTCGTCCATGCAGTCCTTGAGGATCTGCGACACCTTGGCGTCGCTGATACCGCCGTGCTCCACCGAGCGGATCGCGCTGATCAGCGTGGAGCCCAGGCCGTCGTGCATGTCCTGCATCATGCGCTGGCGCTCTTCGCTCAGCAACTGCCGCTGTTCGACGGCGCGCAGCCGCTGGTGGCTCACTTCAAGTTCGATCTCACGGGCCTTGAGCCGTTCGGCCAGGCTGGCGTTGACCTGTTCGACCTGGACAATCGCGCCGACATAACGCCGGTACAGCAGTGCGCCGAAGATGCTGAAGCTGATCGCGTTGGTCCAGGGGCCCAGGTACCAGCCTTCCGGGCTGGTGAAATTGCTTTGCTGCAGCCAGTCGCCGGCGCCAAACACGGTGCACACGGCCGTGCCCATGGCCACCAGCATGGCTTCGCCGGAATGCCGGCGCCAGGCGGCGATGGTGCCGGCCACCGAAACACTGACACCCATGAGCGCCACCACCGCGTAAATCAGCGGCGTGACCTTGGGTGTGTTGGGCAGGGCGGCCGTCACCGGCAAGGTCAGAAGGGCCATCAGCGCCGTGACGGCGATCAGGGTGCCGGTGAGCCAGGGCTGCTGGAGGCGGTGCAGCAGGATCATTGAAAAATGCACAAGCAGGACCAGCCAGAACAGCGAGTTCACCGTCAGCCAGGCAAACCAGTCGTTGGCGATCGGAAAGTTCACATAAAAGTGCAGGCCGCGCAGGAAGGAGATTGCGCCCAGCACGAAGAACAGCAGGTAGGCCGTGCGGTGCCGCCGCTTGAGCCACACAAAAAGCGCGAAGATGCCCACGGCGAGGAAGGCCGCGCTGAACATGGCCGGCAACTCCAGCTGCAGCCAATGCCGCCAGCTGTGGCGCCAGCTCAGGGCGTCGGCCGGGCCCAGCCGCAGCGAAGACAGCGCCACCTGGCTGGCGCGGGTGTGTTCCAGGCGGATCAGGATTTCGCGCGGCGGGTTGCCGTCGGCGGTTTTATCCAGCGGTATCCACAGGGGCACGCGCGGGCTGCTCCATAGCGGGCCCTGTTGCTGGGCGGCGTGAACGAGCTGGCCGTCCGCGTAGACCGCAATGGTGCCGTCGGTGCGCACGCGCGCGCCGTACAGCGCCAGCGGCACCTGCGTGGGGGGCAAGCCTTGCGAACTCACCCTGAACCAGGTGATGCGCGTGCTGCCCGGCGCGGCGGCGGCGGCCTGGCGCAGCAAGGAGACCGGCAAGGCGTGAGGCAACTGCACAGGCTGCCAGGCGTCGGGTAAGGTTTTGCTGTCCAGCGTGGTCGGCGCGGCGTTGAAGCCCGGCGCGTCCTGCACCTGCCACTCGGCCTGGGTGATGTGCAGGCCTTCTTGCATGTCCGCGCCCGCGGACCACACATCCAGCGCCGCCACGGCGGCCAGCAAGGCGGCCGCCATGAGGGCAAACCGGCGCCAGGCCCGGCGCCGCGGGCTGGCGGGCTGCGGGGGGCTCAATGAAGGTTCATGTGCGGATGTCACGGCGAGATTTTGCCTTGTTCAGCCACGGAAGCAGCGGGCAGGGCGGGACGCTATTGCGCCAGCAGTCCCTGGTTCCTGGCTTCGTAAATGGCTTCGGCCTTGGAGGTGACCTTGAGCTTGCTGTAGATGCGGCGCACAAAGGTGCGCACCGTGAAATGCGACAGGCCCATGAGCTTGGCGATCTCCACCGCGGTGAAGCCCTTGGTGATGAAGTCCAGCACTTCTTTTTCACGGGCCGACAGCAGCTGCGGCTCGCCCGCCGCCGCTTCCGCGCCACCGGCGTTGCCCGGGGCGGCTTCCTGCCGGAAACGTGCCAGCACCTGGCGCGCGATGATGGGGCTGATGGGGCTGCCGCCGCTGGCCAGGCTGCGGATCTCGTCGACGATCCTGGCCTGCGAGCTGTCCTTGAGCAGGTAGCCGGCGGCGCCGGCCTCGATGGAGCGCATGACGTGCGTCTCATCGCCGAAATTGGTGCTGACCATGATGCTGCAGCTGGGCCACTGCCGCGCGGCGGCGCGTATCACCTCGATGCCCGAGCCGTCGGGCAGGCCCAGGTCCACCAGCAAGACGTCCACCGGCGGGCCCTGCAGCAGGGCGATGCCCTCGGCCTTGGTGCCGGCCGTGCCGGCCAGCTTCATGTCGGGCGCGGCCAGCAGGGCGCGGGCCAGGGCGCTGCGAAAACCGAGGTCGTCTTCAACGATGGCGACGTGGATGCGCGGCGCGCTCTCGCCCGGGGGCATCGTGGGGTCGGAGTCAGGGGATGGGGTATTGGGCGCTTGCATCTGGGTCCCATTGTGCTTTGGATTGGGAAGGGCCGCGTAGCGCATTTGTGCTACAGGCAAACCCCTTGTGCCTGACTACCATTCTTTGCATCGTTCAATTGACTGAAAACGCCGGTGATTACGTGGCTGTTTTCCTCATTTGCCACCTCGCGCAAAGAAAGCCCCCATGAAAAGCCACGCCAGCATGAACCGCATCTACCGACTTGTCTGGAATGCGGCCCTGAATTTGTGGGTGGCCGTGGCGGAGAACGCCAAAGGGCGGGGCAAGGCCGGCTCGGCGCGCAACAAGGCCGCGCTGCTGATGCTGGTGCCCTTGTCGGCGCTGATGCACCAAGCGGGGGCGGCCGATGCGGCCAACGCCACGGTGTCGGCCGGTGCGGCCAGCGTGGCCACGGCGGGCAACACCACCACCATCAGCCAGGCCAGCCAGCGCGCAGCGATTGACTGGACCAGCCTTTCCACACGCGCGAATGAGGCGCTAGTGTTCAACCAGCCGAATGCGCAGGCCATCGCCCTGAACCGTATCACCGGCTCCAGCCCGAGCGAGCTGCTCGGCAGCCTGACGGCGAATGGGCAGGTGTTTATCCTGAACCCGAACGGCGTGTTGTTTGGCGCGGGATCCCAGGTCAATGTCGGCGGCCTGGTGGCTTCGACGCTCAGCATGAGCAATGCGGATTTCATGAACGGCAACCATGTATTCACGGGCTCGGGCGGTTCGGGTTCGGTGGTCAACCAGGGCACGCTGAGTGCTGCGCCCGGCGGTTACCTCGCCTTGTTGGCCCCTGAAGTGCGCAACGAAGGCGTGATGACGGCCTCACTGGGCACGGCACTCCTCGCGGCCGGCAACAAGGTCACGCTGAATCTCGACAACGGCAGCCTGCTGGGCTACAGCATCGACCAGGGCGCGATCAACGCGCTGGCCGAGAACAAGCAGCTGATCCAGGCCAACGGCGGCCAGGTGCTGCTCGGTGCAAAAGCACTCGACAGCCTGACAACGGCCACCGTCAACAACACGGGTGTCATTGAAGCGAAGACGCTGCAAAACAAGGCCGGCCGCATCCTGCTGATGGGCGACATGCAGACCGGCACGGTGAATGTGGGCGGCACGCTGGATGCCAGCGCGCCCACAGGCGGCGACGGCGGCTTTATCGAGACCAGCGCCGCGCATGTCAAGGTCGCTTCCGGCGCGCGGGTGACAACCCGGGCCGCAACTGGCAAGACGGGAAAATGGCTGATAGACCCGAATGACTTCACCATCGCGGCCAGCGGCGGCGATATGGATGCGGCAACCGTGGAGGCCAACCTCGCGAACACCAACTTCGAGATCCAGACCGCGACCATGGGCAGCGCAGGCAGCGGCGACATCAAGGTCAACCAGGCGCTGGGCTGGAGCAGCGCCAACACCCTGACCCTGACGGCCGAGCGCAACATCGAGATCAACCAAGCCATCACGGCGGCCGCCGGCGGGCTGACGCTCAACGCCGTGGGCAGCATCGGCGCTCCGGCGGCGGTCACCGTCGGCACCTTCACGCTGGCGGGCGGCAGCTGGAGCCAGCTGGGCAGCCTGCCGGTTTTCTCCGCGGCGGACTTCCGCATCAGCGGCGGCACTTTTGTGCGCGCCCTGGGCGGCGACGGCAGCAGCGCCACGCCTTACCAGCTGGCCGATGCCTACGGCCTGCAGGGCGCGGGCTCGGCCGGCATGCTGGGCAAAAGCTACACGCTGGCCAACAACATCGATGCCTCGGGCACCAGCTTGTGGAATGGCGGCGAGGGCTTCAAGCCGATAGGTGACGACACGACCGCATTCACCGGCAGCTTCGATGGGGGCAACCACCTTGTCAGCAACCTCACCATCAATCGGCCCTTCACCGACTACGTGGGACTGTTCGGCTCCACCAGCGGCAGCGTGATCCGCAATGTCGGCCTGGTGGGCGGCAGCTTTGCCGGAGGCAGATACACAGGCGCACTGATTGGAAAGAGCCAGGGCAGCACCCTCAGCAATGTGTACGCCACCGGCGGCGTCAGCGGCAGCACCGAAGTCGGCGGGCTGATGGGCTGGAGCCAGAACGATACGATCAGCAATGCCCATGCCGCAGGCAGCGTAGGCGGCTGGACCCACGTCGGCGGCCTGGTCGGCACCAACGCCGCCAGCACCCTCACCAACGTTTACGCCACCGGCAGCGTCAGCAGCAATGTTCCGGGAGGCTCCAGCGCCTCCCTGGGCGGCCTGGTGGGCTACAACCTCTACGGCATCATCAGCAATGCCTACGCCAGCGGCAGCGTGAACGGCAGTTACGACAACAGCGATTCCAACAGCCCTTACTTCGGTACCTACAGCAGCGACAAGGTCGGCGGCCTGGTGGGCGAGGACCTGGGCGGCACCGTCAGCAACGCCTACGCCACCGGCAGCGTGAGCGGCAACCGCTACGTCGGCGGGCTGGTGGGCTCCACTGTCCAGGGAAGTTATCGCAACGTTTATGCCGTCGGCAGCGTCAGCGGCGCCGCCAATGTCGGCGGCCTGGCGGGCAGCAACGCAGGCAGCTTCACGAACAGCCTCTGGGATATCGGCACCACCGGCCAGGCCGGCAGCGCCGGCGGCACCGGCCTGAGCAGCGCCCAGATGATGCAGGCCGCCAGCTTCAGCGGCTGGGACCTGGCCACCGGCGGCGGCAGCGCTTCGGTCTGGCGCATCTACGAAGGCCATACCGCGCCGTTGCTGCGCAGCCTCATGACCGCGCTGGCGGTCACGGCCGATGACGTCTCCAAGACCTATGACCGCACCACCGCCCTCAGCGGCGGCAGCTACACCCTCGGCAGCGGCGCGGACAGCAGCCTCATCTTCGGCACCGCCGCCTACGGCAGCACCGGCAGCCAGAACGTGGGCAGTTACAGCGTCGGCATCAGCGGGCTGTATTCCAGCCAGCAGGGCTATGACCTGAACATTCTCAACGGAACCGCCACGATCACCCCCGTCACGCTGACGCTGAGCGGCGCCACCGCGGCCGGCAAGGTCTATGACGGCACAACGGCGGCCACCGTCACCGGCGGGACGCTGGGCGGCGTTCTCAGCGGCGATACCGTGACCCTGAGCGGAAGCGGCGCCTTCGACAACAAGAACGTGGGCAGCGGCAAGACCGTGATCGCCGGCCTCTCCGGCGCGGACGGCGGCAACTACGTCGTGGCCGCGGGCGGCACCACGGCGGACATCACCGTTGCCACCTTGACCGTCAGCGATCCTTATCAGATCCTCAGCAAGACTTACGACGGCACGACGGCGGCCTCTTTCTTCCTCATCGGCAGCATCGGCAGCGGCCTGAGCGGCGTTTTCGGCGGCGACAGGGTCACCCTGATCGCCAACTTTGACAGCAAGAACGCCGGCAGCAACAAGACCGTGCGCTTCGGCGTCTCCGGCGTCGACGCCGGTAACTATGTCATGGCCGCAGGCAACACCATCGCCGCCACCAACGGTTTCATCTCTAGCGCGGCGTTGACGGTCAGCGGCACCACGGCCGCCGGCAAGACCTACGACGGCACCACCGGCGCCGCCGTCAGCGGCGGCACGCTCTCCGGCCTCATTGCCGGGGACACGGTAGGCCTGAGCCAGAGCGGCAGCTTCACGGACAAGAACGCCGCCGCCGGCAAGACCGTCAACTACTCCAGCAGCCTCTCCGGCGCCGACGCCGGCAACTATTTTCTCGTTGCATCGGGCGCCGGCAGCACCACGGCCGACATCACGGCCGCCACGCTGACGGTCAACGGCACGGCCACGGCCGCGAACAAGACCTACAACGGCAGCACCGCGGCCAGCGTGAGCGGCGCCGCCCTGGACGGTGTCATCGGCGGCGACAGCGTGAGCCTAGGCGGCGCTTTTGACAACAAGAACGTCGGCAGCGGCAAGACCGTGACGCTGGGCCTCTTGGGCACCGATGCCGGCAACTACGTCATCGCCGCGGGCAGTACCACGGCCGACATCACGGCGGCCACGTTGACGGTCAACGGAACCACGGCCGCGAACAAGACCTATGACGGCACGACCGGCGCCACCCTCAGCGGCAGCCTGGGCGGCCTCGTCGTCGGCGACGCCGTGGCGCTCAACCAGAGCGGCAGCTTCAGCGACAAGAACGCCGCCACCGGAAAGACCGTGAGCTACACCAGCAGCCTCTCGGGCGCCGACGCCGGCAATTACGTGCTGGCATCGGCCAGCGGCACAACCACGGCGGACATCCGCCAGGCCAGCCTGAGCATCAGCGGCATCACCGCCGCCGACAAGACCTACAACGCCAGCGACGCGGTGACTGTGAACACGTCGGGTGCTTCATACAACGGCTTGATTGCCGGCGACGTGGTGAACGTGGTCGCCACGGGTTTGTTCAGCGACAAAAACGCAGGCGCCGGCAAGACGGTGAACCTGAACAGCAGCTACAGCGGCGCCGACGTGGGTAATTACGCCATCACCGGCCAGGCGACAACGACGGCCAGCATCAGCCAGGCGGCATTGACCGTCAGCGGCATCACGGCTGCCGACAAGACCTACAACGCCAGCGATGCGGCGACCGTGAATACGACAGGTGCGGCCTACAACGGATTATTCGCAGGCGACGTGGTGAGCGTGGCCGCCACCGGTTTGTTCACTGACAAGAATGCGGGCGCCAACAAAACCGTCAACCTGAGCAGCAGTTACGCCGGCGCCGACGCCGGCAACTACGCGATCACCAACCAGGCGACAACGACCGCCAGCATCAGCCAGGCTTCGTTGACGGTGACCGGCATCACCGCCGCCGACAAGACCTACAACGCCAGCGACGCGGCTACCGTGAATACGACAGGTGTGGCCTACAACGGATTGTTCGCCGGTGATGTGGTGACGGTGAGCGCCACAGGCTTGTTTGCCGACAAAAACGTGGGCACAGGCAAGACGGTGACTTTGGGCAGCAGCTACAGCGGCGCCGACGCAGGCAACTACACCATCACCGGCCAGGCGACGACGACGGCCAGCATCAGCCAGGCCGCCTTGACCATCAGCGGCATCACGGCCGGCGACAAGACCTACAACGCCAGCGACGCGGCGACCGTCAACACGGCTGGTGCGGCCTACAACGGCCTGTTCGCCGGCGACGTGGTGAGCGTGGCGGCCACCGGCCTCTTCAGCGACAAAAACGCGGGTGCCAACAAAACCGTCAACCTGAGCAGCAGCTACACCGGCGCTGACGCGGGCAATTACGCCATCACCAGCCAGGCCAGCACCACGGCCACAATCAACCAGG
This sequence comes from Polaromonas sp. YR568, assembly GCF_943369675.1. GTDB lineage: Bacteria > Pseudomonadota > Gammaproteobacteria > Burkholderiales > Burkholderiaceae_C > Polaromonas. The sequence continues at coordinate 35,579 of NZ_CALROB020000007.1, read as the reverse complement.
CCGCGTTGACAGTGAGCGGCATCACCGCCGCCGACAAAACCTACAACGCCAGTGATGCCGCCACCGTGAATACGACGGGTGCCAGCTATAGCGGCCTGTTTGCCGGCGATGTGGTCGCCGTCAATGCCACAGGCCAGTTCAGCGACAAAAACGCGGGCGTCGGCAAGACGGTCACGTTGAGCAGCAGTTACAGCGGCGCCGACGCGGGCAACTACCTCGTCACCAGCCAGGCCAGCACGACGGCCAGCATCAGCCAGGCTGCATTGACCATCAGCGGCATCACGGCCGGCGACAAGACCTACAACGCCAGCGATGCGGCCACCGTGAACACGGCCGGCGCCAGTTACAACGGCCTGTTCGCAGGTGACGTGGTGAGCGTGGCGGCCACAGGTTTGTTCAGCGATAAAAACGCGGGCGCCGGCAAGACGGTGAACCTGAGCAGCAGCTACAGCGGCGCCGACGTCGGCAACTACGCCATCACCAACCAGGCGACAACGACGGCCAGCATTGGCCAGGCCGCGTTGACCATCAGCGGCATCACGGCCGGCGACAAGACCTACAACGCCAGCGACGCGGCGACCGTCAACACCGCGGGTGCGGCCTACAACGGCCTGTTCGCCGGCGACGTGGTGAATGTGGCAGCCACCGGTTTGTTCAGCGACAAAAACGCGGGTGCCGGCAAAACCGTCAACCTCAGCAGCAGCTATACAGGCGCCGACGCTGGCAACTACATCATCACCGGCCAGGCGACGACGACGGCCAGCATCAGCCAGGCCGCATTGAACATCAGCGGCATCACCGCCGCCGACAAAACCTACAACGCCAGCGATGCGGCTACCATCAGCACGGCGGGTGCGAGTTACAGCGGCCTGTTTGCGGGTGACGTGGTGAGCGTGAATGCCACCGGCGTTTTCAGTGACAAAAACGTGGGCGCCGGCAAGACGGTGACTTTGGGCAGCAGCTACGGCGGCGCCGATGCGGGCAACTACAGCATCACCGGCCAGGGCAGCACCACGGCCAGCATCAGCCAGGCCTCGCTGACCATCAGCGGCATCACCGCCGCCGACAAGACCTACAACGCCAGCGATGCGGCCACCATCAACACGGCGGGTGCGGCCTACAACGGCCTGTTCGCCGGAGACGTGGTCAGCGTGGCGGCCACCGGCCTGTTCAGTGACAAAAACGCAGGCACCGGCAAGACGGTGAACCTCAGCAGCAGCTACAGCGGTGCTGATGCGGGTAACTATGTGATCACCGGCCAGGCGACAACGACGGCCACCATTGGCCAGGCCGCGTTGACCGTCAGCGGCATCACAGCCGGCGACAAGATCTATGACGCCGGCACCGTAGCCACCGTCAGCACTGCGGGCGCCAGTTACGGCGGCCTGTTTGCCGGTGACGTGGTGAACGTGGCGGCAACCGGCCTGTTCAGCGACAAAAACGCGGGTGCCGGCAAAACCGTCAACCTCAGCAGCAGCTATACAGGCGTCGACGCTGGCAACTACGCCATCACCAGCCAGGCGGGCACCACGGCCACTATCAACAAGGCCGACCTGACGGTCCAGGCCACCGGCAGCAGCAAGGTCTATGACGGCAATAAGGCGGCCACCGTCGCGCTCAGCAACAACGGCCTCGTGGGTGACGTGCTCACCGTGACCGGGAGCGCCAGCTTCGCCGACAGCAATGCCGGACTCAACAAGGCCGTCAGTGTCACCGGCGTCGCCGTCGGCGGCACGGATGCCGGCAACTACAACCTTATCGGCGGCGGCATCGCTTCCACCACGGCGAGCATCACACCGAAGCAACTGACCGTGACAGCCAACAACGACACGCAGATGGGCGGCAGCCCTTACAGCGGCGGCAATGGCGTCAGTTACAGCGGCCTCGTTACCGGGGATACAGCCGCCACCGTGCTGGCCGGCAGCCTGGCCTACGGCGGGAGTGCACAGGGCGCTTACCTGGCGGGTGAATACGACATCACCCCGGGCGGCTTGCTGGCCAACGGCAACTACAGCCTGCGCTTTGTGCAGGGCAAGCTGACTTTGAGCGGCGGAGACGCGGCCTCTGCCGCTTTGGGCGGCACGGCGCTGGTGGGCGCCTACCAGACCTCGCTCAACACGCTTTCCGTCGGCAGCCTGGTGCCTCGCGTGTCCGTGGATGACAGCAAGGGAACGGGTGAAGGCGGCGCCGCGGCTACGGCCCTCAATGCCGCGGCGGCGGAGGGTGCGGACCAGGGCGGCGGCAACTAGGTATGAGCTGTAGCGCATATGCGCTACAGACACAGGCGCCCGCAGTTCGTACGATCACGGCAAAACACCTTGCCATCGGCACACCTTCCCTGAATTCCCGTTGATTGAAAGCAGGCAGACAGCTGCCTGCCCTGCTACGGCCCCGGGCCAGTCACGCCACCCCATAAAGCCCGATATGAAAAACCACGCCAGCATGAACCGCATCTACCGCCTGGTGTGGAATGCCGCTTTAAACCTGTGGGTGGCGGTGGCGGAGAACGCCAAAGGGTGCGGTAAGGCCGGCTCGGCGCGCAACACGGCCGCGCTGCTGATGCTGGTGCCGCTGGCGGCGTTGATGCATGGGGCGCAAGCCGCCGATGCGGCGAATGCGACGGTTTCCGCCGGTGCCGCTGGCGTAACGACCGTGGGCAACACCACCACCGTCAACCAGAGCACCCAGCGCGCGGCGATTGACTGGACCAGTTTGTCGACGCGTGCCAACGAGGCGCTCATCTTTAACCAGCCGAATGCGCAGGCGATTGCACTGAACCGCATCACGGGCAGCAGCCCGAGTGAATTGCTCGGGAGCCTGACGGCCAACGGCCAGGTGTTTATCCTGAACCCGAACGGCGTGCTGTTTGGCGCGGGCTCACAGGTGAACGTGGGCGGCCTTGTTGCATCGACCCTGAGCATGAGCAATGCCGACTTCATGGACGGCAAGCATGTGTTCACGGGAACGGGTGCTTCGGGTTCGGTCGTCAACCAGGGAACACTGAACGCCGCGTCCGGCGGTTATCTCGCGCTGCTGGCGCCCGAGGTGCGCAATGAAGGCGTGATGACGGCCAGTCTCGGAACTGCACTCCTCGCAGCCGGCAACAAGGTCACGCTGAACCTCGACAACGGCAGCCTGCTGGGCTACAGCATCGACCAGGGCGCCATCAACGCCCTGGCCGAGAACAAACAGCTGATCAAAGCCGATGGCGGGCAGGTGCTGCTTTCCGCCAAGGCCATGGACAGCCTGACGACCGCGACCGTCAACAACACTGGCGTGATTGAAGCCAAAACGATCCAGAACAAGTCCGGCCGCATCCTGCTGATGGGCGACATGCGCTACGGCACCGTCAACGTAGGCGGCACGCTTGATGCCAGCGCCCCGGTAGGCGGCGATGGCGGCTTCATCGAAACATCCGCGGCCCATGTCAAGGTGGCAGCGGGCACCCGCGTCACCACCTTGTCCGACAGCGGCAAGACCGGCACCTGGCTGATCGACCCAACCGACTTCACCATCTCATCCGGCAGCGGCAGCCAGACCAGCAGCGGCATCGGCGCCAACACGCTGTCGGCCAACCTGGCCACCACCAGCGTCACGCTGGCCACCGACGCCAGCACAGGCAGCGACAGCGGCGACATCAACGTCAACGCCGCCGTCAGCTGGAGCGCCAACACTACGCTGACGCTGAACGCCTACAACAACATCAACATCAACATCAACGCCGCCATCACCGCCACGGGCAGCAGTGCCGGGCTGGTGCTGAACTATGGCAACTACGCCACGGCAGGAACAACCACCAGCGGCACCAACTACAAGGTCAGCGCACCTATCACGCTCAGCGGTGCCAATGCCACGCTGGCCATCAACGGCACGAGCTACACGTTGATCCACAGCATGACCCAACTGGATGCCATCGACAGCACGGGCTTGAGCGGCAGCTACGCGCTAGCCGGGGACCTGGATGCCAGCGGCACCACCTACAGCAGTGCGCTGGTGGGTATCGACAGCGGCACCCCCTTCACCGGCACCTTTGCCGGGCTGGGGCACATCATCAGCAACCTGACCATCAATGCCGACGGAACCGATGACGTGGGTCTGTTCGGCTACACCAACACCAGCAGCGTGATCCGCGATATCGGCCTGCTGGGAGGCAGCGTCAGCGGCAGTAACGAGGTGGGAGCGCTGGCGGGCAACAACTCCGGCAGCATCAGCAACGCCTATGCCACCGGTAGCGTTTCGGGAAACAACTACGTCGGCGGGCTGGTGGGCTCTAGCTACGGCGGCAGCATCAGCAACGCCTATGCCACTGGCAGCGTTTTAGGAGGTAGCAGTTACGTCGGCGGGCTGGTGGGCAACAACTACGGCAACATCAGCAATGCCTATGCCACCGGCAGCGTTTCGGGAAGCAACGACGTCGGCGGGCTAGTGGGCGACAACTATGGCAGCATCAGCAACGCCTATGCCACCGGCAGTGTGACGGGAAGTGGCAACTACGTCGGCGGGCTGGTGGGCTCTAGCTACGGCGGCAGCATCAGCAACGCCTACGCCACCAGCAGTGTTTCGGGAAGCACCTACGTCGGTGGGCTGGTGGGCCAGAACGACGGTGGCATCATCGGCAATGCCTACGCCACAGGCAATGTGGCTGGCACCAACTACGTGGGCGGGCTAGTGGGTTTCAACTACGGCACCATCGCCAACAGTTACGCTAGCGGCGCGGTCACAGGTAGCAGTCTGGTTGGCGGCATGGTCGGTGGAGACAACGCAGGCATTGTCACCAGCAGCTACTGGAACACCGACACCTCAGGCCAGAGCAGCAGCGCTGGCGGCACCGGGCTGACCAGCGCGCAAATGCTGCAGGCCAGCAGCTTCAGTGGTTGGGATATTGCTACCAGCGGCGGCAGCACGGCGGTGTGGCGCGTCTACGAAGGCTATACCGCACCGCTGCTGCGCAGCTTCATGACCGCGCTGACGGTGACAGCCGGCGACACCAGCAAAACCTATGACGGCACGACCAGCGTCAGCAGCAGCTACAGCCTTGGCGATGCCAGCGCCGACAGTAGCCTGATCCTGGGTACCGCCGCCTACGGTAACGTCAGCAGCAAGAACGTGGGCAGCTACAGCTTCGGCATCAGCGGGCTGTACTCCGGCCAACAGGGCTACGACATTCTCTATGTGGACGGCACCGCCACGATTACCGCCGCCACGTTGACGGTCAACGGCACCACCGCCGCAAACAAGACCTATGACGGTACGACGGCCGCCACGGTCAGCGGCGGCGCGTTGAGCGGCGTCATCAGTGGCGACACGGTGGCGCTGAGCAGCCAGAGCGGCACGTTCAGCGACAAGAACGCCGCCACCGGCAAGATGGTGACCATTGCTAACAGCCTGAGCGGCAGCGACGCCGGCAACTATGTCGTAGCAGCGGCCAGCACCACGGCTGACATCACCGCCGCGACGTTGACGGTGAGTGGAACCAGCGCCGCGAACAAAACCTACGACGGCACGACGGCCGCCACGCTTAGCGGCAGCTTGACAGGCCTGATCAGCGGCGACACCGTGGCGTTGAGCCAAAGCGGCACGTTCAGCGACAAGAACACCGCCACCGGCAAGACGGTCAACTACACCAGCAGCGTTTCGGGTACCGATGCTGGCAACTACGTGCTCGCGTCCGCCAGCGGCACGACCACGGCTGACATCACCGCCGCCACGCTGACGGTCAGCGGCACGACGGCCGACAACAAGACCTATGACGGTACGACCGCCGCCACGGTCAGCGGCGGCGCCTTGAGCGGCGTGATCAGCGGTGACAGCGTGGCACTGAGCAGCCAGAGCGGCACGTTCAGCGACAAGAACGCCGCCACCGGCAAGACGGTCACCATCGCCAGCAGCCTGAGCGGCACCGATGCCGGCAACTACGTCGTCGTCGCAGCCAGCACCACGGCCGACATCACGGCGGCCACGCTGACGGTCAGCGGCACGACGGCCGCCAACAAGACCTACGACGGCACGACGGTTGCCACACTCAGCGGCAGTTTGAGTGGCCTCATCAGCGGCGACACCGTGACGCTCAGCCAAAGCGGAACCTTCAGCGACAAGAACGCGGCCACAGGCAAGACGGTCACTTACACCAGCAGTGTTTCTGGCACCGATGCCGGCAACTACGTGCTGGTGTCCGCCAGCGGTAGCACCACGGCCGACATCACGGCGGCCACATTGACGGTCAGCGGCGGCAGCGCCGCCAACAAGACCTATGACGGCACGACGGTGGCTACCGTCAGTGGCGGCAGCTTTACCGGACTGGTCAACGGCGACACCGTCAGCCTGGGCCAGAGCGGAACCTTCAGCGACAAGAATGCAGCCACCGGCAAGACGGTGAGCTACACGAACAGCCTGTCGGGTGCCGATGCGGGCAACTACGTGCTCGCGTCCGGCAGCGGCACGACCACAGCCGACATCACCGCCGCTGCATTGACCGTCACTGCCAACAACGACAGCAAGACCGCCGACGGCACGGCCTACAGCGGCGGCAATGGCGTGAGCTACAACGGCTTGGCCACCGGTGACACGGCCGCCGCGGTGCTGGCCGGCAGCCTGGCCTACGGCGGCAGTGCACAGGGCGCTTACCTGGCGGGTGACTACGACATCACCCCGGGCGGGCTGCTGGCCAATGGCAACTACAGCCTGCGCTTTGTGCAGGGCCGGCTGACCCTCAGCAGTGGTGACGCCGCCTCGGCGGCACTGGGCGGAACGGCGCTGGTTGGCGCTTACCAGACCTCCCTCAACAGCGTTTCAGGCGGCGGCCTGGTGCCCCGGGTATCGGCGGACGACAGCAAGGGAACGGGTGGGGGCGGCGCCGCGGCGGGCGCCCTCAATGCCGCCGCCGCAGAGGGCGCCGGGCAGGACGGTGGCAACTAGGCCTTGCCTGTAGCGCATATGCGCTACAGACACCGGCGTCTGCAATTCGTACGATCACGGCAGAACTTTTTCACCTGTAGCAGCTTCTGCGAATTTCATTTGATTGAAAAAGCGGGCAAACAACTGCCTGTTTACGCTGTCGCCAAGCTGCCACCCTAAAGCCCGATATGAAAAGCCACGCCAGCATGAACCGCATCTACCGCCTGGTGTGGAATGCCGCTTTAAACCTGTGGGTCGCGGTGGCCGAGAACGCCAAAGGGCAGGGCAAAAGCGGCTCGGCACGTAACAGGGCCGCGCTGCTGATGCTGGTGCCGCTGGCGGCGTTGATGCATGGGGCGCAAGCCGCCGATGCGGCGAATGCGACGATGTCCGCCGGTGCCGCTGGCGTAACGACCGTGGGCAACACCACCACCGTCAACCAGAGCACCCAGCGCGCGGCGATTGACTGGACCAGTTTGTCCACGCGTGCCAACGAGGCGCTTATCTTCAACCAGCCCAATGCGCAGGCGATTGCACTGAACCGCATCACCGGCAGCAGCCCGAGCGAATTGCTCGGAAGCCTGACGGCCAACGGCCAGGTGTTTATCCTGAACCCGAATGGCGTGCTGTTTGGCGCGGGCTCGCAAGTCAACGTCGGCGGCCTTGTCGCTTCGACCTTGAGCATGAGCAATGCCGACTTCATGGACGGCAAGCATGTGTTCACCGGTTCGGGCGGCTCGGGCTCGGTCGTCAACCAGGGAACACTGAACGCCGCGTCCGGCGGTTATCTCGCGCTGCTGGCGCCCGAGGTGCGCAACGAAGGCGTGATGACCGCAAGTCTCGGCACGGCACTCCTCGCAGCCGGGAACAAGGTCACGCTGAACCTCGACAACGGCAGCCTGCTGGGCTACAGCATCGACCAGGGCGCGATCAACGCCTTGGCCGAGAACAAACAGCTGATCAAAGCCGATGGCGGGCAGGTGCTGCTGGGCGCAAAAGCGCTCGACAGCCTGACCAGCGCCACGGTGAACAACACCGGCATCATCGAAGCAAAGACGCTGCAGAACAAAGCCGGCCGCATCCTGCTGATGGGTGACATGAGCTATGGCACGGTGAACGTTGCGGGCACGCTGGATGCCAGCGCACCTACCGGCGGCGATGGCGGTTTTATTGAAACCAGCGCGGCCCACGTCAAGATCGCCGACAGCGCGGTAATTACGACCAAGGCAGCTGAGGGCCTGGGCGGGCAGAGCGGCAGCTGGCTGATAGACCCGACCGATTTCACGATTGCCGCCAGCGGCGGCGACATGACGGGCGCGGCGCTCTCCACGCAGCTGGCCAACAACGGTGCGGTCACCATCCTCAACACCCAGGGCGCGAGTGGAACGGCCGGAGACATCAACGTCAACGACGCCGTGAGCTGGAGTTCGAACAGCGTGTTGATCTTGGCGGCAAACCGCTACATCAACATCAACCGGGCCATCACGGCCACCGGCGCCAGCGGCGGCCTGGTGCTCAACTACGGCGGTGACTACAAGGTCAAGGCCCCGATCACGCTCAGCGGCGCCAATGCCACGCTGGCTATCAACGGCGCCAACTACACACTGATCCACAGCATGGCCGCACTGGATGCCATTGACAGCACCGGGCTGGGCGGCAGCTACGCGCTGGCCCAGGACCTGGATGCCGGCGGCAGCACTTACACCAGCGCGCTGGTGAGCGGCGCCTTTGCCGGCACCTTCACCGGGCTGGGGCACACCATCAGCAAGCTGGTCATCAACGCGGGCAGTTCGACTAACGTGGGCCTGTTCGGCAGCACCGCTGCCGGCAGCGTGCTGCGCGACATCGGCCTGGTGGGCGGCAGCGTCGTTGGCGCTGGTACTGTCGGCGGGCTGGTTGGCAGCAACGCCGGCAGCATCAGCAATGCCTATACCACCGGCAGTGTCTCGGCACTGCGCAACGTCGGCGGGCTGGCCGGTTCCAACGCCGGCAGCATCAGCGGCAGCTACGCCACGGGCGCCGTTACCGGCATCGACACCGGCCAGCCCATCGATGGCATTGGCGTTGGTGGGCTGGTGGGCGGCAACAGCGGCAGCATCAGCAATGCCTATGCCACCGGCAGCGTGAGCGGCCGTACCTATGTGGGCGGGCTGGTGGGCAGCAGTGGCGGCAATATCAGCAACGCCTATGCCAGCGGCAGTGTCAACGGCGGCACCGACGTGGGCGGGCTGGTGGGCCTCAACGCCGGCAGCATTGGCAACAGCTACGCCAGCGGCGCGGTGGCGGCCACGGTGAACTATGCGGGCGGGCTGGTGGGCGAGAACAGCGGCAACGCCCTCATCAGCGGCAGCTATGCCATGGGCACCGTTTCGAGCGTCCTCTACGCCGGCGGGCTGGTGGGATGGAACTCCGCCAACATTGACAAGGCCTATGCCACAGGCAGCGTTTCGGGAGGCCCCGCCGGCGGGCTGGCGGGCTTGAACAGCGGCAGCATCGGCAACTCTTATGCGACCGGCAGCATTTCGGGGCCTGGCACCGTTGGCGGACTGGTGGGATGGAATGCCGGCAGCATCAGCAACAGCTATGCCGGTGGTTCCGTGACAGCAACGGGCAACTATGCGGGCGGCCTGGTGGGCTACAACTTCGGGGGCTCCACCATCAGCAACGCCTATGCCACCGGCAACGTGAGCGGCGTCGACTATGTGGGGGGGCTGGCGGGCGGCAACTCCACGGCCACCATCAGCAACGCCAATGCCAGCGGCAGCGTGAGCGGCCGTAACTATGTGGGCGGACTGGTGGGCAACAACAACCAGGCCACCATCACCAACGCCAATGCCAGCGGCAGTGTGACCGGCAATGATGCCGTGGGCGGACTGCTGGGCGCCAATGAGACCGGCTATGTCGCCAAGGGCTACGCCTCGGGGCGTGTCAGTGGTGTCAGCCGCGTAGGCGGCTTCGTGGGCTACTTTAACGGCCAAAGTTCCGCAGAAGGCCTCTGGGATCTCAACGGCACGGGCCAGACCCGCGGGGTCGGCGTTTACGAGGGCAGCGGCCCCACCTTCGTCTTTCCCACCACGCTTGCCAGCGTCTTCAGCCACAACCGCTACGCCTACCTGGGCACCTGGAGCGAGACCGCCACCGGCTCGGGTATCTGGATGGTCACCGACACCGGCACCGGCGCAAAGACTTGGGTGATGATTGAAGGCAGCACCCGGCCCTTCCTGTACAGCGAGTACAGCACCAACATCCAGAATGCGCATCAACTGCAGCTGATGGCCCTGGACACCAGCGCGAGCTACACGCTGGCCGCCAACATCAATGCCGGCGAAACCAGTAGCGGCAACGCCGGCGGCATGTGGGGCACTGCCGGCTTTGTGCCGGTGGGCAACGGCACGGCCGCGTTCACCGGCAGCCTGGACGGCCAGAGCCACAGCATCTCGGACCTGAACATCAACCGCCCGGGCACGGACTACGTCGGCTTGTTCGGCCGCACCGGCAGCACCAGCGTGATCAGCAACCTCGGCCTGGCCGGCGGCAGTGTGTCGGGCGGCAACCATGTGGGCGCGCTGGCGGGCGAGAACGGCGGCAGCATCAGCAACAGCTACGCCAGTGCGGCGGTGGCGGGCGCCGGCAGGGTGGGCGGCCTGGCGGGCGACAACCTGGGAAGTATTGCCGACAGCTATGCAAGCGGCGCGGTGTCGGCCACGGGTGCGTATGCGGGCGGGCTGGTCGGCTACAACGACACCGGCAGCATCAACGGCAGTTACGCGGGCGGCAGCGTCAGCGGCGGGAGCAACGCCGGCGGCCTGGTGGGCTTCAACAGCGGTGGCACGGTCGGCAACAGCTTCTGGAACACCGATACCTCGGGCCAGCCCGGCAGCGACGGCGGCAGCGGTGTCGGCACGGCGCAGATGCTGCAGGCCGGCACCTTCAGCGGCGCGGGCTGGAGCATCGCCGGCAGCGGCGGCAGCACCGCGGTATGGCGCATCTATGAGGGCTACACCGCGCCGCTGCTGCGCAGCTTTATGGGCGCGTTGACGGTGACGGCCAGCAACGTCAACAAGACTTACGACGGCAGCACGACCCTGGCCGGCAGCTATACCCTGAGCAGCAGCAGCGCCAACGGCAGCCTGATTCTGGGCACCGCCGCCGCCAGCACCAGCAGCAAGAACGTGGGCAGCTACAGCATCGGCATCAGCGGCTTGTACACGGGCCAGCAGGGCTATGACCTGAGTTTTGCCGGCGGTACCGCCACGGTCACGGCCGCCGTGCTGACGACAAGCGGCACCACCGCCGCTGGCAAGGTGTACGACGGCACGACGGCCGCCACGCTGGTCGACAGCCTGAGCGGTGTGGTCAGCGGCGAAAACGTGACACTGAGCCAGAGCGGCAGCTTCAGCGACAAGAACGCCGGCACCGGCAAGACCGTCAGCTACACCAGCAGCATCTCGGGCGGCGATGCGGGCAACTACGTGCTGGCATCGGCCGGCGGCACGACCACGGCCGACATCACGGCCGCGATCTTGACGGTGAGCGGCAGCAGCGCCGCGAACAAGACCTACGATGGCACGGCCTCCGCCACCGTCACCGGCGGCGCACTGGGCGGCGTGGTCAGCGGCGACGTCGTGGCTTTGGGCCAGAGCGGCGCCTTCAGTGACAGGAATGCAGCCACCGGCAAGGCGGTGACGATCACCAACAGCCTGAGCGGCATTGACGCGGGCAACTACGTCGTGGCCGCGGGCAGCGCCACGGCCGACATCGCGGCGGCCACGCTGACAGTCAGCGGCACCACTGCCGCGAACAAGACTTACGACGGCACGGCCAGCGCCACCCTCAGCGGCAACCTGAACGGCCTGGTCAGCGGTGACAGCGTGGCGCTGGGCCAGAGCGGCAGCTTCAGCGACAAGAACGCCGCCACCGGCAAGACCGTGAGCTACACCAACAGCCTCTCGGGCAGCGACGCGGGCAATTACGTGCTGGCATCGGCCGGCGGTACCACCACGGCCGACATCAACCGGGCGGCCCTGAGCATCAGCGGCATCACGGCGAGCGACAAGACCTACAACGCCAGCGACGCAGCCACCGTGAACACAGCGAGTGCGAGTTATAACGGATTGTTTGCAGGTGATGTGGTGACCGTGGCGGCGACCGGTTTGTTCAGCGACAAAAACGCCGGTACCAACAAGACCGTGAACCTGAGCAGCAGCTACAGCGGCGCTGACGTGGGCAACTACGCCATCACCGGCCAGGCGACAACGACCGCCAGCATCAGTCAGGCGACGCTGACCATCAGTGGCATCACGGCCAGCGACAAGACCTACGATGCCGGCACGGCGGCCACCGTCAACACGGCGGGCGCCAGCCACAGCGGCCTGTTTGCGGGTGACGTGGTGAATGTGAACGTCGCGGGCGTCTTCAGCGACAAAAACGCGGGCGCCGGAAAAACCGTCACCCTGGGCAGCAGCTACAGCGGCGCCGACGTGGGCAACTACGCCATCACCAGCCAGGCAAGCACCACCGCCACCATCAACAAGGCGGACCTGACGGTGCAGGCCGCAGGCGGCAGCAAGGTCTATGACGGCAGCACGGCCGCCACCGTTGCGCTCAGCGCCAACGGCATGGCGGGCGATGTGCTCACCCTGACGGGCAATGCCAGCTTTGCCGACGCGAACGCAGGGCTGAACAAGGCCGTCAGCGTCCGTGGCATTGCCGTCGGCGGCGCGGATGCCGGCAACTACAACCTCATCAGCGGCAGCACGGCCAGCACCACGGCAGACATTACACCAAAACAGCTGACCGTGACGGCCAACAACGACACGCAGATGAGCGGCGCGCCCTACAGCGGCGGCAACGGCTTGAGCTACAACGGCCTGGTCACCGGTGACGCGGCTGCCACGGTGCTGGCCGGCCATGTAGCCTACGGCGGGAGCGCGCAGGGCGCGTACCTGGCAGGTGACTACGACATCACTCCGGGCGGCCTGCTGGCCAATGGCAACTACAGCCTGCGCTTTGTGCAGGGCAAGCTGACCTTGAGCGGCGGAGACGCGGCCTCAGTTGCGCTGGGCGGAACGGCGCTGGTTGGCGCCTACGAGACCTCGCTCAACAGCGTTTCCGGCGACGGCTTGGTGTCCAGCGTGTTCCTGGGCGATAGCAAGGGGACGGGGGATGGCGACGCCGCGGCTGCGGCTCTCAATGCCGCGGCGGCGGAGGACTCAGGCGGGCAAGACGGCGGCAACTAGGCCCATGTCTGTAGCGCATATGCGCTACAGACATGGGCGCCTGCAATTCGTACGATCGCGGCAAAGATTTCTACAGCGAATTCTGTGATTTCAATTGACTGAAAAACCGGGCAAACAGCTGCCTGTTTTATCCGTCGCCAACTCACCATCCTCTAAAGCCCGATATGAAAAGCCACGCCAGCATGAACCGCATCTACCGGCTGGTGTGGAATGTCGCTTTAAACCTGTGGGTCGCGGTGGCGGAAAACGCCAAAGGGCAGGGTAAAGGCGGTTCGGCACGCAACAAGGCAGCGCTGCTGATGCTGGTGCCGCTGGCGGGGTTGATGCATCAGGCCAGGGCGGCCGACGCGGCGAATGCGACGGTGTCCGCCGGTGCCGCTGGCGTAACGACCGTGGGCAACACCACCACCGTCAACCAGAGCAGCCAGCGCGCGGCGATCGACTGGACCAGTTTGTCCACGCGTGCCAACGAGGCGCTTATCTTCAACCAGCCCAACGCGCAGGCGATTGCGCTGAACCGGATCACGGGCTCCAGCCCGAGTGAACTGCTGGGCAGCCTGACGGCCAACGGCCAGGTTTTTATTCTGAACCCGAATGGCGTGCTGTTTGGCGCTGGGTCGCAGGTCAACGTAGGCGGCTTGGTCGCTTCGACGCTCAGCATGAGCAATGCGGACTTTGAAGCGGGCAACTACAAGTTCACGGGTTCCGGCAGCGGCTCCGTGGTGAACCAGGGAACGCTGAATGCAGGGCAGGGCGGTTATCTCGCGCTGCTGGCGCCCGAAGTGCGTAACGAAGGTGTGATGACGGCCTCGCTGGGGACCGCACTTCTCGCAGCCGGCAACAAGGTCACGCTCAACCTCGACAACGGCAGCCTGCTGGGCTACAGCATCGACCAGGGCGCGATCAACGCCCTGGCCGAGAACAAGCAGCTGATCAAAGCCGATGGCGGCCAGGTGCTGCTGGGCGCAAAAGCACTGGACAGCCTGACCACGGCCACCGTCAACAACACGGGTGTCATTGAAGCGAAGACCCTGCAGAATAAAGCCGGCCGGATCTTGCTGATGGGCGACATGAGTTATGGCACGGTGAACGTCGCGGGCACGCTGGATGCCAGCGCGCCGACCGGTGGTGACGGCGGCTTCATCGAAACCAGCGCGGCCCACGTCAAGATCGCCGACAGCGCGGTGATCACCACCAAGGCGGCCGACGGCCTGGGCGGGCAGAGCGGCAGTTGGCTGATAGACCCGACCGATTTCACGATTGCCGCCAGCGGCGGCGACATGACGGGTGCGGCGCTCTCCGCGCAGCTGGCCAACAACGGCACGGTCACCATCCTGAACACCCAGGGCGCGAGCGGCACCGCCGGAGACATCAACGTCAACGACGCCGTGAGCTGGAGTTCCAACAGCGTGCTGACCTTGGCGGCAGGCCGCGACATCAACATCAGCCGGGCCATTACCGCAACGGGTGCGAGCGGCGGCCTGGTGCTCAACTACGGCGGTGACTACAAGGTCAAGGCCCCGATCACGCTCAGCGGTGCCAACGCCACGCTGGCCATCAACGGCACCAGCTACACGCTGATCCACAGCATGGCCGAGCTGGACGCGATCGACAGCACGGGGCTGAGCGGCCGCTACGCGCTGGCCGGGGATCTGGATGCCAGTGGCACCACCTACACCGGTGCGCTGGTGGGCGACAGCAACAACGCCTTCGCCGGCACCTTTGCCGGGCTGGGGCATACGGTCTCGCATCTGACTATCAATGCCGGCTCGCAATACAGCGTTGGTCTGTTCAGCCGGAACAGCGGGACGATCCGTGACCTGGGTCTGGTGGGCGGCAGCGTTTCGGGAAGTGGCTTTCATATCGGCGGGCTGGTGGGCTTCAACATTGGCGGCAGCATCAGCAACGCCTATGCCACCGGCAGCGTTTCGGGAGGAAGTGGCTTTAACATCGGCGGACTGGTGGGCAGCAGCTACCAAGGCAGCATCACCAACTCCTATGCCACCGTCAGCGTTTCGGGAAGTGGCTATTATCTCGGCGGGCTGGTAGGAACCAACTACCAAGGCAGCATCACCAACTCCTATGCCACAGGCACGGTAACGGGCAGTAGCAGTAGCAACTCTGTCGGCGGGCTGGTGGGCACCAACTACCACGCCAACATCACCAACTCCTATGCCACAGGCGCAGTAACGGGCAATAACGCCGTCGGTGGGCTGGTGGGCTACAACCAGTACGCCGGCAGCATCACCAATGCCTATGCCACCGGCGCAGTAACCGGCAACATCTATGTCGGCGGGCTGGTGGGCAGCAACTTCTGGGGCATCATCGACACCACCTATGCCACAGGCCGCGTTTCGGGAAGTCGCAACGTCGGTGCGTTGGCCGGCGACAACGTCACCGGCACGGTGACGGAATCCGACGCCGGCGGGGTGAAGGCCTCCTTCTGGTTGAACAGCGTCAGCACCACAGGCATCGGTGGTGGAAGTGGTCTGGTGGATAGCTACACCCGAGGCCTGACCGACATCGAGGCCAGCACGGCAAGCATCTATACCGCTGCGGGCTGGGATGTGGCCAGCACCGGCGGCTCCTCCTCAATCTGGCGCATTTACGAAGGCTCCACCACGCCGCTGCTGCGCAGCTTCATGACCGCGCTGACGGTCACCAGCAACAACGTCAGTAAAACCTACGACGGCAACACCGTCCTCAGTAACATTGGCTACAGCTTGAGCGACAGCAGCGCCGACACCAGCCTGATCCTGGGCACCGCCGCCTACAGCACCAGCAGCAAGAACGTGGGCAGCTACGCCGTGAGCACCAGCGGCCTGTACTCCGGCCAACGGGGCTACGACATCAGCTATGTGGGCGGCACCGCCGACATCACCGCAGCCACACTGACGGTGAGCGGCACCGCGGCCTCGAACAAGACCTACGACGGCACGGCAACTGCCACCCTCAGCGGCAGCTTGAGCGGCCTGGTCAGCGGCGACACCGTGGCACTCAGCCAGAGCGGCAGCTTTAGCGACAAGAACGCCGCCGCCGGCAAGACCGTGAGCTACACCAACAGCCTTTCGGGCGCCGACGCGGGCAATTACGTGCTGGCATCGGCCGGCGGCACCACCACGGCCGACATCAACCGGGCGGCCCTGAGCATCAGCGGCATCACGGCGAGCGACAAGACCTACAACGCCAGCGATGCGGCGACTGTCAACACAGCGAGTGCCAGCTACAGCGGCCTGGTCGCCGGCGATGTGGTGAGCGTGGCGGCCACCGGCCTGTTCAGCGACAAGAATGCCGGCGTCAATAAAACCGTCAACCTGAGCAGCAGCTACAGCGGCGCTGATGCGGGCAACTATGTAATCACCGGCCAGGCGACAACGACCGCCAGCATCAGCCAGGCTGCGTTGACCATCACGGGCATCACCGCTGCCGACAAGACTTATGACGCCGGCACGGCCGCCACCGTCAACACGTCGGGCGCCAGCTATACCGGCCTGTTTGCCGGCGACGCGGTGAACGTGTCGGCCACCGGTGTGTTCAGCGACAAGAACGCCGGCACCGGCAAGACAGTCAACCTGAGCAGCAGCTACAGCGGCGCCGATGCAGGCAACTACGCCATCAGCAGCCAGACCGGCACGACGGCCACCATCAACAAGGCCGACCTCACGGTTCAGGCAACAGGCACCAGCAAGGTCTATGACGGCACCACGGTGGCTAACGTCGCGTTCAGCAACAACGCGCTGGCGGGCGACGTGCTCAACGTGAGCAGCAGCGCCAGCTTTGCCGACAGCAACGCCGGCCTCAACAAAACCGTCAGCGTCACCGGCATTGCCGTCGGCGGCGCGGATGCCGGCAACTACAACCTCATCAGCGGCAGCACGGCCGCCACCACGGCGGACATCACACCGAAACAGTTGACCGTGACGGCCAACAACGACACGCAGATGAGCGGCGCGCCCTACAGCGGCGGCAACGGCGTCAGTTACAACGGCCTCGTGACCGGCGACACGGCCACTGCGGTGCTGGCCGGCAACCTGGCCTACGGCGGGAGCGCGCAGGGCGCGTACCTGGCCGGTGAATACGACATCACCCCGGGCGGGCTGCTGGCCAATGGCAACTACAGCCTGCGCTTTGTGCAGGGCCGGCTGACCTTGAGCGGTGGGGACGCCGCTTCGGTTGCGTTGGGCGGCGCGGCGCTGGTGGGTGCCTACCAAGGCTCCCTCAACAGTCTTTCCAGCGACGGCGTTCTGTCTCGCGTGTCGCTGGACGACAGCAAAGGCAAAGGTGATGGCGATGCCGCAGCAGGGGCCCTCAACGCGGCGGCGGAGGCGGCCGGGCAGGACGGCGGTAACTAGGCGAGTGGCATGAAGTGGATTGCCCCCGGAACTGTCCCTAAAACTAGGGACATACAAGCCCATCAGCCTCTGCGACATTCCTGCCATTGCCAAACTTTCGGCCTAGTACATTTGTAGTATGGGCAGGTAACCGACAGATACAGACAATCACGTGAACCAGAAAACCGGCAGAGCCAATCGCTTTGCCGCCTGAAAAGTACCAGCCGGTACCACCGAAATGAGAACAATGAAATTCAATTCCTTGCCCCTTTCCACCCTGACTTCGGCGCTGTTGCTGGCCATCCACGGCGGCGCCTGGGCCCAGACGCCGCCCGTGCCCGACGCCGGCCAGGTGCTGCGCGACCTGCGCCAGGCGCGGCCCGTGCCGCCGCAAGCCGCGCCGCTGCAGCGCATCGAGGAATCGGCCGACCTGAGCCAGAAGGGCGAGGCCAGTGTGCTGGTGAAGTCCATCGCCATCACCGGCAACCAGGAAATCCCCAGCGCTGAACTGCAACCCCTGGTCGCTGGCCTCATAGGCGACCAGCAGTCGCTGAGCCAGCTCAACGCCGCCGCCCGGCGCATCACTGCCTATTACCGCCGCCAGGGTTTTGCGGTGGCCCGCGCCTACCTGCCCGCGCAAGACATCACCGACGGCGCCGTCACCATCAGCATCATCGAAGGCCGCATCTCCAGCCACAAGATCAACAACCAGTCGCTGCTCAGCGACGAGCGCGCCCAGGCCTACCTGGGCCAGGTCAAGGACGGCGACGTCATCAAGAGCGAGCAGATAGACCGCGGCCTGCTGCTGCTGCAGGACACGCCCGGCGTGAGCAGCTCGCGCGCCACGCTGCAGCCTGGCGCCAGCGTGGGTACCTCCGAGCTGCTGATAGAAGTGAACCCCGCCAAGCCCTACAGCGCCAGCGTGGTGGCCGACAACTACGGCAGCCGCTACACCGGCGAATACCGCCTGGCCGGCACCTTCAACGTGGCCAGCCCGCTGAAAATCGGCGACCAGGTCACCGCCAACCTGCTGACCTCCGGCGACAACCTGAGCTTTGCCCGCCTGGCCTACCAGTTGCCCATAGGCAGCGACGGCCTGCGCCTGGGCGCCGCCTATTCCGACATCCACTACAAGCTCGGCAAGGAGTTTGAAGTGCTGCAGGCCCACGGCACCGCCACCAGCGCCAGCGTGTTCGCCGCCTACCCCTTCATTCGCAGCCAGTTCAAGAACCTCAGCGGAACGGTCTCGTACGAAGACAAGAACCTGAAGGACTATGTGGACGGCACGAACACCTACACGCCCAAAAAAGTCGGCGTCACCACCCTTGGCTTGTCGGGCAGCCTGCAGGACGCGCTGGGCGGCGGCGGCATCACCGGCCTTGATCTGTCGGTGGCCTTCGGCAGCCTGAGCATCAACTCGCCCACGGCGCTGGCCATCGACAATGCCTCGGCCCAGTCCAACGGCAGCTACACGCGCTTCAGCTATGGCGCGAATCGCCTGCAGCGTTTCACCGACAGCACCTTCCTGGCGCTTTCAGTAAGCGGCCAGACCGCCAGCAAGAACCTGGACTCGTCCGAGAAGTTTTCGCTGGGCGGCATCAACGGCGTGCGCGCCTACCCGCAAGGCGAGGCCAGCGGCGACGAGGGCTACCGCGCCACCGTGGAACTGCGCCACAACGTGATCCCCAACGTGCAGGCCACGGTGTTTTACGACGTGGGCAAGGTCACCATCAACCGCAAGCCCTTTGGTGCCGCGGCCTCGAACAGCCGCAACCTGGCCGGTGTGGGCGTGGGCGTCAACGCCAGCCTGGGCCCGGTGCAACTGCGCTCGTCGCTGGCCTGGCGCACCGACGGCGGTTTGCCGACGTCCATCCCGGCATCGGCGGCCAAACGGCCCACGCTGTGGATGCAGGCGTCGGTCGCTTTCTGACATAACTCCCTCCCCCGCTGGGGGAGGGTAGGGGCTGAGTGCTGCGGCTCCAGATGCGCCTGCGCGCATCTGGACAGCGCGAAGAAGCCCAGGCTCAGCCTGGGCTGCGGTCTGCAAGACGGGGCCAGCAGCCTTCGAACAGGCGCAGCGACACATCAAGCGCCGCCAGCCCCCATCCCAACCTTCCCCCCAGCGGGGGAAGGAGCAAAACCCGCTTCCGATTTAGCTTCATCTCCCAGAGGGAGAAGGAGCAAGAACTACCGGCTCAGCCATAGGCGCCGAAAAATAACGCGCCGAAACCTCCAGCACACGCCGCGCATTCATCTCCATATCACCGCAGGGCCGGCGCGGCGCCTGCACATAAAAAGGCCAGGGCGCAGACACGCGCGCCGGTTGCGGCCGGGTTTGCGGCGTGACGCGCGCCCGGGGCGGAGAGGGGTGGTTTGACAGCTGCATCTCGGTCCTTTGTTCTCATGGGTTTGGGTATTTGGGTGAGGCAATGCTACTGTGTATTCATACAGTTATCCACCCTGATTTACCCATGGAAACAATGGCCGCTTTTTAACCGCCCCTTTCTGTTTTAACTCCCTCCCCCGCTGGGGAGGGTGGGGTGGGGGCTAGCGGCCGTCGAGCACGCACAGCGAAACATCAGTCGCCGCCAGCCCTCATGAGCCTTCTCACAAACCCATGACAACCCACCACGATTCCCGAAGCAACGGCCAACTATTTTCAATAAATCGTCACATAAATGCCCGCCAAAAGACAATGTGAACTCGCTGTTTTTGCAGGGCTTGCCTAAGCTCAGACCCAAGACATGTAGCACCAAGAGATTACAAATTCGTGCATGTCCAGGGGACTATTAATTCAAAAGGCGTCTCGTATTTCAAAAAATATACAACTTAAGTAAAAAGTTGAAGCAGAGACAAGGTGCAGGCAAACACGGCGGGTTCACAGCGCCGGGCTTGCACCACGAGGCGCCACCGATGAAGCAGCGAGTGAACCGGCGTGCAAGCTTTGGCATCGATCCCGCCGCGGGGCGGCTCCCACCCCGCAAGCCATTTGGCACAGGCCGCCCGGCCTGATGCCCGCCACGCTTGCCACGCTTGCAGCGCCAGTGCGCGCCCCGCCCATCAAGGGCTCCAAAACTCCCCAAGGAAACCAGCCATAACGCAGGACAGCACCGCCATGCCGCCGGCAACTTCACCGTGCCCGGAAACCTCGCCTGGCGATGGCGAGAAAAAAGCCGGGCATACCGCCGAGACGGCCCAGGCAAGCGGCATGGCCGCATAGCCGCCTGAGACCCCCGCACCCCACACACAGCAGGAGACAAAAATGCCCACGACCAGCCCCACAACCAACCTCAACTACAACAGCCAAAAAGCCGCCGGAATCGAGCAGTACAAAAAGTTCATGGAGCCGCTGGATCCCTACCCGGCCTATAACAACACGGACCGCTTTTTGAACATAGCGTACCGCTGGTACACCACGGGACACCTGGAGGCGCTCTACAGAAACAACAACCAGCTGCACCTGAGGCTGCGGACTGAATTCCAGTTCGATGCCCAAACCAACAACCTGTCCCAATACTTCTGGGCCACCCGGTCTCTTCTCGGTATGGGCTACAACCTGAACCGGGCCAGCCTGAATGCCACCTCATCCGATACAAGCGACTGGGCCAAAGTCGTTTTGGCCCGCTCGATCATCAATGCCATCATCGAAACGTCACTGCTGATCGCAAACATCCCCCGATGGAATAAACCTTTGTTTGGAACCGGGACTTATACGCCCAGGGTTCCGGGTGATCATCGGGCGAACCAAATGTTTGACGACCCGGGCGATCCCTTTCGCTCGGCGCTGGCGCCCGACATAGGGATGGCTCCGCTTGACGCATTGGTAGATACGGGTGACAACATCCAGTACTATTTGCCGGGGAATGCAGGGGATGGAGTGATAGTAGACCACCTTGACGCACCCGCCCCCAGTGACCCCGTGCCATCAACCCGGGCGGGCGATGTGGACAGCTATGTAAGCGCCGCGACGCAGGGCTCAGCGCTCAATCCACATGCGGGCAGGTTCGCCCAGCATTTTGTGAGATTTCGCCCCCTCATCAAAAATTTGCGTACCTACGGCGGTGTCGCGGGCAGTACCGGCTTTGCCTTGAACGCCATGGCGTCGGTGGCCGTGCAGGCACACAACCTGCACAACGCCATTTATGCCAACGACGGACCCTACAAAGACGGGAGTGACGCTGCCGCCAACATCCTCGCGGCCTCTATTTCGCTGACGGGCGCCATCTTCAACGTCCTGGCCAATGCCACCAAGGCCGCTGACAGTTGGGGGAAGATCCTGGTGAAGAACCCTGTGGGGCAGCTCGCTGCTGCCGACCTTGACGCCGACTTTGCTCATCTTCCACGTGGCGCCGTGTTGAACGGGAACCAGTTGCACAGCGAACGTACCCTTGATGCCCAATTCTACGGAAAGACACGCCCGGCCCCCCCCTTAAAGGTAGCCCGGTGGGAGGGTCGCGACACCAGCAAGCGGCTGGGCTATACAGGCAGCACCTTCGGCCTGGTCAACGGGATAGCCGGCATGGCGTCGCTGGCCCCCTATCTGTTCAGCAGCAAGCTGAGCGGTGAACAAAAAGGGTTGATCGCCGCGGAAATGAGCGTGCAGCTGCTGAGCGGGCTTGGACAATTTGGCGCCGAGGTCTGGCTTGCGCGCGCGGTGGCCAATCCCAGGTATGTGGCGCAGGCGGCCCAAGGCGTCGGCAAATTCGCCAGGTTCGCGCGCCTGGCCGGCCCGGCGGGGCTTGCCATAGGGTCGGCGGCCCTGTTGTTGTCCAGCCCGCTGCAGATATACGGCCTGGTCCAGCAAGGCAAGTATGTCGGCCAGCTCGAAGACCTGCACAAGGAGACGGCACTGCACGGCTACCAGGGCAACAGCCTGCTGGCGGACTTCTACCGGAAAAAAATGATCACGGAGGCGGTGGTCTTCGCGGTTTCCTCCGCACTGGATATTGCCGGCCTCGTGCTCGCGGGCGTTGCGATCGCCAGCGGCGGTGTGCTGGCCCCGATTGCCCTTGTTGTCGGCATTGCGTTGTCAATCGTCAACCTCGCTCTCTATGCTTCGATGCAGGCCATGATTGAAAAATCCGCGAAGGATGTGAGAAACAAGCTGATCACCGAAGCGGGGGGCAACCTCCAGGCTTTTTTTGAGAAGAACCTGTCCGGGCAGCGCTCGATGCTGATCGCCAACAAGGAGGCCCAGGACTACATCAAGCAGCTGCGGGCCTACTTCAACGTGGACAGCGTCGTGGGCATCGCCTCGTATTCCGCCACCGACCAGGCCCTGGCCCTGGCGGCGACCACCCAGCAAACCACGTCGATGGTGCTCGCAAAAACCTACGGCAACCGCTTCGGCAAAGACGGCAAGGCGCTGCCGGGTGACGAACCGGTCATTGACCAGGACAAGGGCCTGATCACCGTTGGCGGCGAGGCGGGGAAAACCCAGCTTGTGACGTTCATGCTCCCGCTCCTTGCGGCTGGCAAAGAAACCCTGTACCGCGTAGAGAAGAAGGCCAGCAATTATTTCACCGGCTTCGGCCTCACCGGTACGACACCTCCGTTCACCACCTGGACCATCAACGATGGAGATGCGTCAAGCACCATGGATCTGCGAAATGTGGTCGCCTATGTGGATGACAAGAATCCCGACCTCGCGGGTTCCATGTCCAGGCTCCAGGTGAAAGTGGCGGTCAATGGCAACGGCGGGGACGACACGGTCATTGCCGGCGTGAACGATCTCCGCTTCGATGGGGGGTCTGGAAGCGACACCATCGATTATGGGCAAATGAGCGGCCGTGTGTCCATCTTCGTCGAGCAGGGCGCAAATGCGGATGAGGCGAAAGTCGTCAAGAACATGTACAACGTCCAGGCTTACGCCGAGGTGGATGCCCCGAAGGAGTTCGACGTCGGCACCCGGATCGAGACCATCATGACCCGGGCTGCCACACTCGTCACGTATTCGAGGGGGAATCCGGATGTCCTGATCAACGTAGAGCGCATCTACGGGGGAAACGGCGATGACACCATAAAGGGCGGCGCCCGCGATGAAACCTTCAGTGGCGGCGCGGGTGATGACGGCCTGTACGGAGCCGGGGGCCGCGACCTGCTGATCGGAGGCGCGGGCACGGACCGCATCAGCGGTGACGAGGACAACGACATTCTGCAGGGGGGCGAGGGGGCGGACAGCATCGAGGGCGGCGACGGCGACGACCTTGTCCTGCAGGACATGGGGCGCAGCCAGGACACGCTCGATGGCGGCGCCGACAATCTTTTGCTGAACCCGATGTACGGCGGCGACACGCTGGACTACGGCATGGACGCCATGTTCGGCGGCGTTGTAGCCAGCCTCGCGGGGGGTACGGTCACCAAGGTATTGGCCGGCACGTCGGTCAGGGTGGGGGCGAGGGGGCGTTATATCCGCATCTATCACACGGATGCGACGCAAATCCTCTCCCTCACCGGACTGAAGGTCTACGCCGACGGGAAGGACCTGGCGGCCGGCAAGTCCAGCGTGACAGGCACGGACACCGGAGGGAAGAATGAGTACTCCAACAGTCCGGCGGCGTTAACCGATACGGTCGTGGGCGGTGCCTGGAACGGACTGCAAGGGGCGCTCAGTAATCTGGCCTGGGTGAAGGCTTTCGGCCTCAAGCCCTACATCGAATTGGACCTGGGCAGTGTGCAGGACATTGATTCCATCGCCCTGTGGGGGCGCGACGGAACGCCGGCCGAAATGGCCGAAAGCAACAACCTGCGGCTGTATGTGTCGAACGAGCCGTTCGCGAGTTCGGTCACGGCCTATGCCACCCTGGAGTCCAATCTGGGCGTGACAAGCATCGACGTGGCCCAAGTGGACACCAAAGCCAGCACGAGCCTCAACGACATCGCCAGGCGCTTTGAGAACCTGGTGGGCACGGCCATGGCCGACGTGTTGCTGGGGGATGACAAAGACAATGTCCTGACGGGCGGCAGGGGCCTGGACGTGGTGCGTGCCGGCGCGGGCAACGACAAAATCGTGCAGATCATGGAGCGGCTCGAGGAAACCCTCGATGGCGGGTCCGGCAACAACACCGCGGACTACCAGATCCTCGCCATCGACAAGCTGGTCTACAGCATCAATGTCGATCTGCCGGGGCAGAAGGTCTTCAAGATCTTTAACGGGACCAACCTCAGGGTGGGCAAGTCAGCCCGCTACATCCGGATTTACCACAACGACGCGGCAGCCGTGACACAGGCGCTTTCGCTGACGGGGCTGAAAGTGTTTGCTGGCGGGGTGGACATCACCCAAACTGCCACGGGCGGGCTCACAAGCGGGTCGGGCGCCGACAGCGGGGCCATTTTCAGCGCCCTGAACAACCCTGCGGCCCTGACCGACGGCAGCCTGGGCGGCGCCTACGAATCTGTCAATGGGAAAAGCAATCTGGCCTACGCGGCCGGCAACAGGCCTTTCATCGAATTGGACCTGGGAGCGCAGCCCGAGGGGCGGATCATCGACTCGATCTCGCTGTGGGCCCGCGCGGGCGCGGCCGCCGAGAGCAACAACCTGCGGGTGTACCTGTCCGACACGCCGTTCGGTTCTTCCAACACCTATGCCGGCCTGGCAGCGAATCCCGCCGTGACAACCATCGATGTGGCGGTGGTGGACACAAGCCCCAGCACGACGTTCACCGACACTTTGGTCGGCATCGGGAATGTGCTGATCAACGGCGGTGCTATCGACGACATGAGCAGCGGCACAAGCAGCGGCGCGGGCGGCGGGAAATACCGGCGCCTTTCCACCGCGAGCCTGTCGTCATCCGGCACCTACGACAACACCCTCACGGGCAACGAACAGGCCAACGTGCTGCTCGGCGGCGCCGGCAACGACTGGATCCGCGGCCTTGGCGGCGACGACACCTTGCTGGGCGACGCCGGCGATGACCGCCTGGAGGGCGGGGACGGAGAAGACCTCCTGTCCGGCGGCACAGGCCGCGATTACGTGAGCGGTGGGGATGGTGACGACAGGATAGGCCAGGACCTGGAGGCGGCCAGCGAGACAGTGGATGGCGGCGCCGGCACCGACACGGTGGACTACAGCATCAAGGACCTGACAGGTGTCGCCATGACGCTGACGGTCGACCTGGGCGCGGGGACGGCGTCCAAGGTCTTCGAGGGAACGTCCGTCAATTTGGCGATGCCGGTCACAAATCCCCCCCGCTACCGGTACATCCGCATCTACCACTCGGACACGACGCCGGCCCTTGCCCTGACCGAGTTGAAGGTGTTTTCGAACGGGGACAACGTGGCCGCGGGCAAGGCCAGCTGGTTTGGCGGCGACAGCCTGTTCAACGACGTCGGGACAGGTGGCTCTCCCTTCGGCGGCGGCGCTTTCAATCCGTCAGCGCTGACGGATGGCAAGGCAGGGGGATCGGCGCCCGTCACCTTCGTCACAAGCCTGAAGGCCGGCGTCAAGGCCTATATCGACGTGGACCTGGGCAACGCCTATGCCATCGACGCGATCTCCTTGTGGGGGGGCTCCGTCTCCGGCTACACCGGCACGAACGACAACCTGCGGGTCTACGTGTCAAACACCAAGCCGGCCGTGTATTCACCCACCGCCTATGCCGACATGGAGGCCGATCCCGACGTGGTGCAAATCGACATGCCGACGGCGGCCCTGACCGCCACCACAACAATCGTCGATACGCTCATCGGCATCGAGAACGTGATCGGCACGAGGTTCAGCGACACCTTGATAGGTGACGACAGGGACAACCAGCTCGAAGGTCTCGAAGGTGACGACGTGCTCATCGGCAAGGGCGGCACCGATGTGTTGTATGCGGGCTATGGCCAGGATGCGCTGGACGGCGGCGCCGGCGACGACACCTTGTTCGGCGAGGAGGGCCGGGACACCGTGCGCGGGGGCGACGGAAACGACGTGATCCAGCAGGACATCGAGGCTTATGTATCCGGGACTTCCGGCCTCTGGGACATCCTGGACGGCGGCGACGGCACCGACATGGCGGACTACAGCTTTACCGTGTTTCCGGACTCGGTGCGTGAAGGGGCGGACGGCAAGAGCACGGATGTCGGCATTGACGCCAACCTGCTGACCGGCCAGGCCGTCAAGTACCGGGGGACGAAAAACGGGGTTGGTTTCAGCGTCTATGACACGCTGATCGGCATTGAGAACCTGGTCGGCACCAATCTCAACGACAGCCTTACCGGAGACAAGGCCGCGAACACGATGGACGGCGGCGACGGCAGGGATGCGCTGGCAGGCAACGGTGGCGACGATACGCTGTTTGGGGGCGACGGCAACGACACCATCACCGGCGGCGCCGGCCAGGACATCCTGGCCGGCGAAGCGGGCACGGACGGCGTTTATGCCGGTGGCGGCAACGATTTGATCCTGCAGGATATCGAGGCGGCCAGCGACACGCTGGACGGTGGCGACGGCAACGACACGCTGGACTACAGTGTCACCGGCCTGGGCGGGCTGGCCACGACCGGCATCGTGGTCAAACTGGACGCCGACGGCACCGGCCAAGGCAATGGTACCGCCGTCAAGACCCTGGACGGCACCTATGCGGCCGTCGGGGCCAAGGGCCAGTACATCCGCATCTACGCACTGGGGGATGCCAGGAGTGGCGACCTGTTCCTCGCCCTCACCGAGCTGAAGGTGTTTTCCGGCGGGAAAAATATAGCCAGGGGTGTGGTCCCCACGGGCGGCAATGACAAAAGCAAGCCGCTCGATCCCGACCAGCACCTGCAACGGTTGACCGACAACGATACCGCTTCCGGCGACTATGCCATTGTGCAGGTCGACCCCCCTGCAGGAGACCCGGGTTTTTACGCTTCGCCCTATTTCGAACTGAACCTGGGGAGCGTGCAGGACATCGACTCGATCGCACTGTGGGGTGCGCTGCACTACGGGACCGAGGCGCTGAGCAGCAACCTGCGCGTGTACGTGTCGGAAACGTCCTTCAAGGTGTCTCTGGCCCCGCTGGGCCTGAACGAAGAATTCAATCCGTCCTACGACGACCTGGCGGGCAACGGCGATGTGACGAGTGTTGATGTCCAGAAGGTGGCGACGACCCCCAACTCGGCTTTCACCGACGTCCTGACCAGCATCGAAAACCTGATCGGCACCGAACTGAACGACACCCTAATCGGTGACGGCAATGCCAACACACTGTCAGGCGGCGATGGTGACGACATCGTCGACGGTGCCGCCGGTAACGACGTGCTGTCCGGCGGGACCGGCGCCGACCAGGTCCGCGGCGGCGGCGGTGACGACCAGATCCTGCAACGCGTGAAAAAGACCACCGACACGCTGGACGGCGGCGCCGGAATCGACACCGTGGATTACAGCAACACCAACCTGATCGGCCAGGCAAACAGGGGCATTGAGGCCGACCTGAACCTCAACACGATGGGCGTCCAGCAGGTCATCAAGTACTTTGCCGGTACGTCCGTCGGCGTCGGCATGCAGGGCCGCTACATCCGCATCTACCACAACGATGCGGTGGACGCGAAAACGACCCTGGCGTTGACGGGACTCAAGGTGTTTTCGGGCGGGGAGGATATTGCCGCGGGAAAATCAAGCCAGGCCGGAACTTATGGTGGAGAAGCATACAACCCGACCGCATTGACTGATAAGAACGTGGGTAGTAACGGCGGCTTGATTGCCAAGGCAGTGGGGACCAAGCCCTATATCGAACTGGACCTGGGCAGCGCAAGCGCCAGCGACCCCAAGGCCTTGTGGAGCATTGACTCGTTCGCCTTGTGGGGAGTTCCGGACGGCTTTGGCCACGGCAACAACCTCAGGGTCTATATATCGGACACGGCCTTCGAAGCCTCCGCCACCTATGCCAGCCTGGCCGCCAAAGCGGCCGACCCGTACGACGCGGCGTCCATCGGCCATGTGGACCTGCGCACGGTAGAGGTCATGGACACCACGAGTGTTTATGACGTGCTGAAAAACATAGAGAACCTGGTGGGCACGGCGCTGGCCGACAGCCTGACGGGCGACGGCAATGCCAATGCACTGTCCGGCGGAATCGGCAATGACAGGCTGAAGGGGATGGGCGGCGACGACAGCCTGATGGGCGACCTGGGCAACGACAGCCTGGACGGCGGCGCCGGCAAGGACATGCTGGCCGGCGGCGCCGGCAGCGACAACATCAAGGGCGGCAGTGGCGACGACCGTATCCTGCAGGACATCGAGCGCGGCGTCAGCGACGCCATCGACGGCCAGGCCGACAACGACACTGTGGACTACAGCGTCACCGATTTGACCGGCATCGCCAGCCAGGGCATCACGGCCGACCTGACCCTCAACCCGGAAGGCATCCAGCTGGTCATCAAATATTTTGCCGGCACCGTCGCGGCGGCCGGCACCTCGGTGTGGGGACGCTACATCCGCATCTACCACAATGACGATGCGGAGGCCACGAAAGAACTCGCGCTGACCGGTCTGAAGGTGTTTAGCCGGGACGGGGTGGACATCGCCGCGGGGCTTAAGGCCGTGGTTAACGCGGACAGCGGTGCGCTGCAGAACTACGCGCACAGCAAGTCGGCGCTGACGGACGCGGTGCTGGGAGGAAGCTGGAACGGGAAAAACGGCCAGGAAAGCAACCTGGCCTGGGTATCGGGCAACAAGGGCTACATCGAGCTGGACCTGGGCAGTGCCCAGGCCATTGACACGCTCGCGCTGTGGGGACGCGCGGACGGCGCCAGCGAGAGCGACAACCTGCGCATCTATGTGTCGGACAGCGCGTTTGGCGCTTCCGCGACCTATGCCAGCCTGCTGGCCGACCCTGCCGTGGCGCTGATGGAGGTGGGGGCGGTGGACGTGACGGCCAACGTCAGCATGGCCGACAGGCTCAACAACATCGAGAACCTCATAGGCACCGCGCTGGCCGACAGCCTCAAGGGCGACGGCAACAACAACGCCCTGTTCGGCAATGAGGGCGACGACACGCTCTGGGGCATGGGCGGCGACGACTTCCTGGCCGGCGACCTCGGCAACGACACGATTGATGGCGGCGCCGGCAAGGACGTGCTGTCCGGCGGCCTGGGCAAAGACATCGTCCGGGGCGGCGGCGAAGACGACATCATCCTGCAGGTCATGGAGCGCCTCAACGAGACGCTGGACGGCGGCACAGGCATCGACCTGCTGAACTACAGCCTCAGTGACGCCGACATGGCAGGCGGCATCAACGGCAACCTGGCCACCGGCATCGTTGAGAAACTCATGGCCGGCACCGCCATGAGCATCAATGCCCGGGGGCGCTTTATCCGCATCTACCACG
Organism: Polaromonas sp. YR568; assembly: GCF_943369675.1. Taxonomy (GTDB): domain Bacteria; phylum Pseudomonadota; class Gammaproteobacteria; order Burkholderiales; family Burkholderiaceae_C; genus Polaromonas. The sequence continues at coordinate 5,825 of NZ_CALROB020000007.1, read as the reverse complement.
GCGACGACACGCTCAACGTTTCGCTGGCCGGGCTGAAGGTGTATGCAGGCGGCATGGACGTGGCGAGCGGCAAGAAATTGATTGGCGGCACCGACGTCAGCTTCGGCAGCGCCGGAAGAAAATACCTCACGCTGGACCTGGGCGGCGTGCGCGACATCAGCTCGCTGGTCGTCCTGGCCGGCACCAAGCCCGCCGACAGCAGCAACCTGCGCATCTTCATCTCGGAAGATCCCATGGTGTCGGCGCGCAGCGAAAGCCTGGGCTACGACGATCTGGTGGACAACTCCGCTGTGGGCTGGATAGACGTCGGCACGGTCGATGCCAACACGGTCACGGCGTTTACCGACATGCTGGTCAGTATCGAGAGCCTCACCGGCACGGCCATGGACGACCGCCTCACCGGCAGCGACGTCGGCAACGTGCTGCGCGGCGGCGCCGGCAACGACACGCTGGACGGCGGCAAAGGCAACGACACCCTGGCCGGCGGCGCCGGCGCGGACAGCATCAAGGGCGGTATTGGCGACGACCTTATCCAGCAGGACCTGGAAGGTGGGGCCGACGTGCTGGACGGGGGGGCCGACATCGACACCGTCAGCTACATGGACAGCGCCATGGCCGGCGGCGTCGACGCCAACCTGCTCACCGGCAAGGCCGTCAAGAACCTGGCCGGCACCTCCACCAGCATGGGTGGAACCACGGGGCGCTACATCCGCATCTACCACACCGATGCCGTGGCCGAGACCAGCATCCTGACGCTGACGGGAATGAAGGTGTACGTGGGCGGTGTCGATGTTGCCGCCGGCTTGTTGAGCAAGGCCGGCGCCGATGATGCCGAGAGCGCGGACCGCCTCTACTTCAACAAAAAGGCACTGACCGATGCCGCGGTAGGCGTCGCGTGGAACAACGAGAAAGGCGACGCCAGCAACCTGGCCTGGGTCACCGGCAGCAAGGCTTATTTCGAGCTGGACCTGGGAGAGAACGCCGGCGACGCCACGAAATTGTGGAGCATGGACTCGATCGTCCTGTGGGGGCGCAACGGCGTGCCTGCCGAGGGCAACAACCTGCGGGTGTACGTCTCCAGCACTGCCTTCGATGCCGCCAGCAGCTACCTCAGCCTGGCGGGAAATCCGGACGTGGCGCAGGTGGACGTGGCGGCCGTGGATACGGCCAGCGTCAATACCGCTTTCACCGACACGCTGATCTCCATAGAGAACCTGGTCGGCACGGCGATGGCCGACAGGCTCACCGGCAGCGACGCCGCCAATGCGCTGAGCGGCGGTGGCGGTAACGACACGCTGGACGGCGGCAAGGGCAACGACACGCTGGACGGCGGCGCTGGCGCGGACACTTACCTTTTTAACCTGGGCTGGGGCGCCGACACCGTGCTGGACTTCGAGCAAAGCAGCGGCCCGGTGGACGTCCTCAGGCTGGGTGCGGGCCTGGCCATGAGCGACACGCTGTTCAGCCAGGTCGGCAAGGACCTCAAGCTCACGTGGGTGGGCAACAGCACCGACTCGGTCACGCTTAAAAACTACTTCAGCGGCAACGCCGGCGACCTGATCGAAAAAATCGTCTTTAGCGACAACACCGAATGGGCTTATGCCAATGTCATGGCGGCTTTGAATCTGACGCCCTCGAACGGCACGGCAAGCTCCGACAGCTGGGCTGGGCCGGGCATTTTCGCGGGCCGCCTGAACGGGCGGGCCGGCAACGACGTCCTGACCGGCGGTGCCGGCAACGACGTGCTCGACGGCGGTGACGATGACGACACGCTGTTCGGCCTGGGCGGCAATGACTTCCTCTATGGCAGTGCAAAAAACGACATCCTGGACGGTGGGGCCGGCAACGACGCACTCGATGGCGGCACCGGCGACGACAGTTACCGCTTCAACCGGGGCGGCGGGCAGGACACCATCACGGACATCAGCGGCGCCGACCGCATCGTTTTCGGCGCGGGCATCAACGTTGCCGATGTCAAGGCCAGCCTGGCCAACGGGCAGGTCACGCTGTCTTTGGCCACGGGTGAGAGCATGGGCTTTGCCGCACCGAACTCCTTCAGCTACGCGATCGAGCAGTTCGTGTTCGCGGACGGCAAGGTGAAAGACATTGCCTGGCTCAACGGCCTGGCCAACAAGGCGCCCACTGGCGCCGACAAAACCCTGACTTTGCTCGAAGACGGCAGCTATGCGATCACCGCCGCCGACCTGGGCTATGCCGACGCCAATGCGGGCGACAGCCTGAGTTTCGTGCGCATCGACAGCCTGCCCGTGGCCAAGACCGGGACCCTCAAGCTCAAGGGCGTCAACGTCGCGGCCACGCAGGAGATCAGCGCCGCCGACCTGGCCGCCGGCCTGCTGGTGTTCAGCCCCGCCGCCGATGCCAACGGCAACGGCTATGCGCGCGTCACCTTCTCGGTCAAGGACCAGTACGGCGGCTATGACGCCGCGCCCAACACGCTGACGTTCAACGTTACGAACGTCAACGAGGCGCCCACGCTGTCGAAGTTTGCCGCGGCCGTGGCGAGCGTGGACGAAGACCAGCTGGCCACCATCACGCTGGATAACCTGCTGGCCCGGGGCGATCAGGCCGACCGCGACGCCGCAGGCGCCGCGTCCTTCCGCTTCGTCATCAAGTCCGTGAGCAGCGGCTTCCTGTGGATAGGCAAGACGCAGGAGACCGCCACGCCCTGGGACCTGGTGAGCAACAACACGGTGGACGCCAAGCGCAACGCCTATTGGCTTGCCGCGGCCAATGCCAACGGCACGCTCGGTGCGTTCACCGCCGTGGCCAAGGACGCGGGAGGCACCGAAGCGGCCAAGGCCATCCAGGCCCAGGTGGTGGTCAAGGCCGTCAATGATGCGCCCACGCTGTCGAAGTTTGCGAATGCCGTGACGACTGTGGACGAAGACAAGGTCACCACCATCACGCTCGTGCATATGAAAACCCAGGGTGACGAGGCCGATGCGGAAAGCACGGTGGAGGCCTTTGTCATCAAGGCGGTGAACAGCGGCAGCCTGCGCCTGGGCGCTACGGAAGCCACGGCCACAGGCTGGGATGCCGCCGGCAATAACACGGTGGATGCGACGCACAACGCTTACTGGACGCCGGACGCCAACGCCAATGGCGAACTCGGCGCATTTACCGCCGTGGCGAAGGACGGCGGCGGGCTTGAATCGGCCACGGCCGTCCTGGTCAAGGTGAAGGTCATGGCTGTCAACGACGCGCCCATCGGCACGGTCGCTCTCAAGCGGGGCAACGAAACCCTGACGCCCACCTCCGCCGTCAAGCAGGGCGACACCCTGACCGCCAGCCACAACCTGGCCGATGCGGACGGACTGGGGACGGTGAGCTACCAGTGGCTGGCCGGCGGCGAGGCGATCGCCGGGGCCACCGGCGCCACATTCATCCTGGGCGAGGCCCAGTCGCGCAAGGTCATGAGCGTCAGGGCCAGCTACACCGACGGCGCGGGGAAGCTGGAAAGCGTGACCAGTGTCGCCGTCCTCGTGGGGGCCAACTGGATTATCGGCACCAACGGCAACGACACGCTGACCGGCACCGCCGGCAGCGACCAGATCGAAGCGCTGGGCGGCGCCGACCTGATCAGGCAGACCATAGACTGGGCCGGTGACCTGATCAATGGCGGGACCGGCGTGGACACCGTGGACTACAGCATCACCAGCCTGGCCGGCAAGACCACGGCGGGCATCAAGGCCAACCTGGCCACCGGCACGGTTGCCAAGGTGCGGGCCGGCGTCGCTTACGGCACCAGTGTTGCCGTCGGCGCGAGCGCCCAGTACATCCGCATCTACCACTCGAACAGGAATACGAGCCTGGCGCTGACGGGGCTCAAAGTGTACGCGGGCGGGAAGGACGTCGCCGCCGGAAAAACGGCCGCGATCGGCGCCGACAGCGGCATGGACACCATCGATGACTCCTACCACAACCTGGCCGCGCTGACCGATGCCTACGTAGGCGAGGCATGGAACCGCCAATTGGGAGCGGCCAGCAATATGGCCTGGGTGTTTAGCAGTAGCAGCACGACCGCGTACAAGACCTACATCGAGTTGGACCTGAGCAGCCGGCAGGCCATCGATTCGATCTCGTTGTGGGAAGAAGGCGGCAGCTTCTCCAGCACGAGCCGCGGCAGCGAACTGCGGGTGTACTTCTCCACCACGCCCTTCACCTCGTCGGCCACGGCCTATGCCGACCTGGCGGCCAAGGCCGGCGTGAAGTCTGTCGACGTGGGGTCGGTGGACATGAATGTCGGCGAGAGCTTCGTCGACACGCTGATCAGTGTGGAAAATCTGGTGGGCACGGCGCTGGCCGATATTCTTACGGGCGACGCAAACGACAACAGCCTGGAAGGCGGCGCCGGCGACGACGTGCTGGACGGCGCAGGCGGCAAGGACACCCTCAGGGGCGGGGCCGACAATGACTTGCTGAACGGTGGCGACGGCGACGATATGCTGCTGGGAGGGACCGGCAACGACCGGCTGTATGCAGATGACGGGAGCGACACCTTGTACGGCGAGGCGGACAACGACGCGCTGTGGGGTGGAATGGGCAATGACACTTTGGACGGCGGTGCCGGCAATGACGAGCTGTACGGCGAAGCGGACAACGACGTGCTGTGGGGTGGAATCGGCAATGACACCTTGGACGGCGGCGCCGGCAATGACGTGCTCTACGGGGAAGCGGACGATGACATGCTGTGGGGCGCAGGCGGCACTGACGCCTTGAACGGCGGGGCCGGCAGCGACACGTTGTGGGGCGGGACCGGCAATGACAACCTGTATGGCAATGACGGGAACGACACCTTGTACGGCGAAGCGGACAACGACAGGCTGTGGGGCAGTACCGGCAACGACAAACTCGATGGCGGAAGCGGCATAGACACCGCGGACTACAGCGACAGCGGCATGGCTGGCGGCATCAAGGCCAACCTGCTTACCGGCAAGGTGGAAAAGTTTCTCAAGGCAGGCCTCGCCACGGCCAGCTTCACCGACACGCTGGTGGGCATTGAGAACCTCATAGGCACCGCGTACAACGACAGCCTGACGGGCAATGCCGGCAGCAACGAACTGGACGGCAATGCTGGTGACGACCAGCTGTTTGGCGCGGGCGGGCAGGACACCCTCAGAGGCAGGGCCGGCAACGACACGCTGGAAGGCGGGGACGGCGACGACGCGCTTTATGGCTATGACGATGACGACAAGCTCAGCGGGCAGAACGACAACGACACGCTGTGGGGCGGGGCCGGCAAAGACCTGCTGTATGGAAATGACGGAAACGACACCTTGTACGGCGAAACGGGCAATGACACGCTGGAAGGCGGCGCCGGCAATGATCAGCTGGATGGCGACATCGGCGACGACCTGCTGTACGGTGGACTCGACCAGGACACCCTCAGGGGCATGGCGGGCAACGACACGCTGGAAGGCGGGGACGGCGACGATGCACTTTATGGCTACGACAATGACGACAAGCTCAGCGGGCAGAACAACAACGACACGCTGTGGGGCGGGGCGGGCAAGGACACGCTGGACGGCGGTGCCGGCAATGACACGCTGATAGGTGAGACGGGCTCGGACACCTACATCTTCCGGCGCGGCGGCGGGGTGGACACCATCCAGGAAAACGACGCCACAGCCGGCAACACCGACGTGCTGCAGTTCCTGTCTGGTGTCGATGCCAACCAGCTGTGGTTGCGCAAGGCCGGCAACGACCTGGAAGTCAGCGTCATCGGCACGGCCGACAAGGTGACGGTGAGTAGCTGGTACCTGGGCGCCGCCTACCATGTGGAGCAGATCAAGAGCGGCGACGGC
>NZ_CALROB020000006.1:0-165592 GCF_943369675.1 Polaromonas sp. YR568 | reverse complement strand
CCCCGCCGCCCGCACCGCAGCCGACGGTCACCGCACCGCCACCCCCTCCTCCTCCACCGCCCGCACGCTTCGAGCGCGTGACGCTGGCGGCCACCGAGCTGTTCGCCTTTGACAGCGCCGAACTGGCAAGCCCGCAACCCAAGCTGGACCAGATTGCGCAAACCCTGATGAGCGGCAACTTCAACGGCAACATCACCGTGTCCGGCTACACCGACCGCATCGGCTCGGACGCCTACAACCTCAAGCTGTCGCAGCGCCGCGCCGACGCGGTGAAGAACTACCTGAGCAGCAAGGGTGTCAACGCCGGCCGCCTGACCGCCGTCGGCAAGGGCGAAAGCAACCCGGTCGTGACCTGCAACGACCGCAGGCTCTCGGACCTGATCGCCTGCCTGGCGCCCAACCGCCGCGTGGAAGTCGAGGAAATCGTCATCGAGCGCCGCGTCAACTAAGGCTCGCGCCTTCCTTCGCAAAAGCCGGCGCCTGCCGGCTTTTGTTTTTTCTGCGAACGCTTATTTCGCGCCCAGGCCCATGGCCCGTGAAATCACCTCCTTCATGATTTCGTTCGTGCCGCCGTAAATGCGCTGCACGCGCGCGTCGGCATAGGCTCGGGTGATGGGGTATTCCCACATATAGCCGTAGCCGCCAAAGAGCTGCACGCATTCGTCCATCACCTTGCACTGCAGGTCGCTGCACCAGTACTTGGCCATGCTGGCGGTCGCGGTGTCCAGCTTGTCCTGCGCCACCAGTTCCACGCACTTGTCGACGAAGACGCGCGCCACCTGCACCTCGGTCTGCAGCTCGGCCAGGGTGTAGCGCGTGTTCTGGTAGTTCGCCACGGGCTGGCCGAAGACCTTGCGCTCCTTCACATAGGCCAGCGTCCAGTCGATGGCCGCCTGGGCGGACGACACCGCCGTGATGGCGATCTGCAGCCGCTCCCAGGGCAGTTGTTCCATCAGGCAGATAAAACCGCGGTTCTCATGCGCCTCGCCGCCCAGCAGGTTTTCCGCCGGCACTTTCACGTCGGTGAAAAACAGCTCAGAGGTGTCCTGCGCCTTCATGCCCAGCTTCTTGAGGCGCTTGCCGGTTTCAAAGCCCGGCATGCCGCGCTCGACCAGCATCAGGCTGGTGCCCTTGGCGCCCGCCGCCGGGTTGGTCTTGGCCACCACGACCACCAGGTCGGCATGCCAGCCGTTGGTGATGAAGGTCTTGCTACCGTTGAGCAGGTAGCTGCCGTCGGCCTGCTTGATCGCCGTGGTCTTCACGCCCTGAAGGTCCGAGCCGGCGGCCGGCTCGCTCATGGCGATGGCGCCCACCATCTCGCCGCTGGCCAATTTGGGCAGGTACTTCTGCTTTTGTGCCTCGGTGCCGTAGTGCAGGATATAGGGAGCGACGATCTCGCTGTGCAGCCCGTAGCCGATGCCGGTGAAACCGCCGCGCCCGAGTTCCTCCATCTGGATCACCGAGTACAGCTTGTCGGCGCCCGCGCCGCCGTATTCCTCGGGCATGGTCATGCACAGGAAGCCGTTCTCGCCGGCCTTGTTCCAGACCTTGCGGTCCACATAGCCCTGCTCCTCCCACTGCTCGTGGAAGGGCGCGATTTCTTTTTCCATGAAGCGGCGGAAGGCGTCGCGGAAGGCTTCGTGGTCGGAAGTGAAGAGGCTGCGTTCGATCATGGTGTCACCTGTGGAAAGGCTGGAGGAATGCCGGGGAAAGGCCGGAGGAAGCCGCGGGAAGTATTTATACAAAGCGGCTGCTTTGTGAAATGAATATACTTCAACAGCCTCCCTTCCCGTCTCCCGATCTTCCCTGCCCTCCCGAGGAAAAGCCATGAGCACTGAAGCCTTTATCTACGACGCCATCCGCACACCGCGCGGCAAGGGCAAAAAAGACGGCAGCCTGCACGAGGTCAAGCCCGTCAACCTGCTGGCCGGTGTGCTGGCCGACCTGCAAAAGCGCAACGGCTTCGACACCGCCGCCGTCGACGACGTGGTGATGGGCGTGGTCTCGCCGGTGGGCGACCAGGGCGCCGTCATCGCCAAGGTGGCCGCACTGAAAGCCGGCTGGGACTTCCGCGCCTCGGGCGTGCAAATCAACCGCTTTTGCGCCTCGGGCCTGGAGGCCGTCAACATGGCGGCGCAGAAAGTACGCTCCGGCTGGGAAGACCTGGTGGTGGCCGGCGGCGTCGAAAGCATGAGCCGCGTGCCGATTGGCGCCGACGGCGGCGCCTGGGCGCAGGACCCCGAAACCAACAGCGCCACGCTGTTCGTGCCCCAGGGCATAGGTGCCGACCTGATCGCCACGCTCGAAGGCTTCAGCCGCGCCGACGTCGATGCCTTCGCGCTCGAAAGCCAGCAGCGCGCCGCCAAAGCCCGCGCCGCCGGCTACTTCGCCGATTCCATCGTGCCGGTGAAAGACTTCCTGGGCCAGACCATCCTGGGTGAAGACGAATTCATCAAGCCGAACACCACACTCGAAGGCCTGGGCGCACTCAAGCCCGCCTTCGAGCAACTGGGCGCCATGGGCTTTGACGCCGTGGCACTGCAGCGCTACCCGCAGGTCGAACGCATCCTGCACGTGCACCATGCCGGCAATTCCTCCGGCATCGTCGACGGCGCGGCCGCCGTGCTGGTGGGCTCGGAAGCCGCCGGCAAAACCCACGGCCTCAAGCCGCGCGCCCGCATCGTCGCCGCGGCGCTCAGCGGCGCCGATCCCACCATCATGCTGACCGGCCCCATGCCCGCCACGCGCAAAGCCCTGGCCAAGGCCGGCATGACGGTGGACCAGATTGACCTGTTCGAAGTCAACGAAGCCTTTGCCGCCGTGGTGATGCGCTTCATGAAAGAGATGAAAGTGCCGCACGACAAGGTCAACGTGAACGGCGGCGCCATCGCCATGGGCCACCCGCTGGGCGCCACGGGCGCAATGATCCTCGGCACGCTGGTCGACGAGTTGCACAGGCGCAAGTTGCGCTACGGCCTGGCCACGCTGTGCGTGGGCGGCGGCATGGGCATTGCAACGATAGTCGAAAGAATCTGAACGCCATGAAGACCATCAAATACCACGTCGACAACGGCATCGCCACCATCACGTTTGACGAGCCGGACTCGCCCGTCAACACCATGTGCCTGCAGTGGCAGGACGACCTCAGCGAAGTCACCGCGCAAGTACTCAAGGACAAGGAGAGCCTCAAGGGCATAGTCCTGGCCTCCGCCAAATCCACCTTCTTTGCCGGCGCCGACCTGAAGGCCGTGATGCGCCTCACGCCCGCCGATGCACCCAAGGCCTATGCCGAGGTCGAACGCGTCAAGAAAAACTTCCGCACGCTCGAAACCCTGGGCATCCCGGTTGCCAGTTGCCTCAACGGCACGGCGCTGGGCGGCGGCTGGGAGGTCGCGCTGGTCGGCCACTACCGGGTGGCGGTGGACGACAGCAAGACCCAGTTCGGCCTGCCCGAGGTCACCCTGGGCCTGCTCCCCGGCGCCAGCGGCGTGACCAAGATGACGCGCCACCTGGGCCTGATGGGCGCGCAGCCCTACCTGGTCGAAGGCAAGACCTTCAACCCGCGCCAGGCGCTGGCGCTGGGCCTGGTGCATGAACTGGTCGCCGACGCGGGCGCGCTGCGCGCCAAGGCCCTGGCCTGGCTGGCCGCCAACCCCAAGGCCCAACACTCCCGGGAAGCCAAAGACTACAAAATCCCCGGCGGCACACCGGCCAACCCCAAGATCGCCGCGGCCCTCAGCGTCGCGCCCGCCATGCTCAAGAAGCAGACACGCGGCCTTTACCCCGCGCCAGAGGCCATCCTGGCCTGCATGGTCGAAGGCACGCAGGTGGACCTGGAAACCGCCTTGCGCATCGAGAGCCGCTACCTCGCGAAGCTCATGACCGGCACCAATGCCAAAGCCATGGTCAACACCTTCTTCTTCAACATGAACGCCATCAAGAGCGGCCAGTCGCGCCCGCCGCGTGTGCCGAAGTTCAGGCCCAACAAGGTTGGCATCCTGGGCGCCGGCATGATGGGCGCGGGCATCGCCTACGCGCAGGCCGCCAAAGGCATCAGCACCGTACTCAAGGATGTGAGCCAGGAGAAGGCGGAAGCCGGCAAGGCTTACAGCGCCAAGATCACCGGACCGCGCGTCGAGAAAGGCCGCATGACGGCCGCCGAACAAAGCGCCCTGCTCGCGCGCATCACCGCCACCGGCCAGGCGGCCGACCTCGCGGGCTGCGAGCTCATCATCGAAGCCGTGTTTGAACGCCGCGACCTCAAGGCCAAGGTCACGCAGGAGGCCGAGCCGCTGCTGGCGCCCGGCGGCTTCTTTGCCTCCAACACCTCCACCCTGCCCATCTCCAGCCTGGCCACGGCCAGCGACAGGCCGGCAAAATTCATAGGCATTCACTTCTTCAGCCCGGTCGACAAGATGAAGCTGGTCGAGATCATCCGCGGCAAGGAGACCGACGACGAAACCGTGGCCCGCGCCTTCGACTACGTGCAGGCCCTGGGCAAGATCCCCATCGTGGTCAACGATTCGCGCGGCTTTTACACCAGCCGCACCTTCGGCACCTTTGTGATGGAAGGCGCGGCCATGCTGGGCGAAGGCATCTCCGCCGCCGCCATCGAGAACGCCGGCATCCAGGCCGGCATGCCCGTGGGCCCGCTGGCCGTGCTCGATGAAACCGCGCTCTCGCTCAGCGTGCATGTGCTGGACCAGACCCGCACCGACTTCACGGCCGAAGGCAAGACCTACACCGCCACACCGGGCGAGCTGCTGGTCGAGCGCATGGTGAAAGAATTGAATCGCCCCGGCCGCGCGGCCGGCGGTGGTTTTTACGATTACCCCGCCGAGCCGGGCGCGAAGAAACAGTTGTGGCCCGAACTCAAGCCCTTGTTCGAGAAACCCGGCGCCGCCTGGGACATCGAGGAGCTCAAGGACCGCCTGCTCTACCGCCAGGCCGTGGAAACGGCGCGTTGCCTCAGTGAAGGCGTGCTGACCACGGTGCACGACGCCAACATAGGCTCCATCTTCGGCATAGGATTTCCGGCCTGGACCGGTGGCGCGATGCAGTTCATCTATGGCATGGGAGTGGACGCTTTTGCCGCGCGCTGCGAAGAACTGGCCGCCAGGTTCGGTGCCGGCTTTGCACTGACAGCCGAGGTCAAGGACACGATCCGCAAGCACCAGCCGGTTTATTGAAGCGCCACTTCACTTTGGCCCATCTACGGCCAAGAGGCGATTGTTTGCAGGCATGCCGCGCGTCCGTCCTGCCTGGCAAGGATGGACACGTCTTTCGACTATCCTGTCACAGCGCCCGCTGAAACAAGACGGGCGCTCACACAAGCACCAGACCGCTGTGGGATTCCAGCGGTGAACAGGAACTTTATGCCCACTGAACAAATAAGCATCCGGACCCTTGACGGCAATTGCCCCGCCTGCGTCATGACGCCGGGCGGCACCGGGCCATGGCCCGCGGTCATCTTCTACGGAGACGCCGGCGGAATCCGGCCGGCGATGCTGGAGATGGCAGCGAGACTTGCGGACGCCGGTTATGTCGTGTTGTTGCCCGACCTCTTCTACCGCTATGGGCCGTACGGACCGCTCGTACCCAGGGAAGTGTTCAAGGGTGACGTGGGCGCCATTCTGGGCCCCCTCATGGCGACCACGGGAACCGCCAAGGCATCCGAGGACACCGCCGCCTTCCTGGCCTATCTCGACACGCGCAAAGACATCGCGGGCAGCAAGACAGGCGCGACAGGTTTTTGCATGGGTGGGGGCCTGGCTATCGCCGCGGCGGCAAACTACCCCAGGCGTTTCGCGGCTGTCGCCAGCTTCCACGGCGGCAACCTCGCAACCGACGCGCCAGACAGCCCGCACCTGCTCGTGCCCGGCGTGGCCGCGGAGCTTTATATCGCGAGCGCCGACAAGGACGACAGCTACCCCGCGCCCATGGCCGCGCGCCTGGAAGATGCGTTGACAAAATCAGGCGTGCGCTACCGCGCCGAGCTTTACGCCGGCGCCCTCCATGGCTGGATGGTGCCGGACTTCCCCGTCTATGACCCCGATGCAGCCGATCGCGGCTGGGCAGCGATGCAGGCCTTGTTTGATCGGACTCTGCGCGCGTAAGCAGCCGCCTCGTCGAAGACCGAACAGTCTGCGCCAATTCCGAGGCAATAGACGGTGTTCCGCGCTCCGGGTTCGATGCCGGAATTCGAACTCTCAAGAACCTTGACTTCAAGAGCTTGCACCCTGGCAGAAATCGCTTCTCGCCCCGATGACGCAACGAGTTCACGCGCCCCCAAAAACCACGGCAACATAGCCGAAGCGGTATGGAGGAATGATGGCTTTTCCCATTCTGTCCACTTTAAGCTCGGGCGGGGGAACATGCAATGGCGGTTGGCGCAGCGAATATAAAGCCGACGGCAGCAATGATATGTACGGGTTTCATGATGCTCCTCAATAGTTTTCGCTCTTCATCGAGATGCCGAAGCGGAACGCTCGTAACTAGCATCCAAACTTTCTCCGCCAGCGCCCACCGTGCCAGCGGCCTTAGCGTCAGCACCTTTCTCCTCCCTAGTTCTTAACTCCAACGCCGAGATGCTTTCTTCTTTCAATGCGTAGGATCGGCTAACGAAGACGACTATGGCCGCGAGAAGAAATGCACTTACGAACAAGCCAACGTTGTTCCACTGAATAGTTTCAGGCGTCTCAACAATACGATCTGTTGCGGCGGATATAAGAGGCTCCGCCTTACTGAGCACATACCCTGATGCAAATGCGGCAATTGTTTTTCCAAGATACTCAAGGCGCGTCGAGTCTGCCTTGTCAAATGGGGAGAAGAACATGCCGATTGCCCACCCAAGCAAGCTACCGATCAGGCACATCAATACGTTCTGTGCAATTGCTATGGAATTTTCACCCCCGAAGACCCAACACAACCGCAACAGCGTGCCACCAAAGAGCACAGCAAATATGCTGCAGAACACTTGGGATCCCCAGTGCGTACCAAAGTTAGTTCTCAGAAAATTTATCTGGCTAGACATCGTTCTCTCCTTGTGCGGTCCAACGTTTGAGCTACGCCGCCACCGATGGTGTTGCGCGCTGGACAGCAAGCGAAAAATGGCCCGAAATCCCTGCGCTTGATGGCCGGTTCGACACGCCGTTGGACCTCGGCTTGAGCGAGTGGTTAGGCATCGCTCTTTTTCCCTGTTGAGGTAGAGAAGCGATTCAGGATGTCAGGTACAAAGCGCTCAGAGAACCCGGCTATGAAACCCCAAACAATTGCCTTTGCATAGTCAGATGGTTTGTCTGGCTTCCAGTGATCCAGGAAGTCCATGAAGTTAGCGCACCTCTCAATCTCGCAAACGAATAGAGGGGTTAGTTCGCTTTGAAACATCCGCGATGAGAAAACGAGGTACATAACTATGGCTGCGATAGCGCCTACTAGCGGCGGAATACTTGAGTACGCAATTACATAGATGTTTGCGCCCTTAAGGAAGCTCTGATACTCCTTGCTCGGGAAAATATTCTCAAATGAATATATGCGACGCAGTGCGCTTACAAACGCGCCAAGAGTACCAGCTATTACTACCACCGGTGCAATTTTCACTTCTCCCACACCCGGCCCGGAGCTCCCAGCTGTTATCAGAATGAATGCGGTAGCAGCAACGAGAATGAAGGTGGCAGCGAAGAGCCAGAATACGAGTTGTTTGTGCACGGAGAAATCGGCAGGGTCTGCAGCCGATTTAGGTTCGCCTTGTGTGAGTTCTTCAGGCATATGGTTCCTTCGTGCACGCGGAGGTTATCGCAAGGCCGGCGATATAACATCGCGTCTGCGGCGTAATCTAGAAACAATTCTAGGCAGACAGCCTGCCAGCCGCCTCCTCCATATGGAGGATCACAGACCAGGCAGCCGATTCCATCGTGTTTGACCTACGTGCGGGCGAGCATCCTCCAATTGGGGGAGAACGTACAGTGGACGGGCCACTCTCTATGAAGCCGGCGGCGAGACGCAACGCGCAAAGGGCTCCGACACTCACACTCCACGCCGTTGACGCAACAAAAAGTTTCGCATAGAGTGCAAAAAAAATGAATGCGGCAGGAATGCACTGCGGCAACTGCGCGAAGCCGGATAACAAAAGGGAGGACAAAATGCATTACGCATCAAGTTTGCGCTGCGAACCGGGCAAACGATTCAAAACAAACTGCTTCCAGAGACTGGCCTGGACTTGCCTGGTTGCATTTCATTTATCGCTTCTTGCGGGATGCTCCCCTGAAGATGCGCAAGCCGCAAAGGCAGCTGCCGCAGCGCTCAAAGCACGGGTTGACAACGCCATCAACATGTACGCCGAGCTGATGGCTCAAGCAAGAGTCGAGAAGCCCATGCCGGAGGAAGAAATCATCAGCGGCGTTGTCGCGCAAGCCATGAAGGATGCGAAGGATCCCGGCTGGAAGCCGGACCTGAAAAACCTCCGCAGCTCTCTGGCGGACACCGATCCTCGCGCGGACATCAAGAAAAACCTGAAGGCGCAAACAGCGGATGTCGCGCGTGAGCTGGGACGTCTTGAATCCACCGCCGCGGACTATGAAGCTGCCTGGCCGCTGGGGTCCGAACAATTCGTTTGCCTTAAAGAGAATATCTTCAACCTGACGAAGAATCTCCGGAGTGTTGCGACCTCTTTTAATGCCGATGGTGGCGCCCGATACACCGAATTTTCCATCGGCTCGCGAGAAGCAAGAGATCGCTACGTGACAGCCTTACGGGCCGCCGACGGAGCCGCCGCGGCCGCTTCATTGCAATCCATCCGGCAAGTTTTCCGGTCGGAAGCGAAAGCCAATGAAGACGTACAAGCCGCCTTCATACAAGCGGCCCAATCGTCCGCGGATCTCTACAACGCCATTGAGTCCATAGAAACCGTCAGCTTCTCGGATGTACTCAAGATCGTGCAACGCTACGCGCCCGGGCTTTCCCGCATTGATGATTCTCTGGATGGGGCGGAGATTGCGAAGAAAGCGGGCGTTGTTCTCGGAAAAATTAAAAACGATGAATGGCTCACCAGGTTTTCCGAGCAATCTCTTCCTCGCGCCGGAATCAAGTGCAAGACCCCCGCATAAGGAGCGACCCATGGCCACTGAAGTGCAGGACAACGATGACAAATTGCGAATATCCGTTCAGGCAACGCTGGAAGCCTTGCTGGATCTTTATTGGGACGCAAAAACTGCGCAACCAAGCCGGCGATTTGACGAAATTTTTGATTTGAGACGGGCCTATGAAAAAGCGGTGGTCGAGTACGCCGCGCTGGAAGGACGCCTGTTGAAGGACGCCATCCTCACAAGCGACATTGATCTGGGCAGGTTTCAGCAAGTGGAGGCCGATATGAAGGCCGCCATAAAAACCAAGGAAATCCTGGCCATCGCGGCTGATTTCGTCAAAGCCATGATCCGCCTGGTTTAAGGGAAGCCCGCCGGTCGTCGAACTCAGGCACTTTTCACCATCCGCGTAGAAATACCGCGCCCCTTGGCCCTATGCCCGGCAGTCCGGGGCCACGGCACAGACGTGACTTAGTGTGCATTCCGCCGAACTTCCTTGGCCCTCCAGGCAATCGCATTGCGAAGGTGTGAAAAATGCCACGGCGCGCCGGCGCCTGACCTGTCAGGATTGCCCAACTGCAAGGAGATCCATGCCCGCGATTCCGAATTCAACTTCGCCCCTGGCAGGCGACCCCACCCCGCCGCAAACCGGGCATGCCGACAGCGCGGCGCGTGAGCAGCGCTACAAAACCCTGGTGGACAAAATAGCCGCGCACCGGCAAGGCACCGGCCCTGCGCCAACGGCTGCGGAACTCGAGCAATGCGAGGAAGACGCGGCATTCACCCAGGCCATGGGCCGGCTGCTGGCGGGCACCTCATTGCCCGGCTGATGCCGCAATAAGGGAATAAGGCCAGGGGCCGGGGCCGCGCGGTCAGCCGCCCGGCGAGCCAACCGAGAAACAAAAACGGCCCCAAGGGGCCGTTTTTTTATGCCACTTCCGTCCAGACCACTTTTCCGTTTTTCTTCTCCAGGCGCATATGGGCGATGCCATTTCCCACGGTGCCGAAAACCCGGTCGGTCTTGAGGGACTCCTGCCCGGCGGAGGGTGCTGCCTGCAGCGTCCTGTCCTGTGGCGAGGCAATGGGCGTCCATTCAGCCAGCACGGTGAGAAGCGAGTGGCTTGAATACTCACCGTCCGCGCCCCCAGTCCAGTCGCGGGTGCCGCCCTTCTCGACGTCTCCGTAGTCCGTTTTGAGTTGTCCGAAGCCTTCGTAGATCGTGATCCATACGGGCACGTCCAGCAAATTTTCCGTCCGGACAAGGGGTTTGGACCAGTACACACCAGAAGTGCCGCCGAGCAAGACCCGTTCGGTGGGGTCCGACGAGCCCAGCCGCGTCGTGGTATCGGTATCAAATGTTGATTCCGTCGTGGGCCACTGCCCCCGGATTTGGTAGAAAGAACCATAGGCGTAAGTTCCGCTGTTCCAGTCGCGGAATGTTCCCGCATCGACATTGCCCCAGTCTTCCTTGAATACGCGGCCCACCGTGTAGATGGTGACCCACATGGGCTGGTTGGTGTGGTTGTACGTCCTGAATCCCGCCATTGAATTTCCTTGGAGGTTAAATGGTGAAAGCTTCATGGAGGCGCCATGAAGCGCATTGCAACAGCCCTCTTTCAACGCGCACCTGTTTGTTGTTGCGCGCGTTGGCATGAACTGTGCGGGGATGGTAGTGACGCGCGGCCGGCCTGTCTGTCGCACAAAAGGGGTACGTGGATGGCAGTAATGCGGGGGCGTTCTCCTCCAAATAGAGGACTCCTCCAGGCAAAAAACTCCTGACAATTTCAATGCTGGCCTGGGCGGTGCCCGGCATCGTCCTACGCGCGGAATGCATGAAAAGAGATAGCGAGACCGTAGCGGCTCTGCAAACATTCACAGCATCAAGGAGTCACATGCTCGCCGTCCTGAAAGTAACATTGACCCATACCGGCAATTTCATCCTGAAGGAAGCCGGGCAGGGCCTGCGGTTTCACGACACCATAGGCCCCCGTCGCCAGGGCCTATGAGTTTGCAAGCTTGTGGCGTTTCGTGTTGCCAAACTGAGCCATGACGGCTACCGGGTGAAATACATTGATGAATGCCAAGAATCCACTTTGCACCGGTGCGGCCCAGCACGCGGACAACGATGCGCGCGAGCAGCGCCGCCAGGCACTGATGGCCAGGATGGACGCCTGCCAGCGCGGCGCGGGGCCGGCGCCGACGACCGCCGAGTTTGAACAATGGAAAGAAGACGTCGCGTTCAGCCTTGCGATGGGGCGCTTGCTGTCGGGCGCTTCCGGCAACTAGCATTCCTTGCGCCGGAACTCAGCCGATTTCCAGTATCCACCTGGAAACAAAGTTCGCGACGAAGTAGCCGGCGACAGCGGCCGCAACACATAGCGCAACCAGCAAGCCGTTCTCCATCAGGCGCTTGTCAGCTTTGGATTTTTCTTCTGGCACCCTGGGCAAATGGCGCGTGTGTTTTTCTGAAGGAGGCATGCGCTTGACGATAGCCTTCACGGGGCGGAATCCGAGCCCACAATGTCACCTTTCGATGTAGGAACCGGCTGACAGGGTGCAGCCTCGCCCAGCCCCATGCTTTAGAGTTCGTAGCCGAGCGACCTCAGGGCGTTCCGAACATCGACCGGAGAGCGCACATGCACGGCCTGCAGGCCCGCCTCGGATGCGCCCTGGACATTTTCGGGAAGATCATCAAAAAAGACGATCGCTTCCGCGGCAAGGCCGAGTTCTTGCCCGATGTGGTCGAACGCCGCGCGTTCAGGTTTTCGCAGACCCATTTCATGGGACGCGAAGATACGGCCAAACGACTGCACGACAGCGGGAAACATGCGGGACCATGCCGTGGCGTGCGCGGCGTTTGTATTGGTGAACGCATAACACGGGATCGTGGATCGCACGGCGCGAACCATGGCGGTCGTTTCGGAAATTTCGCGCACGAATATCGAATTCCACCCGCGCTCGATGTGGGCGTGGTCATTCTTCATCCGGAGCATCAAGGCCAGATGCTCGTAGTACTCCGATGCGGCTATCTCACCTCGCTCATGACGTTGATACTGCAGATCGAACTTGAATGCTTCCGCGATTTCTTCGAGCGACAACGCGGAGCCTGACTGCCAGACACTGAAGGCGCGGCGAAAATCGATGTCAATCACGACCCCACCCAGGTCAAAGAGCAAGGCTCGAGGCTTCGGCGGCTTGCCATTCACAGGCTTATCGTGCATTTTTTGTGTTCCAGAAACCGTCAGCGGTGATCATGACTGGCAAGGTGCGTACGGGACACTGCATTCGCGCCTCATTGCTCGGCAATGACCGCGATGGACACTTTCAGGCCTGGCATCCGAACGGGCAACTTCGCGCCCTGCCGCGCGGGCGGGTCCACCGGAAACCATTTGAGCCACTCTTCATTCATGCCGGCGAAGTCGGCTTCTTCGAGGATGATGACGGTGGCACTTACGACTTTGTCCAGGGAAGAGCCCGCGGCCTTGAGGATGGCCGACACGTTGTGCAGGCACTGCCGGGTCTGCTCCTGGATGGTCTCGCCCACGATCTTTCCGGTCATCGGGTCATGCGGCCCGGTGCCCGACACGAACACCAGGCCGGCGGCGCGTACCGCCTGGCTGTAAGTGGGCGGCGAAGCCGGGGCGTCGGGAGTTCGGATGATGTCTCTTGCCATGGGTTTTCCGTTGCTGCGAGATGATGGGGAGATCAAAGCGGGCACAAGCCCGCAGGTAATTCTGGGCAGACGATCTGACGGTTGCCTCCTCAGTATGGATGAGCCAATGCCAACAGCCGCTCATTTACCGGCAACCCGCATCTGCCGCAGCCAGGCCCCAGGCGCCAAACCCACACTCCCCTTGAAGCGCCGGCTGAAATGGCTCTGGTCGGCAAAACCGCAGGCGGCCGCCACCTCGGCCAGGCCCTGCCCGGCCAGCATGGCCGCCTGGGCGCGTTCCAGGCGCACGGCGTTGAGGTAGATGTGGGGCGGCACGCCGAACTGTTGCGCGAAGGCGCGGGTCAGGTGCACGCGTGAAAGGCCGGCTTCATGTGCCAGGGCGGCTACGGTGATGTCCTGACCGTAGTGGCTGCGCAGATAGTCGCGGATGCGGGCCATGCGGGCGGCGCCGGCCGCCCGGGTTTCATCGCCCGTGCCGCGCCGCTCGCCATAGCGCTGCAGCAGCCGCACCAGCACGGCGCGTGTGAGTTCCTCGGCGCGCAGCGACTCCTGCGCCTGGCCGGTTGCCGCTATGGCTTGTGCCAGCGCACGGCCCATGGCGGCGTCGCGCACCACGGGCTGGCGAAAGTAGGCGGCCATGTCGAGGCCGGCCTCCTTGTCGCGGCATTCGTCGACCACCTGCGGCGCCACATACAGCATGCTGTAGCCAAAGCCTTCCTGCGTGCCGCGCTGCCCGTCGTGCGGTTCGTCGGGGTTGAAGAGGATGACGTCGCCGCGCAGGCTGGCGTGCAGCGTGCCGCCGCAGTGAAAGGTCTGCACGCCGGAGGCGGTGACACCAATGGAGTAAGTCTCGTGGCTGTGGCGCTCAAACGCGTGTTCGGTGAAGTGGGCGTTCATCGAGGTCACGCCGGGCAAAGCGCCTGGGCGAAAGCGCGCCCAGTCCTGGGAGGTAGGGGCTTGGGCGTCGTGCATGAAACAATCGTACAAGACGCGCCGGCCGCGGACAAGCAGACTCTCTTGCATCGCAACACAAGAGGAATTTGCATGAAGACACAAGCCATAGACCTGCAGGCCAAGCTCTCCGGTTTTGAGGGCCACTGGCAACCGCGCACCGTGAGCGAGTTCAACGGCCATGACGTGATGGTGGTCAAGGTGCAGGGCGAGTACAGCTGGCATTCGCACCCGGAGAGCGACGACTTCTTCCTGGTGCTCAAGGGGGAACTGCACATCGACATCGAGGGCCAGCCCACCGTGGCGCTCAAGCCCGGCCAGCTGTATGTGGTGCCGCGCGGCGTTCGCCACCGGCCGCGCGCGGCGGAGGAAGCGCACCTTCTGCTGATTGAGCCGACGGGCGCGCCCAACAGCGGCGATGCCGCGACGGCGGCGCCGCGAAGGGTGATCTGAGCCCGAAACCCGACGGGAGCGGCGGGCAATTTTAATTACTTGACTTTGTCAATCAATTACCTGACGATAGCCGCCATGGCCAAGTCAAGCACCTCCACCCTCCCCGCCCCGTCGCCTTCCACCCCAGCCGCCACGGCGCATATCAAGGCGATCCGCGGTTTCAACCGTTTCTACACCCAGCGCATCGGCATCCTGGACCCTTACCTGGGCAGCGAATTTTCGCTGACGGAGGTGCGGGTGCTGTACGAGCTGGCGCACCGCGACCAGCCGACGGCCACCGAGCTGGGGCGCGACCTGTCGCTGGACGCGGGCTACCTGAGCCGCATCCTGCGGCGCTTTGAAAGCAAGGGCTGGCTGGCGCGTGTGCCTTCGCCGGCGGATGCGCGGCAGAGTTTATTGAAGCTGACGCAGGCGGGGCACGCGGTGTTCGCGCCGCTGCAGCAGCAGTCGCGCGACGAGGCGGCCGCCCTGCTGGCGGCGCTGGCGCCGGACGACCAGCACAAGGTGGTCAGCGCCATGACGACGGTGCAGCGCCTGCTGGCCGGGCCGGACCAGGCCGCGGCGACGCGCACGGTGGTGCTGCGCGACCCGCAACCGGGCGATATGGGCTGGGTGGTGCAGCAGCACGGCGAAATCTATGCGCGTGAATACGGCTGGAACGGCGAGTTCGAGGCGCTGGTGGCCGACATCGCAGGCAAGTACTTGAAGAACTACCGGCCGGACTGCGAGAAATGCTGGATCGCCGAACTTGACGGCGAGCGTGTGGGCGCTGTGTTTGTGGTGCGCAAGTCCGCCACGGTGGCGCAGCTACGCATGCTGATCCTCACGCAAGGCGCGCGCGGCCTGGGGCTGGGCGGGCGGCTGTCGGACGAATGCATCGCGTTCGCGCGGGGCAAGGGCTATCAAAAAATGGTGCTGTGGACCAACAGCTGCCTGACGGCGGCGCGCGCGATTTACGCCAAACGCGGCTTCACGCTGGTCAAGAGCGAGCCGTATCAGGGTTTTGGGCGGGAATTGGTTGGCGAGACCTGGGAGCTCAAACTGTAGGCTTGCGCGCCGGAAAGTTCCTGGGTTTTCCGCCTCAAGCCCTCGTGAATGGCGAATAGCGGGCTATCGTTTCAGTAGCAGATGAAGTGCCTCGGCTTCCCGCTCGCGGGCCAGGGCGTCCGGCGCGGGCGGCGATAATGGGCGCATGAGCCCCCTGCCCGCGGAAGAGCGTCCGCAACCCAAATCCCTCACTGACCTGTTCATTTCATTCACCCTGCTGGCCCTGCAGGGCTTCGGCGGCGTCCTTGCCATCGTGCAGCGCGAGCTGGTGGAGAAAAAACAATGGATGACGCGCGAGGAGTTCATCGAGGACTGGGCGGTGGCACAAATCATGCCGGGCCCCAACGTGGTGAACCTCTCGCTGATGGTGGGTGGGCGCTACTTCGGCCTCAAGGGCGCGATGGCGGCGCTGGCCGGCATGCTGACGGTACCGCTGGTGCTGGTGCTGGTGCTGGCGGTGCTGTATGCGCAGTTCGCCGGCCACCCCGGCGTGGCGGGCGCGCTGCGCGGCATGGGCGCGGTGGCGGCCGGGCTGATCGCGGCGACCGGCCTCAAGCTCTTCGGGGCGCTCCAGAAGAACGTGCTGGGCATCCGGCTGTGCATAGGCCTGGGCGTGCTGTGTTTTGCGGCGATCGCGCTGCTGCGCATTCCGCTGGCGTATGTGCTGCTGACCCTGGGCCTCACGGCGTGTGTGCTGGCCTACCGGAGGCTCAAGCCATGAACGAACAGCTGCAAACGCTGCACCTGGTGTTCGGCGCGCGGGACTGGTTCGACCTGTTCCTGCACTACCTCTCGCTGTCGCTGCTGTCGGTGGGCGGGGCCATCAGCACCGCGCCCGACATGCACCGCTTCCTGGTCGACAAGCAGCACTGGCTGACCGACGCGCAGTTCAACGCCTCCATCGCCATTGCGCAGTCGGCGCCGGGGCCCAACGTGCTGTTCATCGCGCTGCTGGGCTGGAACGTGGGCCTGAATGCCGGCGGCATGATGACCGGCTTGCTGGGCGTGTTCCTGGCGCTGCTCGGCATTTTGATCCCGAGCACCACGCTGACCTACACGGCCGCGCAATGGGGCCACCGCAACCGCGAGCTGCGCGCCGTGCGCGCCTTCAAGCAGGGCATGGGCCCCATCGTGGTGGCCTTGCTGATCGCCACCAGCTGGATCCTGGCCAGCGCCAACGGCAGTTCGCTGAAAGACTGGCCGGTGTGGCTGGTGACGGCCGCCTCGGCCATCATCGTCTGGCGCAGCAAGATCCATTTACTGTGGCTGCTGGGCGCGGGCGCGCTGCTGGGCTGGTACGGGCTGATCTAAGCGCCCGGGCGCCGCTGGCGCAAGGCTTCGTACAAACACACGCCGCTGGCCACGGACACGTTGAGGCTTTCCACCGCGCCGTGCATGGGGATGCTGACGAGTTCGTCGCAGGTCTTGCGCGTGAGTTGGCGCATGCCCTCGCCTTCGGCGCCCAGCACGAGAGCGACGGGACCCGTCAGGTCCACGTCGTAAATGGTTTTTTCGGCGTCGTCGCTGGTGCCTATGCACCAGATGTTGCGCTCCTTGAGCTCGCCCAGGGTGCGGGCCAGGTTGGTGACCATGAAGTAAGGCATGGTTTCGGCCGCGCCGCTGGCGACCTTGGCGACGGTGGCATTGATGCCGGCCGCGTGGTCCTTGGGCGCGATGACGGCATGCGCGCCGGCGCCGTCGGCCACGCGCAGGCAGGCGCCCAGGTTGTGCGGGTCGGTGACGCCGTCGAGCACCAGCAGCAGGGGCTGGGCGGTGCCGGCTTCTTCGAGCTGCTCGAGCAATTCGTCGAGCGACTTGACCTGGGCCAAAGGATCAACCCGGGCGACCACGCCCTGGTGGCCGTGGCTGCCGCACATCTTGGCCAGGCGCAGGCCGTCGGATTCGATCAGCCGTATGCCGGCTTCGCGGGCCCGGTCGGTGAACTGGCGCATGCGCGCGTCGCGGCGCGAAACGTCGAAAAACACCTCCAGAACGGACTTGGGCGCGGTTTTGATGCGGACGCCGACGGCATGAAAGCCAAAAAGGACTTTGGGGGTAGAGGACATGGTGGGGATTATCACTGCCAGGAGTCTGGGCGGCGGAAGGCATCGGCATTACTACCGGTGCGCGGGGTCCGACCGGCGGTCACAATGCCTGCAGGGTAAGACTAAAATAGTAACAATCTGTGGCCGGCCTGGGGCCCGGCAAATTCACAACAACGCGGCGGGGGCATTATGGGATTGAGGCTTAAATTTAACCTGGTGTTGATCGTGGTGTTCCTGGCCGGGTTCGGCGCCGCCGGGTTCATGTCGCGCCAGCTGCTGCAGGAAAACGCGCGCGAGGAAGTGCTGCGCAATGCCCGCCTCATGATGGACACCGCCCTTTCGGTGCGGGCCTACACGGTGGAGCAGATCAAGCCGCACCTGGACAAGCAACTGGAGGAAGTCTTCCTGCCGCAAACCGTGCCGGCTTACGCCGCCACCGAAACCCTGGGCAACATCCAGAAAAAGTACCGCGATTACGGCTACAAGGAAGCGACGCTGAACCCGACCAACCCGCGCGACCGCGCCACCGACTGGGAAGCCGACATCGTCCAGCAGTTCCGCCAGAACGCCGATTCGAAAGAGCTCATTTCGGAGCGCGCCGCCGCCACCGGCCGGCTGCTGTACATCGCCAAGCCCATCCAGATCACCAACGCGGCCTGCCTGCAGTGCCACAGCGTGCCGGCCAACGCCCCGGCCAGCATGATCAAGATTTACGGCGAAGCCAACGGCTTCGGCTGGAAACACAATGAAATCATAGGCGCGCAGGTGGTGACGGTGCCCATGGAAATTCCCATCCGCAACGCCGAGCGCACTTTCAAGACCTTCATGGCCTCGCTGGCCGCGGTGTTCGCGGTGGTCTTCGTCGTGCTCAACCTGATGCTGAGCTGGCTCATCGTGCGGCCCATACG
Source organism: Polaromonas sp. YR568 (assembly GCF_943369675.1). Classification (GTDB taxonomy): domain Bacteria; phylum Pseudomonadota; class Gammaproteobacteria; order Burkholderiales; family Burkholderiaceae_C; genus Polaromonas. The sequence goes on along the minus strand of NZ_CALROB020000006.1, from coordinate 147,435 downwards.
CCGCATGTCGCAGGCGGCGGACAAGGTCAGCACCGGCGACTTCGAGGTGCCGGAGTTCGCCGACGGCGGCAAGGACGAGGTGGCCGTGCTGGGCAGCTCGTTCAACCGCATGCGCCGCAGCCTGGAAAAAGCCATGCAGATGATCGACCGCGGCGACTGAGACGCACCGGATTTCACGCCCCCTCGAAGACCGCGCACGCATGACCGACCCCGAAGACAAGACCCGGACCCAGCCCGTGCGCCCCGACGGCGCCGCGCCGGCTGTCGTCGGCGACGGCGACGCGGCGGCGTTGATGCCCGGGCAGACGGTCTTTGAGTACCGCATCGACAAAATGCTGGGCGGCGGCGGCTTCGGCATCACCTACCTGGCCCAGGACATCAACCTGCAGCTGCCGGTGGCCATCAAGGAATACTTCCCGGGCGACCTGGCGGTGCGCGCGACGGACCTGTCGGTGCACGTGCGCTCGGGCGCCAACGCGGCGCAGTTCCGGTGGGGCCTGGAGCGTTTTCTCGAAGAAGCCCGGGCGCTGGCCTCGTTTCGCCACCCCAACATCGTGCGGGTGCTGCGCTACTTCAAGGAAAACGGCACGGCCTACATCGTGATGGAGTACGAGTCGGGCGACCCGCTCAAGCGCTGGCTGGCCAGGCAACCCGCGCTGGACCAGCAGGGCCTGCTGAAGATCATCTACCCGCTGATGGACGGCCTCGAGGCCGTGCACAAGGTCAACTTCCTGCACCGCGACATCAAGCCGGACAACATCTACATCCGCGCCGACGGCACGCCGGTGCTGCTGGACTTCGGCGCGGCGCGCCGCGTCACCGGCAACCAGGACATGACCAACATCGTGAGCCCGGGTTTCGCGCCGTTCGAGCAGTACCACAGCAAGGGCCACCAGGGGCCGTGGACGGACGTCTATTCGCTGGGCGCGGTGATGTACTGGATGACGACGGGGCACAAGCCCATGGAGTCGGCCTCGCGCGTGCGCGAGGACAGCATGCCCAAGGCCGCCGACACCGCCAGCGCGGTGGTCTTCGGCGCGCCGCTGCTGCGCGCCATCGACTGGGCGATGACACCCAATGAAACCCAACGGCCGCAGGACGTGGCAGCGCTGCGCCAGGCGCTGCTGAGTTCGGACTTCGTGAAGACGCAGACCATACGCGCGGCCAGCGTGCTGGCGCCCTCGGCACTCGCCACCACGCTTGCGCCGCCGCCACCGCCTGCCCCGGCGGCCGAGCCCAAAACCATCACCGCGCCGCCTGACGACGCCCTGCTCGCCTACGCCGCCAATTCGCAGTCAATCCCGCTGAACAATGCCGAGAACCTGCGCAAGAACGTGCTGGGTACCATCATGTTCCTGGACCTGGTGTCCTATTCCACCTACTCCGTGGACCAGCAGGTGGTGGTCAAGTCGCTGTTCAACGAGCTGATCACCAAGGCCATAGGCGGTGTGAAGGAATCGTCGCGCATCATGATTGACACCGGCGACGGCGCGGCGATCTGCTTCCTGGGCGACCCGGAAGAAGCGCTGCAATCGGCCCTGCTGCTGCGCGACCTGCTGGTGCAGAAATACGGCCGCCGGATGTCGCTGCGCGTGGGCCTGCACCTGGGCCCCATCCGCATGGTGTTCGACATCAACAACCGGGTCAACGTGGTGGGCGACGGCATCAACGTGGCGCAGCGCATCATGGACTTCGCCCGGCCCAACCAGGTGGTGGTCTCGCGCGCCTACTACGACGTGATCTCACGCATCACCGACAGCGCCGCCGGCCTGTTCGACTACCTCGGCCCGCACATGGACAAGCACCTGCGCTCGCACGAGATCTATGCGGTGCTGGACCCGAACGCCGCGCCGGCGCCCGCGGCATCACGCCACCCGGAGTTCGAGCACACGGCCTCGTTCGCCGCGCTGGCCTCGCTGACGCCCGAGACGGTGCAGGAGATTGAAGCCGAGCTGGCCAAGCTGATCGGGCCGCTGGCACGGGTGCTGGTGAAGAAAGCAGTGCCGCGCACGGTGAGCGCCCAGGGCCTGCGCGACCTGCTGGCCGTCTCCATCCCGGACGCCACGGCACGTGAAACCTTTGTGAAGCCGCGCAACACCGGCGCCAGCGCGCCCGTGCATTCCGGGCCGCACAGCGCATCCAGCCCGCGCACCGGTGTCAACACCACGCCCAGCCGGCTGATTTCCATGCCGGTATCGCGCCCGCGCCAGGACATGAGCCGTCCCTCCAGCCTCTCGGGGCCGTCATCGACCTCGGCCTCCATGAACGTGCAGCATTTCAGCGCCGAATTGCAGGCGCAGCTGGAACGCCTGCTGAGCCTTTACATCGGCCCGCTCGCCAAAACCCTGGTGCGCAGGGAGTCAGCGCGCCAGGCTACCCTGAGCGCCCTGGCCCAGGCGCTGGCGCAACTGATCGACAAGCCCGGTGACCGGGCGAAATTCCTGTCAGCCGCGCAAAAGCTGGGACGCTAGCCTTCAGCCCGGGTATTCAGGCAGGTCAGGCCGACACGACACGGCCGGCATCGATGGTGATGCGCCGCTCGCAGCGCGCCGCGATGGCCTGGTCGTGCGTCACCAGCACCAGCGTGGTCCCGAGTTCGCGGTTGAGTTCGAACATCAGGGACATGACGGTCTCGCCGGTGGCGAAGTCCAGGCTGCCGGTGGGCTCGTCGGCCAGCAGCACCGCCGGCTGCACCACAAAGGCCCGCGCCAGCGCCACACGCTGCTGCTCGCCGCCCGACAACACCTTGGGGTAATGGCCCAGCCGCTCACCCAGGCCGACGCGCTTGAGCATCTCGGTGGCCATCGAACGGGCGTTTTTGGCGCCCGACAGTTCCAGCGGCAGCATGACGTTTTCCAGCGCGCTCAGGTTGCCCATGAGCTGGAAGCTCTGGAACACAAACCCGACCTTCTGCGCGCGCAGGGCCGCGCGGTCGTCTTCGCTGAGGGCAAAGAGGTCCTGCCCGGCCAGCTTGACCGTGCCCTGGGTGGGTGTATCGAGCCCGGCGATGATGGACAGCAAGGTGCTTTTGCCCGAGCCGGAGGCGCCCACGATGGCGGCGGTTTCGCGCGCGGCGAGCGAGAAGTCAATATCGCGCAAAATGGCCAATGTGCCGGTGGAGTCGGTGACCGACTTGAAAACATGCTCCACGGAAATAATTGAAGCTGTCTGGGACTTTGCAGCCGCATCGGGAACGCCGGTTGCTGCGAAGGCCCTGGAAGCCTCATTCACGCCACTCACTGCGGGTTCAAACATGTCAGCCTTGTCGAAAAATATGAAATCAGACTTTACCAAGCTTGCCGTCCAAACGGCAAAGCAACTGGTAAAACCTTTGGCCGCGCTGCTCATGGCCGCTTTGCTGGGCACCGTCCCGGCCGCGTGGGCGCAAACACCCGCTTCCGCGGCCCAAGGCGAGACGGTGCTGGTCGTCGGTGACTCCCTGAGCGCCGAATACGGCCTCAAGCGCGGCACGGGCTGGGTGCCGCTGCTCGAAAAACAGCTCGCCGGCGAAAAGAAGGCCGCCAAAGTCGTCAACGCCAGCATCAGCGGCGACACCACCTCGGGCGGGCGTTCCCGCCTGCCGGCCCTGCTGGCGCAGCACAAGCCAGCCGTGGTGGTGATCGAGCTGGGTGGCAACGATGCCCTGCGCGGCCTGCCGCTGGACATGACGGAGCAAAACCTCAGCGCCATGACCCAGGCCGCCAAGAAAGCCGGCGCGCGGGTGCTGCTGGTCGGCATGCAGGTGCCACCCAACTACGGCGGCGCCTATGCCGCGACTTTTTCGGGCCTCTTCGCCAAGATCGCCAAGGCGGAAAAAGTCGCGCTGGTGCCCTTCTTCCTCAAAGGCATCGCCGACGTCGCCGACCCGGTGGCCAACTTCCAGGCCGATCGCATCCACCCCAATGAACAGTCGCAGGCCCGCATGCTGGCCAATGTGTGGCCGGAACTGAAGAAACTGATCAAGTGAGCCTGGACCGCATTTCCGCCGAAGAGGCGCTGGCCACCCTGGGCCGTTACTCCGACATCATCGACGCCCGCAGCGAGGGGGAATATGCCGAGGACCACCTGCCCGGCGCGTTGAACTGGCCCAGCCTGCACGACGAGGAACGAAAAATCGTCGGCACCCAGTACAAGCAGATCAGCCAGTTCGAGGCCAAAAAACTCGGCGCGGCGCTGGTGGCGAAAAACATTGCCGAACATATCCAGCGCGACGTGCTGGACAAGCCCCGGGAGTGGCAGCCGCTGCTTTACTGCTGGCGCGGCGGCAAACGCAGCGGCGCGCTGGCCCTGGTGCTGAACCAGATCGGCTTCAGGATCACGCTGGTGGACGGCGGCTACAAGGCCTTCCGGGCGGCGCTGGTGGCCGACCTGCCCCAGCTGGCCGCGCGCTTTCATTACCAGGTGGTGTGCGGCCCCACGGGCTCGGGCAAGACCCGGCTGCTGCAGGCGCTGGCGGCTGAAGGCGCGCAGGTGCTGGACCTGGAAGCGCTGGCCAGGCACCGCAGCTCAGTGCTGGGGGCGATTCCCGGCGTGGAGCAACCCAGCCAGAAGGCTTTTGACAGCGGCATCTGGTCGGCACTGCGCGGTTTCGACCCGGCCAGGCCCGTCTACATTGAAAGTGAAAGTAAAAAAGTCGGCAATGTGGCGGTGCCAGAAGGGCTGATCACCGCCATGCGCGCCACCCCCTGCCTGCAGATCGAACTGCCCCAGGACGAACGGGTGGCGCTGCTGCTGGAGGACTATGCCTTCTTCGCGAAGGACGCCGAATTTTTCTGCGAACGCCTGGGCGCCCTGACCGAGGCGCGCGGCAAGGCCGTGGTGCAGGACTGGCAGGCGCGCGCCCGCGCCGGCGACGTGGCCTCGGTGGTCCGCGAGCTGCTGGTCAAGCACTACGACCCGGGCTACCTGCAGTCGATGCAGCGCAATTTTGTGCAGTTCGCGGCAGCCCGTGTGCTCTCTCCGCGCGACCGCAGCGCCGGCGCCATGGCCGCGCTGGCCCGGGCCCTGCTGGCCGAAAACGCCCTGCCCTGAAACAACAAACCCGGCGCCACCTTGACGGTGGGCCGGGTTTGCCGGTGTTGGAGCTGGGGCTTGTTCAGGGAGCCGGGTCAGCGGGCGGCACGCCGCCGGGGGTATCGCCCGGCTCGTCCGGCGCATCGGTGCCGTCGTCGGCGGCATCATCCGGCTTGCCCTCGGCCTTGCGCTTGAGCTTTTCTTCTTTTTTGCGTTTTTTCGCAAGCTCTTTCTGGCGCTTTTCGTAAGAGTAATTGGGAGTTGCCACTGCGTGCTTTCGTGAATAGGTAACCCTTACTGTACTGCATTGCCGTCACGGCCTATCAGGCTTTTGCCCGGGGTTTTAATCAGGGTTTTAATCAGGCTTTTCCCAGGGCTTGCGTGATGTCCGCCTGCAGGTCGGCGACCGCCTCCAGGCCCACTGAAAAGCGCACCAGGCCCCCTTTGTAAGGCCAGGGTGTGGTGCGCAGCGACGGGATGTCATAGGGCGCGCACAAACTCATCGGGCCGGCCCAGCTGTACCCGATCTTGAAGAGCTGCAGGCTGTCGCAAAAGCGGTCCACACGCTCAGGGGTGAATTCGGGTTTGAAGATGGCGCTCAGCAGGCAGGCGGCACCCGCGCAGTCGCGCTTCCAGGCTTCATGGCCGGGCGAGCCGGGCAAGGCCGGGTGCAGCACGGTGACGATTTCGGGCCGGCCGGCCAGCCAGGCGGCCAGCTCGCGCGTGGCCGCATCCTGGGCGGCATATCGCAAAGCCATGCTGTTGAGGCCGCGCAGCACCAGTTCAGCATCGTTGCCGGCGATGCCGAAACCAATGCGCATGTGGCAGAAGTGGACCAGGTGGTGCAAAGCCTCGTCGCGCGTGACGACGGAGCCCATGAGCACGTCGGCGCCGCCGCTGGGGTATTTGGTCAGGGCCTGCACCGAGATGTCGAGGCCCAGGTCAAAGGCGTTGAAGGCCAGGCCCGCGCCCCAGGTGTTGTCGAGCGCGGTCACGATGCCGTTGGGGTGCGCATCCTTGTGCGCCTTGACGGCCGCGACCAGCGCCGGCATGTCGGGGAACTCCAGCGTGATGGAGCCAGGCGCTTCCACCCACACCAGCCGGGTTTTGGGGCTCAGCTTGGCGGCCAGGTCGGCCGGGTTCATCGCGTCGTAAAAGCGGTGGGTGATGCCCCAGGCGGCCAGCTCGCCCTGCGCGAAGCTCTTGTTGGGCCCGTAGGCGTTGTCGGGGATCAGCAGCTCATCGCCGGCCTTGAGCAGCGCCATGCCGACGAGCACCACCGCCGCCAGGCCGCTGGGCACCAGCGTGCAGTATGTGCCGCCTTCGAGGGTGGCGATGCGCTCTTCCAGCGTGAAGGTAGTCGGCGTGCCGTGCAGGCCGTAGGTGTAGCCGGTCTTGTGCTTCCAGTCGCGGCTGCGCAGTGCGGCGACGGTGGGAAAGGCAATGGTGGAAGCCTTGTAGACCCCGGGCGGAATCGAGTCAAACCCGGCGGGTGGCTTGTAGGGATGGTGGATCAGGGTGGTGGATGTTTCACTCATCCATAGATATTAACGGCAAGCCTCGCGCACCGTAGCACGCGGCGTAAAACAAAGGCCATTGCCCAGCCCCTCCCATTCCAGCAGGGGCCGCGGGACTGGCTTTGCCAGACCGCAGGCGCAGCGCCCCCGAGGGGCTGGAGCCCGCGGCTCCAAGCCTGCCTGCGCAGGCTTGGACGGGCGACAGAGGCGAAGCGTCTCGCGAGCCGCGGCCTGCAAGGCCTCGCGCATTACACGCAGTGAAAAGCGTGGGGGCCTATATCTTCCATTTGGCCATGAGCTGCGCTGGTGACAGCGAGTCATAGCCCTCAAACGGCTGGTGAATCCACGGGTTGGTGGGCAACAGTTCAACCGAGTAATCCGGCTGGAAGGTGGAAACGCCCTTGGTCCAGATCACCGCGCTGCGCAGCTCGGTGATGGGCTTGTAGTTGTTTTTGAGCTGGTGGATCACGGCGTTGAGCGTGTGGCCGGAATCGGCCAGGTCGTCGACCAGCAGCACTTTGCCGGCGATCTCGCCCTTGGGCGTGGTGATGAAGCGCGCAATGTCGAGGTTGCCCTGCGTCATGCCGGCATCGGCGCGGTAGGAACTGGTGGACATGATGGCCAGCGGCTTGTCGAAGATGCGCGACAGGATGTCGCCGGGGCGCATGCCGCCGCGGGCCAGGCACAGGATGGTGTCGAACTGCCAGCCGGACTGGTGGATCTTGATGGCCAGTTTTTCAATCAGGTTGTGGTACTCGTCATAGCTCACGTAGAGATGCTTGCCGTCTTCTGTCAACATGGGTGGCGCTCCTGATGTATTCGCTGGAATTCGCGGGCAAAAAAATGTGACCGGTACCGCTCAGGCGGCGGCGTAGGGATTGCGCAGCAGGATGGTGTGGTCGCGGTCCGGGCTGGTCGAAATCATGGCGATGGGCACACCTGTCACTTCCTCGATGCGGTGCAGGTATTTCTGCGCGGCCGCGGGCAGCTTGTCGTATTCGGTGACGCCGACCGTGCTCTGGCTCCAGCCCGGCATGGTTTCGTAAATCGGCTTGCAGCGTTCGATTTCCTCGGCGCCCATGGGCAGGATGTCAGTGATGTGGCCGTCGAGTTCGTAACCGGTGCACAGCTTGAGTTCATCGATGCCGTCGAGCACGTCGAGCTTGGTGATGCACAGGCCCGACAGCCCGTTGACCTGGGCCGAGCGCTTGAGCAGCGCGGCGTCAAACCAGCCGCAGCGGCGGCTGCGCCCGGTGGTCACGCCTTTTTCGGCGCCCACGGTGGAGAGGTGGTAGCCCACGGTGCCGGGCTTTTCCCAGTCGAGTTCGGTCGGGAAAGGCCCGCCGCCGACACGCGTGCAATAGGCCTTGGTGATGCCCAGGATGTAGTGCAGCATGCCCGGGCCCACGCCGGCGCCGGCGGCGGCATTGCCGGCCACGCAGTTGCTGGAGGTGACATAAGGGTAGGTGCCGTGGTCGACGTCGAGCAAGGTGCCCTGCGCGCCTTCAAACAGCAGGTTGGCGCCGCCCTGGTGCGCGTCGTTGAGTTCGCGCGAGACGTCGGCCATCATGGGCTTGAGCAGCTCGGCGTGGCGCATGGCTTCGGCATACACGGTGTCGAAGTCAACGGCCGGGGCGTGCAGGTAGCCGGTCAGCACGAAGTTGTGAAGTTCCAGCAGGTCGCGCAGCTTGGCGGCGAAGCGGTCGGGGTATTTGAGGTCCTGCACGCGCAGCGCGCGGCGGGCAATCTTGTCTTCATAGGCGGGGCCGATGCCGCGGCCTGTGGTGCCGATCTTGGTGGTACCGCCCTTTTCGCGGTAGGCTTCGCGCGCGATGTCGAGCGCGGCGTGGAAAGGCAAAATCAATGGGCAGGCTTCGCTGATGCGCAGGCGCGAACGCACCTCGACGCCGGCTTTCTCCAGGCCTTCGATTTCCTCGAACAGCTTGGCGGCCGACAGCACCACGCCGTTGCCGATGTAGCACTTCACGCCCGGGCGCATGATGCCGCTGGGGATCAGGTGCAGCGCCGTCTTCACGCCGTTGATGACCAGCGTATGGCCGGCGTTGTGGCCGCCCTGGAAGCGCACCACACCCTGCGACATTTCGGTGAGCCAGTCGACCAGCTTGCCCTTGCCTTCGTCGCCCCACTGGGTGCCCACGACCACGACATTGCGGCCCGCGTCTGCGGTTTGTTTGTTTGTCATCTTCAATTCTCTTTAAGGTTTGTTGGGATCAAGCCGGACGGGGGGGCGCGGGGCCCTCACGCGGCTTTCTTCAGGGGCTGGACCACCCATTGACCGGCAGCGTGGGCCAGTTCGCGGTCGCAATCGAATTCGTTGACTTCATGTTCATGGCCGGGCAGCACACAAGCCACGGTCTCACCGCCGGCGCGCAGGCGGGCGATGGCCGCGCGCAGGCCGGCGTCTTCGCCCCAGGGCGCGCGGATGGCGGCCTTCAGGGGCCGGGGCGGCAGCACGCTGACGAGCTCTTTCAGGTCCAGGCTGAAACCTGCCGCCGGGCGGTTGCGGCCGAACACGGCGCCGACTTCGTCATAACGGCCGCCGCGCGCCAGCTCGGCGCCCTGCCCGTAGATGGCAAAACGGGTGCCGCTGTAATAGGCGTAGCCGCGCAGGTCGGCCAGGTCGAAGCTGACCTTGACTTCGCCTTTTTCACCCCGGGTGTGGGCGGCCAGCCATTTGAGGTTTTGCAGTGCGGCTTTCAGGCCGGTCGAGGAAGGCAGGGCTTTTTCGGCTTCGGCCAGGACCTTCTCGTCGCCGTAGAGCTGCAGCAGCGCCTTGAGGCCTTCACGTGCCTCGGCGGAGATGCCGCTGTTGGGGCTGGCGGTGAGGCTGTCGAGTTCGCTGGCGTCCTTGGCCGCGAGCGCGGTGTGGATCAGCGCCAGGGTTTTGGCGTTGACGGTGGCGCCGGCCAGCAGGCTGTTGACGATGCGCACGTCGGCCATGTCGACGCTCAATGCCGTGACGCCGGCCGCCTTGAGGCCTTCCAGCGCCAGTTGCTGGGCTTCGAGGTCGGCTTCCAGCCCGGCATGGCCGTAGATCTCGGCGCCGAACTGCAGCGGCTCGCGGGTTGCGTGGGGGCGGTCGGTGCGGGTGTGCAGCACCGGGCCGCAGTAGCACAGGCGGGCCACGCCGCTGCGGTTGAGCAAATGGGCGTCAATGCGGGCGACCTGGGGGGTGGTGTCGGCGCGCAAGCCGAGGGTGCGGCCGGAAAGCTGGTCGACCAGCTTGAAAGTCTGTAAATCCAGCGCTTCGCCGGTGCCGGTCAGCAGCGACTCGAGATGCTCGAGCAGCGGCGGCATGACGAGTTCATAGCCATAGCTGCGGGCGGTGTCCAGAAACAGGCGGCGCAGCTCTTCGATGTGGCGCGCCTCGGAGGGCAGGACATCGGCAATTTGATCGGGCAATTGCCATGATGACGACCAGGCGGGCATTGTAATTTTCGTGGGCTGTTAAAAACAGCATTTTACCGGGCTTGAAGCCTGTTTTCGGCCTGCGTAAGGCCGGATTAGCCACTCAGGCGGAAATACTGCCGCCTGCTGCGGCTTGCCGGTGTGATGAATGAGAAGCGAAATTCAGCTCAGCCACAGCAGCAGGACCACGCCCGCCGCGATGCTGCACAAACCGAAGAAGCGGATCTGGCCGTTGCCCAGGGTGAGAATTTGCTCGAACATGCGGCGCCAGCCGCCGGGGGAGATGAAGGGCAACAAGCCCTCGATGACCAGCATCAGGGCCAGTGCCAGCCAGAAGGTGTTGCCGTCCACGACGGCTTATTTTTTGGCGGGTGCGGCGCCGCTGCCGGAGCCCGGGCTGCGCATGGCCTTGAAGAAATCGGACGATGGGTCGAGCACCATCACGTCGCTTTTCTTGCTGAAGGCGGCTTTGTAGGCGTCCAGGCTGCGGTAAAACTGGGCGAACTGCGGATCCCGGCCGAAGGATTCGGCATAGGCGCGCGCAGCCTCGGCATCGCCCTCGCCTTTGACCTTCTGCGCGTCGCGGTAGGCGTTGGCGATGGTCACTTCGCGCTGGCGGTCGGCGTCGGCGCGGATTTTTTCGCCTTCGGCTGCGCCGGTGGAGCGCAGTTCATTGGCCACACGCTGGCGCTCGGCCACCATGCGCTTGTAGACGGAATCGGTGATGGCTTCCACATAGTCCACGCGCGTGATGCGCACGTCGACCACGTCCACCCCCCAGGGCTGGGCGCCCTGCACGGCCTGCAGCACCTCGCGCTTGACGTCGGCCATCAGCGCTTCGCGCTTGAGCGACAGCAAATCCTTGACGGTGCGCTTGTTGATCTCTTCCTGGAAGGCATTGCGGACCACGCGGCTGAGCTGGTTGGCGCCGGCTTTTTCGTCCAGGCCGACATTGCGGATGTATTCGGTGGGCTGGGTGATGCGCCAGCGCACGTACCAGTCGATGACGACGCGCTGCTTTTCAGCCGTCAGCATGGGCTCGGCGTCGACGCTGTCGAGCACCAGCAGGCGCTTGTCGATGTACGAGACGTTCTGGAAAGGCGGCGGCATCTTGAAATGCAGGCCGGGCTCGGTGACCACGTCCTTGATCTGCCCCAGGGCATAGACCACGCCGAACTGGCGTTGGTCGACCACGAACAGCGTGGAACTGAGCAGCGCCAGCAGGACGAGCAGCGAGGAAACAATAAATCCAACTCTATTCACGATCGTCTTCCTTAGCGTGTTTCACGTTCGCGCGAACGGGCGGAGTCGCGCGAACGGGCATCGAGGGGTGGCAGGCTGGAAATGGGGGCGGCAGGCACGGAGGACGAAGAGGCCGAACCGGGGACCAACGGGGTTTCCCCGTTCACCGCGGCATCGCCCTGCGCGCTCATCTGCATGATCTTGTCGAGCGGCAGGTACAGCAGGTTGTTGCCCTGGCGGGAATCGACCAGCACCTTGGTGACGTTGGTGTAGACCTGCTGCATGGTGTCGGTGTACATGCGGTCGCGCGTGACCTGGGGCGCCTTCTGGTATTCGGCCAGCACCGAGCGGAAGCGCTGCGCATCACCCTGGGCCTGCGCCACGATCTTGGCCTTGTAGGCTTCGGACTCTTCCTTTAGCCGCGAGGCGGAACCGACGGCGCGCGGAATCACGTTGTTGGCGTAAGCCTGGGCTTCGTTCTTGGCGCGCTCGCGCTCCTGGCCGGCCTTGAGCACGTCGTCAAACGCCGCCTGGACCTGTTCGGGCGGGCGCACGCCGCTTTGCTGCAGGTTGATGCCGACGACTTCCACGCCGACCTTGTAGCGGTCCAGGATGGTCTGCATCAGGGCGCGCACACGGGGGCCGATCTGGTCGCGCTCGTCGGCGAGGGCCAAATCCATCTTCATCTTGCCGACGACTTCGCGCACGGCGGTTTCGGCGGCCTGGACGACCGCGGCGGACGGGTCCTTGCTTTCAAACAGGTAGGCGCGCGCATCGTTGAGGCGGTACTGCACGGCGAATTTGATTTCGACGATGTTCTCGTCCTCGGTCAGCATGGCGGAGTCGCGCAGGCCGGTGGCCTTGATGATGACGTCGCGGCCGACGTCCACCGAGCGGATTTGCGTGACCACGACGATCTCATGGCGCTGGACGGGATAAGGCAGGCGCCAGTTGAAGCCGGCACCCACGGTGGAGTGGTATTTGCCGAACTGGGTGATGACGGCCTGCTGGCCTTCCTGGACGATGAAAAAGCCGGTTCCGAGCCAGATCAGCACGGCGACGCTGGCAATCAGGCCGACGCCGATACCGGCGCTTTTCATGTCGGGCTGGAAACCGCCGCCGCTGCCGCCGTTGTTGCCGCCGCCATTGCCGCGGCCGAAGCCGCCGCGATTCGGGTTGTTTTTGTTGCCGCCGAAAAGGCCGCCCAGCTTGCGGTTGAAGTCGCGCCAGAGTTCGTCGAGGTCGGGCGGTCCCTGATTGGGGCCCTGCCCTTGCGGACGATTGACGGGCCGTTGCGGCTGCTTGTCCTCACGGGGGGCCTCGGGCTTGGAGTCGTCGGAGGACGGTTTGTCGTCGTCCCGGCCCCAGCGCGGATCATTGAGGTTGAACATGCCTTGGGCGCGTTGCTTGAGCCGGCCCGGCAAGGTCGTCAAGGTCTGCAGCACGGGGTTCAGATTCATGGGATCAAACTCACTTTTTTTCATTACACCGACATTGTGCCTAACGAAACCGCCATATCAGGCAAGGTCCTCGGCAGTTTGGGGGAATTCCTCGGTCGGCGTACTGGCCGCATAGCTGGCCAGCAAGGCCCGCAGAAGCGGCAGGCCCTCGCCTGTCTGGGCGCTCACGAACACCCGTTCAACGCTGCGGCTGGAGCCCTCAAACGCGTCCCTGAGTTCGAACATGTCCTGCAGGTGCAGGGGCAAGCTGTCCTTTTCAATAGCGTCCAGCTTGTTGAACACGAGTATTTGCGGCACGTCGGCCGCGCCTATCTCGGACAGCACGCGCTGGACCTGCTCGATCTGTTCAAGGTAGTCGGGGTTGGCGCCGTCCACCACGTGCAGCAGCAGGTCGGCATCGGCCGCCTCTTGCAGGGTCGCGGCGAAAGCGTCGATCAGGCCGTGCGGCAGGTCGCGGATGAAGCCCACGGTGTCCGACAGCGAGACCGAGCGCGCGGAGTCGCCCAGGTAGAGCTGGCGCGTGGTGGTGTCCAGCGTGGCGAACAGCTGGTCGGCCGCATAGGCGCGCGCCTTGACCAGAGAATTGAACAGCGTGGATTTCCCGGCGTTGGTGTAACCCACGAGTGAAATCGTGAAGGAGTTGCGGCGCTCGCGCTGTTTGCGCTGGGTTTGCCGCTGCTTCTTGACCTTGGCCAGTCGCTCCTTGGTGCGTTTGATGGCGTCGCCGATCATGCGCTTGTCGAGTTCGATCTGCTTTTCACCCGGGCCGCCGCGCACGCCGGCCCCGCCGGTCTGCCGCTCCAGGTGGGACCAGCGGCGCACGAGGCGCGTGGACGTGTATTGCAGCCTGGCCAGCTCGACCTGCAGCTTGCCCTCATGGCTGCGCGCGCGCTGGGCGAAGATTTCGAGGATCAGCAAGGTCCGGTCGTTGACCGGCATGTCGAGGTGGCGCTCGAGGTTGCGCTGCTGCGCCGGGCTCAGGGACTGGTCGAAGAGAATTTCGGTGGCACCTGTGTCCAGCGCCATCAGCTTGATTTCGTCAGCCTTGCCGCTGCCGATGAACAGCGCCGCGTCGGGCGCCTTGCGCCTGCAGGTGACGCGCGCAACCGGCTGCAGGCCCGCTGTTTGCGCGAGCAAACCCAGTTCCTGCAGATCGGCATCAAAGTTCGGGAGCCCGAGATCCACCCCGACAAGAAGTACGAGGGGTTTCGGGTTCACCGGAGCATCGAACGAACTCAGCTGGCGGGGCTTTCTTCAGACTCGTTGGTCGCGAAATTTACCGCGCGGCCAGGAACGATGGTGGAAATCGCATGCTTGTAGACCATCTGGGTCACAGTGTTGCGAAGCAGAACCACATATTGATCGAAAGATTCGATCTGGCCCTGCAATTTGATCCCGTTGACGAGATAGATGGAAACAGGAACATGCTCGCGACGCAAGGTGTTGAGAAATGGATCCTGCAAGAGCTGGCCTTTGTTATTGCTCACGATATTTTCCGTGTTCAAAAGTTAATAGAACTTGACCTTACCACAGCGCGTCGGCCGGGTCATGTAGTCCTAGGCCGATTCCTTGTCTTTAAAGGGGTTGTGCGAGCTTTTCATCTGGATGCGCAAAGGCGTGCCGACCAGGTCGAACTCCTTGCGGAAGCGCCCTTCGAGGTAGCGCTTGTAGGCATCGGTGACGTGCTCGAGCGAATTGCCGTGGATGATGATGATGGGCGGGTTCATGCCCCCTTGGTGCGCATAGCGCAGCTTGGGGCGGAACACGCCCGAGCGCTGGGGCTGCTGGAATTGCACCGCCTCGAGCAGCAGCCGGGTCAGGACCGGCGTGGACATCTTGCGGTTGGCAGAGGCATGGGCCTGCACGATGGACTTCCAGACCGGACCCAGGCCCTGGCGTTTGATGGCCGAAATCGAATGGATGGCGGCGAACTTCAGGAAGCCAAGGCGGGTCTCGATGGAGCGCTCCAGCAGCTCGCGCTGGTAGGAGTCGATCGCGTCCGACTTGTTGATGGCCACGACCACCGAGCGGCCGCTTTCGAGGATGTAGCCGGCGATGTGGGCATCCTGGTCGGTCACGCCCTGGGTCGCGTCGAGCAGCAGGAGCACCACGTTGGCGTTCTCGATGGCCTGCAGCGTCTTGACGACGGAAAACTTCTCGATGGCCTCAAAAACCTTGCCTTTGCGGCGCAGGCCGGCCGTGTCTATGAGTTCAAACTTCTGCCCCGCCCGCTCGAAAGGCACCGAAATGGTGTCCCGGGTCGTACCCGGCAGGTCGAAGGCCACCAGGCGCTCTTCGCCCAGCCAGGTGTTGATCAGCGTGGATTTCCCCACATTGGGGCGCCCGGCCACAGCCAGGCGTATGACGGAGGGATCCTGCGGCTCGGGCTCCTCTTCCGGATCCGGCAGGTTGAGCGGCGCCAGCGCCATGTCGACCAGCGTGCGCATGCCCTGGCCGTGCGAGGCGGACACCGCCAGCATCTCGCCCAGGCCCAGTTCGAAGAACTCGGACAGCTGTATACCCTCTGTCATGCCTTCGGCCTTGTTGGCCGTCAGCACCGTGGGCTTGCCCAGCTTGCGCAGGTATTTGGCGATGTCGTGGTCCTGGGCGTTGATGCCGGCGCGGGCGTCGACCACAAAAACCACCACGTCGGCTTCGGCGACCGCCTGCCGGGTCTGCTTGGCCATTTCCTTGTAGATGCCGGAGGCCGCATCGGGTTCAAAGCCGCCAGTGTCGATCACGATGTACTCGTGGGGACCCAGTTTCCCGTTACCGTAATGACGATCGCGCGTCAGGCCGGCAAAATCGGCCACGATCGCATCCCGCGTCTTGGTCAGCCGGTTGAAGAGCGTCGACTTGCCCACGTTGGGGCGGCCGACTAGCGCAATGACAGGTTTCATCAATCAGTTTCTGGCGGGGCTTGTAGCCCTTTATTGGGGCTGGAAGCCGTAGACGCCGCCGTTGTGGGTCACGGCGACCAGCGTATTGCCGACCAGCACCGGCGTGGCGGCAATGGCCGAGCCGTCGGTGGGCAGGCGGTTGAGCAGGGAGCCGTCTTCCCGCGACAGCAGGTGGATGTAGCCCGCAAAGTCGCCGACAGCAATGGAGCGCCCCACCACCACCGGTGCGGTCAGGCTGCGGTAGCGCAAGCGCTCGGTGGTCCAGGCGCGCTCGCCGTCGGCGCGGCGCCAGGCGATGACGTTGCCGTCGGCTTCAGTGCCGAACACAAAGCGGTCGTCGCCGTCCACGCCCTGCATGCCGTTGGCGGCCTTGGTCCAGAGCAGGTTGCCGCGCGCGGCGTTGACGCAGCCGACGCTGGCCTGGAAGGCCCGCGCGCACACCACATCACCCTGGCGGCTGACGCGGCCGACCAGGTCGACCAGGCGCTCCACATCGTTGATGCCGCGCGGCGTGGCAATCGGGGACTCCCAACGGATGCTGCCGTTCGCAGGGTTCAGGCCCGCCAGGCGGCCGGCCAGGCCCACCACCAGCGTATCGCCCACGGCCAGCATCACGCCGGACTGGCGAAGGATGAGGGGCTCGTTGGGGCGCTGCTGCGCCCACAGTTTGCGGCCCGTCTGGCCGTCAAAGGCATTGACCGAACGGTCCGCCGCGAGCACGAACACCCGCGAGCCGGCCACGAAAGGCGCGGTGAAGGCCTGGGCGCCCAGCTTCTGGCGCCACAGTTCGCGGCCGTCCTGCAAGGCGACGACTTCATTGGCCTTGGTCACCACGGCCACGACTTTTCCGTCATTGCCGGCGCCCGCCGCCAGGGGCGTATTGAGCGCAAGGCGCCAGACGTCGCGCCCGGTCTGGGCGTCCAGCAGGGCCACGGCGCCGTCGCCGCTGGCGACCGCAACAGTGCTGCCCGAGACTCCGGTTTCGAGCGGAAAGTTCACCTGGCCGACGCGCGTGGTCCATACCTGGCGGGCGGACACCAGGGCCGTCACGGGCTGGAGTTCAGCCGGCTGGGGCTTGGTGGGACCACCGCCGAAAAAGGAACATCCGCCCAAAACTGCGAACAAAGCAATGGCGGCCGGAATGCGCACTGCCTGGGCCAGCGGCCGGAAAGACGATGGGATCATTTCTTCACCTCGGGAGTCGATGCTGCGGTTGCGGATGGCTTGGCTTTCGCGGCCGGGTCGACGCCCAGTGCGTTGAGCTTGACCTCGACGAGGCGGCGGTACTCGGCGCGCTCGTCAAGTTCCTTGTAGGCTTTTTCATATTCCACTTTAGCCTCGGCCTTTTTGCCTTGCGCGACAAAAATGTCGCCGCGGCGGTCGGCGGCGAGTGCTGTGAACGCCTTGGGGAAAGTGCCTGAAGCCTGCTGGAGCGCTTCGTCATAGGCCTTCTTTTCGAGCAGCAGCCCGGCAAGGCGCAGGCGGGCGATGGCCTGGTAGCTTTCGTCGGAGGATTTTTCGGCGACCCAGGTCAAGGCGGCGCGAGACGCGTCGACGTTGCCCTTGTCGTAGTAGGCACGCGCGGCCAGCAAGCCGGCTTGCTGGGCATAGGTGGTGCCGCCAAAACGCTCTTTCATGTCCGCCAGCGAACGGTCGATTTTGGCAACGTCGCCCGACTGCACGGAGCGTTCGACTTCGTCGTACATGACCGAGGCCTGTGCCGCCTGGCTGCGCTGCCAGTAGTGGTAGCCGTTCCAGGCCGCGAAGGCGCCCAGGACGATGATCAACGTCCAGGTGATGAGGTCACCGTACTGTTTCCAGAAGTGCTTGAGTTCGTCAAGCTGTTCCTGCTGTTCCAAATCGAGGTGTTTTGCCATAAAAGTCTTCTTGTTCTGCCCGGTGACGGCGCGGATTGAGTTGGGGTGATTGTAGAGGCCAGCGACAGGTGCCCCGCCGGGTGCCCGGCCCGGCGGCTCAGCCGCGCAGGGTGTGCGCCCAGGCCGCGGCATCGGCCAGTGGCTGGAGCGCCTGGGCCTGCAAGGCCTGGTCTTTTTCGCCGCGCAGGTGTTTGACCGCGACACAGCCCTGGGCGAGTTCATCCGCGCCAAAAATCAGCGCATAGCGCGCGCCGCTGCCGTCGGCCTTCTTGAACTGGGACTTCATGCTGCCCATGCCCTCCCCCGTGCCGGCGTGCATCTGCACCTTGATGCCGGCGGCGCGCAAGGCCTCGCAGGCGGCCATCGCGGCGGGTACCGCGTCCGCCGACGGCAGGATGGCGTAGGCGTCGGGGGCGTTCTCGGGCGGCAGCGCGCCGACCGCCTCAAGCAGCAGCAGCATGCGTTCCACGCCCATGCCCCAGCCGACCGCCGGTGTGGGCTTGCCGCCCAGTTGCTCGAACAGGCCGTCGTAGCGTCCGCCGCCGCAGACCGTGCCCTGGGAGCCGAGCTTGTCGGTGATCCACTCGAAGACGGTGAGGTTGTAGTAGTCCATGCCGCGCACCAGGCGCGGGTTGATGCGGTAGGCCACGCCTGCCGCGTCGAGCACCGCGCGCACCGCGTTCAGATGGGAAAGCGAGGCTTCGCCGAGGAAATCCATCAGCTGCGGCGCCGCTTCGACCATGGCCTGCATGGCGGGGTTTTTCGTGTCGAGGATGCGCAGCGGGTTGCTGTGCAGCCGGCGCCTGGCGTCTTCGTCCAGCATGTCGGCATGCGCCTCGAAGTGCGCGACCAGCGCGGCGCGGTGCGCCAGGCGCTCAGCCGGCTGGCCCAGGCTGTTCAGTTCGAGCCGCACGTGCTCCATCGGAATGCCCAGATCGCGCAGCAGCGCCCGGCACATCAGGATCTGCTCGGCATCCACGTCGGGCCCGGCAAAGCCCAGCGCCTCGACGTCGATCTGGTGGAACTGGCGGTAACGGCCCTTTTGCGGCCGCTCATGGCGAAACAGCGTCACCGCTGACCAGACCCGCATCGGCCCGTTGTACAGCGCGTTGTGCTCGACCATCGCGCGCACGATGCCGGCGGTGGCCTCGGGGCGCAGTGTGAGCTTGTCGCCGTTCATCGAATCGACAAAGGAGTACATCTCCTTCTCGACGATGTCGGTGACCTCGCCGAGGCCGCGCACGAAGAGCGCCGTCGGCTCGACGATGGGCGTGCGCACGTTGGCGTAGGCGTAACGCGCCATCAGCGCGCGCACCTTGGCCTCGAACCACTCCCAGCGCGCCGATTCGGGCGGCAGGATGTCGTTCATGCCTTTGACGGCGACGAGTTTTTCCGTCTTCGCCAAAGCAGGCTTCTCCGCCGCGGCGGCAGTCGTTTTTTCAACCATGGGTATTACGCGGCTTCAGCGACGGCGTGCGTGCCAAAGCGTTTTTCTATGTAGTTTTCAACGATGGCCTGGAACTCGTGCGCGATGTTGTCGCCGCGCAGGGTCAGCCGTTTTTCGCCGTCAATGAACACCGGCGCGGCCGGCGCTTCGCCGGAACCGGGCAGGCTGATGCCGATGTCGGCATGCTTGCTCTCGCCCGGGCCGTTGACGATGCAACCCATCACGGCGACCTTGAGGCCTTCGACGCCGGGATACTGCTCGCGCCAGACAGGCATCTGGGCACGCAAAAAATCGTCGATCTGCTTGGCCAGTTCCTGGAAGGTGGTGCTGGTGGTGCGGCCGCATCCCGGGCAGGCCGTGACGCTGGGCACAAAAGTCCGCAGGCCCAGGGCCTGGAGGATTTCGGAGGCGATCACCACTTCCTGGGTGCGGGCCTCGCCCGGCTGGGGAGTCAGGGAGACGCGAATGGTGTCGCCCACGCCTTCCTGCAACAAAATCGACAGCGCGGTGGCGGAAGCCACCGTGCCCTTGGTGGCCATGCCGGCTTCGGTCAGGCCCAGGTGCAGCGCGTGGTCAGTGCGCTTGGCCAGTTCGCGGTACACGGAGATCAAATCCTGGACGCCGCTGACCTTGCAGGACAGGATGATCTGGTTGCGGGCCATGCCCATTTCTTCGGCGCGCTGGGCAGAGTCCACCGCGGAGGTGATCAGCGCCTCGTACATCACCTGCCGGGCGTCCCAAGGGGTTTCGCGGCGGCTGTTTTCGTCCATCAGGCTGGCCAGCAATTCCTGGTCGAGGCTGCCCCAGTTCACGCCTATGCGCACGGGCTTGTTCCAGCGCATGGCCACTTCGATCATCTGGCCGAACTGGCGGTCGCGCTTGTCGCCCTTGCCGACATTGCCGGGATTGATGCGGTATTTGGACAAGGCCTCGGCACAAGCCGGATAGTCGGTGAGCAGGCGGTGGCCGTTGTAGTGGAAGTCGCCGATCAGGGGCACGTCGATGCCCATGCGGTCGAGCTGCTCGCGCACATAGGGGACGGCCTGGGCCGCTTCAGGCGTGTTGACGGTGATCCGGACCATCTCCGAGCCCGCCAGTGCAAGTTCTTTCACCTGGATGGCGGTGCCTATGGCGTCCACCGTGTCCGTGTTGGTCATGGACTGGACGCGCACCGGCGCATCGCCCCCCACGGTCACGATGCGCGAACCCCAAGCCACCTGCGACTGCAGGGAACGCCGCGCCTTGGGAAAGGCGGATTCAATGGGAAGGCAGGCCTGAAGCACTATTTCACCTCGAACCGGGCAACGTTGTCCCTGGCGACCGCGTTCAGGTCAAAAGCCTGCCCGCGCACCTGCACCTGCGTGACGTCCGCCTTGCCCACGACGGCAGCCATCGGCAATACACCCGACGCGCCGGCGACTTCGCCGGCGGTCAGCAGGCGGCGCAGCACGACCGTGCCTTTCGCGTCTATCACTTCGACCCAGGAGTCACCCTTGGCGCGGAAGGTCACGATGCCTGCGGGCGCCGCTTGCGCCGGTTGCGAGGCTGCAAGGACTGGAACGGGCGCGGCAGCGGCGGGCGTTGTAGCAACGTTGGCTGGCGCTGGCGCCGGAGTGGCTGTTGCGGGGGCAAGCGCAGACATGGACAAAGGAACAGCCGCCATCGCGGCGGCGGACGTGGAAGGCAGGCCGCCGGGTGCCGAGGCGCTGGCGGCGGCGAAAGGCTCATGCGCCTGCGCCGCAGGCATGGTCGCCTTGGCGTCGTCGGCAAGCCCGGGGCCGGACATTGCCACGGCGGCGGGCAATGGCTTGACGGCCTCACCCATGGACGGCGGCATGGTGTCAGCGTCGGTTTTGCTGCTGCCATCCTGCTTGGGCATGAAAATCAGCACAAGGGCGCCCAGAAGCAGAAGCAGGCCGGCCAGAACGGCCTGTTTGGAAACCTGGGTCCAGACCGAGGGACTGGGGCCCTCGCCCGGCGTACGGAATGGGGCGTTGATGCCCGATCCCTGGTAAGTCAGTTTGGGCGCGGTGGTCTGGGGCAAAAGGCCCAGCACGGGAGCAGCATCCAGCTTGAGCGTGCGGCACACGCTGGAAGCCAGCGCCCGCACGAACACGGCGTCAGGCAGCAGGTCAAACCGGTCCTGTTCAAGCGCTTCGAGCTTTTTCACGGGAACCTTGAGCGACACCGCAAGGGCGGCGATGTGCATTCCCGCCGCCTCCCTGGCCTGGCGAAGCAATGTCCCGGCCGTCGGCTCGGGGGCCGGCATGCCGCTGTTGCCGAAGCCTGCCGCTTCGCCGTCCAACTGCCCACCCGGCACCGCGTCAAGGTCACTCATTGAAGGAGCCCTTCTCATAGGCAGCCGCTTCACGGGACTGCGCAAAACGTTTTTTCAGCTGATCGCCGAGTTGCACCACCGCTTCCCGGTTGTTCAATTTTTGTTCGGTCTTGACGCCCAGCCACAGGCTTTCGGCGTTGGCCAGGTCACTGTTGTTGATGCGGCGGATGTAGAACTGGGCGCGCGTCAGTTCGCCGCGCTGGTACAAAAGATTGGCCAGGTTGTAGCCGGTAACCGGGTTGCCCGCGTCCAGCTCATAGGCCTGCATAAGGCTTTGCTCAGCCTCCGCCAGCTGCCCGGCGCGAACCTGGCAAACGCCTTGCGTCATCAGGGTTTTGGCCCTGCCTGCATAGGTGGGATTGGCCATCGCCTGGCCGAAAAAACGCATCGCGTCGTTGTAACGGCCCTGCTGGCACATCAGCCAGCCGTAGTTGTGCGCGACATCCGCATCGCGCGGATTCAACGCGAGCGCGCGGCGAAAACTGTCTTCCGCCATCGGAATGTCATTCAGGCGCATGTACGCCAGGCCGCGCAGGTTGTAGGCATCCGCAAACGTGGGGTCGGCCAGCAGCGACTGCTTGATCTCATCGAGCGCCACATTGGTCTGGCCCTGCTCGAAGTAGCCCGAGGCCAGTTCGAGCCGCAACCGCGCGCGCCGGCGCCCGTCGGGCTCATCCGATTCGGTGACGATGTCATTGCGGGCGCCGGAAGCCGCGGGAGATCCGGGAGCCCCTTGTTGGGCACACCCCGCCAACAGCACGACCAGCCAGCAAGCCGGCATCCAGATCACATTGGAGAAAAACCTCATACACCCATCCCCTTGGCCACAACGACCTTGATTCCCCCGAGCATACCTTGCCGTTGCGCCGCCATGCGCTGGTCAACGCCCGTGCGGTCCTGCACATCGCCGGCGAGTTGCCCGCACGCCGCATCGATGTCGTCGCCGCGGGTTTTTCGCACGGTGGTCACAATCCCCGCGTCCATCAGGATTTTCGCGAATGCGGTGACTTGCGGCATGTCGGAACGTTTCAGGCCCGAGGCCGGAAAGGGATTGAAAGGAATCAGGTTGAACTTGCAGGACAGGCCGCGCGCGCCGTGCGCCTGGACCAGCGACACCAACTGGCGCGCATGCTCGGGCTGGTCGTTCACGCCGTCCAGCATGCAATATTCGAAGGTGATGAAGTCCCGGGGGGCCGACGACTGGTAGCGGGTGCAGGCTTCCAGCAATTCCGCGATGGGGTATTTTTTGTTCAGCGGCACAAGGTTGTCGCGCAGCGTGTCTTCGGGCGCATGCAGCGAGACGGCCAGCGCCACAGGACAATCCTTGGCAAGCCGGTCGATCATGGGCACCACACCCGAGGTGGACACGGTAACCCGCCGGCGTGACAGGCCGTAGCCGTGGTCGTCCAGCATGACCTTGAGCGCCGGGAGCAACTGCCCGTAATTCTGCAGGGGCTCGCCCATGCCCATCATGACGACGTTGGAGATCACCCGCTCCTCACGGCCCAGGTGCTTGCGCAGGAAGTGTTCGGCGAACCACAGCTGGGAAATGATTTCCCCCGTGGTCAGGTTGCGGCTGAAGCCCTGGTGGCCCGTCGAACAGAACCGGCAGCCCACGGCACAGCCGGCCTGCGAGGAAATGCAAAGCGTTCCCCGGTCGGTTTCGGGAATAAAAACGGTTTCGATGACATCTCCGCCGCCGACGTCGAACAGCCATTTGATGGTGCCGTCGGTGGAATCATGGCGGGAGACGACTTTGGGGCCCTCGATGTGGGCCGATTCGGGGAGCTTTTCGCGCAGGGACTTCGCCAGGTCCGTCATCTGCGTGAAATCCGTCGCCCCTTTCTGGTGAATCCAGCGAAAGAGCTGCGTGGCGCGAAAGCGCTTTTCGCCAAGCCGCTCGCAGAAGGCGGCCAAACCATCCAGATCGTAATCAAGCAGGTTGGCCGTCATCGCAGCGGGCAGCCGGCTGAACCGCCCCAAGCAAGCGACGGCCCTGGAAAGGGGTAGCAAGGCATGGGGCTGGACATGTTTTAACGCGAGTAAACGTTCATGCCGGGGAAAAAGAAGGCAATTTCCACCTTGGCGGTTTCAGCGGCGTCAGAGCCGTGCACGGCGTTGGCGTCGATGCTGTCGGCGAAGTCGGCGCGAATGGTGCCGGCCGCGGCCTTCTTGGGATCGGTGGCGCCCATCAGGTCGCGGTTCTTCAGGATGGCGCCTTCGCCTTCCAGCGCCTGGATCATCACCGGGCCGGAAATCATGAAGGAAACCAGGTCCTTGAAGAAAGGACGCTCTTTGTGCACGGCGTAGAAAGCCTCGGCTTCGCCTTGCGACAGGTGAGCCATGCGGGCGGCCACGACCTTCAGGCCGGCAGCTTCAAAACGCGCATAGATCTGGCCGATCACGTTTTTTGCCACTGCGTCGGGTTTGATGATGGAGAGAGTGCGTTCGATTGCCATGAGAGTTCCTTAAGGAGATTTTTTGGATTTTTAAATTATTCAAAAATTGAATAAAGCCTACGATTTTAACCTGCGGCCTTTGCGCCGCAGATCAACCCTGTGATTCAAAGTGCTTCTGTGGCGCTCAGCGATTTCCGCCACGGTTTCCACCGCCGCGATTGCCGCCCCCGCGGTTTCCACCGCCACCACCACCGCCGGTGCGGCGCTGGCCGCCTGCATTGCCGCCGCCCATGCCCGCGCCGCCGCGGCGCTGTTGCCCCTGGCCTTGGCCCTGGCGCTGCCTCGTGAAGGTATCCGCGCCGATGTAGCCGAAGGAGGTCTTCATGGGGTCGGGTTGGGCGCCGCCGGGAAGCTTGTCGCCGCGATCGCCACGGTCCCCGCGGTCGTCACGCCGTTTTTGCCCCTGCATGCCCCCGCCATTGCCATTGCCCGGAGGCGGTCCCGTCCGGGGGCCCGGCCCGGCATTGCCACCCTGCCCGCGGCCCTTGCCACCGCGGCGGCGGTTGCCCCTGGGCGCAGAATCGTTTCTCGGAAGTGGCGGCTGCGAATCATCAGGATCCTGCTCATCGCCATCTTGCGGCGCGGCATTGGCCGGAGCCATGTCCGGGGTGACGGGAAACCGGTCTCGTCCGCCGCGTGGGCGCTCGTTCCTGCGCGGGCCGCGCCCTTGCAGTGGTTGGCCGCCCTCGCCGCCCGGCGTGCCCGCCTGGGGACCTGCGGCGGCCGCGCGTGGATCGGCGCGGGATTCGGAACGGGTGACAGCACTGGTCAGGGCCCAGATATCGCGCTCGTCCAGTTCGACAAACGCGCCGCGTTTGAGGCCGCGCGGCAGCACCATGGCCCCGTAACGGATGCGGATCAGGCGGCTGACGGCGTGGCCGACCGCTTCGAACATGCGCCGGACTTCGCGGTTGCGGCCCTCGGAAATCGTGACCCGGTACCAGCAGTTGGCGCCTTCGCCGCCGCCGGCTTCGATGGAGCCGAACTGGGCGACGCCGTCGTCCAGGGTCACGCCTTCGAGCAGGCGTTTTTTCTCTTCGTTGTTCAGGGCGCCGAGCACGCGAACCGCGTATTCGCGCTCAAGGCCGAAACGTGGGTGCATCAGCTTGTTAGCCAGTTCGCCGGAGCTGGTAAGCAACAGCAGGCCTTCGGTGTTCAGGTCAAGGCGCCCCACCGATTGCCATTTGCCCTGGAACAGCTTGGGCAGGCGGCGGAACACCGTCGGGCGGTTCTGCGGGTCGTCGTGGGTAACGACCTCACCGGTAGGCTTGTGGTACGCAATCACGCGCGGCGGCGGCGGGTCGATCCGCACGCGGATCGGCTTGCCGTTGACCTTGACCGTATCGCCGAACTGGATGCGCTGGCCGATGTGGGCCGGCTCCGCATTGACCGAAATCCGGCCTTCCAGGATCAGTTGCTCCATCTCCAGGCGGGAGCCCAGGCCGGCCTGGGCCAGCACCTTGTGAAGCTTGGGGGTTTCGGGCTGCGGCGACAGCACGCGCTTGGGCGGCGCTAGGGCGACGTCTTCTTCGTCGGCGTCAAACTGGCCGGTCACGACATCTTCAAAACGGATTGCACCCACGGCCGGCGCGGCATTGCGGCCCTTGGCCTGGCGCGGCGGCGGTGTCATTCCGGCCTCTGTATCTGCCGCCTCGGGCGCGTCCTGCTCGGGCAGCCCAGGGGACGCCGCCTTGGTCTGGTCTTCGGGCACGTCCATGGGTTCTGGGGCAGGAGGGTCTTGTTGCGTCATTTTTTACATTCGTGCGGGTAAATCGCCGTCGTTCTGCCCCGAAGGCTCGGGATCGTTGCTGTCATCCGCGGGCCGTGGCTCAGAGCTTTCGGCGCCGGCTTCCAGCGCTTCAGGCATTTCCGCAGGATCGGACGTGCCGGGCATCTCAACCGGTTCGTTCATTTCGCCGGTCTCAGCCGGGCTTTCCGCCGGTGCCGCAGCTTCCGTCAGAAGTTCCAGGCCGCTCAGCCCGGCTGTGCCGTCGGCGAGCCCCGCCATGCCGAATTCGATCTGTTCCAGCATCGCGACCGGGGTCGAGGTGTTGCTGTCCATCACGGGAAGCTGGTCCAGCGACTCGACGCCCAGGTCGTCCAGGAACTGCCGCGTGGTCGCGAACAAAGCGGGCCGGCCCACGGTTTCCCGGTGGCCTATGACTTCCACCCAGCCGCGGTCTTCCAGCTGCTTGAGGATCATGCTGTTGATCGTGACGCCGCGGATGTCTTCCATGTCGCCGCGCGTCACGGGCTGGCGGTAAGCGATGATGGCCAGTGTTTCCAGCGTGGCGCGGCTGTAGCGCGGCGGCTTTTCGGGGTGCAGCCTGTCCAGGTATTCGCGCATCTGGGGCCGGCTTTGAAAGCGCCAGCCCGTTGCAACGTGCACGAGTTCCACGCCGCGGCCCGACCAGTCGTTCTGCAATTCTTCAAGCACCAGCCTGAGGCTGTCGGCAGTCAGCACCCCGTTGAACAGGACACCCATTTCGCGCAATGGCAGCGGTTGCTGCGCGCAGATAAGTGCTGTTTCGAGGACGCGCTTGGCATCCGTCGTATTCATGATTGTGGTCGTTCCGAAAAAGGGCGGAAAAAAAGGCCGGGAAAACGTGGGTTCGGCGCTTGTTCGCGCATGCATCCATGCGCAATCTCCTGTCGGGAGCCATGGTGCAGGTAGCTGGAAGCTACTGGATTTGATTGTATATCAGGCCCAAACCCGCCATGGCGGCCTGCAGGTCGGCGGGAGGGTCGGACCTGAACTCCATGGCCTTGCCGGTCACCGGGTGTTGAAAGGCCAGGCGGCACGCGTGAAGACCCTGGCGGGCAAGGCCTGCCGCGGGCGCCCCGCCATAAACTTCGTCGGACACCAGCGGATGGCCGAGAAACGCCATGTGAACCCGTATCTGATGGGTGCGACCGGTGTGCAGCTTGCACTTCACGAGACAGTGTTTGGCGCTGCTTTGCAGCAGCGACACCACGGTGGAGGCCGTCTTGCCGGCGTTCTTCTCCAGGTCGACCACCGCCATGCGCAGCCGGTTGCGCGGGTCGCGGCCTATGGGGGCATCGACCTGGCGCGTCTTGCCGCCCTGCCAGGCGCCGTGAGCCAGGGCCACATACTCCCGACTCACCTCGCGGGCGGCGATCAGGCCGACCAGTTGATCCATGACCGTGCGCTGGCGGGCGACCACCATCAGCCCGCTGGTGTCCTTGTCGAGGCGGTGGACAATGCCTGCGCGCGGCAAAAACACGGCTTGCGGGTCGTGCGCCAGCAAGCCATTGAGCAGGGTGCCGCTCCAGTTGCCGGGGGCCGGGTGCACCACCAGCCCCGCCGGTTTATTGATCACCATGAGGTGGGCGTCTTCAAACACGATGTCCAGCGCCATGGCCTCGGGCTTGAAGGCCTGGCTTTGCGGCGTGGGCCGCAATTCAATGTGGAGTTCGTCACCCGCCTTGACCTTCGCGGAGGTTTTGGTCACCACGGCACCGCCCAGCGTCACCACGCCGGCCTCAATCAATTGCTGGAGATAAGTGCGCGAGAACTCGGGCACAATGGCGGCCAAAGCGCGGTCAAGGCGGCTGCCGTGACTGCTCGCGGGCACCGTCACGTGGCGCAATTCCATCTCGGCGGTGGTGTCCCCCTCCTCCTGGGCTTCGTCCGGGACGCTTTCGGGCGCAGTAGCGGCCGATATAATCAATTTGCTTTGTTCTGAATCAGTCATCAAGAAGGTCGATTGCAATGTTTTCCACCAAATTATCGGTTGTTCCCAATGCAATGCCGCTTTTTGCAGCCGTTTGCGCCCTGTCTTTCGTGATCGCCGGTTGCTCCAGCACACCGGCCCCCGACAAAACGGCTACATGGAGCCCCAACAAGATCTACGCCGAAGCCAAGGATGAAGCGAGCGGCGGTGCCTACGACAAGGCCATTCCCCTGTATGAAAAGCTCGAGGGGCGCGCAGCGGGCACCCCGCTGGCCCAGCAGGCCCAGATTGAAAAAGCCTATACCCAGTACAAGAGCGGCGAGCAGGCCCAGGCCATCGCGACACTGGACCGCTTCATGAAACTGCACCCGGCCAGCCCGGCCATCGACTATGCGCTCTACCTCAAGGGCCTGGTCAACTTCAACGACAACCTGGGCATCTTCAGCTTTATTTCGCGCCAGGACCTGGCCGAACGCGACCAGAAAGCCGCCAAGGAATCGTTTGAGTCCTTCCGCGAACTGGTGACCCGCTTCCCCGAATCGAAGTACACGCCGGATGCGCGCCTGCGCATGGGCTACATCGTGAACTCGCTGGCGCAGTCCGAAGTGCACGTGGCGCGCTACTACTACTCACGCGGGGCCTATGTCGCCGCCATCAACCGCGCGCAAAGCGCGATCGCCGACTACCGCGACGTGCCGGCGCTGGAAGAGGCGGTCTACATCCTCTACAAATCCTACGACGCCCTGGGCATGGCGGAGTTGCGCGACGATACACGCCGCATCATGGAAAAGAACTACCCGCAAAGCCACTTCCTGAGCAACGGCTTCAAGTCTGCAGACAGTCCCTGGTACAAGTTCTGGTAAGGGCGTCCAGCCTGTC
The DNA here is from genome assembly GCF_943369675.1 of Polaromonas sp. YR568. Taxonomy (GTDB): domain Bacteria; phylum Pseudomonadota; class Gammaproteobacteria; order Burkholderiales; family Burkholderiaceae_C; genus Polaromonas. The sequence continues at coordinate 119,179 of NZ_CALROB020000006.1, read as the reverse complement.
CGTCAGTTCCTGCTCTGACGCCAGGCGCCGCATGGGCGGCAGCGCCCTCAGCAGCCGCTTGCCGTAGCCCATGGCCGCCAGGCGGCTGTCGCACACCACCAGCACACCCTCGTCGGTTTCACGGCGGATCAAGCGCCCCGCCCCCTGCTTGAGCGCCACGGCGGCCTCGGGCAGAAAATAATCGTTGAACGCGCTGCGCCCCTGTGACTCCAGCAGCTTGGAACGCGCTTCGGCCAGCGGATCGTTAGGCGGCGGAAAAGGCAGCTTGTCGATGATGACCAGTTGAAGCGCGTCGCCGGGCACGTCAATGCCTTCCCAGAACGAGGCCGACGCCACCAGCACACAACCCTTGCCGCCATTGGAATTGCCTTCGCGGAAGCGCTCGATCAGCACGCGCTTGGGCATGGCGCCCTGCACCAGCACTTCCATGTCGGATGAATCCTGGAAGGCCTCCCTGAGCGTGTCGCCTATCGTGCGCAAGGCCCGCAACGTGGTCGTCAGCACCATGGTGCGGCCGCCCAGGTGGCGGGACCACCTGGCGGCGGATTCGGCCACCTTCACGGTATGGGCAGGATCTCCCGGTTTCGGGAAAGCAGGCGGCACGTACAGCGCCGCCTGGCGTTCATAGTCGAACGGGCTTCCCACCCGCAAGATCTCCGCATCCTCCAGTCCGCAAGGCTGTGTAAACCAGCTGAGCTTGTCGTCATCGCCCAGTGTGGCCGAGGTGAATATCCAGGTTTTTTCAGCACCGCCGCTCGCGCCCAGCACTTTGCTTTTTACGGCCTTCGAAATATCGAGGGGCGACTCGACCAGCCGCAACTGGGTTCCCACGTCGGCCCAACGCACGCAGCCGGGTTCGCAGGCATGGACGAAACGCCGGGCGCGTTCGGCCAGCTCCGAGGCTCGCTCGTGCAGGCGAACAAAGTCCGGCGCGATTTCGCTAACGGTGTCGAGAGCGGCGCAGGCCTGCTCGCAGGACGCGTGAACCGCTTGCAGCGCGCCGTTCCACTCGGCCGCATCCAGTCCCTCGGGGGATTCGCCCACCCATCGCAGCTTGGTTCCGGGGTATTGCTTGCCGGCGCACAGGCGCAATTCTCGCCCGGCATGCTCCACCGCGGACACCACCTCTTGCCAGTCCACCAGTCCGCGGGCCAATTGCAGGCCCGCTGCCAGCATGTCCCTCGCAAAGTCCAGCAACTGGCCGGTGGTCAGGTTGGTTCCCAGGAACTGCACGCCGGTCTCGTTGAGCTGGTGCGCTTCGTCGAAGATGGCGATACGCACCGAAGGCAGCAGTTCGGCCACGCCGGACTCGCGTACCGCCAGGTCGGCAAAAAACAGGTGGTGGTTGATCACCACCACGTCCGCCGCCATCGCTTCCCTGCGCGCAAGGTTCACATGGCAGGCGCGAAAGCGCGGGCAGGCGGCGCCCAGGCAGTTCTCACGCGTGGAGGTCACCAGTGGGATCATGGAGGAGCGCTCATCCAGCCCCGGCAGTTCAGCCAGATCGCCGGAGCGCGTCACCTTGGACCACTCTTCAATCCTGGCCAGCGCGCGCACGGAAACGCCGTCGGGCAAATAGGCCTCCTGGCGCGCCATCTCCATGCGGTGCAGGCACAGGTAACTGGCACGTCCTTTGAGCAGCGCCGTGCTGACCGGAAGGCCGAGCGCCTCGACCAGGCGCGGCAGGTCGCGGCCGAACAGCTGGTCCTGCAAGGCCTTGGTCGCGGTGGACAGCAATACGCGCTCGCCGCTCAACAAGGCGGGAACAAGGTAAGAAAAAGTTTTACCGACGCCGGTGCTGGCCTCGACCACCAGGGGATAAGCGCCCTCGACGGCGCGGGCCACGGCCAAGGCCATCTCGGTCTGGCCGCTGCGCGGCATGAAATGCTCGGCCGCCCGCGACAGCACGCCGCCAGGGGCGAAGGCCTCTTCCACTTCAAGCGCAAGCGTCATCAAGCGGGCTCGGGGGGATCGAGTGATAGCTCGAGTTGCGCGATCTGGTCGCGCAGTTGCAGGCGGCGCTTCTTCAAGCGTCTGAGCAGCAGTTCGTCGATAGGCAAGGAGTGCGCCGCAATGTCAACCAAGGCATTAAGGTCCGCGTGCTCCATTTTCAGTTCGATCAGCTGCCGTTCCGGGGAATGTAAATTTAAGTCCAAGGTTTTTTGTCCGTACGCGCTGCTTCGCTTGATAATACGTCGATTGCGACCATAAATCGAGCCTCGTGCCCGAACGACCACACAATGTCCAAAGGTTATCGAATCACAGCGTCCACCGGTATCCACAAAGGCGATCGGGACTATCAACAGGACCAGGTCAACCTGTTCAGCCACTCACGGATTCCCGGCTGCATGCTGGGCATCGTGGCCGATGGTATGGGCGGACGCAGCGGCGGGCGCAAGGCCTCAGACCAGGTCATGCTGACCGCCAAGCAGCTTTTCGACCGCTATGCGCCCGAGACCGATGACGCGCCGGCCATGCTCAAGCAGATCGTCGAAGAAGCGCACATCGTGATCAAGCTCACGGCAATCTCGGCCGAGCAGGAACCCCACAGCACACTGGCGGCATTTATCATCAATCCGGGCGGCGACTGCCACTGGGTGCATACCGGCGACTCGCGCATCTACCACTACCAGGGCAGCAAGCTGGTTCACAGGACGGTGGATCACTCTTACGTGCAAACGCTGGTCGACAAGGGCGAGATCACCGAGGACGAAGCCAACGTCCATCCCCAGTCCAACATCCTGATGGGTTGCCTGGGCACTGAGGAAGCGCCGCCCATCACGCATCATTTCATTCCGCAGTTGCGCCCCGAAGACGTGCTGCTTGCCTGCAGCGACGGGGTGTGGCACTACTTCAGCGCGAGTGAAATGGGCTCCGCGCTGGCCATGTTGTCGCCGCGCGAAGCCACCGAGTTCCTGATCCAGAAAGCCCGCTCGCGCGCGAGGGGCGGCGGCGACAACCTTTCGCTGGTGATCGTCAAGCTTGAGCCCCTGGCTCCCGAGCCCCCGGCTCGCTTATTGGGGTAAAGGCAGGGACTTGGCCGATGGCTTGGTCTGCTTCAGGCGATCGGCTTCGTGCTGGGCCTTGCGTTCCTGGGCCTCTTTCTGGCGCTCGCTGAGTTTTTTCGCCTCTTCCGCCGCGGTGGCCTGCTTATCGGTCCTGACCTGGGATTTTTCCTGGCTTCCCCTGAGCTTGGCCGCGCTGGCTTCGCTGTTGCTCTGCGCGCTGGATTGGGTGGCGGCGCGGTCCTCTGTCTTTTGCTTCTCCCGCTCGAGGCGCGACTGGTAGTCACTCACGGCTTTGGCCCGGCGCTCAGCGGCTTCCTGCTGGTTTTCGGGTGATGCTTTTTCTTCCGTCTTGCGGATTTGATCCGCGCCCCGGATGCGGCGCTCTTCATCGTTGAGCAGGATTTCCTGCCTGCGCAGGTCCGCCATGGCCTCGCGCCGCCGCACGTTGACCTTGTCGAGGCAGCTGTTGACGGCGAATCTTTTGTAGCACTCGGCATCTTCGGCAAGGAAGCCGGTCTCCAGCGTGGCGCGTTCCATGCCGATTCTTGCGCGCTCGGCATCTATCGTCGGGGGCACCGGCGCAGCCAACGACTCTGCAGGCTGCGCGTTCGCAAGCACGCCCAGGGCGGCGAAAAAGCATGCGACGGCGAAGTTTTTCATGTGAGTGTCGTGTCCACGTTGCGGCGCTCAAGCGCCAGGAATTCTTTTGACTGCATCTCATTGAGCCGGGAAACGGTGCGGGGGAATTCGTGCACCAGCGGCCCCTCGGTATACAACGCCTCAGGAGGCACCTCTGCCGACATGATCAGCTTGACCCGGCGGTCATACAGCACATCCACCAGCCAGGTAAAGCGCCGGGCTTCCGAGGCCATGCGCACCGGCATATAGGGCACGTCGCTCAGCAACACGGTGTGGAACTGGGTCGCGATTTCCAGGTAATCGTTCTGCGAACGGGGTCCGCCGCACAGCGTCTTGAAATCAAACCACACCACGCCCCCCGCCTTGCGCCTGGCCTGGATCTGCCGGGACTCGATCTGCAGCACCGGATTCTCATCCTGAGACTCCGCCAGGGCGTTAAAAGTTTCCGTCATCTCGGCGTCCGCCTGGGGCCCTAGCGGCGTGTGATAAAGCCTCGCCTGTTCCAGGGTGCGCCTGCGGTAGTCGGTGCCGTTGTCGACGCTGATCACCTCGAGGTTGGCCTTGAGCAATTCAATGGCCGGCAACACGCGGTCGCGGTGCATGCCGTTGGGATACAAATCGTCGGGATGGAAATTGGAGGTTGTGACGAAACCGACGCCGTTCTCGAACAGGGCCGCCAGCAGGCGGTGAAGAATCATGGCGTCCGTGATGTCGGCCACATGAAACTCATCGAAACAGATCAGGCGATAGCGCTTGGCCATGCGCCTGCCGAGTTCATCGAGCGGGTTCGCCGTGCCTTGCAGGTCCTGCAATTCCCGGTGCACCTCGCGCATGAACTCGTGGAAATGCAGGCGAACCTTGCGCTTCAGCGGAACGGCCCCGAAGAAGCAATCCATCAAAAAGCTCTTGCCGCGACCCACGCCCCCGTGCATATACACGCCGCGGGGAATGTCGGGCCGGTTGATCAGCTTCTTGAAGGCGTTGGAGCGCTGCTCCTTGAAATCGGCCCACTCGGAGGCGCAGCGTTCCAGCGCCTCGACGGCGCGCAACTGCGCGGGGTCGCTTTGATAACCCCGCGCCGCCAGTTCAGCGTCGTACGCCACGCGTACCGGTTGAGTCACCGATTCAGTACCCGCTCAACACAGCTCAGAAATTCAGCGTGCGCTTGTCCACCGCCAGCGCGGCTTCCTTGGTCGCCTCGCTGAGGGACGGGTGCGCGTGGCAGATGCGGGCGATGTCCTCGCTGCTGGCGCGGAACTCCATGGCGACCACGCATTCGGCGATCAGTTCGCTGGCGAAAGGCCCGACGATGTGCACGCCCAGGATTTCATCCGTGGCCGCGTCGGCCAGCATCTTGACCATGCCCGTGGTGTCGCCCAGCGCTCGCGCACGGCCGTTGGCCATGAAGGGGAAGGTGCCGGCCTTGTAGGCGCGGCCCGCAGCCTTGAGCTGCTCTTCCGTCTGGCCGACCCATGCAATTTCGGGGTTGGTGTAAATCACCCAGGGAATGGTGTTGAAGTTGACGTGGCCGTGCTGGCCGGCAATGCGCTCGGCAACCGCAACGCCCTCTTCCTCGGCCTTGTGCGCCAGCATGGGGCCGCGCACCACGTCGCCAATTGCCCAGACGTTGGGCAGGTTGGTCTTGCATTCCTCATCGACCACCACCGCGCCGCGCTCGTCGAGCTTCAGGCCCACGGCCTCGGGCGCCAGGCCTATCGTGTTGGCAACGCGGCCGATGGAAACGATCAGCTTGTCGACTTCCAGTGCCTGCGCCTGTCCCTTGGCATCAACGTAGGCGACCGACACACCCTTCTTGCCGGACTTGATCTCGCCGACCTTGACGCCGAGTTCGATCTTGAGGCCCTGCTTGGTGAAAGCCTTATGGGCTTCCTTGGCGATCTGCTGGTCGATGGCGCCCAGGAAGGTCGGCAGGCCTTCGAGCACCGTCACGTCGGCGCCCAGGCGGCGCCAGACCGAACCCATTTCCAGGCCGATCACACCGGAGCCGATCAGGCCTAGCCTCTTGGGCACGTCGCCGATGCGCAGCGCGCCGTCGTTGGACAGGATGTTTTCCTCGTCAAACGGCGTGCCGGGCAGCGCACGGGCATTGGAACCCGTGGCCACGATGATGTGTTTGCCGGAGATGGTCTCTTCGGCGGCGCCGGCGACCTTGAGGTCATAGAGGCCGTCTTTCGCGGCGGCAAAGGAGGCGCGGCCGTGGAAGAAGGTGACCTTGTTCTTCTTGAACAGGTAGACGATGCCGTCATTGTTCTGCTTGACCACGGTGTCCTTGCGGCCCAGCATTTTGCCCATGTCCAGGCTGAGCCCCTTGACCTCGATGCCGTGGTCGGCAAAGTGGTGGCCGGCCTGCTCGTAATGCTCGGACGACTGCAGCAGCGCCTTGGAGGGAATGCAGCCGACGTTGGTGCAGGTGCCGCCCAGGGCCGGACCGCCCTTGGCGTTCTTCCACTCGTCGATACAGGCGACGTTAAAACCCAGCTGGGCGGCGCGGATGGCGGCAATGTAGCCACCGGGGCCGCCGCCTATGACGATGACGTCGAATTGTTTAGACATGTTCCTATTCCTTCTTGAGTTCAAACGCCCCCGCGTGGAGGACGATTCCAAATACACCGGTGCTCGCCAGCAGGCTTTCCTGCCGGGGGCCATCGCGGCCAATTTTCACGGTCGTGCCGGGCGCAGTCTTGCAGACAAACATGCGGCTGGCATCCAGGCATTCAATCCGGCCATCGGCGTGCAGCGCGGCCCAACCCAAATCCTCGTATTCCGCCGCGAGAAAGCGGCGCAGGGATACGGTCTCCGCAGGGGTCTGCACATCGGCAAGGGTCCAGCGGGCCAGGTCCGACTGGTATTTTTCAACCAGCTTCCCGGGGTCGGCATCCGGCGCTTTTGCCAGCACCAGCCGGGATCCCAGCTGCGAAACGCTTAGCCATTGCAGCCCGTAATAACCGCTCCAGTTGTCGCCAACCGGCGCCGCAGCCGCAGCCAAGCCCACGCTCAAGGCGCAGGCCAGGCAGGCGACGAGGCGGCGCATCGACGGTCTTAGATGTCGAACAGCAGACGGGCCGGGTCTTCCAGCGCTTCCTTCATCGCCACCAGGCCCAGCACGGCTTCGCGGCCGTCCACGATGCGGTGGTCGTAGCTCATGGCGAGGTAGTTCATCGGGCGCACCACGATCTGGCCGTTTTCGACGACGGCACGGTCCTTGGTCGCGTGCACGCCCAGGATGGCCGACTGCGGCGGGTTGATGATGGGGGTGGACAGCATGGAGCCGAACACGCCGCCATTGGAGATCGAGAAGGTGCCGCCGGTCATTTCTTCAATGCCCAGCTTGCCGTCGCGCGCCTTGGCGCCGTACTCGGCAATCTTCTTTTCGATCTCGGCAAAGCTCATCTGGTCGGCATTGCGCAGGATGGGCACCACCAGGCCGCGCGGCGAACCGACGGCGATGCCGATGTCGAAGTAGCCGTGGTAGACGATGTCATTGCCGTCGACCGAAGCATTGAGCACAGGGTACTTCTTCAGCGCATGCACGGCGGCCTTGACGAAGAAGCTCATGAAGCCGATCTTCACGCCGTGTTCTTTCTCGAACTTTTCCTGGAAGCGCTTGCGCATTTCCATGACGGGCGCCATGTTGACTTCATTGAAGGTAGTCAGGATGGCGTTGGTGGCCTGCGACTGCAACAGGCGCTCGGCGATGCGCGCGCGCAGGCGGCTCATAGGCACACGCTGCTCCGGGCGCTCGCCCAGGTCGGCGGGCTTGGCGGAAGCGGCGACCTGCGGCAGGGCCGCGACGGGCGCGCCCGTGGGGATGGCCGCTGCGGGGGCGGGCTTGGCGCCGCCGGCAGTGGCACCCAGCACGTCACCCTTGGTGACGCGGCCGTCCTTGCCGGTGCCGGGAACGGAACCGGTGGCGAGGTTGTTGTCGGCCATCAGCTTGGCAGCGGAAGGCATGGGCACGCCGGCCATGGAGCCACCTGCCGCGGGAGCAGGTGCGGCGGCGGGAGCCGGCGCCGATGCGGCTGCAGCAGCCGGTGCGGCGGCAGCGGCCGGTGCGGCGGCAGCGGCCGCCGCAGGCGCCGCGGCGCCCGCCTTGGCTTCGGTGTCGATACGGGCGATCACCTGGTCGGACACCACGGTGCCGCCGTCGGCGACAACCAGTTCGGTCAGTACGCCGGCCGACGGCGCGGGCACTTCGAGCACGACCTTGTCGGTTTCGATCTCGATCAGGATTTCATCGATGGCGATGGCATCACCGACTTTTTTCTTCCACTGCAGCATGGTGGCCTCGGCCACGGACTCGGACAGCTGGGGGACTTTGACTTCTACGATAGCCATGTTGTTTCTTCTTTCGTGTACGTTCTTGTGTTCTGTATGGTGAAGAGGCCGGCCTTACTTGGTCAGCACAAAGCCCTTGAGCTTGCCGAAGGCGCCATCCACCAGCGCCTTTTGCTGCTCCTGGTGCAGGTGCGAGTAGCCCACCGCCGGTGATGCCGAAGCAGCACGGCCGGAGTAGCCCAGCTTCTGGCCGTCGAGCATGTTTTCGTGGATGTAATGCTGCACGAAGAACCAGGCGCCCTGGTTTTGCGGCTCGTCCTGGCACCACACGATGTCGGTGACGTTCGGATAGCGTTTCAGTTCGGTGGCAAAGGCCTTGTGCGGGAAGGGATAGAGCTGTTCGACGCGCAGGATGACGGTGTCGTCGGCGCCCTTTTCTTCGCGCTTCTTGGCCAGGTCGTAGTAGACCTTGCCCGAGCAGGCGATGATGCGCTTGACCTTGTCGGCCTTCTTGTTGATCTCTTCCTTGTTCTCCGGAATGATGGTCTGGAAACCACCTTTGGTGAACTCGGACAGCGGCGAGGTGGCGTCCTTGTTGCGCAGCAGCGACTTGGGCGTCATGATGACCAGCGGCTTGCGCAGGTTGCGCACCATCTGGCGGCGCAGCACGTGGAAGATCTGGCTGGCCGTGGTGGGCTGCACCACTTGCATGTTGGTGTCGGCCGACAGCTGCATGAAGCGCTCCAGGCGCGCCGAGCTGTGCTCGGGGCCCTGGCCTTCGTAGCCGTGCGGCAGCATCAGCGTGATGCCGTTGACGCGGCCCCACTTCACTTCACCCGAGGCGATGAACTGGTCGATCACGACCTGCGCGCCGTTGGCGAAGTCGCCGAACTGGGCCTCCCAGATCACCAGCGTGTTGGGATCGTTGGAGGCGTAGCCGTATTCGAACGCCAGCACCGCCTCTTCGGACAGGATGGAGTCGATGACGACGAACGGGGCCTGGTTGTCGGCCACGTTCTGCAGGGGCACATAGGTGCCGGTATCGAACTTTTCACGGTTCTGGTCGTGGATGACGGAGTGGCGGTGTGTGAAGGTGCCGCGGCCGCAATCTTCGCCCGACAGGCGCACCGGGTAGCCGCTGGCCACCAGCGAGGCGAAAGCCATGTGCTCGCCCATGCCCCAGTCCACGGGGATGTCGCCGCGGCCCATGGCGGCGCGGTCGTCATAGACCTTCTTGACCAGCTGGTGCGGCGCCACGGTGGCGGGGATGGTGGTGATCTTGTCGGCCAGGCGTTTCCACTCGGCCATGGGGATGGCGGTATCGCCGGCATCGGTCCATTTTTTGCCGAGGTAAGGGTTCCAGTCGACCGCGTACTTGCTCTTGAAGTTGGTCAGGACCGGGTCGAAAGTGCTCTTGCCGGCGTCCAGTGCCGCGCGCATGGCCTTGACCATGTCTTCGCCCAGCGTGTCGCCCATGCCCTGCGCCGTCAGCTTGTCGGCGTAAAGGCGGCGCGTACCGGGGTGCTGCGCGATCTTCTTGTACATCAGCGGCTGGGTCAGCGCGGGGGTGTCCTGCTCGTTGTGGCCCAGTTTGCGGAAGCAGATGATGTCGACCACGACGTCCTTCTGGAATTCCATGCGGAACTCAAGCGCCAGCTGGGTGGCCAGCACGACGGCTTCGGGATCGTCGCCGTTCACGTGCAGCACGGGTGCTTCAATCATCTTGACGACGTCGGAGCAATACAGCGTCGAGCGGCTGTCGCGCGGGTCACTGGTGGTGAAACCGATCTGGTTGTTGATCACGATGTGCACCGTGCCGCCCGTGAAGTAACCACGGGTTTCGGCCAGCGCCAGCGTTTCCATGACCACGCCCTGCCCTGCGAAGGCGGCGTCGCCGTGCACCAGCACCGGCAGCACCTGCAGGCCCTTGGGGTCGGCGCGGCGGTCCATGCGGGCGCGCACAGAGCCTTCAACCACGGGGTTCACGATTTCCAGGTGCGAGGGGTTGAAGGCCAGCGTCAGGTGGACCGGGCCGCCAGGGGTGGTCACATCGGAGCTGAAGCCCTGGTGGTATTTGACGTCGCCGCTGGGCAGGTCTTCGGGGGCGGTGTGGTCGAACTCGGCGAACAGGTCGGCCGGGACTTTACCCAGCGAATTGACCAGCACGTTCAGGCGGCCGCGGTGGGCCATGCCGATCACGATTTCCTGCACGCCCTTGATGCCGCCCTGCTGGATCAGCTCGTCCATGCTGGCGATGAAGCTTTCGCCGCCTTCGAGCGAGAAGCGCTTCTGGCCGACGTATTTGGTGTGCAGGAAGCGCTCCAGGCCTTCGGCGGCCGTCAGGCGGTCCAGGATGTGGAGCTTCTTTTCCTTGTTGAAATTGGGCTTGCTGCGAATCGATTCGAGCTTTTGCTGCCACCAGCGCTTGTGGTTCTGGTCGGTCGCGTACATGTACTCGGCGCCAATGGTGCCGCAGTAGGTTTCGCGCAGCGCGTTCATGAGCTCGCGCAAGCTCATGGTGTCTTTGCCGAAGAAGGTGTTGCTGGTGTTGAACACCGTTTCCTGGTCGGCGTCGCTGAAGCCGTAGAACGAGGGCTCCAGTTCGGGAATCTTGTCGCGTTCGGCGCGTTTGAGCGGGTCCAGGTCGGCCCAGCGGGCGCCAACGTTGCGGTAGGCGGCGATCAGCTGCTGGACGGCGGTGCGCTTGCGGCCCATTTCGGAATCGGCGCCGCTGGCGACGACGACCCTGGTCTGGCCCTGTTTGGCGCGCTCGGCGAAGGCATTGACGACCGGCAGGTGCGGAACGTCCTTGGCATTGCTGCCGTCAACGGCGGGAACGTGCTGGAGTGCGTCGAAATACTCGCGCCAGTTGTCGGGCACGCTGCCGGGGTTGGCGAGGTAGTTTTCGTACATCTCTTCGACATAGGGCGCGTTGCCGCCGAAGAGGTAGGTGTTGCCTTGATAGGCAGAATAGACGGACGATGCCGCCGGGTTGGAACTCATTACGCTGACCTCCGTTTCCCTTTGGGAAACATTAGCTGGCCACAACAGGATATGGCTGGTTGATTAACCTTCCGCAACACGGCTGGACCGATTAGCGGATGCGACTGTGGCAGGAAGGGCCTTCAGGTACAACCCTGGATTGTGCCACCGAACTGTGACAGCGGAAAGACCATGGTTATGCCCATTTCGAATGGACCACGGCCTTACATAACCTCACATGTCGGCTTTGACAGTTAACGGACAGTTGGGGGCAAAACTTCAGCCGGCAAGGCCCGGATTGCCCGCCACGCCCACTAATTTCGGCGTGTTGGGCTTGACGGGCTTGATGACTTTTTGCGTCTTGAGGTAGCTTTCCACCACCTCCCAGACCGGCGGGCCGGCGTTTTTGCTGGCCTCGGCCACCGGCGCCCAGCCGGCCACTTTGTAGGTCTTGCCGGCCTCAATCAGCTTGCCGCCCAGGCGCATGTCCTGGATGCGTTCGCCCATTTTGGCGCCGGGCTCGCAGGTGTAGGTCAGGCCGCCCACGCGCACCATGTCGCCGCCCTGCTGGTAATACGGGTCGGGGTTGAAGAGGTTGTCGCCCACGTCTTCGAGGATGGTCTTGATCATGTCGCCGCGCATGTCGGTCAGCGTGGTCCAGGGATAGCTGATGGCCGTCTGGTCCATCACGTGTTCGCGCGTGATGGCCTGGCCGGGCAGCAGCGAAGTGCCCCAGCGGAAACCGGGCGAGAACGCGATGTCGGCGCCTCGCACCTTCATCAGCGCGTCGAGGATCAGCTGGTCGAAGCTGCCGTTGAAATTGCCGCGGCGGTACAGCGTGCCTTCGGTCACCGCGAGCTTTTCCGCCAATTTGCCGGCATAAGGCGCCCTCACCTTCGTGATCAGCTCGTTCATGGCCGCGTCGGCCGGCAACAGATTGGCGAACACCGGCAGCAGCCGGTAATTGAAGCCGGCCACCTTGCCGTCCTTGACGTCGAGGTCCAGCACGCCCAAAAACTTGCCGTTGCTGCCGGCATTGGTCACGATGGTCTGGCCGCCGGGGTTTTTGACGATGACAGGCACCGGCACGCCGTCGTGGGTGTGGCCGCCCAAGATGGCGTCGATGCCGGTCACGCGCGAGGCCATCTTGAGGTCCACGTCCATGCCGTTGTGGCTCAGCAGCACCACGGCCTGGGCGCCCTTGGCGCGCGCCTCGTTCACGGTTTCCTGCATCTCGCTTTCACGGATGCCGAAAGTCCAGCTGGGCGTGAGCCAGGCCGGGTTGGCAATCGGCGTGTAGGGAAAGGCCTGGCCGACGATGGCGACGGGCACGCCGTTCATTTCCTTGATCACGTAGGGCTTGAACACCGGATCGCCGAAGTCGCTGGTCTTGACGTTCTGCGCGACGAAGTCGATCTTGCCGGCGAAATCTTCTTCAACAATCTTCTTGATGCGCTCCTCGCCGTAGGTGAAGTCCCAGTGGCCGGTCATTACGTCCACGCCCAGCAGCTTGGCCGCGTCAACCATGTCCTGGCCTTGCGTCCACAGCGCGGTGGCGCTGCCCTGCCAGGTGTCGCCGCCGTCCAGCAGCAAGGCGCCAGGGCGCCCGCCCTTGAGCTGCTTGACCAGCGTCGCAAGATGCGCGAAGCCGCCCACCTTGCCGTACTGGCGCGCGGCCCGTTCGAAGTTGAGGAAAGTCAGCGCATGGGCTTCGGGCGTGCCCGACTTCAGGCTGGCCGCCTTGAGCAGGTGCTCGCCGACCAGGTGCGGCGCCTGCCCGCGCATGGCGCCCACGCCGAGGTTGACGGAAGGCTCGCGAAAGTAGATGGGCAGCAGCTGGGCGTGGCAGTCGGTCATGTGCAGCAGGTGCACATTGCCGCTGCGCGGCAGTTCATACAGGCCGGCGGCCTGGGCGGCGCCGGCCTCGCGCTGCAGGGGGAAACCGGCGGCCAGGGCGGCCGCCATGACACTTGCAAACTCGCGGCGGGAGAGATTCATGGCGTTGGACATCCTGCCCGGCGCGCCAGGCATGCTTTCAGGTTGCGGTCGATCCGGGCGCCGGAGCGCGGCCGGTTACTTGTTGACGGGTGAGTTCGGGTCCAGCAGCAGCGCCATCACGTCGCGGATCTGCTGCTCGTTCAGGATGGACGCGTGGCCGAACCTCGGCATGTCGGAACAGGCGTTGTAGGCCTTGGCGTTCCACAACTTGCCCCAGGTGTAGTCGACGATGGGCTTGCTCTCCGGCGAAGCCGGGTTGCTCACGCCGCGCAGCTTGCCGTAGTTGTAAAGGCTGGGGCCTATGGAGCCGAAGGACAGCTCGGCCTTGCTGATCTGGTGGCAGTTGTAGCAGCTGCCGCCGTTGGCTTCGCCGGGCTTGTCGCTCCAGGTCAGGCCGCGGCCATTTTGCGCGATTTTTTCGCCTTCACTCCAGCTGCCGAGGTATTTGCCGTCCGAAGGCAGCTTCACGGTCTGCAGGTTGGCCTCTTCAATGGCTTTGGCGAGCTTTTCGTCCAGCGGCTTGCCGGCAGCGTCCGAGCAGGCCTGGTTGGAGGCGTCCAGCGTCAGCCGGTCCATCTTGGCGATGCCCTGCTCGCGGAACGAGCTTTTGAGCACCTGCTGGGTGGCTTCATCGACCTGCTGGACGGTCGGCGCGACGGCGCAACTGGTCAGGAAGAAGGCGGCGAAAGCCAGGCCTGCCGCGGACAGCGCTGCTTGTGTGTATGACTTGTTCATGTGGTTTTTCCCAATACCGAATTAGCGGATTAACGCTTCAAGGCGGGCGCGATCGAAGCGCCGCCCTTGCTGTTGACGCCCATGAACACGCCCAGGGCGATGGTGGCGTCGGAGGCGTAACCCGGGAAGGGGAAGCGCTGCTGGCGGTAGCAATCGTTCAGGCGGCGCTGCATGCTCCACAGGTCGCCGCTGGAGACACGGTAGGCCGGCCAGGCGCCGAAGCCGTTGCCGGCGCCGGGCTGCTTGGTCAGGTTGGGCAGGTCCTGCAGGCGCACGCGCTTGTTGTCCTCGCCGTGGCAGGACGCGCAGGAGAAGTCGTAAGGGCCGCCGCGAAGGTAGAACACCTTCTTGCCGACTTCATACATCAGCTTTTCCTTGGCGTGCGACTGGGGCACGTTGAAGGCCATGTCGCGCGATTCGGCCGAGATGTAGGCCACCAGCGATTCAATCGATTTTTGCTCACCCGTGCCGAACGGCGTCTTGGCGATTTCTGCGGCGTTAAAACCCTGCAGTTGCTCCATGCAGGTCAGCAGGCGCGACTCCATGTCCTGCACACGCTGGGTGTCGGCAAAGAAGCGCGGCAGCTCGACAAAAGCGCCTTTGAGCACGCCTGGGCCCTTGCCCAGGTCGCACTTTTCCAGCGAGGCGTTTTTGGGGCCGCGCGCCTGTTTCCAGAGGGCTTCGCCCTTGGCTTCGTACAGCTCGGCGGGGTTGCCGTCGGCCAACATGGCGCGGTATTCGGCAATGCCTTCGGCCGTGGTCTTTTGCGCGGCCGCCGGCAGCGGCAAGGCGGCTATCGCGGCCAGGGCCGCCAGCCCAAACAGGCTCAATTTCATCGTGGTCTCCTCAAATATTGTTGTGGACGGCCGGGGCCGCGGCGAAGAACCGGAGGGGGTCTCAGGAAATGACGGCTTCGTCAGTGCGCTTGTCGCCGCGGTTGTCCGTCCAGCTGACGGCGATCTTGTCGCCGGCCTTGCCGCCCTTGAAGCTGAACTGCACAAACGGGTTTTTGGACACGGCCGTGCCCCACTGGGCGCTCATGACGGTCTTGCCGTTCCAGGTCGCATTGATGTCCTGGATGAACCAGGCCGGCACGGTCTTGCCGGCGGCGTCCTTGCGCTGGCCGCTTTCCATTTCATGGCTCACGAGCACACGCACCGTGGTTTTATCGCCTTGGGCCTGGGCCCGGATCCGCATTGGGTCTGACATTTTTTTCTCCTGATTTCAAGGTTTGATGTGATGGACGGGACTGGCGCGGATTAACCGCCGCAGCCGCCCAAAGTGACTTTCACTTCCTTGACCGCGTAAAAATATTTGTCGCCGGCCTTGGCCAGCGCGTAGACGTTGGAGGACTGGCCCATCTTGATGTTGGTCGAGACGTTGGCGTCGGTGCCGGCCGGGATTTCGAACATGGCGGCCAGCGCGCTCGGGTTCTTTTCAACGACCAGCGCGATCTGCGTGGTGCCCGCGATGTTGCTCTGGGCGCCCACACGCACCACGTTGCCGTTTTCGGCGATCTCGGGGGCCTGCAGCAGCAGGTCCTTGCTTTCGACCGGCGCGCTGGTGGCGCCCATGGCCTTGGCCGCATCGGCCAGGGACTTGCTGTCAAAAGCGGCCTTGTTCCAGCCCGGGGCGTTTTGCGCGTAGGCCGGGCTCAGGCCCGAGGCGGCGGCCAGGGCCAGCGCCGTGGCGCCGGAACTGCTTGCCAAAAAATCACGACGTTCCATGGTGAACTCCTTTTTATATAACTTGAATGTCTGAAAACTTATCCCGATTGGACACAAAAACGCAAAACTGCGGGAGGGTATTTCTCCCAAGCATGCCTCAAAAAAACACTGCCGGCCCGCGCGCCCTACTTCGCCGCGCCTTGCGCCAGCCACTGGGAAATCTGGGCCGATTCCGCCGCGCTCAAGGCCTGCGCGGGCATGGGGATGGCACCCCAGACACCTTGTCCGCCGGCCTTGATTTTGCCCGAGAGGTAATTCACCGCGTCGGCACGGTCCTTATATTTGTTGGCTATATCCTTGAACGACGGGCCTACCAGCTTGCTGTCCATGCCGTGGCAGGCCACGCAGGAATTTTTCTGCAGCAAGGGCATGACGGAGGCTGCTCCGGGCGCGACGGTTTTCACCGCGACGGCCGGCGCAGCGGCTGCGGCCTTTTCAGGCGCTGCCGTCACACGTTCCGCCTGCGCTACAACAGCACCCGATTTTGCCCCCGCAGCCAGCGGCGGCCGGGTCGTGTCGATCCCGCGGCTTTCCCCCACCAGGCGCGACTGCTCGGCCAGGTTGCCGTGGGCGTTGCGCGCATAGTCCGGCAAAAAGCTTTTGACGACGGCTTCGGTCTTGCAATTCGCCATGCAGTTCGAGCCTTGCACGTCGGGTTTGGCCGTGCCGCCCAGTTCCTTGCCCGGCCACATGGCATGCGCGGTCGTCATGCCATTGCGATTCGGCAGGCGGGCCTGCACTTCGCGGATGTTGGCGTCGGACAGCGTGAAGTCTTCCGGCAGCACATTGCCCAGGAACAGGATGTAGGCCGTCGCGGCATAGACCTCGTCCGCCGTCAGCGTCTTCGGGGCCGTCCAGGGCATGGCACGGTTGATGTAATCCCACAAGGTCGACAGCGTGGACACCTTCATCAGCGTGGTGCGGTTGGGCTGGTTGGCCCCGGGCATCAGGCCGTCGACGCGGCCGCTCTTGATGTCCTGCGCCGTGGTGCCGCCGGCGATCGGCGTGAACACCTCGGACGACTCGGCGAAGCTGCCGTGGCAGGAAGCGCACTGCGCTTCCCACAGCACTTCACCCTGGCGCACCGAGCCCTGGCCCTTGGGCAGGCCCTTGAAGTCGGGCCGTACGTCGATGTCCCAGGCCTTGATTTCAGCGGGCGTGGCGCTTCTGCCGACATTCGCCAGCGCCGCCTGCCGCGCGGCCGGTAGCGCCTGGGCGAAGGCCGTGCCCAAGGTGCAAAGCACCAGCAGCAGCAGCGAGCATGGAGCGTGCTTAAACCTGGACATTTTTCACCTCGCCGTTTTCTTCCAGCGACCACGACTGGATGGCGTTGTTGTGATAAATGCTGCGCGAGGCGCGCACCTTGCGCAGCTCGTTGTAGCTGGGCTGGACCTGCCCGGTGTCGTCCACCGCCCGGCTCTGGAAAATCGCCGGCTTGCCGTCCCAGACAAAGTCGGCGTTGAAGCGCGTGAGGCACTTGGCCAGCACCGGCCCTTCCAGCCGCGCCTGCGTCCAGTTGCGCCCGCCGTCCACCGAGACGTCGACCCGGCGTATCTTGCCGCGCCCGCTCCAGGCCAGGCCGGTCAGGTTGTGAAAGCCTTTTTGCAGCAGCACCTGGCCGCCGCTGGGCGAGGTCACCACGCTTTTGACTTCCTGGATGCTGGTGTACTGCCGGTGCAGGCCGCTGGGCTGCAGGTCCACGTAATGGATGGTTTCGTCCTTCGCGCCGTAAGGCATGTCGCCCACTTCGATGCGGCGCAGGTATTTGATCCAGCTCACGCCCTGCACGCCGGGCACGATGAGGCGCAGCGGGTAGCCGTTTTCGGGCCGCAGCATTTCGCCGTTCTGGCCGTAGGCCACCAGCACCTCGCCGCTCATCACCAGGCTCATGGGGATGGTGCGCGTCATGCCCGAGCCGTCGGCGCCTTCGCCCAGCACAAATTTGGCGCGCTTGAGGTCGGCGCCGCACAGCTCCAGCAGCGTGCGCAGCGGCACCCCGGTGAATTCGCTGCAGCTCAGCATGCCATGGGTGTATTGCACCGTCGGCACCGCCGCATTGCCCCACTCCATGCCGGTGTTGGCGCCGCATTCGATGAAATGCATGCGGCTGACGCTGGGCAGGCGCATCAGTTCGTCCATGTTGAAGACCATGGGGCGCTTGAGCATGGCCTCGTCCGAACCATTGACCATCAGGCGATGCTTGGAGGGGTCGATGTCCCACCAACCCTGGTGGTGGCGCTCAAAGTGCAGGCCGCTGGGCGTGATGATGCCGAACAGGCCCTGCAAGGGGCAAAAGCTCACGCTGGCCTGGCCGACGCGCGTCAGGCCCGGGCTTTCGCGGCGCTGCAGGTTTTTCTCGAATTCGCTGGGCAGGCCGTAGCCGCGTGCCGCCACTGGCTGGCCCAGGCCCTTGCTGTGGGGCGGAAGGTTCAGGATTTCAGGCTCGCCTTCGGCAGCCGACGCGCCTTGCGCGACGGCCTGGCCCGCGGCCAGGGTGCCGGCCGCGGCGGCGAAGGCGCTGCCCAGAAAGCCGCGGCGCCCGGCCCGCACTTTTTGTATTTGTTCGCGCGACAGGAAATTTTCAGGCGCGCGCTGGAGGAATCGGTTCAACATGGATGGCGTCTTTCGCTTCAGGCGTCTTGCATGCCGGAGCGCGGCGACAGGCTTTGCCCCACGGGCAGCGCGCCCGGCTCGTCCAGCTCGATGGCGATTTGCGTACAGACGCTGCGGCACAGCGCCACCGCTTTTTCGCTTTGCACCCGGTAAATCACCTGGGTACCCTCCCGGCGTTTGGCCAGCACACCGGTGCGGTACAGCACGGCCAGGTGCTGGGACAGGTTGGGCTGCGTGGTGTCGATCTCGGCCAGCAGTTCATTGACGGATTTTTCGCGTTCGCACAGGGCGCTCAGCACCCGCAAACGCATGGGCGTCGCCAGCACGGCGAACAGCTCGGCCGCCAGCTCAAACACCCGCCCTCTTTCGACCTGGGCACTGGCCTGGATCATCTGGTCCATAGTGAGTTCTTCTTAATATAAGTAATGACTAATATTATTCCTCCAAATTGCGGAGACATCCCCCGTAAATACCCTCGACTGCCTCTGAAACGGTGTGCCAATTTGGTGAATATCACCAAGCCGGTGCCAAGGCCATGAAAAGGTGTTGCCAGGACACCATCGCGCCCTCTGTAGCAGGTGTAATAAAAGCCTGGATACCCCTTCACCGTGATATAAAACTTTTGTTGTTTACGGGTTGTTACCTGGAATCTCTAAAAAATAATACCTATGTATTCAAAAAACAAACTCTTCGCGGGCGGAGTCCTCCTCCTGGCCAGCCTTGTTACAGGCTTGGCGCATGCGGAAGTCGACGCACTGGTCACCAATGCGCGCAGCTTGCTCGACCAGAGCCAGGCGCAAAAAGCCTTCGACCTGCTCGAGCCGCAAGAGGCCGCCCGCGCCGGCGACCCGGATTTCGACACCGTGCTGGGCATCGCCGCCAATGAAACCGGCCAGTACACCCGTGCGGTATTTGCCCTGGAGCGCGTGCTGGCCGTGCAGCCCGCCAATTCGCGCGCACGCGCCGAACTCGGCCGCGCGCTGTTCTCGGTCGGCGACACCAAGGCCTCCCGGCAGGTGCTGATGGAAACCCGGCAGGAGAACATCCCCGCGGAAGCCGCCGCCACCATCGACCAGTTCCTGCAAGCCATAGACCGCACGGAAGAAGCCGCCCGCTCCTCGGTCAAGCCCTTCCTCGAAGCCAGCATCGGCTACGACACCAACATCAACAGCGGCCCCGGCAACCCCAACGTCGCCGTGCCCGCTTTCGGCGGCCTGGTCTTTACGCTCAATGCCGCCGGCGTCGAAACCAAGGATGCCTTCGTCAGCCTGGGCGGCGGCCTGTCGGCCCGCTATGTGGTGGACCCGCGCTGGTCGCTGATCGGCAACGTCTACGGCAACGCCCGCGCCAATGCCAAGTACAGCGACTTCAACACCGGCCAGGTCGACCTCAACTTCGGCGCCAGCTACCGCTACGACAAACACGAGTTCTCCGGCGTGGTGCAGGCTGGGACCTATACCGTCGCCGGCTCACGCGCCCGCGACCAGCAGGGCCTCGTCGGCGAGTGGACTTACCGCATCGACGGCTTTCGCCAGTGGAGCAGCTACGTCCAGTGGGGCGACCTGACATACCCCGGGCAGTCGGTGCGCGACGCGACGCGCACAGTGGTCGGCACCTCCTATGCGCACGCCTTCCGCGACAGCAACATCGTCGTCTTCGGCGGCGGCTACGTCGGCACGGAAAAAGAGCGCGCCTCGGGTGTGCCGCAGCTCGGCCATGATCTCTACGGCTTGCGCGCCGGCATCCAGAAGACCCTCTCGGACACGCTGGCGCTGTTCGCCAGCGCCGGCTACGAAGACCGCAAATACGGCGGCGCCGACCCGCTGTTCCTGGTCACCCGCCATGACCAGCAATGGAACCTGAACCTGGGGCTCAACTGGGTGCCCGCAAAACTCTGGCGCGTCACGCCCCAGCTGGCGCTGACCTCGGTGAAATCCAACGTCGCCATTTCCGACTACAACCGCAGCCTGTTCTCAGTGACGGTGCGCCGCGACTTCTGATACCGGACGACCGCAGCGCAAGCACCGGCACCCAGGCCCCAACAAAGTGAAACAGACATTCCCCTTCCGACACGCCGCCCTCGCCCTGATCGTGGCCGCGGCATTTCCCGCGCAGGCTTTTGCCGCCGGCTCGGCGGGCGTGGCGCAGTTCATTGCCGGCGACGTCAACGTGCTGCGCGCAAACGGCAAGACCGAGGCGCTGGCCAAGGGCAAGGCGCTTGAAAGCGGCGAATCCATCCTGACGGGCAACGGCGGCCGCGCCCAGGTGCGGTTTTCCGACGGCGGTCTGGTGTCCCTGCAGCCCAACACCGAATTCAAGATCGCCAACTACGTCGACGAGGCCGACCCCAAGCAGGACCGCTTCCTCGTCGACCTGCTGCGCGGCAGCATGCGCGCCATCACCGGCCTGATCGGCAAGCGCAACCGCGAGAACTACAAGGTCACCACCACCACGGCCACCATAGGCATACGCGGCTCCGGCTTCAGCGTGGGCTACAACCCCGACGGCTCGCTGGGCATCACCACGGAACTGGACGCCATCGAAGTCTGCAATGCCGGCGGTTGCGTGGGCCTGACGGCCGGCGAATCGGTGCGCGTGATCAACAGCTCCGAGGCGCCCGCGCGCACCAATGTGCGGGCCAACGTGCCGACACCCGCACCGGCGCAGGAAGTGGCCGTGGCCGGCAACCAGACCACGTCCAAGGGCGAGTCCAGCGTGGTGCCGCCGCCCCCGCCACCGGAAAAAACCGTGGTCACACCCCCGCCCCCGGTTGTGGAAAAACCGCCCACCAAACAGATTTACACCGACCTGGCCGTCGGCGTGGTGTACACCGACCCGGTGACGTCGAACGTGGCCGCCGAGAGCTACCACCCCGACGCCAACATCGCCGTGCTGGCCGGCATCCTCAGCGGCAAGCCGGTCGACTTCAGCAGCCTCGACGGCAGGAACAACGTCCTCACCGAGTTCCGCGGCACCGGCAGCGCCCAGGTGGAAACCGGCACGCTGGGCGTACCCGCCGACGCCGACTTCATCGGCTGGGGCAGCTGGGTGACGGGGGAGAAGGTCGTGGCCGGTGTAGCCACTGCGATTGAATCGGCTCATTTCGTGATGGGCCGGCCCACACCGTCGGCCCAGATGCCGGCCGCCGGCCTGCAAGGCACTTACGAGTTTGCCGGCGGCACGGCGTTTTCCAGCCTGTTTGGCGCGGGCCAGCTTGTCGGCGGCGCCATGACGGCCAATTTCAGCGGCGCCAGCCAAGGCTACGGTTCTGTCGACCTCACCACGCGCTTTGGCGGCACCGACTACGCCACCAACCTCAGCATCGACATCAACGGTTCGAAGATCACCAGCAGCACCGCAGGCATGAGCGCCGCCGGTTTCTTCACCGGCAACAACGCCAGCCGCGCGGCAATGGTCTACAGCACGTCGATTGAAAATGCGGGCCAGGTTTCCGGCGCAGCCGTCTTCCGGCAAACCAGCCTGGGTTCGCCCCCGTCCTGACCCGCCCGGCACGCACCGCACCCCACAAAATTTCCGGAGAAACCACCATGACCCCGCACTTCAAACTTCAGCACACCGTCCTGGTGATGGCGCTGGCGGCCATTTACCCGCTGCAGTCCTCGGCGGCGCCTTCCGCGGGCGTGGCCCAGTTCATCGTGGGCGACGTCAATGTCCGCCGCGCCGACGGCGGCACCTCGCCGCTGGCCAAAGGCAATGACATCGAAAGCGGCCAGGCCATCGTGACCGGCGCCGGCGGCCGCGCGCAGGTGCGCTTCACCGACGGCGGCCTGGTGTCCCTGCAGCCCAACACCGAGTTCAAGGTAGCCAACTACGTCGACAAGGCCGACCCGAAAGAAGACCGCTTCCTGGTGGATCTGCTGCGCGGCAGCATGCGCGCCATCACCGGCCTGATCGGCAAGCGAAACCGCGAGAACTACAAGGTCACCACCACCACCGCCACCATAGGCATACGCGGCTCCGGCTTCAACGTCGGCTACAACCCCGACGGCTCGCTGGGCGTGACGACCGAGCTCGATGCCATCGAGGTCTGCAACGCCGGCGGCTGCGTGGGCCTGACGGCCGGCGAGTCGGTGCGGGTGGTCAACAACACCGATGCGCCGGTGCGCACCAATGTGCGGGCCTCCGTACCCACGCCCGCGCCCGAACGGGAGCCGGTCAACGTGGGCGACAAGGTCAATGAACAAGGAAAAACCACCCTCGTGGTGGAGCCCAAACCCGAACCCAAGCCCACGCCCAAGCCGGACCCGGTCCCCCCGGCCCCGCCGGCCAACACAGGCACGTACACCGACCTGAAAATCACCGCCAGCGGGTACTACCCGGCCCCGGTCGGTTCCCCCCCGGCGTCGGGCGGCGTTCCCACAATCGCGCCCACCGTGGCGACTTCCGCGACCCTTTCAGACGGCAAACTGACCACCTTCACCACCAGCGGCAACGTTTTTACGCCGTCCACCACCAACGGGGTCACCTCCACGGGGACCATTGCCGGCGGGGATTTCATAGGCTGGGGCACCTGGGTGACCGGCAGCAAAAACGGCACAACGGCGCTGGCCGACCTGCACTATGTGGTGGGCCAGCCGACGCTGAACATGCCGACCACCACCGGCTCCCTCACCTACACGCTGCTGGGCTCCTCACCGGTGACCAGCTACGTCACGTCCACGGGTGCCGCCGGCGCGTCCGGCACGGTGAGCTCCGCGCTCCTGACGGTTGACTTTGTCAACAGCAAGATGGGCGCCACCATCAACACCACGCTCGGCAACATCAGCATCGGCAACACGTCCATCACGATCTCGGGGTCGCAGTTCTCGTACTCGTCCGGCACCGGCATCCTCGTGGATGGCTTTTTCAGCGGCGTGAACGCCAGCCGGGCGGGTCTCGTCTACACAGGCATCCCAACCGGGCCCGCCGGTTCGTTCTCGGGCGCCGCGATCTTCAAGGCGCCCTGAGCGCGGCGCCCTGGCGCAGGTAAAAAGCCATGTGGCGTTCGGTTGCCGCAGGGCCGTGCACTTTGATGGCCTGCTGCCTTGCGGCATTGCCGGTCAGGCGGCGCAAATCACCTGAATTTTCCAGAGCCAGCAGCGCGTCGAAGGCTTCTTCCTGGGTCCGCACCAGAAATCCGGAAACACCGTGTTCGATGACCTCGGCATAGCCGCCTAGCTCGAGCGCCACCACCGGCAGCCCCGCCGCCATGGCCTCCAGCACCACGCGGCCGTAGGCTTCCACGAATTTCCCCGTGCGGTAAAAAACCGCGTCCAGCGAAGCGTAAAAGTCCGGCACCGGCTCCGCGCCTGCGGGCAGCAGCTCGATGCCCTCAACGCCTTGCAGCCCCGGCGCCAGGCAGGTCCCGCCCATGATGCGCACGCGCATGCCGCGGCTGGCCAGCATGCGGTACAGGGACAGGTCGCGCGGATGGTGCTTGTCCAGGAAATCGCGGCTCACGCGGCCCACGGTAAAAGGCCGTGCCACGCGCCCGGGCGGCGATGCATCCAGCCGCGCAGCCGCGACGTCCAGGAATGGCGTGAGGTCCATCAAACTGGGAATGATGCTTCCGGGCAAGGCGGCGCTGCGCTGCAGCAGGCCGGACACAAACACCAGCTCGAGCTCCAGGCCCGTGGCCTCGCGCACGCTCTGGACAATGGCAAACAGCTGCCGCTGGTTGGAAATGTTGTGCAGCACGATGATGCGCTCGAAGCGCGTGTATTTCAGCCAGACACCCGGCTGCAGGTGCGAGCCGCCCATGAGCAGCGCTCCGTCTTTGGGAAACTGGTGTGAAAAGGGCTGGATGGCGCTGATGCCTTCGCCGGCATAGCCCGGATGGACGGGCGCGTCGGACCAGAGCCTGACCGGCCGCCGCCCGGCCGCCAATTGCCGAAGGTCCAGCAACTCCCTTTCGGCGCCCGTATACAGCTCGCTGAAGCGTCCCAGCAGATGCAGGGTGGACGGCGATACGGGGACGGGTCCATCGGTCATGTCCCCCGGATTATCCCTGCGCAAGCCGCCGAGGGACACATGGCGGTGCCACATAATCCGAAGATGCTTGATGGCCATCAACCGGTGCCCGACCCGACAATGCCGACGCCTGGCGCTGCGGCCGATCACGGCACCTGGATGCTGCGCGGCACGCAGCTTCACGCAGCCGGGCAGCTTGAACAGGCGCTCGTCGCGTTTGAACACGCGCTGGCGCTCAACCCGCGCGACGTGAACACCGCGGCCGCCTGCGCCACGCTGCTGAGCCTGCTCGACAGGCCCGCGGCGGCCTACCGGGCCCTGCTGTCCGTCGAAGACCTGCTGATGCGCAACGCCGATGGCGCAGCCAACCTCGCCATTGCCGCCGAGGCTTGCGGCGACCTTGCGAAGGCCGATGCCGCCTATGCCAGGGCCTTGCAACTCGACCCCGGGCACCTGCGCTCGCTCAACAACGTCGGCATCCTGGCGGCAGGTTCATCGGAATGGGACATCGCCATCGGCCTGGCCCGAAAGTGCCTGGCGCTGCAGCCGGACCATGCGCCGCACCATGCCAACCTGGCCGAATACCTTTCAGGCGCGCGGCGCTATGCCGAGGCGCTGGACGCCGTTACCGCAGCCGTGGCGAGATTTCCTCTCGACGGTGACCTCAAAATACGCCATGCCGTCCTTCTTGCCTTGCACGGCGAGCTGCAGGAATCGGACGCCGCATTGCAGACGCTGGATGCCGCGGAGCGCCGGCTCCTGGAAGAATTCCTGCTGAAGCTCCACGCTCCGGAAGACGCGCATGGCCGGGCCATCAGCCAGGCGCGCAAGCTGTCGTCCCAGCCACCCGACGCGCTGCAAATCCATACCGGGCAGGCCTTCCGCAACATCGCCA
Source organism: Polaromonas sp. YR568 (assembly GCF_943369675.1). Lineage (GTDB taxonomy): Bacteria > Pseudomonadota > Gammaproteobacteria > Burkholderiales > Burkholderiaceae_C > Polaromonas. Next base: position 94,316 of record NZ_CALROB020000006.1, on the reverse strand, counting down.
TCGGTGACTGGCGGCACAACAACCGCCTCCTTACCCTGCTGCGCGATGCCCTTGCCGGCAACGCTGCCAATGGCCTGAGCCGCGACTGGGGTGAGGCGCCGTTTTATGGCTTGCTGCTGGGCATGCGGGAGGACGAACTGGCGCAAATGCGCAGCGAATCCGCCGGCGCGATTAACGCCCTGCTCAAGGCCTCCGCCCCGGCCATTGCGGCATTCCGGCAACCGGCCGCCCGGCAGGACGGGCGCATCCGCGTGGGCCTGGCCGTGCAAAGCCTTCACGACGAACGCCGGCTGCAGGCGATCCAACAGCAGCTGGCGCAGCACGACGCCTCGCGCTTTGCGATGCATGTCTATGCCTTCACGCCGCAGCCGGGCCCGCAGTCCGGCGAGCAGTTGCGCCCGCATGCGGAAAGCGTCAACGAGATCGGCCATATGACGGGGGCCGAAGCCGCCGCGCGCATCCGGCTGGACCGGCTGGACGTGTACGTCGAAATGGGGTTTGGTTCAGCCTGGAGCCGGCCGGACATCGCGGCCATGCGGGTGGCGGCTGTGCAGTTGAGCCAGCCCGGCCTTCACCGCCGGCATGTCCCGGGGCACTGGGACTACGGCATGTCAGACCGCTTCGCCCATCCCGACGGCGCGGAGCATTCACAGGATGCGGCGCTTGTCCGCCTGCCACACAGCTGCTGGCTGGCAAGCGCAGGCGGGCAGCCGCCCGCCGAAGGCAAATCGCGCGAAGACATGGGACTGCCTGCGGACGCGCTGGTGCTGGCCTCCTTCCTCTGGCCCGCACTGCTCGATCCCCACAGCTTTTCCGTGTGGATGAAAATCCTGCGCGCCTTGCCGGATGCCGTTCTCTGGCTTCCCCACTGCGGCACGGCGGCTGTCAACCTGGCACGGGAAGCGCAGGCGGCCGGCGTCGGCCCGGCACGGCTGCTTTTTTCAACACGCATGGACCGGCCCCAGGCCCTGGCCGGCCTGCGGCATACCGACCTGTTTCTGGACTCCTTGCGGATCAACGCCATGCAAGGCCTGGAAGACGCCCTGCACCTCGGCGTGCCGGCCATCAGCTGCGCGGGAGAAACCGTGGCGTCGCGCATGGGTGGCGGCATGCTGCGCGCCGCGGGCCTGGCGCAATGCGTTCTGGACAGCCCCGCGGCCTACCAGGCTGAGGCCGTGCGCCTGGGGCGCGATCCCGGCGCACTGCAAGCCTTGCGCGACAGCCTCAAGGTAGCCGTCGCGACGGCCCCGCTGTTCGACCTGGCGGCGCGCGTGCGGGACTGGGAAACGGCCTGGACGGTGATGACAGAGCGTTCACACGCGGACTTGCCGCCCACGGCCTTCGACGTGGCCCGGCTTAGGATTGCTGGGCGCCCGGCACGGGCAACTCGCACACCTCGCCCGTAGGCGCCAGCCCGGCTTGTGCCTTGGCTTCGGCAATGCCCACGGCGCGCGGCAAGGCCACGCCGTTCTTCACCGCCGTGAGTTCGGCCAGGATGGAGACCGCGATCTCGGGCGGCGTCTTGCTGCCGATGTAGACGCCTATCGGGCCGTGCAGCTTGCCGAGTTCCTGCTCCGTCATGTCGAAATGCTCGGCCAGCCGTTCACGGCGGCGCTGGTTGTTGACGCGCGAGCCGATCGCACCCACGTAGAAGGCCTCGGAGCGCAGCGCCTCCATCAGCGCCAGGTCGTCCAGCTTGGGGTCATGCGTGAGGGCGATGACCGCGCAGCGCGCGTCCAGCTTCATGGCCTGCACCACGTCGTCGGGCATGCCGGTGGCGAGTTCCACGCCTTCCACCTGCCAGCTGTCCCGGTATTCCTCGCGCGGGTCGCACACCGTCACGGCGTAGTCCATGCCCTGCGCGATCTGCGCCACAAAGCGCGACAGCTGCCCCGCGCCGATGATCAGCAAACGCCAGCGCGGGCCGTGCAAGGTGACCAGCGCGGCCTCGGACACCTGCATGGACTGGCTGGGCTGGGCCGCGCTCAGCGTGACGGCGCCGGTGTGCAGGTCCAGCCGGCGCGCCACGAGTTCGCCGGCCTGCAGGCGTTGCAGCAACTCATCGATGCCGCTGGTCTTCGTCAAAGGCTCAATCGCCAGCTCGATGGTGCCGCCGCACGGCAGGCCGAAGCGGCGCGCCTCATCGGCCGACACGCCGTAAGTGACGATGGCCGGCTTCGCGCGGTCCAGGCCTTCGCGCCGGGCCCGGTCAATCATGTCGTCTTCAATGCAGCCGCCCGACACGGAACCCACCACCCGGCCGTCTTCGCAGATCGCCAGCATGGAGCCTTCGGGCCGCGGGCTGGAACCCCAGGTCTTGAGCACGGTGACCAGCTCGCAGCGCAGGCCCGCAGCCAGCCACTGCGAGGAGGTTTTCAGAACTTCGAGGTCTATGTTGTCCATTCGCCGGATGCTAGCAGTCCACGGTCATTTCCGCCGTGGCTCCATGCCAAATCCCTCATGCCTTCGCCAGGTTGTCGTTCAAAGGCAGCGTGCGCACCCGCTTGCCGGTGGCCGCGAACACCGCATTGGCCACCGCCGGCGCCACCAGTGCCGTGGCCGGCTCGCCGATGCCGCCGGGCTTTTCAGTGCTGGGCACCAGGGTGATGTCCATCACCGGCGATTCATGCATGCGCAGCACCGGGTAGTCGCCGAAATTGGTTTGCTGCACCCGGCCCTTGTCCAGCGTGATCTGGTTGTTCAGCGCGGCCGAGAGGCCGAAGACGATGCTGGACTGGATCTGCGCCTGCACCGTGTCGGGATTCACCATGCGGCCCAGGTCGGCCACCACCGTCATCTTGTGCACCGTGACCTGGTTGTCCTTGACGGAGATTTCCGCCACCTGCGCCATGTAGGTGTCGTAGCCCTCCATCAACGCGATGCCGCGGCTGCGGCCGGCCGGCGCCGGCGTGCCCCAGCCGGACTTGTCGGCCGCGAGCTTGAGCACATTGGCAAAGCGCGGTTGCTTGTCCAGCAGCGACATGCGGTAGGCGTAGGGGTCCTTGCCCGCCGCCAGCGCCATTTCATCGACAAAACTTTCGTTGGCAAAGGCATTGAGCGCATGGCTCACCGAACGCCAGTAGCCCACGCGCAGCCCGCTGTCGTGGATCACCAGCTCGTACTGCGAGTTCGGGATGTCGTAAGGCATGGCGCCTGCTTCGGCCATGAAGGGGTCCAGCGTATCCTTGGGCAGGCCGAAGGCGCGCTGCGTGATGGATTGCGAAGTCAGCTTGAAGGTCAGCGCTACCGGCTTGCCGTCGGCGCCCAGGCCGGCCGCGAGCTGGTTGACGGCCATGGGCCGGTAGAAGTCGTGCGTGGTGTCGTCCTCGCGGCTCCACAGCAGCTTGACGGGCTTGCCCACGGCCTTGGAGATCTGCGCCGCCTGCACGATGAAGTCCACCTCCAGCCGCCGGCCGAAGCCGCCGCCCAGGAAGGTTGTTTTCAGCGTGATGTCTTCCGGCTTGATGCCCAGCGCCGCGGCCACGCCGCCTTCGGCCCCCTGCTGGAACTGCGTCGGGCCTATCAGCAGGCACTTGCCGTTCTTGTAGTCGGCCGTGAAGTTCATGGGCTCCAGCGTGGCATGCGCCAGCAACGGCGACACGTACTCGGCCTTCAGCGTTTGGGCCGCGCCCTTCATCGCGCCGGCTGCATCGCCCTTGGCCGGCACGATGGGAATCAGCTTGCCGCTGTCGGCCGCCTTGCGTATGCCGTCCAGCATGCTGGCATTGCTGATGGCCGCGACCGGGCCTTCGTCCCACTGCACCGTGAGCGCCTGGCGCGCCTTGAAGGCATGCCAGTAGCTGTCGGCCACCACCGCCACGCCGTCGGGAATCTGTACCACGTCGATCACGCCCGGCATGGCTTTGGCCTTGCTGGCGTCCAAGCTGGTGGGCTTGCCGCCTATCACCGGGCATTGCTCCAGGCTGGCGTAGACCATGCCCGGCAGCTTCACATCGATGCCGAACTCGGCCGTGCCGTTGACCTTCATCGGCGTGTCCAGCCGTTTGGTGGGCTTGCCGACCACGGTGAAATCCTTCGGGTCTTTGAGCGCCACGTTTTCCGGCACCGGCAGCCTGGACGCCGCCTCGGCCAGCGAACCGTAAGTCGCCTTCCTGCCCTTAGGCCCAATGACCATGCCGTTCTCGGCCTTGAGCGTGGCGGCATCGACATTCCATTTCGCCGCCGCCGCCGACACCAGCATCATGCGCACCTGCGCGCCGGCAATGCGCAGCTTCTCCCAGCCATCGCGCACCGAGGTCGAGCCGCCGGTGATCTGCGCGCCCAGCAAGGCATTGGTGTAGACCTTGCCCGGCGGCGCGATCGCGACCTTGATCTTGCGGATGTCCACGTTGAGCTCTTCCGCGATCAGCATGGGCATGGAGGTGTAGACGCCCTGCCCCATCTCCGAGCGCGCCGAGATCAGCGTGATGGTGTTGTCGTCGGCGATGTGCACCCAGGCATTCGGGGTGTACAAGGTGCCGGCGGCCTGCGTGGCCAGCGGCAGGCCCAGGCTAACCCCCATCACCAGGCCGCCCGTGACGGCGGACGAGGTCTTGAGGAAAGTGCGGCGGTTCGGTGCGATCAACGTGTTGGTATTCATGATCGTTCTCCTCAGGCTCTGCGCAGGGTGGAAGCGGCATCCTTGATCGCCGCCCTGATGCGCGGGTAGGTGCCGCATCGGCAGATGTTGCCGCTCATCGCGGCGTCGATGTCGGCGTCGCTGGGATTTTTGTTGGCCTTGAGCAGCGCCGCCGCGCTCATCAGCTGGCCGGACTGGCAATAGCCGCATTGCGGCACGTCATGCTTGATCCACGCCACCTGCAGCGGATGCGTGTTGTTGCGGGATAAGCTTTCAATCGTCGCCACCTTCTGCCCCGCCGCGGCTGACAGCGGCGTCTGGCAGGAGCGCACCGGGTTGCCGTTGAGGTGCACGGTGCAGGCACCGCACAGCGCGGCGCCGCAGCCGAACTTGGTGCCGGTCATACCCAGCTCGTCGCGTATCACCCACAAGAGGGGTGTGTCGGGTTCGGCATTGACGGAAACGGCGCGGCCGTTGATATTGAGTTTTGTTGTCATGTGGGGTCCCCTTTTTAATTAGTCACCGCGTCAATCGCTGTTGTCACAGGATGCGGCAGGGCCCCCAAAAGTCATTAGCTACTACCCGAAGGCCTTGCGCGGTTCATGCTACGGCTGCGCCCGGGCGGGTATCCGGGTAGAAACCCTTGGTTGAAACATGGTGTCGAGAAGTTTTCTCAGGATGAGACAGGGACAGGCACAGCCCCTAAGATAGCCGGGGCCTTCCCGATGAGCCGGTATCGGTCCTGCTTATCTACGGCGGAAAACCATTCATGATCGACAAACTCTTTTCCCTCTGGGATTCAGTCCAGGACTTTCTGTCGCAAGCTGCCGAAGCGACCGGTCTTTCAGATGCCATCGAGGTCATTGAACAAAACGACGTTCAACTGGTCCTCAAAGCCAACGGCCGGGATGTCATTGTGAACAAACGCTACGGCACCGTGATGGCGGAGTCGCGGTTGCTGGCACGCACAGCAGCCATCAAGTCGGTAGACATCAAATACTGCCGGCATAGATACCGCGGCAGGCTCGTGGAGTGGTGGGTAGTGCGCCTGAACCTGAACTGGTATTCCTCGGTCAGGATAGGAAGCACAAAAAACAAGCTGGATGCCGCCATCGCTGCCGCCAACCTGGGCACGGCAACCGGCAAAAAGGTGCGCTCTTACTAAGGTTCAACCCGTCACCTTGTCCCGAATCTGCTGCAGCGCGGCCGGGTCGTCCATCGTCGTCAAATCCCCCGGGTCCCGGCCCTCGCACACCGCCTGGATCGCGCGCCGCAGCATCTTGCCGCTGCGGGTCTTGGGCAGGGCCGACACAAAGTGCACGCGCGAAGGCCGGGCGACGGCGCCCAGGTCGCCGTCGACGCGTTTCATGATTTCGCCTTCCAGCTTCATGGCGGCGGCGCTGTCGGCCAGCACGGCGGCGTCCTTGGGCACGGCGAAGGCCATGGCCACCTGGCCTTTGAGTGCGTCGGCCACACCGATCACCGCCACCTCGGCGATGCCCGCGTGGCCTGAGATGCTTTCCTCGATCTCACGCGTGCCCAAGCGGTGGCCGGCGACGTTGATGACGTCGTCGGTGCGGCCCAGGATGAAAAAATAGCCGTCTTCGTCGCGTATGCCCCAGTCGAAGGTGCTGTAGACCATCTTGCCGGGCACGCTCTTCCAGTAGGTGTTGACGAAGCGCGCGTCGTCCTTCCAGATGGTTTGCATAAAGCCCGGTGGCGTCGGGCCTTCGATGATGACCACGCCTTTTTCATTGGGCTGTGTCAACTCTTCGCCGGTGGACTCATGCAGCAGCTTGACGCGGTAGCCGTACATCGGGATGCCGGGGCTGCCGAACTTGCTGGGCTTCTTTTCGACGCCGTTGGCGATGGTGATGATGGGCCAGCCCGATTCGGTCTGCCAGTAGTTGTCGATGATGGGCACGTTGAGGCCTTCGCTGATCCAGCGCGCCGTCGGTTCGTCCAGCGGCTCGCCGGCGAGGTAGAAGGCGCGCAGGCTGGAAAGGTCATGCTTCTTGAGCAAGGCCGGGTCCTGCTTTTTGAGCACGCGCACTGCGGTGGGCGCGCTGAACAGCGCGGTGACCTTGTATTTCTCGACCAGGCTCCACCAGATCGCGCCGTTGGGTTGCTGGTCCATGCCCTGCGTGGGCAGGCCCTCGTACATGATGGTGGCCATGCCGGCGATCAGCGGGCCGTAGACGATGTAGCTGTGGCCGACGACCCAGCCGATGTCGCTGGTGGAGAAATAGGTTTCGCCGGCGCGGCCGTCGAAGATGTGTTTCATGCTGGCAGCCAGCGCCACCGCGTAGCCGCCTGTGTCGCGCTGCACGCCCTTGGGTTTGCCAGTGGTACCGCTGGTGTAGATGGTGTAGCTGATGGCGTTGGAGTCCAGCCATTCGCAATGGACCTGGGCATGCATGTACTTGGCGCGCAGGTTTTCCCAATGCAGGTCGCGGCCGGCCACAAAATTCATGGGCGCCATGCCGCGGTCGACCAGCAGCACGGCTTCGGGCTGGTGCTTGGCCAGGCGGATGGCTTCGTCAAGCAGGGGCTTGTACGCCACCACCTTGCCGCCGCGCGAGCCGGCGTCGGCGCTGATGATGACGCGGGGCGCGGCATCGTCGATGCGCGAAGCCAGCGAGCCGCTGGCAAAACCGCCGAACACCACGCAGTGGATGGCGCCTATGCGCGCGCAGGCCAGCATGGCAAAGGCGGCTTCCGGGATCATGGGCATGTAGATCAGCACGCGGTCGCCCTTGACCACGCCCATGGCCAGCAGGCTGGCGGCCATGCGCTGCACTTCCCCATGCAGCTCCTTGAAGGTGTAGGTCTTTTCGACGCCGGTTTCGCTGGAGACGTAGATCAGCGCCGCCTGATCCGCGCGGTCTGTGAGGTGCCTGTCCACGGCGTTGTGGCACAGGTTGGTTTGCCCGCCTTCGAACCAGTGGACAAAGGGCGGATTGTCGTCATTGCAGACGCGGGTAAAGGGCTTGTGCCAGTCAATGAGTTTGGCCTGCTCGGTCCAGAAGGCGTCGGGCTGCTCTATGGACTGGCGGTAGAAGTCTGCGTAGCTTGTCATCTTTTTGTCTCCGTTTTTTAGGGTCTATGCCCGTTTTGATTCTGGTTTCCGTTCGGGCTGAGCCTGGCTAAGCCCTTCAACCCTTCGACAAGCTCAGGGCGAACGGTGAAAGGCCTCGCGTCTAGATTTTGACGACGATGCGGCCGCGCACCTTGCCCAAGATCAAGTCCGCGGCTTTTTCCGCCGCCCTCTCCATCGAAATCTCCTCCACCATGGCCTCCAGTTTGGCCGTGTCCAGGTCTATCGCCAGCCTGTCCCAGGCCAGTTGCCGGCGCGCCAGCGGCGCCATCACGCTGTCGATGCCGGCCAGCGTCACGCCGCGCAGGATAAAAGGCATCACCGTGGCCGGGAAATCCGCGCCCTGGGCCAGGCCGCAGGCCGTCACCACGCCGCCATAACGCGTCTGCGCGCAGGCATTGGCCAGCGTGTGCGAGCCCACGGCGTCCACCACCGCGGCCCAGCGTTCTTTTTGCAGCGGCTTGCCGGGGGCAGAGAGTTCGGCCCGGTCAATCACGCTGGCGGCGCCCAGTTGCTTTAAATAAGCCTCTTCGCTGGCCTTGCCGGTGGCGGCCACCACGGTGTAGCCCAGCTTGCCGAGCAAGGCCACGGCCACGCTGCCCACGCCGCCGGTGGCACCCGTGACCAGCACCTCTCCCGAGGCCGGCGTGATGCCGTTTTTCTCCAGCGCCAGCACGCTGAGCATGGCCGTGTAGCCCGCGGTGCCTATAGCCATGGCTTGGCGCGCGCTGAAGGCCGGCGGCAGCTTCACCAGCCAGTCGCCCTGCAACCGCGCCCGTTCGGCCATCAGGCCCCAGCGCGTTTCACCCGCACCCCAGCCGTTGTGCACAAAACGGTCGCCGGCCTTCCAGCCCGGGTGGGTCGATTCGAGCACGGTGCCCGCGCCGTCAATGCCGGCCACCATGGGCCAGCTGCGCACCACAGGCCCCTTGTTGGTAATGGCCAGGCCGTCCTTGTAATTGAGGGTGGAGTACTCGACCGCCACCAGCACGTCGCCGGCGGGAAGCTGGGCCTCATCGGTATCCGTCACGGCGGCGGAAAAGCCGGCGTCGGACTTGCTGAGCAAAAGGGACTTGAACACGGATGTCTCCAGATAGTTATGGCCCTGGCGGCGGGCCAGGGGAATCAGAAAGCGGCAAAAAGCAGAAAACTGAATTCTTAATTATGGATAACGGGCTTTCAGGAGACTGACGAGGTGTATCCGCAGCAGGATTTGCGATTATTTTGATAGCCGACCGCGCTCTTGCCCATGGATCATGGGGCTGGCAGCGTCCGGCGGCAACGGCATAGGCGTTTATTGCGACCGGCTTCTTGTCACGGCCGGCGTTTCTCCAGGATGACCAGCGCGATGCCGCCCAGGATGGCGACAGAGGCCAGCACCAACCGCAGCGTGATGGCTTCCCCTAGCATGAGCACCCCGCCCAGCGCGGCGATGACGGGCACGCTCAGCTGCACCGTGGCGGCGCTGCTCGCCTTCAAGGCCGGCAGCGCGGCGTACCAGATCACATAACCCACGGCAGAAGTCAGCCCACCCGAGGCCAGGGCCAGCGCAACGCCGGCGCCATCCACCGACACATGGCTCATCGTCAGGAGGCTCAAGGCCACAGCCATGGGCGCGGCGCGCAGAAAATTGCCCGCTGTCACCCGTGCCGGGTCACCTTGCCCCCTTCCGCGCAGAGAATAAATACCCCAAGCCACACCGGCCGCCAGCATCAGCGCGGCACCCAACAAAGGCGGCGCCGAAAGACCGGGCAACAGCAAACCCACCAAGCCACCGAAGGCCAACAGCAGGCCAGCCAGTTGCCAGCCGCGAAAACGTTCGCCCGCCCAGACACCATGGGCGACCATGGTCGCCTGCACCGCGCCAAAGAGCAGCAAGGCGCCGCTGGCGGCCGGCAAGCTGCTGTAGGCAAAAGAAAAACCCGCCGCGTAGGCGAACAGGGCCAGCCCCGACAGCCAGCTCCCGCGCCCGGTGCCTCCGCCGGACTTGAATTTCACCAATAGCCAAAGCATCAGCGCGCCCGACACCAGGCGCAAGGTGGTAAAGCTGGCCGCGTCCATGGCCGTGTGTTTGAGCGCCGCGCGGCACAACAGCGAGTTGGCCGCAAACGCCAGCATCGCCATGGCGGTCAGGGATGCAGTGCGTGCGAAGGACATACGGTCGCGCCTCTCAGTCTTTTTCAGGGATGCGGCCGTCCATGACCTGCTGTCCATTTCCAAAAATACCGGTCGACGTCAACAGGCGCCTGAACCCGGCACGCCGGGATCTCACTCCAGTCCATGCCGTCCAACGCATTGAGCCACTCAAGCGCCAGGTTCCGGCCTTACTTGATGAGTCCCAGCACATCCCTGAAAGCCTCATGCTCGGCCGTACGCAACCACTCAAAGGCCACCATCTCGGTCGTCACCAATTCTGCGCCGTTGCCGGCCAGGCGGTCAAAGGCGGCGTCGCGGTTGCGTTCGGTGCGGGAGCTGCAGGCGTCGGTGACGACCCAGACTTCAAACTCTTCTTCGAGCAGGTCGAGTGCCGTTTGCATCAGGCAGACGTGGGCTTCGCAGCCGGCGATGACGATGGTGCTCCTGCCCTGCTCCGGCTCGGCCGGTTTCTGCAGGTGTTTGGGCAGGCTGCGCGCGTTGCCGCGCACGGGTTGCTGGCGCACGGGCGGGCGCAGCAGGTCCGTCAAACCGTCGGCCACGGCGCTGAAAAACATCTTGTCCAGCGTGCGGCCGCCGGCGGCGGCGATGGCGGCCTGGATCTCGGGCACGTTGGGGCCCAGCTTGTCGGGGTTCTCGGCGGTGCCCCAGACCGGCACTTCCAGCAGCGCGGCCATGCGGGCCAGCTTGATCGCGTTGGCGACGACCAGGCTGCTTTCAAAGATGGAGGGCATCAGGCGGGACTGGTAGTCCACCAGCACCAATTGGGAGTCGTCGGCATCGAGCAGCATGGGAAATTCCTGAAAAAAAAGAGGGAGGGTGATCAGCCGGGGTTGCGCTGCAGGCGCTCCACCAGGCAGATCAGGTAGGCGTCAAACAGCAGCGTGGCGTCTTGCCCGAACATGCGTATGCGCCCGGTGTGCTGGAGCAGCAGCAGGCCCACGCCGTGGGCGAACAAGGCCGTATTCTCGCGCAAGGCGTCTTCGGCGCCCAGGCCCATGGCCTGCAGCGCCGCCTCGCAGGGCCGCAGCGCGTCGTGCAGGCGATCGTTGAGCTGGAAGTTCAGCTCGGCCGTGAGCCCGCGCGGGCGCATGCCCTGCACCAGGTAAAACCCCAGGTCCAGGTCGCGCGGGTTGGCCGCGAAAAAGCCGAACCAGGCGCCGGCCTTGGCCTCCAGCAGCTCGGCCGGCTCGCTTCGGTCCTGGCCGGCAGCGTCGACCGCGGTGTTCAGGCGCTCCAGCGACTCGGCCAGCAAGGCGCCGTAAATCGCCTCCTTGCTCTCGAAGTAGGAATAAATGGCGCCGGCGGTGTAACCGGCCTCTTTGGCGATTTCGCGGATGCTGGCGCCCTCGATGCCCAGGCGCTCGAACACCACGCGGGCGGCGTCCAGCACCCCCTTGCGGCGCGAATCGCTTTGGGCCTGCTGACGGTCTAGTCTGGCTTGCATCGTTCAAATGTAAGCGGAAAAACGGAGCGACCGCCCTCGCAACCTGGTGAAAATTAACGCTTGTTTTTTATTTTGAACGCTGTTCAAATATTTGATAGCCATTCAAAAGCCATCCTGGAGACAAGCCCATGAACGCCCCCACCCTGGCCGCCACCCTGATGTCCGGCGACGACTTTCGCGAGTCGCTGCGCCGCTACAAACCGCGCATTTTCCTGGATGGCCGCCAGGTCGACAGCGTGGCCGACGAGCCCGGCTTCGGCCCCGGCATCAATGCCATCGCGCTGACCTACGACTACGCCCTCAAACCGCAGTACGCGCCCGTGATGACGGCGCTGCAGCACACCAGCGGCAAGCGGGTCAACCGCCTGAGCCACATCAACACCAGCAGCGGCGACCTGCTCAACAAGCTGGAAGCCGTGCGCCTGGTCTGCCAGGAAACCGGCTGTGCCCAGCGCTACCTCACGCACGATGCGCTCAACGCCATCGGCCAGGTGTCGGCGCGCATCGACGACGCCCGGGGGAGCACCGAACACACGGCCCGCTTCCTCAACTACCTGCACCGCGTGCAGGACCAGGACCTGACCCTGGGCATCGCCATGACCGACGCCAAGGGCGACCGCAGCAAACGCCCGCACGAGCAGGCCAACGTCGACAGCTATGTGCACGTCGTCGAGCGCAACGCCAAGGGAATCGTCATCTCGGGCACCAAGGCCATCGTGACCGGCGCGCCTTACGTGCATGAATTGCTCGTCATGCCCTGCCGCAACATGGGCCAGGAAGACGCCGACTTCGCCGTCTGCTGCGCCGTGCCGGTGGACGCACCCGGCATCACCATCATCGCGCGGCCCGCGGGCCGGCCCGGCGAGAAGGTCGAGCACGGCGCAGCCCTCTTCAGCCGCAAATACGGGCAGAGCACCGGCGTGGTGATGTTCGACAGGGTCTTTGTTCCCTGGGACAGTGTTTTTTACGCCGGTGAATGGGAACACACCGGCCACCTGACCTACAGCTACGCCACCCACCACCGCCACACCTGTATAGGCGCGCGCGCCGGCTTCGGCGATTTGCTGATTGGCGCGGGCGCATTGATGTGCGAGGCCAACGGCTTCGACCCGGGCAAGGAAACGCATTTGCGCGAGCAGATGGTCGAACTCATCACCATCACCGAAAGTTTTTACGCCTGCGGCGTGGCGGCCAGCGTGTATGGCAAGGCCGACGAACACAGCAAGACCTTTATGCCCGACCCGGTGTTCTCCAACATCGGCAAGCTGCTGCTGGCCACCAAGATTTACGACATGCACCGCATCGCCCACTATGTGAGCGGCGGCCTGATCGTCACCCTGCCCGGCCCCGACGAAGACCACAACCCCGAAACCGGCGCCAAACTCTCGGAGGTGCTGCGCGCCAACCCCAATGTGCCTTACGAGCAGCGCATAGAAACCGCCCGCTTCATCGAAGACCTGACGGCCGGCTACCAGGGCGGCTGGTACAGCGTGATCAGCCTGCACGGCGGCGGCTCACCGGCCGCGATGAAGCAGGAGATCTACCGCAACTACCCCATCGGCAGCAAGGTGGAGCTGGTGGAACGCATCCTGGAGCGCGGGGTTGCGCATGACCCGGAGCGCGCGATCACGAAGAACCGGCAACCGGGGAAGTGTTGCGATACGGGATGCACCACGCCGGGACAGCCGGTGATGGTGGATTTGCCGACGGTGGAGGCGGAGTTGCCTTCCAGGCGGGGTGGCATCTCCTGATTTTGGGTTGCTCCCGGCGGGGTGTTTTCTGACTTCCGCTGGCCGGGGTCGCCCGCCGGGGCGAGACCTGGCCAGCAAGCCCATGCAAAGACCACAAGCGCGCAAGCCGGCGCAAGACCCGGTAAAAAATTTACCCCGGCCGGGAAGGCAACTCCGCAAACTTCAGCAAACGAGTCGCCAACAGAGTCTCACCCAAAAAACACACCAACGCCAAAAGAAAACAAACCACCCCCGACAAAAAGCAGACCGTCGCAATCCGCAGCGTGGGCAACTCGCTGGTCTCGCCCAGGAACAGCAGGATGATGGTGCTGCCGATCAATATGGCGCAGAAAGTCAGCAAGGCGATGCAGATGTTGACCAGCCAGCCTCGGTGGCGCAGTTCGCGCAGTTCGGCGTACATGCGGTGCGCGCGGGACTCTTCCACGCCGCCGGCTTCCAGCCGGTTTTCCACAAAGCGCGCGCGGTCGATGATGCGGGCCAGGCGGCCGGCGACGGCGGCGATCATGCCGGAGACGGCCGTGAGCAAAAACACCGGCGCCACCGCCAGCTGGATGCCGTGGGTGACCGTGGTGAGGTCGGGCGCAAAGTTCATGCGGAGCTCCAGCTGGGGTTAAGAACCCCGCATTTTGTCATGCCGCCCGCCGGCTCAAGCCCTGGCTGAACTCAAACGGCGCTTCGTAGCGGTGCTGGCAGTTTTCGCAGAAGAAGCTGCGCCTCCGGGTCTTGCCCAGGTGGGCTCTGACAAAGGGAATGTCGCAGCGCGGGCAAATGGTTTTGGTGTGGGCCAGCCAGTGCTGCTTGAGCACAAAGGCTTTCTTCCAGGCGAGGAAATCAAAGCTGTACTGCCGCGCCTGGGCCACCAGCTCCCGCAGCTTGGGCGCGGGCAAGGCGCCCACGGTGGACAAGGGGTGGACGCGGATGCGAAACAGCACCTCGTTCTTGATGATGTTGCCGACGCCGGAGAACACCGTCTGGTCCAGCAGCGCGTCGCAGACCAGGGTGTCGGGCATGGCGCGCAGCTTCTTGCGGGCGGCCGCGGCGTCCCAGGCGTCGGAGAGCACGTCGGCGCTCCAGTCGTACACGGCGTCCAGCGGCTCTTCGATGTAGCGCACGGAACAGGTGTAGAAGTTCAGTTCCTTGCCGCCGGTGAAGCCCAGGCTGAGCCTGGGCGTGGCGTCCTCCTTGGCCTCGTTGATGCGGTAGCTGCCGAACATCAGCAAATGGATGCGGATGGCGAAGCCTTCGAACTCGAGCAGGAAATGTTTGCCCCAGCTGCGCACGGCCACCAGGCGCCGGCCCACCAGCCGCGCCGTGTCGATGCGGCTGTTGCCGCCGGCGCGCCGCACGACCTTGCCGGCAAAGCCGGCGGCCTGCTCCCTGAGAATTTGAATTGACGGTCCTTCGGGCATGAAGATCCTCCATCGCCCGGCAAGCCGCGGGCGTCCGGAGATTCTGGAATGCGGGCCGTGCCGGCGCTGTGGGCGGAAACCGGCCCGGCCTGACGGTGCCGGCGCGGCCCCGCAGGTGGGATTGCCCTACAGCAATGTCGTCGCCGTCCGACAGCTTTGAGCGTGCAACGGTCCCCACAATCAATGCACGGGCGCGAACCGCCATCCACGGCTACAGCGCTTCACCAAAAGGACTTCCCATGCTCTCCAACAACGAGGGACAACGCGTCCCCGACGTCACCTTCAAGACACGCCAGAACGAACAGTGGGTCGACGTCAAAACCGCCGACCTGTTCGCCGGCAAGAACGTCGTGGTGTTCTCATTGCCCGGCGCCTACACGCCCACCTGTTCGTCCACCCACCTTCCGCGCTTCAATGCGCTGGTCAAGACCTTCAAGGCCCACGGCATCGACGACGTGGTGTGTTTTTCGGTGAACGATGCCTTTGTGATGAACGAATGGGCCAAGGCGCAGGAGGCCGGCAACATCACCATGATTCCCGACGGCAATGGTGATTTCTCCAAGGGCATGGGCATGCTGGTCGACAAGAGCGACCTGGGCTTCGGCAAGCGCTCCTGGCGCTACTCGATGCTGGTGCGCGACGGCGTGATCGAGAAGATGTTCATCGAGCCCGACAAGGACGGTGACCCGTTTGAGGTGTCGGATGCAGACACCATGCTCAAGTACGTGGCGCCGGACGCCGTGGCGCCCGATCCCATTACCCTCTTCAGCAAACCGGGCTGCCCGTTTTGCGCCAAAGCCCGGGCCATGCTGGACGAAGCCGGGCTGGCGTATGAAGAAATCACGCTGGGCCACGGCATCACGACCGGCACACTGCAGGCCGTGGCGGGCGCGGGCACGGCGCCGCAGGTGTTTGCGGGCGGCAAGAGAGTCGGCGGATCGGAGGACCTGGAAGCCTGGTTGAAGGAATTGCAAGCAAGGCAATCAAAGGCAGAGCCGGCAAGCCCGCAGCAGTTTCTCAGTTAATCAGTCAGGCCCCGGCGCTTTGCGCCCGGCGCCTGGCCCCCGCTGCGCGCCGGGCCCGCCAGCTGAGCACCGCGTCGCAGGCCTCGAAATGCTTGAGCAGGTTCTGCTTTTGCCGCTCCAGCAAGCCGCTGGCGGCAATCATCTCCGGCCACGACTCGCAGGCCTTGCCCACCGCCTCATTGAGCACGCCGCGCACGCGCGTTTCAAACATGCCGGTGGCGTTGCAGAAACTGCGCAGGGTCTGGGCCGTGAGCCTGGCCTGCTTTTCACCGCCGGGCACAAAGCGCAATGCATGGCCGCGCCCGCCCAGGTAGGCCGCATAGGCCACCACGTCATAGGCGGGCGACAGCTCGGGCGTGCGGCCGTCGCGGTAAAGCACGCCGAAATTCTTGACGTGGGCGTCGTAGTTGCCCAGCATTTCGTTGACCATCACACGGCGTATCAACTCTTCCGCCGCGCCTTCGGCTTGCCGGGCCGGCAGGCTCATGCCCTCGCGCAGCGTCCTGGCCATGGCGGCGTAGCTGGCGGCCGGATGGGTGTATTTTTCTTCGGGCTGGATGCGCAGGATCTGTGCGAAATCTTCGCAGTGGATATGCCCCTGGGAGGTGCGGTCAAAGCGTTTGACGGCCAGGAAGTGCCGGCTTTCACCGAGCACAAAAGGCTGCTCGGCCACGATCTCGTTCATGGGCGCCAGCCAGGCTTCGCAGACGTCCACGCCCGCGGCCTGCGCCAGACGCAGCGACAGCTCTTCCACCTCGGGCAAGAGCGCGAACTCCGCCGTGGGCAGCTTGGCGATGATGTGTGTGCCCTGCGCGTCGCGGGTGCGCGCCACATAGCGGCCCTGCTGCTGCACCAGCGCCAGCTTGGGCTGCACGCCGGACAGAGACGTCGCGTCGGGCAAAGGGTCGGCGCTGACGGTCATCTCGAGCGCGTCATGGTGCTGGGTGACCACACCGGCCAGCGCCTGGGTGTCGAGATGCGCCGGGTAGGCGTAGACATTGCCCGGCAGATCGGTGCCGCAGGCGGCCAGCATGTCGAAGTGGTCGTTGGGCCCGCAGCCGCGCAGTTGCTCGAGGTGGCGGCGCAGCGGACCTTCGGGCAGCAGGTTCTGGAAGAAGGCCGGCAGGCGCCCGCCTTCGGCATTGAAGAAGGGGGTGTTGACGTAGCTGCGCCAGAAGATTTCGCGGCGCTGCGCATCGTCGTCCGTGGCGGACCAGGAAAACACCGGCGATGCCGGGTTGGACCAGAAGGCCTCGTCAGGGATGAAGCGCGTGAGCGCCGTGCCGCCCGTACCGTACTGGAACAGCAGCCCCGCGCGCAAAGGCCCCAGGTAGATATCGAGCGCCAGGACGTTCATCGTCAAACGCCTTTGGTTTTCTTTCCGCCGGCCGCGGCGGCGGCGAGCTGCGAGGTCTCCGCCACGATGCGGTCCACCCGCGACAAGGCGGGCGGCGCGGGCTCTTCAACGCTGTGGGCCTGCAAGCCCGTTGCCACGACCTTGGGCAGTAGCAGCAGCTCCAGGCCCAGTTGGTCGGCGATGGCCATCAGCGTGGTGACGCGCGGCGCGGTCCGGCCCTGCAGGATGTTGCGCACGGACAGCGGTGTGAGGCCCGTTCTTTCGGCCAGGGCCTGGTAGTCCAGCATCAAACGCCGCCGCTCATCTTCCAGATGGTTGGCGATGGCAGAGAGTGTTTTCATAGATATAAAAATATCGTTTTAAGTATCAACAATGGTATTGTATCGATTTCCTCACTCATTTTACATATAAAACTATCTTTTATAACGAAAAAGATAGTTTTATAAACTTTGTTCGGGCTTAAGCCGCAGCGGAAGGCACTAAAACGCGTAGCTGCCCGTCAGCGACAGCAGCCAGGTCCGTCCCGCGGCGGGCTCGAAGTAACGGCCATTGCCCTCATTCACGATGACGGAGCCCGCGTACTTTTTGTCGAGCAGGTTGTCCAGCCGCAGCGTGCCCAGCAGCTTCCAGCCGGAGGCCTCTACGGCGTAGCCCACATGCGCCGCCGCGACGGCAAACGAAGCGGCCGCGTCCGAATTGAGGTCGTTGACAGGCACCTTGCCCAGATAGCGCGCCTCCACACCCCCGCGCCATCCCCGCGCCGGGCGCCAGCCGGCTTCCAGCGCCAGGGCCGTGCGCGCAATGCCGGGAATGCGGTTGCCGGCAGGCACGGCCACATTCGGCGTGGCGCAGGGCGTGGCCGCGCAGGTCAAAAACGCATCGCGGTAACGCGCATCCAGCCAGGTGTAGGAAAGCTGCACCAGCCAGTTGCCGGGCAAGTCCAGGCTGGAGGCCAGCTCCAGCCCGCGGCGCCGGGTCGCGCCCGCATTCTGGAAAGTGCTGCGCCCGCCCACATTGGTCTGGCTCACGATTTCGTCCTGCGTGGCGGTCTGGAAGACGGCAGCGCTCCATTCCAGCCGGGTGGATGCGCCGGTCGGCGTGCGCCATTTGGCGCCCGCCTCCAGGTTGTTGCTGCGCGAAGGCTTCAAGCCCAGGTTGAGCCCGGTCGAACCATCGGCGCGGTAGGCGGTTTCGTTGAGGGTCGGGGTTTCAAAGCCCTTGCCGGCCGTGGCGTACAGGCGCAGGTTGTCGGCGGGTGCATACAGCAGGCCCGCCACGGGCAAGGTGGCGCTGTAACGCGCGCTGCCGCTGTCGTCGCCGTTGGGGCCCGCCACATAGTGGTCGGCCGAGTCGAAGCGCACCGTGCTGCGGCGCAGGCCCGCGTGCAGCGTCCAGCGCGGCGAAAGCTTGAGGGTGGCCTGGGCATATGGGTCCAGACTGCTGACGCGGTTGTCCTCGTCGCGGCGCAAGGCGCCCTGCACACCCAGGGTGGCGCCGCTGAAGTTCTGGTAGCCCAGGCGGCGTTCACGCAGGCTGTCATAGGCCAGGCCCGCCACCAGTTCCAGCGGCAGCTCGCCGAGGTGGGCCTGTGCGGTCACGCGCACGTCCGCGCCGCCATAGGAACGGTTCAGGTCGATCACGCCGCCTGGATGCAGCGGGCTGAGTTGCGCCGCCACCGGAATCGCCTGGTATTGCACCGTGGCGCGCTGGCCCTGGTAGACCATGGCCCGCAGCCGGTTGCCGCCGCCCAGCGGCTGCTCGTAGACCAGGCCCAGCTGCGTCTGGCGCACGGTTTTGCGCGTATTGAATTGGGTGGCCGAAGGATCGGCGCTTTGCGGCGCGGTATCGAACTGCGCGCGGCTCAGGCCCAACGGGTCGTCGGCGCGCAGGTCCACGTGGTTGGCCACCAGCGTGAGTTGCCCGTCGTTGGCCAGCCGCCAGTCGAGGCGCGCATTGGCCAGCTCGCGCTGCGCCGCGCTGTACGCGCGGAACCCGTCGCCGCCGAAGCGGCTGGCGTTCAGGGTGTAGCCCAGTGAACCGGTGCTGCCTGTGGCTTTCAGGCCGTTTCGGTAAAAACCGTCGCTGCCCCAGGCCAGGCTGGGCGTCATCGTGAAAGGGCCCTGCCCCTCTTCGGTGAAGACCTGCACAACGCCGCCCGACGAGTTGCCGTAGAGCGCGGAAAACGGCCCGCGCAGCACCTCCACCCGGCTGGCCGAGCCCAGGTCGACGTGCGAGAGCTGGCCTTGCCCGTCGGGCATGGTGGCCGGGATGCCGTCGACATAAATGCGAACCCCGCGCACGCCGAAGGTGGAACGCGCGCCGAAGCCGCGCACCGAGAGCTGCAGGTCCTGCGCCTGGTTCTGCCGGTCGCGCGCCAGCACGCCGGGTGTGAGCGCCAGGCTTTCGGAAAGATTCAGTTGCGCCCGGCCGTCGGCCCGAAGCCGCTCGCCATCAATGACGTCGACTGACGCCGGCACCTCGAAAGGAGGAAGTTCGGTGCGGGTGGCGGTGACGGTGACCGGCGCGAGCGATTGGGCCAGCGCCGCGGCGCTGAGCCAGGGCGCCAGGAACATCACCAGCTTCGCAGGCCTCGGCAAGACAGGAAAGGCTGAGGTGCGGAGGCGAGGGGGCATGAAGGCGGGTTCGGTTGGCAAGCGATGGGCTGGGCCGAGCCATCGTAGCGTGCCATCGCGCGCCTTGCCACCGCTGGGCTGTAGGCCGAAGCCGCAAAAACAGTTTTGTCCCCTCTTCCTCTGGGAGAGGGAGCAAGAAGCCCTCAGCCGAACTTGCGCACCGCGTCCAGCGCCAGCCCGGCGCCGATGCTGCCGAAGCGGTCGCCTTCCACACTGCGGGCCTGCGGCAGCAGCGCGGAGATCTGCTCGCGCAGCAAGGGCACGCCGCTGGAGCCGCCGGTGAAGAACACCGTGTCGATCTCGTCCCCGCTCACGCCGGCATCCTTGAGCAGCGCCATGACGGTGCGCGACACCGTGTCCACCAGCTCGCCGATGGCGCCGTCAAAATCGGGCCGGTGCAGGGTAAGTGTCTCGCCCGGCGCGATGCGCCCCAGGTCCATGACGGCCTCAGGCGCATCGGACAGCGCGATCTTGGCCGCCTCGACCTGCATCGCGAGCCAGTGGCCGGCGCGCTCGCGCACCAGGTTCTGCAGCCGGTCCAGCTTGTCCTTGTCGACCGCGCCGCGGCGGATGTCGCTGATCTGCGTCCAGGACTTCTTGCTGTAGACCTGGTTGATGGTGTGCCAGGTCGCCAGGTTGAAATACTGGGCCGAGGGCACTTCCAGCCCGCTCACCAGCCGGCTGCCCAAGCCCAGCGTGGGCATGACGCTGGCCAGGCTCAGGTATTTGTCGAAGTCAGTGCCGCCTATGTGCACGCCGCCGCTGGCCAGGATGTCGTCGCGGCGCTCGGCTTTTTTCGCGCGCTCGGGCGACAGGCGCACCAGCGCGAAGTCGGACGTGCCGCCGCCTATGTCCACCACCAGCACCAGTTCTTCGCGCCGGATCTGCGACTCGTAGTCGAAGGCCGCGGCGATCGGTTCGTACTGGAATGCGATGTCTTTCAGGCCGACCGCATGGGCGATCTCGGCCAGGGTGTTTTCGGCTTTCTTGTCGGCCGCGGCGTCGTCGTCCACAAAGAACACCGGGCGGCCCAGCACCGCGCGGGTAAATGGCTGGTCCGCGGCTTTTTCAGCGCGGTGCTTGAGCTCGCCGATGAACTGCGCCAGCAGCACACGAAACGGCAGCGCGCGGCCGGCGACCTCGGTGTGGTCGTCGATCATGGACGTGCCCAGCAGGCTTTTGAGCGAGCGCATCAGCCGCCCTTCGTAGCCCGCCAGGTAATCGGCCAGCGCGGCGCGGCCGTAGCTCACGTGTTCGTCCTCGGCATGGAAGAACACCACCGAAGGCAGCGTGGCCTTGCCGCCTTCCAGCGGCAGCAGCGCGGGCAGCCCGGGCCGGCTCCAGCCCGCCGTCGAGTTGGAGGTGCCGAAGTCGATCCCGCAGGCCGGGGCGGCGCTCACCGGCCTGCCGGCTTGGCGAAGCCGTTCTCTGCCCAGGCGACGGCGCTGGCGCGGTTGAGCTTGAAGGACGGCGCCACGCGCACCTGCGCCAGCGGCTCGCCGGTTTCGTCGGCGGCGCTGAGCAGGCCGTGCGGGTTGTCCTCGTCGGGAACGATGTCCAGCGAAACGGTGACGCGCGCCGCGCCGGCCGTCACCGTGATGCTTTGGTGCAGCGTGGCGTGCAGTTGCTGCTCATGCCGGCGGACAAATTCCGAAGCGGTCTTGACCAGCGTGCTGAAGGCCGGGCCATCCAGCGGCTTGGGATTTTTCTTGTCGCGGCCCATGGTCCAGGGGCCGACCAGCGCGGGCTCGGGCTCGCCGTCCTTGATCATCGCGACGGCCCAGCCGTCGTCGTCTTCGTTCTTGATGACTTTGGCCGTCCAGCCGTCGCCGCGCCAAAGCCGCGGCTCCTGGAGGGTGGGCTGTTCGTCGTGGGGGGATTCGTGGTCCGGGCCGGCCGGCGGGGTGTGGGAGTCGGTCAAAGCGCTGTCACTCGGGTCAGTTGCCCGCCGGAGGCCGGGGGCATATTCATCAGGGTCACGCACCGCCTTCAAACAACACGGTGCGCATGGGGGACCCGGATTTTACAGCCCGTGCACAAAACCCCTACATCCCCAGGTCGCTCAGGCTGGGATGGTCGTCGGGACGGCGGCCCAGCGGCCAGTGGAATTTGCGGTCGGCTTCCTTGATCGGCAGGTCGTTGATGCTTGCGTGGCGCACCGCCATCAGGCCGTTTTCGTCGAACTCCCAGTTCTCATTGCCGTAAGAGCGGAACCAGTTGCCCGCATCGTCATGCCACTCGTAGGCAAAACGCACGGCAATGCGGTTGCCGGCAAAGGCCCACAGTTCCTTGATGAGGCGGTAGTCCAGCTCGCGCGCCCATTTGCGCGACAGCAGGCCCACGATTTCCTCGCGGCCGGTGATGAACTCGGCGCGGTTGCGCCAGCGGCTTTGCGCCGTGTAAGCCATCGACACGCGCTGCGGGTCGCGCGTGTTCCAGCCGTCTTCGGCGGCGCGGACTTTCTGCGCGGCGGTTTCGGGGGTGAAAGGCGGGAGGGGTGGCCGGGTTTCCATGGTTTTGTCCTTTGAATGAAGGGAGGGGAAAACGGTAGACAGGTTTGTCTACATGCGGGAATTCTGGCACAGGTAGACAAGTCTGTCTACAATCACCCGAATGGACCTTCCAGCCCCTTCCCCGCGCGAGCGCATCCTGCTCACCGCGCACGACCTTTTTTACCGCGACGGCCTGCGCGCCACCGGCATTGACCGCATCATTGCCGAGTCCGGCGTGGCCAAACTCACCTTCTACCGCTGCTTTCCCAGCAAGGACGAACTGATCCGCACCTTCCTGGACTACCGGCACGAGCGCTGGATGGCCTGGTTTGTCGATGCGCTGGGGCGGCACGGCGCGGTGGCGGGCGGCGGCCTGGCGCCGCTGGTGCCCACGCTGGCTGAATGGTTTGCCGACCCGCTGTTTCGCGGCTGCGCTTTTATCAATGCCATTGCCGAAGTCGGCGCCTCGCAGCCCGAGGTGACGCACATCGTGCAAAACCACAAACGGGACATGGAACAGGTGATTGCCGGCCTGCTGCCCGCCGGCCCAGGCCAGCAAGCCGGCGCCGGCGCGGCGGCGCTGGCCGTTGACGGCGCCATCGTGCGGGCGCAGATCGAAGGCGGCGAATCGGCGCTGGCCGGCTTGCGTTTGCTGCTGGAGGCGCTGGGTTCCCCGGCGGCCTAAACCTTCACGGTCCGCCGCGTTTTCTCCTTGGGCCGGGATTTGAGCGCGGCGCCCGCGCGCTCCGGAACCTTCACCGCCGGCCGTTTGCCCGAAGCGACCCACTCGTCATAAAAATCGATCTTGCTGTCCAGCAGCTTGAGCGCCAGCTGCCACTCGGCAATCATGTCCTTGACCTGCTCGCGGTGCGCCGACAGCAGCGCCTGCCGCCTGGCCAGCGTGTTGCTGCCCTGTTTGACCAGCGCCGTGTACTCGCGCATTTCGGCGATCGACATGCCGGTGCGCCGCAACCTGTCCATCAGGTCCAGCCAGCTGATGTGCAACTCGCCGTACACCCGGCGGCGCCCGCCGTCGCGTGCCACGCCGGGGATCAGGCCCTGCGCCTCGTACCAGCGTATGGTGTGCACGCTGCGCCCGGTGCGCGCGGCGAGTTGCCCGATCATGAAGGTTTCAGCCATGCATCACTGTATGAAGTTGTCGCTCAGGCGGCAAGGGCCGGAGATGAAGGCGCCTCGAGCGCTGCACTGACCAGCGCCGTGTCGAAGTACTCCATGAGTTCCTTCATCTGCCCGCCCTCCATGCGGCAGACGTAGCAATAGCGGTTGTTATAGGCCTTGCCGGCCTTGGTGGTGACCCGGCCTTCAAATTCAATGATGACCATGTCGCCGTCGGCCATCACGCGGCGCGTGGTGCTGACGTAAGGCGTGGCGAACTGGGCATACAGCGGCCGCAACAGTTCGCCAAGGACCACCTGCTTGCCGCTGTAGGTGCGCGACCAGGGCGTGTCGCCCGGGATGGTCCATGAAAAATCGTCGGCCATTGCGTCGACAAAAGGCTTGCCGTTGCCTTTGTCGAGTTCGGCCATGACCTGGCGCATGCGCTGCCTGTTGGCGTCGGTGGTGGTGGTAGATGTTGTGCTCATGGGGAAGCTCCCTGGATGCCCGTCACACCGGGTGTGGGGCCCGGCAATTTGCGAGGGCTTGAAGGAATTGGAAAACCTTGAGTGCACTCAAGGTCAAGCCCCGCCATGGCGGCGTTGTTGTTTTGCAGGGCAACCCTACAATGCCCCATGAACCAGAAACGACCTGCGACCAGCGAATGGGTCAGCAAAATGCTGGCGGTGCTTAAAACCGGCAACACCACGGCGGCGCTCGCCCAGATCAAGGCAACCACCAGCAGCAAGGATTTGCGCCAGCTGCATGCCGCGCTTGAAAAAGCGCAGCTGCTCAAGCAGCTGGCTGCTGTCGACACCGCGATTTCCGACCAGTTGCAGGCACTGGCCTCGCCGCGGCTCAGCCGCTCGCCCTGAGGCGCTCCAGAAGCCAGGAACCAGCTCCCCCGTTTTACCCCCTCTCCCCCCTGGGAGAGGGTTGGGGTGAGGGCTAGCGGCAATAAAAGTCGCACCGGCTCATCCATAGGCCGCTGCCCTCACCCCTGCCCTCTCCCAGAGGGAGAGGGAGCAAGATTCCAAGGGAGGTTGCTGGCAGGCCCTAAGCCGGCCGGATCTCGAACTGCGCATCCCCCATATAACGATTCGGTCCCAGCGCCGCGGTCACGGCGGCCAGTTCCGCCGCCTGCCACTGGCTGAACACCTCCAGCTCCTCAGGGGACAACACGTCTTCCCCGGGCGCCTCGCCATAGGTGGCCAGCAGCCGCATATAGGCCGTGTACACCGGCAGCACCAGGCTTTCATGGCCCAACGTGGCCTCCAGCGCCGTGCGGAAGCGCTGCTCGGCCGCCTGCAATTCGCCTTCCGACGCGTCTTCGTAGGCATACAGCCTGAGCCGGTAACTCACAGTGCATCCCTCATGGCGTCACGGGCGCAGGCGCGTTTTGCGTCAGCGCGATGCGGCGGCGAAGGCGGTCGGCTTCGGCCGTGTTGCCGCCCTGCTCCGCCCGGCGCAGCTCCACGCCCAGCCAGGCCAGCAGCGGGCGCCGCCAGCCCTGGGCCGATGCGGTCCCTATCGCCTGGCTGATCACCGCCGGGTCTGCCTTGCCGGTTTGCAGCAACACACCGGCCGCCACCAGTTTCGACAGCGGGTCGGTGATGCCGGCCAGTGCGCCCGCGTTACCGGCCGCGGCGCTGCGCTGGGCTTCGGGCAGCAGCGCAACAGCCTGCGGCTGCACCTGGCCCTTGAGGTAATCGGCGTAGGCACGCTGGGCCTCGGTGGCGTCGGGGCGCAATTTTTCAAAGGCGCTGCAGGGCTCGTCCAGCACCAGGCTGGCAACGCGTGTAGCGCAGTGCAGCAACTCGGCCGTGGCCAGCAGATCAGCGCGACCGGATCGCGTAAGCTGGCCGCGCGCGCGTTCCAGCTCCGCCATCTCCACGCGGCTGTTACCTTCCATATAGGCGGCGACGGAACGGTCCATCGAGCCCTTGGCTTCAAGCTGCCAGTCCGGCGCGCGCGGGCCGCTGGAGCAAGCTGCCAGCAGCCCGGCGGTCAGCAACAATATGGCGGGTTTCAGGGCGGTGGTGTTCATGGCAGTTTCATCTCCGCCTCGCTCGCGCCCTTGGCAAATGGCCATTTGCGGCTGATTTCGTTGATCAGGCCTTCCACCTTGCGCAGGCTGGCCTCGACGTCGGCGCGCAGCGCGCCCAGGTCGTCGGTGGCCACCTTGGCGTTGCGCGTAACGGCCTGGGCGTCCTGCAGCAGTGCATCGACCTTCTTGAGGCTGGTGCGCGCCTCGCCCAGCATGGCATTAAGCTGCACCACGGTCGCGCGGGTTTCGGGCATCAGGCCCTTGTCGCCGAACACCTGGGTGTCCGTCTTTGCCGCCAGCGTATCCAGCCGGGCGAGCAGCGAATTCGTGCGGTCCAGCGTGGCGGCGAACTTCTTCGCCTCGGCCTCGCTGCCCAGCAGCACCGTGAGCGCGCCGCCCGGGCCGTTGAGGCGCTCGGTCAGCGTCTGCAGGTTGGCCAGGCTGGTGCCCACCGCGCCGCCGCTGCCGGTCAACGTGTTGAGGTTTTCGATCAGGTCCTTGGCGGCGGCGATCACCTTGGGCACCTCGGCGCCGGCATCGCCCAACAGCACCGTGCGCTCCGCGCCCTCGGGCAACGGCGGGTCGTTCAGCAACCCGGTATAGGCGCGGATGTTGGTGCCGCCCACCAGGCCCCGCACCAGCGTGAAGACGCTGGAGGTGCGCAGCCAGTGGGCGTCCTTGGCGGCCACGTCCACCAGGATGCGGGCCTTGCCGTCTTCCGCCAGTTCGATGCGCTTGACGCGGCCTATCGGGAAACCCGAGAAGGTCAGGTCCATGCCGACCACCACGCCTTCGGAGTCGTCGGCGATCAGCACCAGGCGCTGGGTGGATTCAAACGCGCCGCGCGCATACATCACGTACAGGGCCGAGCCGCACACCAGCAGCAGCATGAAGAGCAGCAGCAGCCTGGCCTTGAACTCCAGGTTGGCGATTTCGGCCGGCGAGGACTCCGTCTCGCGCGAAGGCTGCAGCGGGTCCGGCCGGCCGGGCGGCGGTGACGGGTTGGGATTGTCTTGGGTTGAACTCATGGGGTGTACTTTTTTGTGAGGTCAATAGTAATTGCCGACCAGCGAAGCCACTTCGATCAGCAAGATCACCGCGAACATGCGCACCAGCCCGCGCATCTCGGCACTGGTGCGCACGCTGGCTTCCGACATGCCGTACAGCGCCGAGGCCATGGGAATCAGCGACACGGCCAGGCAGAAAAACAGGGTCTTGAGCACAAAGATCAGCGTGACCGCCGGGCTGAACACCTGGCCAAAGAGCCGCGTATAGGCCGGCAGGCCCGACAGCGCAAAGCCGTAGGACGCGATATAGGCCACCACCAGCGCCACCACGCAGCTGAGCGCCGCCAGCGTGATGCCCGAGAACATGCCCGCCACCACACGCGGCAGCACCTCGCGCCGCACCGGCTCCACGCCGCGCCGCCGCATTTCGTCCAGCTCGCCGCTGGCCTGCATGGCCGTCAGTTCGGCGCCGTCGGGAATCGTGCAACGCAGCGCCACAAACAACGCCGCCGTCAGCGGAATCAGCTCCAGCACCAGCACCCGGATCACCACCTGCAGCGCGTACTGCGAAAGCCCGTAACTGAGCGCCGTCACCAGCACGATGCGCGTCAGCACCACGGTCACCAGCGCACACAGCACGGTGAACCACAACAGGATGGGCGCGGTGTTGATGTAGATGTGCCGCGAAAGAATCGCGCGGCTTTGCGGGCTGTAACTCGAAGGCGACAAGGTCAGCACCAGGATCAGCGCCCCCAGGTGCACCAGTCGCCACCACTCAATCACCCACTGCTGCGCCGCACGGCCTGTTTGCGTGAGTCGAGGATGCCCGTATGCCTTGGAAGCCATCCGGGCATGATACCTGCGGCCTTATCCAGTCCCCTGTAGGATGGCAGGCGTTCCGCACTCTCCCTTCCCTATTTCCGTACTTCAAAAATGGCCCTCGACACCTGGACCGCCTACTTCCTCGCCTCCATCCTGATCGCGCTGTCCCCCGGCTCGGGCGCCGTGCTGGCCATGAGCCATGGGCTGAGTTTTGGCATGCGGCGCACGCGCGCGACGATTGCGGGCCTGCAGTTTGGGCTGGTGGTCATCCTGCTGGTGGCGGGTGCGGGTGTGGGGTCGCTGCTGGTGGCGTCTGAGCTGGCTTTCAGCGTTGTGAAAATCCTGGGCGCGGCCTACCTCATCTACATCGGCTGGGCGCAGTGGCGTTCGTCCAACGGGATTGCGGCGGGCGATGAGGCCGGACCTGCGGATGCCAACGGCCTGTCGGCCAAGCGGCGTTTCTTCACCGGGCTGCTGACCAACGTGACCAACCCCAAGGGCATTCTGTTCATGGTGGCAGTGCTGCCGCAGTTCATCAGCCCCAGCCGGCCCCTGTGGCCGCAGCTGCTGGTGATGGCGCTGACGACCGTGGCGGTGGACACCGTGGTGATGCACGGTTATGCCTTCGCGGCCAGCCGGCTGCAAAAGCTGTTCAAGAATGCGCGCGCCATCAAGCTGCAGAACCGGGTGTTCGGCGGCATGCTGATGGCTGTCGGCGCGGGTTTGTTCTTCGTCAAGCGCAGCCACGCGGCAGCGCACTAGCCTTTTTTCAGCCCTTCGCGGCTTCGGCCGAGACGATGGCCGCCAGCGTGCGCAAGGCCTCATTGGCCTGGCTGGTAAAGGGCGCGCCACTGCTGATGCGCAGGAAATTATCGAAGCGGTTTGAGTTGGAGAACATCGAGCCCGGTGCGACGCGTATGCCCTGCTTGATGGCGGTGTCGAACACGGCTTGCGCCGAGGTGCCGGCCGGCATTTCCACCCATAACATCATGCTGCCCCGGGGCACCGACAGCCGGGTGCCGGCCGGGAAATGCGCGGCGATGGCCTCGGCCATCTGCTCACGCTGGGCATTGAGCAAACGGCGCAGCCTGGCCATGTGGCGGTCATAGGCGCTGGAGGCCATGAACTCGGCCACGGCGTGCTGGGCCAGGGTCTCATTGGCGCGGCTTTGCGCGTACTTGAGCATCTGGATACGGGCCTGCCAGCGGCCGCCGGCGATCCAGCCCAGGCGCAGGCCGGGCGCCAAAGTCTTGCGCAGCGAGGCACAATAAATCACCGAGCCGCTGTTGTCCCAGGCCTTGGCGGCCTTGAGGGGCACGTCGTCGGGACCCATCGCGCCGTAGGTGTCGTCTTCGATCAGCGCGACCTGCTGGCGCTCGCACAGGCGCACCAGCTTTTCTTTTTCGCTGTCGGGCATCACGCTGCCCAGCGGGTTGTGGAAATTGGGCATGACCACCACCGCGCGCACCCTGTCGTGCGTGCGCAGGGCCAGGTCCAGCGCCTCGACGGAAATGCCCTGTTGCGGGCTGGTGGGGATTTCCAGCGCGCGCAAACCCAGGCTTTCCAGGATTTGCAGGAGGCCGTGATAGGTCGGGGATTCCACCGCGACGGTGTCGCCAGGCTGCGCGACCGCGCGCAGGGCGATGTTGAGCGCCTCTATGCAGCCGTGCGTCACCAGGATGTCTTCGGGCGACAGCTGCATGCCGGCCTCCAGCGCACGTTTGGCCAGCACGGCATTGAGGGGCGAATCGTGCAGGAAATCGGGCGCCGTCACCAGCAGGTGCGGATGCTTGCGCAGGGTTCGCGTGGCGGCGTTTTTGAGCGCCTCGGCGGGGTACATCTCGGGTGAGCCGTAGGTGCCCGCGAGGTTGGTGACCAGCGGGTAGAAGTCGCACTTGGCGACAAAGTCGGAGACACGGTCGTGGATGCCGACGTACTGGGCCGGGTCCAGCTTGCGGCCGAACTCGGGCTCGCTGGGCGGCTGCAGGTCGGTGCGCCGCCGCTTGAGCACAAAGTAGCCCGAGCGCGGCCGCGCTTCGAGCAGGCCTTCGTCCTCCAGCGTATGGCAGGCCTCCACCGCGGTGGACAGGCTGACCTGGTGCAGCCGCGTCAGCGCCCTGACGGAAGGCATGCGTTCGCCGGGCATCAGCACGCCCGACTGGATGGCTTGCCGGTAGTGGCTGGAAAGCCGCAGGTAAAGCGGTTGTTGCGCCGAAGCTTGGGTCAAGGTTTGCACGTCCATGGCTTGAATGATCCGTGAAGGGGCTGCCGCCACACAGCCACAGATAAGGCGAAACCAGACCATAACAGATGGAGAAAAGGCTTTCTGTACCGATACAGAAAGGCCCCAGGTGCATCTGTCGGGAATCCGTGGCTTTCCTTAACCTTGCGGCATGCCTTCCCCGATTCGCCCAACCCTGAATGGAGCCGCCATGAAACACCTCGCCTCCCGCCGCCTGGACCTCGATGCCGGTGAATCCCTGTTCTTCCACAGCAAAGCCGGCAGTGCGCTGATCAGCAGCTCGGGCACGCTGCTGGTGACGGGCGCGCCGCGCTGGCTGGGCGAGCAGGTGGTGTGCAGCGACGCGGTGCTGGAGGCGGGGCAGTCGCACACCGTCCACCAGGACGGCTGGATCACGGTGACCGCCCAGCACGGCGGCGCGGCCTGCATCCTGAGCCAGCCGGCCCGCGCGCCCCAGTGGGAAACGCTGCTTTCGGCGGCCATGGCCTTCTTCAGCCGCTTTCCAGGAATCACCCGGGCTCTGCGTGGCCGATACCGCAGCGCCAAACCGGTTTAAGCCGGGCAAGGTAAATTCGATACTCACTCCTCCCCTCTTTCGCCCGTACCCATGACCACCTCCGCCTGGCTTTTGTTCATCACCATTTCGCTGGTCACCGCGCTGAGCCCGGGGCCGGGTATCCTGCTCGCCGTCTCGAACGCCGTGGCCTGGGGCCCGCGCAAGACGGCGTGGAGTTCCAGCGGCAACGTGCTGGGCGTGTTCTCGGTCTCGGCCGCGGCGATGGCGGGCCTGGGCACCTTGCTGCACACCTCGGCCTGGCTGTTCGCGGTGCTCAAAACCGTGGGCGCGGTTTACCTGGTTTACCTCGGCTGGCGCCAGTGGACCAGCAAGACCTCGATGTTCGACGCGCCCTTGCCGAACCCGTCGGAGCAGTCGCAACAGCCCGGCAAAAGCAACGCCGCGCTGTTCCGCCAGGGCCTGCTGGTGGCGATGACCAACCCGAAGAGCATCCTCTTCTTCACCGCGCTGTTTCCCCAGTTCATCCACCCTGAAGCGCCGGTGCTGCCGCAGTTCCTGGCGCTGACCAGCGTCTTTGCCGCCTGCGTGCTGCTGTCCCACATCACCTACGTGCTGCTGGCACGCCATACGCACCGCTGGTTCGGCACGCCGCGCCGGGCGCGCATCTTCAACCGCATCTGCGGCGGCGCCTTCGGCCTGCTGGGGCTGAGCCTGCTGCGGCTCAAAAGCCCCAGCTGAATTCCTGCCCCTCTATATATAACTACCCAGGAAAGCCCCTCCCATGGAAGACTCACGCGACGCCCGCTTTGCCGCCCAGGAAGCCGCCCTCGGCTACCGCTTTGACGGCGAGATCAAGATAGGCGGCAATTACGTCTCCACCGTGCGCCACGGCGACGTGGTCTACGTCAGCGGCCAGGTGCCGCGCGTGGGCAGCACCGTCGTGGTCACCGGCAAGGCCGGCGCCGAGGTTTCACTGGCGCAGGCCCAGACGGCCGCGAGGGTGTGCGCCATGCGCGCACTGGTGCTGCTGCGGCAAAGCCTGGGCAGCCTGGACCGCATCGAACAGCTTCTTCGCATCACGGTCTACACACAGTCCGCAGCAGATTTCACGCAGCAAAGCGAGGTGGCCGATGCCGCGTCGGACCTGCTGCATGCTGTGCTGGGCAAGGCCGGTACGCATACGCGCACCTCGGTGGGCGTGGCGCAACTTCCCAAGAATGCGGCGGTCGAGCTGGACCTGATCGCCGCCGTCACGCCGGACTAGTTTTCAGCCGCCCGGCAGCAGGCGGATCAATTTGCCGTTGTTGTTGTCGGTCAGTACATAAAGCAGCCCGTCCGGGCCCTGGCGCACGTCGCGGATACGCTCGCCGACGTCGCCCAGCAGCTTGCTCTCGCGCACCACCTTGCCGGTGAAAGGCGCCGACAGCTCAATCCGGTCCAGGTAGCCGAACTTGAGCGAACCGACAAACAGGTTGCCCTGCCAGGCCTTGCCGTAGCGCTCGCTGGTCAAAAAGGCCATGCCCGAAGGCGCAATCGACGGCACCCAGTAATGCAGCGGCTGCTGCATGCCGGCCTTTTCGGTGAGGCCCTCGCCCATCTTGCCGCCGCCGTAGTTCTCGCCGTAGGTGATGACGGGCCAGCCATAGTTGGCGCCGGCCTTGGGCAGGTTGATTTCGTCACCGCCCTGCGGGCCGTGCTCGTGCATCCAGAACGTGCCGTCGGGCGCCAAGGTCGCGCCTTGGGCGTTGCGGTGACCGTAGCTCCAGATTTCAGGCAGCGCGCCGGCCTTGCCGACGAAGGGGTTGTCTTGCGGCACCGAACCGTCCTTGTTGATGCGTACGATCTTGCCGTGGTGGTTGTCGAGTTTCTGGGCGTCTTCCTTGCGCGAAAAGCGCTCGCCCAGCGTGAGGAAAAGTTTGCCGTCCGCTGCACCGTTGCTGCCGGCCGCCCGGCTTTCGACGATGCGGCAACCGAAGTGGGCCGTGCTGGCCACCTTGGGCTTCTGGCTGAAGATGATTTTGAGGTTCTCCAGCCGGGTCTCGTCGGCGCTCAAGGTCGCCCGCGCCAATGCCGTACTGTTGCCGCCGCCCGTGGCCGCCGGTTCGGAAAAGCAGAAATAAACCATGCGGTTGCGCGCAAAGTCGCTGTCGGTGATCACGTCCAGCAAGCCGCCCTGCCCGCCGGCGGCGACTTCCGGCACGCCGGCCACAGGCGCGGCCAGCTTGCCGTCGGCCGCGACCACCCGCAATTTTCCCGGGCGCTCCGTCACCAGGAAACGGCCGCCCGGCAGGAAAGCCAGGCCCCAGGGGTTTTGCAGGCCGGCGGCCACGGTTTCAGGCCGGACACCCTGGGCCTGCGCCTGAGCGCTGAACAGGCAAGTTGCTATCAAAAATAAAGCAAACTTCGTTGATGGCATTGGTCTATCCCCTGTTTTGTTGCCTGGGCAATGATCGGTGCCGGGCGCCCCTGGGCCGGCACCTGAAAGCAGGGTCAAGTCCCCGCCAAACCGCCGCTTTCATATGTAAACATACCATTCCCGAGATAACGAAGGGTTATCCCTCATACAAACTCGTTACAAATCAATGGCTTGTAAACGTTATCGAGAAGCCACATGAGGTTGACGTAGGACGAATCCTTCAAGTATCCTAGGCGCCATGCGAAAAATTGCCCCTGCCCTCATCATTGCCTCTGCCCTGCTGGCAGCCGGCGTGCACGCGGCCCCGGGCAATTCTGGCGATGATATGGACAAGTTGCTGGCCGACAAGGGCCTGCTCACGAAGATTGACCACGTCCGCCAAAGCGTCAGCAACAAGGCTTCCGAGCTTGTGGTCAACGCCATGGGTTTCCTGGGGGTTCCCTACAAGCGCGGCGGCAACACGGCGGAAACCGGTTTTGACTGCAGCGGTTTTGTGCGGGCCATCTACGAGCAAAGCGTCGGCCTGCTGCTGCCGCGCCGCGCCGAACAGCAGGCAGCGGCCACCCAGCGCATCGAGAAAAACGAGCTGCAGCCCGGCGACCTCGTGTTTTTCAACACCATGCGCCGCGCTTTCAGCCATGTCGGTATTTATGTCGGTGACGGCAAATTCATCCACTCCCCCAAGCCCGGCGCCGAAGTTCGCGTCGAAAGCCTCAGCGTGAGCTATTGGCAGCGCCGCTTTGACGGCGCCCGCCGCGTGCAGACGCCGGGCGGCGCCGGCGCCGAAACCCAGCGCACGGCATCGCAAACATTGACGACGCAGTCCGCGCCGGAGATCCAGGCCGCGCAAACCGCCGCACCGCAACTCGCGGTAGGCCAGCAGGCGCAGCAGGTCATGCAGCTCTTGCAACAGGAACAATACCGGCGCTGAGCCGGTTTTTTTCGCCCTCTCTGCGGGGCTTCTTTTCCCTTATTCCTTCTCGCGCTCGTTCTTCGGCGACATGTCCAGTTCCACGGCCTCGCCGTTGTCGATCGCTTCACCGGCATTGGATGGGGAACTCCGGCCGACGACCGGCTCGCCTTCAAGCGTCAGCATGCCGGCCTGGGCCAATTGAAGCGCGGGCTCATCGGCCGATGAACCTTCAGCCAGGTTGTTGCCGTTCGGAATCACGCGGTTGTTTTCCGAGTTGGAGGACAGTTGCTGGTTGCCCTGGGGCTTGCCGTTCACGGCGACCAGGCCGCTGCCTGTATTGGTGACTTGACCGAAGTTGCCGCTGACCGTGCCTTTTGGCGCGTCAATGGATATCTGGCCGGACGAGCCGGAAATCTGGGCCTCAGTGGCGGCCTGCACCGTCAGCGTAGGCGCAATCACCTTGACAATAACGGTGTCACCCGTCGCCGACGCAGAACGGCTGGCCTCTATGGTCGAGTTCACATCCCCCTCGGCGTTCAGAACCACGTCGGTGCCCGAGATATTGGCAACGATATCCCCGCCGCTGATGACCTGCACGGCGCCCAGGCTGATCGTCGAGCCGGTCACGTTGCCGCCGGCGTTCAGGGTATTGGTAGCGCCGGCATCCTGCCCGCGCAACGTGTGGTCGGCCAGCGCGACGCTGCCCAGCGCGTTGATGCCGTAGCCCTTGACCCAAAGCGTGCTGTCCAGGTTGAAGCCGTTGGAGAGCACCGTGAACTGGCCCAGCGCGTTGGCTTCGCTACCGCCCATCAGCATATGTACATTACCCCGCCTGGCGCCCGAGCCGGCGAACAGGCTCAGCGCGCGCGCCGTGCCGCCGTCATTTTGAATGTCGCCGTTGATCGTGATGTCGGAGCCCAGGGTAACCAGCGTCGTGTCGCCCAGCAGGCGGACCGGTGCGACCGTTTCCCCGTTTTTGGGTACTCCGGCATTGAACAGGAAGCCGCTCACACCGTCTTGCGCCACCGTGCCGGTGGCCGTCACCGTGCCGCCTATGCCGGAACCGCTTGCGCCGGCGTTGAGCGCCAGGCTGCGCAGCGTGCTGCCGCTGAAGTAGAGGTTGTAGGGGTTGTTCACCACGACATCCTCGGCAAAGGGGCCCGCACCCACGCGGATGTTGGCGCCGCTGCCCGCGTTGCCCAGGGCCGTGTTGATGGACAGCGCCTGCGTGCCGCCGCCCAGCAGGTTGCCTATGCCCACATGGAACTCCTGCGTGGCCCGCGCGCCGTTCCATTCCTGCACGTAGCTGGAGGCCGAACTGCCCAGGTTGACGGCGTAGTCGTAGGCGTTTTGCTGCGAGGCCTGCAGCCAGGTGTACTGGTTGTTGCCGCCCGCCGTGCTGGCGTTGCGCACGGCGAAGCCGAAGCCGGCGATGCTGAGCACGCCGAAGTCGCGGCTGGCCGACTCGTCCTGCAGGTAGACAGGGTTGCGCTCGGTGAAGCTGTTGCTGCGATCCACCGTGATGTTGTTCATCTGCTGGTTGTAGGAGCGGTTGGCCTGGTAAAGCGCCAGGCCGCCCCAGTCGTTGTTGCGGGTGGTCGAATTGGTGATGGTCACATTGGCGCTGTCGGTCAGCTGGATGCCCGCGCCCTGCGTGCTGCTGGCGTCGTTGCCCACCAGCGCGCCGTTGGCCGTCACGCTGTCGATGACCGCACCGTCGACGCCGTTGAGGTCCAGTTCGGCCCGGCCGGCGCCGCGGCTGGTGACGTTGCGGATGGTGAAGTTGCGCAGCCGGGCTGACGCGGCGCCGTCCGGCGCCACCTTGATGCCGTAGGCCGATGCCACGTTGGCGCTCGGGCCGTAGAGCGTGAAGTCGCGCAGGGTGGCGTTGTCGGCCGTCACGTTGATGCCGTAGCTGTTGACGCCGCGAGCGTCGATCACGGTGGCGCCCTGCCCCGAGCCTGCCAGGGTCACGCCGCGGTTGATCTTGAGCGTTGTGGGCTGCACATAGGTGCCGCCGGCCAGGTTCACCGTGCCGCCCAGGGCCACGGCATCCACCCCGCGCTGAATGCTGCCGCTGTTTTGCGTGACGTAGACGTTGCCGTCCGTCCAGGTCACCAGGCCGCGGCCGGTGGTGTCCAGCGCATGGGTCACCCGGTCTTCAATCGCGAAACCGTCCGCCGCGCCGACGAAAACGGCGCCGCGGGCGTCGACGGAGGTGCCGTCGACCGTGATGTCATTGTTATTGTGGTTGTTCTTGAACCGGGTGCCGTTGATGGTCACAGTCGGCTGGCCGCCGCTGCCGTTGCTCAGGGTTTCAAAGCGTATGCCGGCGGAGACGGAATCCTCAATGCTGCCGCCGGTGATGGTGACGCTTTGCAGGCTGGCCGGCGAACGCCTGTAATCGCTGCTGTCGCCGGCGATACCACGCGTCTTGATCACCACGGCTGTGCTGTTTGCATTGCCTGAATTTTTGACCACCACGTTGTCGAAGTTGATCGAACCGTAGGCGCCATATTTCAGGTTGACGTCGATCGCCGCGCCGTTCAGGTGCGAGTCGTCCCCGACGTGGCCTGCGTTGGTGATGGTGACGTTCCTCAGCGTGAGGTCGTCGGCCGTTTCAAAGTAGAAGCCCTTGTAGCTTGGGCCGTCCACCGTGACGTTCTCGAAAAGCGCGTTTTTGAAGGAGGCGTTGCCGGTGCCCGCGCCGTAGTTGTTGTAGGTCTGGAAACCGATCACCCCGCCGCTGATGGTGCTGTTGAGCATGCGGAAGTTGTCCGCCTTGGTGTCCCCCGCGCTGCGCACGCTGTACTTGTTGTTGTTGAAGGCGACGCGGTCTATGGTCATGTTGTTGGACGTGTCCTTCAAGTGAATCCCATAGTAGGAATCGTTGATCGACAAGTCCGACACGGTGACGCCGGACGCCTTGATGGCTATCGCGTCACCGCTGGTGGACGAGGCTCCTTTCAAAATGGTCTGCCCCATGCCCGCGCCATCCAGCGTCAGCGCCTTGGTGATGGTGACGTTGCCGGTGTAATTGCCGGCCGCCACGTTCACAATGCCGCCCGTGACCACAGCGTCCACACCGGCCTGCACCGAGTTCAAAGGGGCGAGCGGGCTGCCCTGGTTGGTGGGCAGGGAGTTAAGGTTGGAAACGTTGACATGGGTTCGGTTCGACGATGTATAGCCCTGGTCCTGCACCGACCAGCCGCCGTTGGCCGCGCTCAAGGCCAGCAAGGCCTGCTGCCAGACCAGGGTCGGGCTCGCGGCGATGGGGTTGTTGACGATGTTAGCCCCGGACAGGTAGCCGTTCAGGTGCAGGTTGAGCCCCCATTCGTTGCCCACCGGGCCCTGGCTGTTGCCGGCGATGGTGATGCCGCTGCCGTCGGTGTACTGCACCGAGATGGCGCTCTTGGTGTTCTCGATGCGGTTGCCGGTGACGCTGCCGGTGCTGTTGCGCCCGTGGATCAGGACGCCGTTGCGCACGTCATGGATGTTGTTGTTGCTGATCGTGAAGCCGGTGACGCCGTCGGCCACCGCGATGCCGCGCGTGATGCCGTTTCCCCAGGCGTAGCTGGTGTAAGGCTGGCTGGCGGGCCCGGCGATCTCCATCCCCGTCACCGTCACGTTGTTGGCGGTGATGCCTATGCCGTTGAGCTGGCCCGAGGTGTCGGGCACCACGAGCTTGGCGCCCGACTGGCCTGTCAGCGTCATGTTGGCCTTGTTGAGCGTGACCTGCTCGGCGTAGCTGCCCGCATGCACGTCGACCGAGGCGCCCGCGCCGGGCGTGCCGGTCTTGGCGATGTTCACCGCATCCTGGATGCGCGCGCCGCCGTAGACGTCGATGTGGTTGGAGTTGCCGCTGACGCTGGGCGCCTGCAGCGCCGACTTGAGCACCACCGCATTGCCGTTCACCACGATGGCATTGCTGGCCTGCTGCACGCCTTCGAGGTTGATCACGCCCGACAGCAGGTTGGCCGCATCGCCGACACCGAGGCGCAACGTCGCGCCTTCCAGGGTGGCGCCGGCCGCGTTGGTCACGTTCGTGCCAGTCGCACCGCCCGCAATGGCGAACTCATACAGGCCGCCGTTGAGTGAGACCGTGCCGGCGGTCACGCCCCCCAGGGCAATCGTGCCGCCTGTGGCGATGATGCTGCCCCGGTTGATGACGGACGGCGCGACCAGCCCCACCAGCCCCGCGCCCTGCGCGGTGATGCTGCCCTCGTTGATGACACTGCCCGTGGCGCCGGTGATCTGCGCGACGCCGGTGCTCATGAAGTTGTCGGCGTCAATGTTGCCCGTCGTCGCGATCAGCGAGCCCACGTTGACCACGGCGCCCTGCCCGAACATCACGCCGTTGGGGTTCATCAGCATCACCATGCCGTTGGCCGACAGGCTGCCCAGGATTTGCGAGGCGTTGGCGTCCCCGGTGACGCGGTTGAGGATGGCCGACGCGGCATTCGGCTGGGCGATCTGCACCGACTTGCCGGCGGCTATGTTGAAAGAGCCCCAGTTCAGCACGGCGCGGTCGGTGCTCTGGTTGATGGTCATCTGGTTGCCCGACACCGAGCCCGAGACTGTGCCGCCGGCGAACATGCCGTTCTGCGGCAGGCCTGCCGCGCCGGTGATGTCTACAGTCCAGCCCGGCGGCGCGAACAGCAGCGCGATCGCCGCCGGAAGGGTTTTCAGGACAAAGGAAGGCCTGCGCCGGGAAGGAGGGCGCAGGTTCTGCGGAAGGGACTTGGCTTGCATGGAATCACCTCTTGAAAGCAAAGAACAACATGAACGCGTTCAGGGAACACATGGTCAGAAACGCACAAGCAGCGAGCCCAGCAGGCGCGGGTCTTTCCCGTCCGCCTGGTAGCTCGCGATGGATT
This sequence comes from Polaromonas sp. YR568, assembly GCF_943369675.1. Lineage (GTDB taxonomy): Bacteria > Pseudomonadota > Gammaproteobacteria > Burkholderiales > Burkholderiaceae_C > Polaromonas. The sequence goes on along the minus strand of NZ_CALROB020000006.1, from coordinate 56,415 downwards.
TGGTCAGCGGCCAGGCGGCTTCAATGGCAGCCACCACATTTTTTTCAAAGAACAGGCGCAGGCCCAACCCGGCGGACGCCAGGCTCTGGCTGGACGGCGTGCCGGGCGCGACGCTGCCCACCTTCCAGACCTTGCCGATGTCGTAGAAGCCGTACATCTGCCAGGACCTGAGCCCGGGGGCGGTGGCGGCGCCGTTGAAGCGCGGCTCGACGCGAAACGCCAGCGCGCGCTCGCCCACCAGCTCGGCCGGCTCATAGGCCCGCCCAAAGCGCCGCCCGCCCAGGGCGTACTGCTCCGATGACAGCAGCGGCGTGTTGGCCCACTGCCCGCCCGCGCCTACCGTGAAGGAAAAATTCGAACCCAGCGACTGCGATCGCTCGTAGTCAAAGCTCAATTTGTTGAAGACACCATCGGCGCCTGTCCGGCTCTTGAGCAGGTCGGACTCCTGGGTGCCGCCCAGGCCCTGGCTGAAATCAACATCGAGAGAGTTCTGCCCGTCCAGGCGGTCCAGCACGCGCCAGCTCAGGCCCAGGCGCAGCGCGCGTATGCGGTCTTCAATCACGCGGGTGCCGAGGATGTCGGTGTTGACATTGGAATAGTCGTAAGCCGCGCGCGCGATCAGGCTTTCATTGCGGGTCCGCAGCAAGGCGTAGGCGGCGCCCAGCGAGACCGTGTCGGCACTGCCGCGCACCTCAAACGGCTTGAGCACATCGCCGGGCTGCGTGCGGGCCCGGGACACGGCGGCCGACAGCCTGAGGCCTTCCGTGCTGACGATCTGGTTGTAGGAAAGCTGCGCGAATGACATCTCGGAGTTGCCGGTGCCCACGCCGACAAAACGCCATTGGTCGTTCACGCCCAGCAGCTGGTTGCCGACGACGCCCAGCGTCGCCTGCCCCGGCCCCAGGTACCTGGAGCCGTAGTTGTCGATGGAGGCAAAGCCCTCCACCTTGTTCACGTTCGCAATCAGCGTGAGGTCGGCCGCGCCTGGTGCCTGCGAAGGCGCCAGCACGCTGCGCAGTTCGATGCCGGGAAAATCATTGGCGATCAGCAGGTAGCGCTCCAGCACGGGGCCCTGGATGGGCCTGGACGCCTGGATCTTTTCGCCCAGGCGCGCCAGCTGCTCCTGCACATAAGCGCTGACGCCCGGCCCCGCCTGGATGTTCACGCGGTCTATGTAGCCCTCGACGACACGCAGCGTCAGCGTGCCGTCGGCGAGGGACTGCGGCGGCACCACGACGAGCGAAAGGATGTAGCCCGCGTTACGGTACATCGCCGTGAGGGAGGACGCCAGTTCAAGGATGTCGTTGCCGGTGATTTCACGCCCGGTGTAGCTGTCGGCACGCGCCTGCAGCACATTGCCCGGCAACAAGGTGGCGCTTTCGATGTGGACCTGTTTGAGCGTGACACGTATGGACTTGAGCGAATCCGGCAAGGGCTCGACCGGTTCGGTCCGTGGCTGCGAGGGCGTCGGCGCCGGTGTGGGCTCCGGCTGGAAGTCAAAACGTTCGCGAAGCCGGCCCGGGTCTATGGTCCCCGGCGGCGGCGCTTGTTGCGCGAAGGCGGCCGGAACGGCCAACAACAAGCCCAGGGCGTAAGGAAGAATCCGGTGCGTGCCAACGCCATAACGAAGCTTCATTGCTTTATTCCTGCAGAAGTCAATATTCAGGGCTGCCGGAACACCACAAACTGCGTTTATGGCATCCTTTTTCGTGAATTAGTTCACAGTAACCAATTGTGAAACTTGATACAAGGAAGAAAAAGGGATTAATTACCAGGGAATTTCTGCCGTTAATGCGCTGACTTTTTCGGTAATGAATTCTTGTGGCTTATATCGATCGATTTTTTTGGTATCAGAAACGGCTAATTTGCTACCTATGGCTTATTTATGGCCGCTGTTAGCGCTTCTTCGAGCCTCGGAAAATTTTTCAAAAAATTCAGCGGGCTTTGTAAAGTTTTGGTTTTTGCGGCAACCAATGCCGCGCTTCATGCCTGGAATCCGGGGATGCCACCTCATGACATCGCTGCCCCAACAGAGGCAAAATCGGCACCTGTTCCTGTTGCCCAGGGAGGCATGCCATGTCGAACTCACTCATCATTCCCTGCCTGCGCTACCGCGACGCGGCCGCCGCCATCGACTGGCTGTGCACCGCCTTTGGTTTTGAAAAGCAGGCGGCCTATCCCAACCCAGACGGCTCCATCGCGCATGCCCAGCTCACGCTGGACGGCGGCATGGTGATGCTGGGCTCGGTGGGCAAGGTCCCGACCGAATGGGGCAAGCTGATACGGCAGCCTGACGAACTGGGCGGCGTGGAAACGCAAAGCGCCTATGTCTGCGTGCACGATGCCGACACCGTGTACGCGCGCGCCAGGGCGGCGGGCGCCGCCATCGTGATCGACATCAAGGACGAGGACTACGGCGGGCGCGGCTTCACTTGCCGCGACCCGGAAGGCCACTTGTGGAGCATAGGCACCTATAACCCCTGGTGAGCGGCCCGCGCCGGCCTGCACCCCCGGCTCCGCACAATGCGCTATAAGCGGCGAAGGCAAAAAAAAGAAAACCGGAACGCGCATTGAAAGTCCACCTCTATACAGACATCGACACCCTGTTCGGCCGCGCCTCGCGCCTGTGGATGGACGTGTTGGTGCAAGCCGGTCACGAGGTCGAGTTCATCGACCTGGGCACCAGCACCGAGGCGCGTTTGCCCGACGTGGGCCCATGCGATGTCAACCTGCTGGTGGCCGGCATCTATGCCTTGCCGCGATTCGCAAAGCAAGGCTTGCCGCGCCACGGCAAACACGCGCTCTGGATGTTCGACCCGCTGACGCGGGATGCGTCGGCCACGGTGCACCGGCACAAGGCCGGGCTGTTCGATGCCATCGCGCCAGGCCTGCATGCGGTGATGGCCATGGATGCCTCCATGGAACGCTACCTCGCGCAGCATTTTCCGGCGCTCACCACTTTCCGCCTGCCTTACCTGGTGGCGGACAAGCATGTGCGCGCACCACTTGCCGAAGCGCAGAGGACGCGGGACATCATCATGCTGGGCGGCGACACGCCGAGACGGCGCGAGGCCGAGCGCCTTTTCCTCACCGGCAGCGCCCCGCAAAGCGCCGAGTTCATCCGGGGCGGCCTCTGGGGCGCGGCGCGCGACGCCTGCCGCGCCGGCGCGCGCATAGGCCTGAACGTGCATGCCGACAACGAACATCACTACTTCGACCAGTTCCGCACTTTTGAAACCTGGGCGGCCGGCACGGCCGTGGTCTCCGACAACTTCGACGGCTGGGAAGACTTCGGCATGGAGCCCGGCGTCCACCTGGTGATCGCCGAACTCCAGGACCTGCCGCAGGCCTGCGCGGAGCTGCTGGCCGACGTATCGCGGCGCGAGGCCATGGTGCGCGCGTCGCAGCGGCTGCTGCGTGAGCGCTTTTCGCCGGCGGTGTGGCAGGGCCGCATGCTGGCGATGATCGAAGGCATCGCCTGAACATGGCGGAGCTGTCCCGGCAGGAGTTGATCGCGCTGCGCCTGGCCGGCCACCGCCTGGTACCCGTACCTGCCGCTTTCAAACGCGTGGCGCAGGCCGTGCAATGGATGGGCGTGGTGCAGGCGCAGGAATACACCCATGCGCGCTGGGCCGTTGGCTCACGATTCATGGCCGATGCCGCCATTGCCGGCGCGGCGATTGAGCAGGCGCTGGCCAATCGCAAGCTGGTGCGCAGCTGGGTCTTGCGCGGCACGCTGCACCTGGTGGCAGCCGCCGACCTGCGCTGGATGCTGGCGCTGGCCGCGCCGGCCTTGCTGACCCGCACCGCGGCCGCTTACCGGGAGGTCGGTCTTGATGAAGCCGCCTTCCGCAAAATCCTGCCGGCCCTGTGCCAGTGCCTTGAAGGCGGCCGGCAGCTCACGCGCGTAGAACTTTTTGCCGCACTCGCGCAGCACCGCATCAACACTGAAGGCGAACGCGGCGGGCGCATCCTGTACCGCGCGGCCCAAACCGGCTTGATCTGCCTGGGCGATCCACACGGCAAGCAGGCCCGCTATACCTTGCTCGATGAATGGCTGCCGCCGGGTCCTGAGCTGCCTCGCGAAGACGCGCTCCGGCAACTGGCGCGGCGCTACTTCACCAGCCACGGCCCCGCCACGCCAGCGGACTTTGCCTGGTGGTCAGGGCTGGCCGCCGGCGAAGCCAGGGCGGCGCTGGAGATGGCCGCGCCCGGCCTGGCGCATGCACTCTTTGAGGGCGATACCGTGTGGTGGTCCAAACGCATGCCCGCGCCTGCATCCGCCCAGCCGCCCCTGCAACTGCTGGCGGGCTTTGACGAATACGTGCTGGGCTACACGGACCGCAAGGCCGTCGTCGACAGCGCGCACGCCGGCAAGCTCATGACGCCCAACGGTTTGTTCCGCCCGGCGCTGTTGATCGGCGGCCGCGTGGCCGGCACCTGGCAGGCCGAAGTGAAAAAAGGCGTGCTCAACATCAACACCGCACCCTTCGCGCCGCTGCCGCGCGGCAGTGCCGGCGCGCTGCAGCTTGCCGCGCAGCGCTATGCGGCCTTCATCGGCCTGCCGCTCGCGGAAGTTCGCTGAAACAAGACGCGGTTCATCACAAGGGTTTACCCGGCAGAACTTTGACTGCTATCCCGAGTCAGCACATTACTCAGGTATAGAAATTCCAGGTGCGCTTGCCACATCCCGGCGCTACTATCCCTCCAGTCTTCCGCCCCACCCTTCCTTCAAATACCGAGGAGCGCTTTTTATGGCAAAGCTGAACGTCAACGGCACCGTGCGTGAGTTTGAAGTGGAGGACGACACACCGCTGCTGTGGGTCATCCGCGAGCAGCTCGGGCTGACCGGCACCAAATACGGCTGCGGCGTCGCGCAATGCGGCGCCTGCACCGTGCACATCGACGGCGTGCCCACGCGCAGCTGCGTACGGCCTGTCTCCACCGTCAGCCCCACCGAAAAAATCGTCACCATCGAGGGCCTGTCGCCCAACGGTTCGCACCCGCTGCAAAAAGCCTGGGTGGCACTCGACGTGCCGCAATGCGGCTACTGCCAGTGCGGCATGATCATGGCGGCCGCGGCGCTGCTCAAGGACAAGCCCAACCCGACCGACGCCGACATCGACCAGACCATGACCAACATCTGCCGCTGCGGCACCTACAACCGGGTGCGCGCCGCGATCAAGGTCGTGGCCCAGGGCGGCAACACCAAAAGCGCCGCATTGTCCATCGTTCACACCGACGGGAGCACGACATGAGCGCCGCCACCACGTCTCCGCGCGCCCTGCCCCGGCTGTCGCGCCGCCAGTTCATCGGCGCTTCCGCTTCGGCGGGCCTGGTGGTCGCCTTCCACATTCCGCTGGCGGGCACCGCCCTTGCGCAAGAGGCGGCGGCCAATGAGGTCAATGCCTGGGTGGTCGTCAAGCCTGACGACACCATCATCATCCGCATCGCCCGCTCCGAAATGGGCCAGGGCACGCTGACGGGCCTGGCACAACTCGTGGCCGAAGAACTCGATGCCGACTGGGCCAAGGTCACGACCGAATACCCGACACCCGGGCAGAACCTGGCGCGCAAACGCGTGTGGGGCAATTTCGGCACCGGCGGCAGCCAGGGCATACGCCAGTCGCAGGACTACGTGCGCAAGGGCGGCGCCACCGCCCGCATGATGCTGGTGCAAGCCGCGGCCGACGGCTGGAAAGTGCCGGCGGCCGAATGCACGGCGGCCAAGAGCGTCATCACCCACACGCCGTCGGGCCGCAAGACCAGCTACGGCAAGGTCGCACTGGCCGCCGCCAAGGTGGCGCCGCCCGAGACCGTGGCACTGAAAGACCCGAAGGACTGGAAGCTCGCCGGCAAGCGTCTGGCGCGGCTGGACACCATCGACAAGGTCACTGGCAAGCAAATTTACGGCAGCGACCTGGTCTTTCCCGGCATGCTCAACGCGGCCATCAAGGACTGCCCGGTATTCGGCGGCAAGCTCAAAAGCTTTGACGCGGCCGCGATTGAAAAACGCCCCGGCATCAAGAAGGTGGTGCGCGTCGGCGACAGCGCGGTCGCCGTGGTGGCCGACACCTGGTGGCGCGCCAAGAGCGCGCTCGAAATCCTGCCCGTGGTCTGGGACAACGGCCCGAACGAGAAGGTGTCGAGTGAAAGCATCAAGGCCTTCCTGAAAGAGGGTCTCGATGCGCCCGAGGCCATCCTGGGCAACAGCAACGGCGACGCGCGCGCCGTGCTGGCGGGCAGCGCCCGCAAGCTCGAGGCGGTGTACTCCTACCCCTACCAGAACCACGCCACCATGGAGACCATGAACGCCACGGCGAAGTGGACGCCCGAGCGCTGCGAGGTCTGGACGCCGACGCAAAACGGCGAAGCCGCCTTTGCCGCCTGTGTGGCCGCAGCCGGCCTGCCCAGCGCGCAGTGCGACGTCTACAAGATCCACCTGGGCGGCGGCTTCGGCCGGCGCGGCCAGAGCGACTACGTGACGCAGGCGGTGCTGATTGCCAAGGAAATGCCCGGCACCCCCATCAAGCTGATCTGGTCGCGCGAGGAAGACATGCTGCACGGGCGCTACCACCCCATCACCCAGTGCAAGATGCGGGCGGCGCTGGATGAGCAAGGCAATGTGACCGCGCTGCACATGCGCATCTCGGGCCAGTCCATCCTCGCGGGCCTGGCGCCCCAAAGCATCGTCAACGGCAAGGACCCGGTCGTCTTCCAGGGCCTCAACCCGCCGGCGCCCGAGGCGTCCATCGGCTACAGCTTCCCCAACCTGCTGATAGACCACGCGATGCGCAACCCGCACGTGCCGCCGGGCTTCTGGCGCGGCGTGAACCTGAACCAGAACACCATCTACCTCGAGTCCTTCATCGACGAGATCGCGTTTGCGACCAAGCAGGACCCGCTGGCCTTGCGTCGCAAGCTGATGGTCAACCACCCCAAGCACCTGGCCGTCCTCAATGCCGCGGCCGAGCGCGCGGGCTGGGGCAAGCCATTGCCGGCCGGCCGCTTCCTCGGCTTGGCCCAATGCATGGGCTTTGGCAGCTACGTCGCCGGTTGCGCGGAGGTGTCCGTCAATGCCGAGGGCAAACTCACGGTGCACCGCATCGTGGCCGCCACCGATTCCGGCCATGCCGTCAACCCGCAGCAGATCGAGGCCCAGGTGGAAGGCTCTTTCGTCTACGGCCTGTCGGCCGCGCTGTACGGCGAGTGCACCGTCAAGGACGGCCGCATGGAGCAGGAGAACTTCAACACCTATCAGGTGCTGAAGATGGACGAGATGCCCAAGGTGGAAACCATCATCATGCCCTCGGGCGGCTTCTGGGGTGGCGTGGGCGAACCGACGATCGCGGTGGCGGCGCCGGCGGTGCTCAACGCCATTTTTGCAGCGACGGGCAAACGCATACGCGACCTGCCGCTGAAAAACCACGACCTCAAGAAGGCATGAACTGGCAGGGGGCCGTCGCCGCCGGTGTGATGATGATGGCGCCCCTGTCCAGCTTCGCGCAGCAAACAACGCCGCCCCTGCAGCTTGTCGGCGACGCGATCCCGCAAGCGCTGACGGCCACGCCCGGCGACCCGGCGCGCGGCCGGGCCATCGTTGCCAACCGCCAGCAAGGCCTGTGCCTGCTGTGCCACACCGGCCCCATTCCTGAAGAACGCTTCCAGGGCAACCTGGCGCCCGACCTGTCAGGTGCGGGCTCGCGCTGGACGGAAGGCCAGCTGCGCCTGCGCATCGCCGACACGCAGCGACTGAACCCGGCCAGCATCATGCCGGCCTATTACCGCAGCGAGGGCCTGGAGCGCGTGGGCGCGGCCTGGCAAGGCAAGCCCATCCTGGATGCGCAGCAAATTGAAGACGTCGTGGCCTTCCTGCGGACCTTGCGAAACTGAGATAAATCCATGCCTCCGGTCGACAACTCTTCATCTCTGAACCGACGCCACATCCTCGCGGGCGCTGCCGGAGTAGTAGCCAGCGTCGTGCTGCGTCCGGCGCATGCCGCCGCGGGCGACCTGGCCGTGGCCATCGCGGCCTACACCAAGGGCGCGCCGGTTCGCGCAGGCAAGGTCAAGCTCGACGTGGCCGAGCTGGTCGACAACGGCAATGTGGTACCCATCACCGTCACGGTGGACAGCCCCATGACGGCCGCCGACCACGTCAAAAGCATCGCCGTCTTCAATGAAAAAAATCCCCAGCGCGACGTGGCCCGCTTCACCCTGGGCCCGCGCGCCGGCAAGGCCGACGTGACGATGCGCATACGGCTGGCGACTTCGCAGCAGCTAGTCGCCATTGCGCAAATGAGCGATGGCAGCTACTGGTCGCACACGGTCGACGTCATCGTCACCCTCGCCGCCTGCATCGAGGGGGACTATTGATGGCCCGCACCCTGATCAACGCGCCAACCAGCGCCAGACGCGGCGAAGTCATCGAGATACGCGCCACCATAGGCCACCCGATGGAGACCGGCTTCCGCCCGGGTGAAGACGGCAAGATCGTGCCGCGCAACATCATCCAGACCTTCAGCTGCCGCTACAACGGCGAGCTGGTCTTCAGCGCCGAACTCTTCTCCGCCGTCTCGGCCAACCCCTATATCGCCTTCCATACCGTGGCCACCGACAGCGGCACGCTGGTGCTCAACTGGGAAGGCGACAACGGTTTCACGCAGACGGAAAGCATCAATCTGTCCGTCACGGCATGAGGCGCATCCTGCCGGCATTGCTGGTATTTTTGATGGGCGCCGCCGGTGCGCAGACCCCGCCGCAGAAAGACACCCGCCGCTCGGGCTTTGAAGACATGGGCGCGTCCACGCAAGCCATGCAAAAAGACGATGCGCTCAACCCCGCCATGCTGTGGGTCAAGGACGGCGAAGCGCTGTGGAAGCAAGCCGCTGGTGCCAGCAACAAGGCCTGCGCGAGTTGCCATGCCGCCGCGCCGGACAGCATGCGCGGCGCGGCGGCGCGCTACCCGGCGTTTGACGCGACGCTGGGCCGCCCCCTCACTTTGGGCCAGCGCATCAACCAGTGCCGCCAGCAGCACCAGCAGGCCGCGCCGCTGCGCGCCGAAAGCGCCGAACTGCTGAGCCTGGAAAGTTATGTCGCACTGCAGTCGCGCGGCCTGCCGCTGGCGCCGCCCGACGATGCCCGGCTCGAGCCCTTTCGCCAACGCGGGCAGCAGCTTTTCATGCAACGCATGGGCCAATTGAATCTCTCGTGCGCGCAATGCCATGACGGCCTGGCCGGCCGGCGCCTGGCCAGCAGTGTGATCCCCGAAGCACACCCCACCGGCTACCCCGTGTACCGGCTGGAGTGGCAGTCGCTGGGCTCGCTGCAGCGCCGCCTGCGCGGCTGCATGAGCGGCGTGCGCGCCCAGCCCTTTGCGTATGACGCGCAGGAGCTGGTGGAGCTGGAGCTGTACCTCAACACGCGGGCCAAAGGCATGGCGATGGAAGCACCGGCCGTGCGGCCCTGAGGGCTTCAACATTTCTGGTAGCGCTGCGCCGCTTTCTGCAGCGACAGGCCGGGGCCCATCGCCAGGCGTGCCGTGCTGAAGGCCTCCCACTGCGCCGCATCCGGCAGCGAGGGAATCGTCACCAGCTCGCGCTGGTCGAAGCCGCTGAGCGCGGCGTCCACCAGTTCATCGGCCTGCATGACGATGTGCTGCGGCAGGTGCTCGACCGGCACGCCCGCGCGGTTCCAGAACGGCGTGCTGATGGCGCCCGGCAGAACGGCCTGCACCTGCACGCCCTTGGCGCCCACCTCATGGTGCAGCGACTGCGTGAAAGCCAGCACATAGGCCTTGGTGCCGCCATACACGCCGTTGAGCAGCTCGGGCGCCAGCGCCACGATGGACGCGATGTTGATGATGGCGCCCTGCCCGCGCGCCAGCAGGCCCGGTAGCGCGGCATGCGTCAGGCGGGTCAGCGCCACCACGTTGAGCTGGATCATCTCGTCCATGGCGTCAATGCTGGAGTCAACCAGCGGCGCCGTGGCGCCCAAGCCTGCATTGTTGACCAGCAGGGTCAGGGTTTTGTCGGCGGCCAGGCGCTGCTCTATCTTCAGTACGTCAGCCTTGACGGTCAGGTCGGCCTGCAGGGTCTCGACCTTGCGGCCGGTCTGCGCGGCCAGTTCCTGCGACAAGGCTTGCAGGCGCTGCCGGTCGCGCGCCACCAGCACCAGGTCGTAGCCGCGGCGCGCCAGGCGCTCGGCGTAAATGGCGCCAATGCCGGAAGAGGCGCCGGTGATCAGGGCTGTACCCTTGGAAGTTGATGTGCTCATGGAGATTCCTTGGTTTGAGGGATACGGGGTATTGCTCGTTCAGTGAACGGGAATCAGCTTGGGGCGCTACCATATGTCCTAAAGGACCCATAACCCTCAATTTGGGACATCATGAAAAAACGCGTCGGATTTCTCCTGTCACCCGGTTTCCAGATCCTGGACTTGGTGGCCGTCACGGTGTTTGAACTGGCCAATGCCGAGTCGGCTGAGCCTGCGTATGAGATCGTCATGCTGTCCGAGCACGGCGGCCCCGTCGCGAGTTCGGCGGGCGTGAAGATTGAGACCAAGCCCTTTCGCCAGGCCCGATTCGACACGCTGATGGTCACCGGCTCGCTGGCCATACAGCCCTCCTCGCCCGCGCAGCTGGCCTTTTTGCGCAAGGCCGCCGCCGTATCGCGCCGCGTGGCCAGCATCTGCACAGGCGCCCACGCGCTGGCCGAGGCCGGCCTGCTGGACGGCCGCCGCGTGACCACGCACTGGTGTTATGCGCGCGAACTGCAGCGCCTGTTCCCCAAAGCCCGTGTCGAGGAAGACCGCATCTTCATCCAGGACGGCCCGGTTTGGACCTCCGCCGGCATGACCGCCTGCATAGACATGTCGCTGGCGCTCGTGGAAGCCGACCTTGGGCTGGAGGCCTCACGCTCCATCGCCAAAACCATGGTGGTCTACCACCGGCGCAGCGGCGGGCAGTCGCAGTTCTCCGCCCTGCTGGAACTGGAGCCCAAGTCGGACCGCATCCAGAACGCGCTGGCCTACGCCAAAAGCAACCTGCGCAAAAACCTGGGCGTCGACGAACTCGCCGACGCGGCAAACCTGAGCCGCCGCCAATTCAGCCGCAGCTTTCGCGCCGAGACCGGCCAGTCGCCGGCGCGCGCCGTCGAAACCCTGCGCGTGGAGTCGGCCCGCGCCATGATCGAAAGCAGCAGCCACCCGATTGAGATCGTGGCCCGCGAGAACGGCTTCGCCGACCCCGAACGCATGCGCCGCGCCTTCATACGCGCCTTCGGCCAGCCGCCGCAGGCGATCAAGCGGGCGGCGCGCAAGGACGCAACGGCCTGAGCAGCGTGCATGCCGAGCCCGTGCCTGTGGCGCAGGACGGGTGGAATCGGGGCTTTACCTGAGCGCGCGCGTCAACGGATTAAATCGAAAGTCCGGATATGCATGCGTGAAGCAGTGCCTGATATCTGGAATATCCGCCGCCTTCACGCATCGGTGTAATCGACAAAGCCCTTCAGGTTCAAATCGCTTAGCTTTCGCCGTTCGAGCCGAAAAACACCGACACCTGTACGAGAGCCGTCATTATTGGTATTGCCCTCTACCGTCGCCAGGCGCCCTCCCGGCATCACCCGTTCGACGAAGCCGGTGTGCCCAAGTCCGCTACCGAAATCCAGTATAAAAACCAGCCCCGGCTTGATGAGGCTGGGTGAATCGAGCGCATCGCTGGCCCTGATAAGCCTGGCTCCCGGAACCGTCGCGGCCTTGTTCCAGTGCGAAAGAACACTGGCAGTCTTGGGCGTCGGGTTGCTGCGGCCCAGTGCTTGTGAGGCAGTCTGGAACGCCCAGTAAACAAAGGCCATACACCAGGCGCGAGAATTCGGATCAGCGCCTGTTAACGGAACACCCGCCGACCTGAGGTACTCATTGACCATCGGGCCGAGGTTGGAGCCGCGAGGCTCCTCCATCTGGCCGACCTGAGACCCGGCAATGCCAAGTGCCTGGAGCATGTAGGTTGATGGCGCGCTTGCCGGAGTCACCGGCACTCCCCCGAAAAGCGCCGCCCATGTCAGGAGGCCAATCTGCCCATCGACAACGAGCGGATAGCCGTCGTCATCTTGATGTTGCGACTGGAAAAGCATGACAACAGAGGTCATATACGCATCAAAGACGCCCGGGCGAATAAAGGGGCCGTAACCACACGAAACCAGGGCATCCTGAAGCTGGTTCACGAGTGCGGGATTTGATATCCCTTCTCTGGCCACAATGCCCGGAAAATGAAAAGAAGCCATGTCTAAAACTCCTCCAAGGATGGTGCCAAAGGCATTCCATCTTATGGTGAAGCGTGAAGATGCTCATCCCACAAATGGAGGACGACACTGCATTCTCATCATGTATGGGAGGCGGGGCAGGAGTTCGCAGGCCGTTGACGCCCAGAGAAGCGCTCAGCGTGACCAGTCGATCCTCTCAAACAGGCGCATGAGCCTGGCCTGGCGCGCCATGCCGAATTGCCCAACCCACCCAATCCGGCCCAGCAGGTGTGAGCGAAAGTCGGCAAGCCGCTCCTTGTTTTGCGACGCCGGCCCGTGCAGCACGCTTTGGTGTAAACACGCTTTAAGCCGATCGAAATCATCACGCGGCACATTCGGGTGAACGTTGACCACAACGCCGGTCACGCGCTGGCGCTGATGCCGGGGCAGGCAACGCGTCTTGTCGGGGTGCAAGGCAAAGCCTTCATCGCGGACGATCTCCGCAACCCAGGCGTGCAGCGCGCGAAACTGCCGGCGCAGCGATTCGGCGCCTGAAAATACCAGGTCATCGGCATAGCGCGTGTAACTCGCGCCGAATACCCAGGCCAATCCCTCAAGCCGCAAATCGAGGTTGAAAGCGCAGAGGTTGGCCAGTGCTGGAGAGGTCGGCGCGCCCTGCGGCAAATGTGCGGAAGCAAGGCGCTTGGCGCCCATCCAGTCAAGCCCGCCGTCATCACGCAAACGCTCGATGACCATCTCCGCCGTACGGTGTGTGCAGAGCGCGGTGAGGCTTCGCGCCACGCCTTCGGGGTAGCCCAGCGTGCGCCAGATGGCGTTGACATGGGCGGCCCCTACGCTGCCAAAAAAATCGCGCAGGTCAAAACGGATCACCACCGCTTTCCCCACATGGGCCGCCGCATGGGTTTTGACGGAACGGCCGGCGGTGAAGCCATGCGCGGCCTCATGCACAGGCACCTGGCCCAGCAGCGTGTGCAGGATGTGGCGCTGCACACGCTTGAGTTCGACTTTGGGCGTCTCCAGCAAACGCAGGCCGCCCGCCTGCTTGGGCTGCAGGCTGTAGCGGTAGTGCTCGACAACTCGCGGCGTCGCCGGAGCCAGCCAGCGCAATTGCTCGCGCGTGAGCTGGAGCCAGCGCGCCAGGTCGGCGTCCGTGGCGACGTCGGGCAAGGTGCACGCTTCCAGTCCCAGCGGCCGGGGCCGCATCACGGGGGGGCGCAGGATCATCCGGCGAATGCGCGGCGGCCTTTCCGGTTCGGGATCATCCCGGTCATCGTTCGGTTGCGGGGCTTGCGGCTCGGTGGGCTCGTCTTCGTTTTCGTTGTCTTGCTCACCGAAGGCCAGGGCAAAAGCAGGCAATTCTTCCAGCCGTCGGGCCAGCGAGGTGACATCGAATTTTTGCCAGGTGATGGGCGACAGGACGGCCAGCGGTTCAAGCACCTGCCGGAGCCAGGCGGGGCGTTGCCCGAGCGCTGCCGCAGCCCTGGCCTGAAGCGCGCGCACGGTAGTGCCACCCGGCTTGTCCGCATCGGCGAGCAGTGCGCGAGCAAGGCCGCGTGTCATCAAATTTCTGGAGCTGGCTTCGCGCATGGAATGGGTTGACACCAGCATCCCAACCAGCAGGTCCTGCGTGAGCCTCGCGCGCAGAATGCGCGGGCCGCTCATGCACCGAAATCACTAAGCACAAAACAGCCATGGGGGTGCCCCATGGCGCGGACAGGCAGCAACGAATCGCGTCCCGCTCGCAACACTTGGAATGCTGGCGTCGTGGAAATTCTAAGGGCTTGCCTCGGCAACGAATGACTCTTCAGCACTGAGGTGACTGCAAAACAACAAGAGAATGTGTTTGCCGTCAGCCTGGAGCGTGAGAATTCAGTCAAAAAAAAGCCCGGGAACACCCGGGCTTTTTCGATGCGGCACGCAGCTTACTTGCGTGGCGGCGGCAAATCCGTGCAGCTGCCGTGGGCCACTTCCGCGGCCATGCCCATGCTTTCACCCAGCGTGGGGTGCGGGTGTATGGTCTTGCCGATGTCGACCGCGTCAGCGCCCATCTCGATGGCCAGCGCGATCTCGCCGATCATGTCGCCGGCATGCGTGCCTACAATGCCGCCGCCCAGGATCTTGCCGTGGCCGTGCGCTTCCGGGCTGTCGTCAAACAGCAGCTTGGTGAAGCCTTCGGAGCGGCCGTTGGCAATGGCGCGGGCGGAGGCCGTCCACGGGAACAGGCCCTTCTTGACCTTGATGCCTTGTGCCTTGGCCTGGTCTTCGGTGAGGCCCACCCAGGCGATTTCGGGGTCGGTGTAGGCGACGCTGGGAATCACGCGCGCGTTGAAGGCGGCGCTGGCGAGCTCCTTGTTGCCCTGCAGTTCGCCGGCAATGACTTCGGCCGCCACGTGGCCCTCATGCACGGCCTTGTGCGCCAGCATGGGCTGGCCGACGATGTCGCCGATGGCGAAGATGTGCGGCACGTTGGTGCGCATCTGGATGTCGACGGGGATGAAACCGCGGTCGCTCACGCTGATGCCGGCCTTGTCGGCGGCAATCTTTTTACCGTTGGGCGTGCGGCCCACGGCCTGCAACACCAGGTCGTAGGTTTGCGGCGCCGGGGCGCCCTCGCCTTCAAAGCTGACTTCGATGCCGGCCGGGGTCGCCTTGGCGCCCACGGTTTTGGTCTTGAGCATGATGTTGTCGAAACGCGGCGCGTTCATCTTCTGCCAGACCTTGACCAGGTCGCGGTCGGCGCCCTGCATCAGGCCGTCCATCATCTCGACGACGTCGAGACGCGCGCCCAGGCTGGAATACACCGTGCCCATTTCCAGGCCGATGATGCCGCCACCCAGGATCAGCATGCGCTTGGGAATCTCTTTCAGGTCCAGCGCGCCGGTGGAGTCGACCACGCGCGGGTCGACCGGCATGAAAGGCAGGCGCACGGCTTGCGAACCCGCCGCGATGATGCAGTTCTTGAAGGCGATGGTCTGCTTCTTGCCGGATTTCTCCTGGCCGGTGCCGGTGGTCTCTTCGACCTCGACATGGTTGGCGCCGACAAAATTGCCGTAGCCGCGCACCACGGTGACCTTGCGCATCTTGGCCATGGCGGCCAGGCCGCCTATGAGCTTGCCGACCACGGTTTCCTTGTGGGTGCGCAGCTTGTTGATGTCGACCGTGGGTTCGCCGAAGCTCACCCCCACGCCGCCGAAATGTTTGACCTCGTCCATCACGGCCGCGACGTGCAGCAACGCCTTGGAGGGAATGCAACCGACGTTGAGGCAGACGCCGCCCAGCGTGGCGTAACGCTCGACCAGCACGACCTTGAGGCCCAGGTCGGCGGCACGGAAGGCGGCCGAATAGCCGCCGGGGCCGGCGCCCAGCACCAGCACGTCGCAGTCCAGGTCGGCGGAGCCGCTGAAGCTGGCGGCCGCAGGAGCCGGCGCGGCAGGCGCAGCTTTGGCCTGTGCAGGCGCGGCGGATATTGGGTTTTTCGAGCCCTCCCCCTGGGGGGAGGGTTGGGGAGAGGGAGAGCCGTTACCCCCTGAAAGGGAGCTCGCGCTTGTGCTTTCAAGCACAAGTACGAGAGATCCCTGCTTGACCTTGTCGCCGAGCTTGACCTTGATGTCCTTGACCACGCCGGCGGCGGAAGACGGGATTTCCATCGACGCCTTGTCGCTTTCGACGGTGATCAGGCTTTGCTCGGCCTTGATGGTGTCGCCGGCCTTGACCAGCACTTCAATCACGGACACTTCGTCAAAATCGCCAATGTCCGGCACCTTGATGTCTACCAGGCTGGATGCGCTCATTTGGAGGCTTTCAATTTAAGGGTGAATATGTCGACGGGTCCGGCGGAGTTCTTGTCGAACTCGCAACCCGCATTCAGGCCGGCCATGGCCACTTCGCGCGCGGTCTTGGCCTTGTCCCAGGCGGCATGCATGGCGCCCAGCGCAAAGCTGCGGCCCGAGCCTATGCCCCAGAACTCCTTGAACTCGAAGACTTCACGGTAGCTGTAGAGGCCGTAGATGCCGCTGGCGTTGGCGATGACGACGGTGAACTGGCTGGACTCGTAGGGGTCGTTGTCGTCTTCCTTGGTCTGCAGGAAAAACGTTTCCTTGAGCAAGGGGTGGAGCTTGACGAAGGTGTCGAACACCTCATCGCGCGAACCGAGCTTGAGCTGGTCCTTGGGCAAGGCTGCCATGGCTTTGCGCAGCACCGGGAAATGCGCCACCGTGCCGGCCATGCCGACGTAGCTCATGCCGGCCGGCGTGTCGACCTTGAAGATCTTGCTGTTGGCCTCGAAGCGCTGGCCAAGGCTGGTGTCGCCGAAGGTGACCAGCGTGTCGGCGGCGATGGCGACCTGCCCCGCTTTTTTGACGACTACTAGCGTTGTCATCTTTAGAGGAGGACGCGGCGGAAGTCTGCGAGGATTTGCCCGAGGTAGGCGTTGAAACGCGCAGCGCCCGCGCCGTCGAGCACGCGGTGGTCCCAGGCCAGCGACATCGGCAGCACCAGGCGCGGCTGGAAGGCCTTGCCGTCCCACACGGGTTCGATCTGGCTCTTGGACACGCCCAGGATGGCGACTTCGGGCGCGTTGATGATGGGCGTGAAATAACGCCCGCCAATGCCGCCCAGCGACGAGATGGTGAAGCTGGCGCCCTGCATTTCGGCGGGGGTCAGCTTGCCGTCGCGCGCCTTCTTGGCGAGCTCGCCCATTTCCTGGCTGATCTGCAGCACGCCCTTCTTGTCGGCGTCCTTGAGCACGGGAACGACCAGGCCGTTGGGCGTGTCGGCGGCAAAGCCGATGTTGTAGTACTGCTTGTAGACCAGCTGGTCGCCGTCCAGCGAGCTGTTGAACTCGGGAAATTTTTTCAGCGCCGCGACGCTGGCCTTGATCAGGAAAGCGAGCATGGTGACCTTGAGGCCGGTCTTTTCGTTTTCCTTGTTGGTGGCGACGCGGAAGGCTTCCAGGTCGGTGATGTCGGCGTCGTCATGGTTGGTGACGTGCGGGATCATCACGTAGTTGCGCAGCAGGTTGGCGCCGCTGATCTTCTTGATGCGCGACATATCCTTGCGCTCGACCGGGCCGAACTTGGTGAAGTCGACCTTGGGCCATGGCAGCAGGTCGAGCCCGGCGCCGCCGCCGGACGATGCCGGTGCCTTGGCGGCTTGCGCCTGGGTGCGCACGCTGCCGTCCATCACCGATTTGGTGAAGGCCTGCACGTCGTCCTGCGTGATGCGGGCCTTGGGGCCGGAGCCCTTGACTTCGGACAGCGGCACGCCGAGTTCGCGCGCGAACTTGCGCACCGACGGCGACGCATGCGGCAAGTTGCCTTGCGGGGCGGTGGTGGGGTCGTGGGCCGGCTGGCTGGCAGCGGGTGCGGCGGCAGGCGCAGGTGCGGAAGCCGTGGCAGGCGCCGCAGCGGCTGCCGGTGCCGCGGGGGCTGCCGCAGCTGGCGCTGCGCTGGCGGCGGCGGTTGAGCCTTCCAGCACGGCGAGCAGGTCGCCGATATTGACGACGTCGCCCATCTTGACCTTGAGCTCCTTGAGCACGCCGGCGGCCGATGACGGGATTTCCATGGAGGCCTTGTCGGACTCGACGGTGATCAGCGACTGCTCGGCCTTGATGGTGTCGCCGGGCTTGACCAGGATTTCAATGACGGAGACGTCCTTGAAGTCGCCGATGTCGGGCACGCGGACTTCGACCGGGCCGGATGCCGCGGCAGCTGCCGGTGCGGCGGCGGGCGCCGGTGCCGGCGCTCTGGCCGCAGGGGCTGCGGGAGCAGCCGCGGCTTTTGCCGGTGCAGCAGGCGCGGCGGCTTCGGCGCCGGCCACTTCCAGCGTCAGCACGACCGAGCCCTGCTTGACCTTGTCGTCGAGCTTGACCCGCAATTCCTTGACCACGCCCGCGTGGCTCGAGGGAATTTCCATGGAGGCCTTGTCGGACTCCACGGTGATCAGCGACTGCTCGGCCTTCACGGTGTCGCCGGGCTTGACCAGCAATTCGATCACCGTCACTTCGTCGAAATCCCCGATATCAGGAACTTGAATGTCTACCACTGCCATATCTTGTCTCCGTTTGCTTCAGGCGTCTGTGCGTCTACGTCAGGGTTTTAACTCAAGCGTAAAGCGGATTGATCTTGTCGGCATTGATGCCGTACTTCTTGATGGCTTCCGTCACCTTGGCAACCGGCACCGTGCCCTCTTCGCTGAGCGCCTTGAGGGCGGCCACGACGATGTAGTGGCGGTTGATCTCGAAGTGCTCGCGCAGCTTGCTGCGGAAGTCGCTGCGGCCGAAACCGTCGGTGCCCAGCACCTTGAAGGTGCGGCCCTTGGGGATGAAGGAGCGGATCTGCTCGGCATAGGCCTTCATGTAGTCGGTGGAGGCGACGACCGGGCCGGTGTGCTTTTCGAGCTGTTCGGCGACGAAGGACACCTTGGGCTTGTCGGCCGGGTGCAGCAGGTTCCAGCGCTCGGTGCTCTGGCCGTCGCGCGCCAGCTCGTTGAAGCTCGGGCAGCTCCAGACGTTGGCGGCGACGCCCCATTCTTTCTCAAGCAGTTCCTGCGCGGCAATCGATTCGCGCAGGATGGTGCCGGAGCCCAGCAGCTGCACGCGCGGCGTGAGTTTGGCGCCTTCCTTGCAGAGGTACATGCCCTTGATGATCTGCTCTTCGGTGCCGGGCTTGAGGCCGGGCATGGCGTAGTTTTCATTGAGCAGCGTGAGGTAGAAGTAGACGTTGTCCTGCTTCTCGACCATGCGTTTGAGGCCGTGGTGCAGGATGACGCCGACTTCGTGCGCGAAGGTCGGGTCGTAGCTGATGCAGTTGGGGATGGTGCCTGCCAGGATGTGGCTGTGGCCGTCTTCGTGCTGCAGGCCTTCGCCGTTGAGCGTGGTGCGGCCCGAGGTGCCGCCCAGCAGGAAGCCGCGCGCCTGCATGTCGCCGGCCGCCCAGGCCAGGTCGCCGACGCGCTGGAAGCCGAACATCGAGTAGTACACGTAGAACGGGATCATGATCCGGTTGTTGGTGCTGTACGAGGTGGCCGCCGCGATCCAGCTGCTCATGCCGCCGGCTTCGTTGATGCCTTCCTGAAGGATCTGGCCCTTTTTGTCTTCCTTGTAGTACATCACCTGGTCTTTGTCGACCGGCGTGTATTTCTGGCCGTCAGGGTTGTAGATACCGATCTGGCGGAACAGGCCTTCCATGCCGAAGGTGCGGGCTTCGTCCACCAGGATGGGCACGACGCGCGGGCCCAGGGCCTGGTCGCGCAGCAGCTGCGTGAGGAAGCGCACGTAGGCCTGCGTGGTGGAGATTTCGCGGCCTTCGGCCGTGGGCTCCATCACCGACTTGAAGGTGTCCAGCGAAGGCACGGTGAACTGCTCGTCGGCCTTGACGCGGCGGTGCGGCAGGTAGCCGCCCAGGGCCTTGCGGCGCTCGTGGAGGTAACGCATCTCGGGCGTGTCTTCGGCCGGCTTGTAAAAGGGGATGTCGGCCAGCTGGCTGTCGGGAACCGGGATGTTGAAGCGGTCGCGGAAGGCCTTGATGTCCTCGTCGGCCAGTTTTTTGGTCTGGTGGACGTTGTTCTTGCCTTCGCCGATCTTGCCCATGCCGAAGCCCTTGACGGTCTTGATCAGCAGGACGGTGGGCTGGCCCTTGTGGTTGACGGCCTTGTGGAAAGCCGCATAGACCTTTTGCGAATCGTGGCCGCCGCGGCGCAGGTTGAAGATGTCCTCGTCGCTCATCTTGGAAACCATCTCGAGCGTGCGCGGGTCCTGGCCGAAGAAATGCTTGCGCACGTAGGCGCCGTCATTGGCCTTCATGGCCTGGTAGTCGCCATCCAGCGTGTCCATCATGACCTTCTTGAGCGCGCCGTCCTTGTCGCGGGCGAGCAGCGGATCCCAGTTGCTGCCCCAGAGCAGCTTGATGACGTTCCAGCCGGCGCCGCGGAACTCGCCTTCGAGTTCCTGGATGATCTTGCCGTTGCCGCGCACCGGGCCGTCCAGGCGCTGCAGGTTGCAGTTGATGACGAAGACCAGGTTGTCGAGCTTTTCGCGCGCGGCCAGGCCGATGGCGCCCATGGATTCGACTTCGTCCATCTCGCCGTCGCCCAGGAAGGCCCAGACCTTGCGGTTTTCGGTGTTGGCGATGCCGCGGGCGTGCAGGTACTTGAGGAAGCGCGCCTGGTAGATCGCCATCAGCGGGCCCAGGCCCATGGAGACGGTGGGGAACTGCCAGAACTCCGGCATCAGCTTGGGATGCGGATAGCTGGACAAGCCCTTGCCGTCGACTTCCTGGCGGAAGTTGAGCAGTTGCTCTTCGGTCAGGCGGCCTTCGAGGTAGGCGCGGGCATAGACGCCGGGCGACACGTGGCCCTGGATGTAGAGGCAGTCGCCACCGTGCTCTTTACCTGGCTCAGTGCTCTCGGCGTGCCAGAAGTGGTTGAAGCCGGCGCCGAACAGGCTGGCCAACGAGGCGAAGGAGCCGATGTGGCCGCCCAGGTCGCCGCCGTCGGCGGGGTGCAGGCGGTTGGCCTTGACCACCATAGCCATGGCGTTCCAGCGCATGTAGGCGCGCAGGCGTTCCTCGATCTCGAGGTTGCCGGGCGAGCGCTCTTCCTGGTCGGTCTCAATGGTGTTGACGTAGCCAGTGTTGGCCGAAAAAGGCATATCTATGCTTTTCTGGCGCGCGTGTTCCAACAGTTGTTCGAGCAGGAAGTGGGCGCGCTCGGGGCCTTCGCTTTCGATGACGGCGCTCAGCGCGTCCATCCACTCACGGGTTTCCTGGCTGTCTTTGTCCAGCGGGTCGTTGGCGGCGGCGTGCAAGTTGTCGCCGGCTTGGGTGGGATTGGCAGCCATTTTTTGTCTCCTGAGTAGCCTGATAAAGCTTCGTTAACCTGCGATGCGGCCTCTTGTCGGGCCGCGCGCAGAGCCTGTGTCCAACTTGGGTCTAAGCGTGTTGTAAACGCAAATTAGATTCAAGTCTCTAGTTTCTCATAATATTCATACGATTTCAAATCGTGCCTACTCGTTTCACATTAAGAAATTTAAAACTAAGCATGCTTTGTTTTGCTCAGCCGCTGATTGACCACCAATCGCCGCGTGCCACCGCACGAAGCACTGCCCGTTCACCTTAAAAGATCAAGGTCAACCCTGCTTCGCCCAGGGCATGTCCCTTAAACTGCACCTTCCCTATGACCCAGCAAGCCCCTGCCCCCGCCGACCCCGCGATAAACCCCGCCCCCTTCGCCGTGTGGCGCCGCTGGTGGCGCAAGCAGTCGCCGTCGCGCCAGGACCGCTTCATCACGCTGGGGCCCTTGCTGGCTGTCGTGCTCTTCCTGGCCGCCGTGATCGCCGCCTTCGGCTACCTGCGCATCGAGGAAATCGACCGCGAGCAGCAAGCCGTCAAGCGCGACGTGGAGTACGCGCAGCAGCGCCTGCGCCTGCGGCTGCTGGAGCGGCAGGAGCAGCTCATGCGCATTGGCCGCGACGTCTCCAACCGGGAAATCGACACCGAGGAATTCATCACCCAGGCCGAGTCGCTGGTCAACCAGTACCCCGAGCTGATGGCGGTGACCTGGGTGGACAGCAAGCGGCGCATCAAGGTGGCCTACGTGTCGCCCAGCGCCAATGCCAGCCAGTTGCGCGGCGCGGGCGAACAGCTCAAGGTCGGCGAGACCGACGGCACTTATGAGCTGGCCAGGGACCTGCGCCAGCCGGTGTATTCGCGGCCGCTGGCGGCCAAGGAGGCAGGCGGCTACAACGCCCCCACCCTGCAGTTGCAGGTGCCGCTGGACGACCAGGGCAAGTTCGCCGGCGTCATCATGGGTGAATACTCCATCGACGGGCTGCTGCGCTTCGGCGTGCCGACCGAGGTCACAGCCAAGTACGCTGTAACCCTGGTCGACGACAAAAACCAGGTGCTGGCGGGCAACCTGCCGCCGCCGCGCAACCCGGCGGCCCGGTTGCTGCCCTGGTCCGACGGCGCGGCCGAGTACGAGATACCGGTCTCGCCGGTCGGCAACGGCCTGCTGATACGCGCCGAGGGCTACCGCGCCTCGCTGGGCGTGGTCGGCAGCGGCTTCTTCTGGCTGGTCAGCGCCCTGAGCGCGCTGACGGTGTGGATGCTGCTGGGCACCTGGCGCCACACGCGTCGCCGTGTGCAGGCCCAGCAAGCGCTGATCTCCGAAACCAACTTCCGCCGCGCCATGGAAAACTCCATGCTGACCGGCATGCGCGCGCTGGACCTGCAGGGCCGCATCACTTATGTCAACCCGGCCTTCTGCCAGATGACCGGTCTGACTGAAAGCGACCTGGTGGGCCGCACGCCGCCCTTCCCGCACTGGCCCGAGGGCGAAATCGACACCCTGATGCAGCGGCTGGATGACGAACTGCACGGCCGTACGCCGCCGGGCGGCTTCGAGGTGCGCGTCAAACGCAAGAACGGCCAGATCTTTGACGCCCGCATGTACGTCTCGCCGCTGATAGACCCGCGCGGGCAGCAGACCGGCTGGATGACCTCGATGACGGACATCACCGAGCCCAAGCGCATCCGTGAGGAGCTGACCGCCTCCTACGAACGCTTCACCACGGTGCTGGAGGGGCTGGACGCTGCGGTGTCCGTGGCGCCGCTGGGTAGCGAGGAACTGCTGTTCGCCAACAAGCTGTACCGCTCGTGGTTCGGCGGCGAGGTGTCGGGCCACCTGAACCTGATCGCGCAGGCCGGCGTGCCCAGCGCCGTGCCCACCGACGACACGCTGGACGCAGTCGACGGCCTGGCCGGCCTGCCCACCGACACGCTGACGGCGGCGCAAACGGAAAACGCCGAGATCTTTGTGCCCGAGCTCAGCAAATGGCTGGAAGTGCGTTCACGTTACCTGACCTGGGTGGACGGCCGCCTGGCGCAGATGGTGATCGCCACCGACATCACGCCGCGCCGCCATGCCGAGGAGCAGGCCGCCCAGCAAAACGAACGCGCCCAGACCGCCAGCCGCCTGATCACCATGGGCGAGATGGCTTCCAGCGTGGCGCATGAATTGAACCAGCCACTCACGGCCATCAACAACTATTGCAACGGCATGGTGTCGCGCATCAAGGGCAAGCAGATCAGCAACGAAGACCTGCTGGTCGCGCTGGACAAGACCGCCAAGCAGGCGCACCGCGCCGGGCAGATCATCCAGCGCATACGTTCCTTCGTCAAACGCAGCGAACCCAACCGCACGGCCGCCGACGTGGCCACCATGGTCAGCAACGCCATGGAGCTGGCCGACATCGAGCTGCGCCGCCACCACGTGCGCCTGAGCCACTACATCGCGGCCCGCCTCCCCGAGATCATGGTGGACCCCATCCTGATAGAGCAGGTGCTGATCAACCTGATGAAAAACGCGGCCGAATCCATAGAGCAGGCGCACCTGCCGACGGCGCGCCGCAGCGTCGAGCTGCGCGTGGTGCCCAAGACCATCGAAGACCAGGCCGTGGTGGAGTTTTCAGTGCTCGACACGGGCCGCGGCCTCTCGCCGGAAGTGATGGGCCGGCTCTATGAAGCCTTCTATTCCACCAAGGCCGAAGGCATGGGCATAGGCCTCAAGCTGTGCCGCAGCATCGTCGAGTCCCACCAGGGAAGAATGGAGGCTGAGAACCTCTACAATGGGGACGAAGTGGTGGGGTGCCGGTTTACCTTCTGGATCCCTGTAACACCCCTGCTCTTGCCGCCGGCGCCCGCCAACGACGGCACTGCAGCCAGGAACGCAGGCGTTCACTGAAAACCCTTCAAGAACCGTCTCTTGAGAAGTTCACGAAAGAAAGTTTGGCATGAGCTTGATTCCCAAAAAAGGTACCGTCTACGTCGTTGATGATGACGAGGGCGTGCGCGACTCTCTGCAGTGGCTGCTCGAAGGCAAGGACTACCGCGTCCGCTGCTACGACTCGGCCGAAACCTTCCTCTCCCGCTACGACCCGCGTGAAGTCGCCTGCCTGATCGTCGACATCCGCATGGGCGGCATGACGGGCCTGGAGCTGCAGGACCGCCTGGTCGAGCGCAAGTCGCCGCTGCCCATCGTGTTCATCACCGGCCACGGCGACGTGCCCATGGCGGTCAACACCATGAAAAAAGGCGCGATGGATTTCATCCAGAAGCCCTTCCAGGAAGAAGCCCTGGTCAACTTGGTCGAGCGCATGCTCGAGCAGGCCAAGGAAGCTTTCAGCGAATTCCAGCAGTCCGCCAGCCGCGACGCCTTGCTGGCCAAGCTCACCTCGCGCGAAGCCCAGGTGCTCGAACGCATCGTGGCGGGCCGGCTTAACAAGCAGATCGCCGACGACCTGGGCATCAGCATCAAGACGGTGGAAGCGCACCGCGCCAACATCATGGAAAAGCTAAACGCCAACACAGTGGCCGACCTGCTCAAAATCGCCCTGGGGTCCAACGCGCCCAAGGCCTAATCCCCCTCTTTTGCTATCCCCTGATAGCGTTAACGCCCGTATTGATTGGACCAGCGGGCGTTTTTACTTTGAGAAACCGATTCAAAAATGACCGCCCAGCTGATTGACGGAAACGCCCTCTCCAAACAATTGCGCGCCGAAGTCGCACAGCGGGCCGCCGCGCTGCGCGCGCGCGGCATCACGCCCGGCCTGGCCGTGGTACTGGTGGGCGAAAGCCCGGCCAGCCAGGTCTATGTGCGCAACAAGGTCAAAGCCTGCGAAGACAACGGCCTGCATTCGGTCCTCGAAAAATACCCCGACACCTTGAGCGAAGCCGACCTGCTGGCACGAGTGGACGCACTCAACAATGACCCGTCCATCCACGGCATCCTGGTGCAGCTGCCGCTGCCGGCGCACATCGACGCGCACAAGGTGATCGAGGCCATCTCGCCGGCCAAGGACGTGGACGGCTTTCACGTCGCCAGCGCCGGCGCGCTCATGGTCGGCCAGCCGGGCTTCTGGCCCTGTACACCTTATGGCTGCATGAAGATGCTCGAGAGCATCAACTATGACCTCAAAGGCAAGCATGCCGTGGTCATAGGCCGCAGCAACATCGTCGGCAAACCGATGGCGCTGATGCTGCTGCAAAAGAACGCCACCGTTACGATCTGCCACAGCGCGACCAAAGACCTCAAGGCCATGACCTTGCAGGCCGATGTGGTCGTGGCCGCCGTCGGCAAGCGCAACGTGCTGACGGCCGACATGGTCAAGCCGGGCGCGGTCGTGATCGATGTGGGCATGAACCGCAACGATGAAGGCAAGCTCTGCGGCGACGTTGATTTTGAAGGCGTGAAGGAAGTCGCGGGCTACATCACGCCGGTGCCGGGTGGTGTCGGTCCCATGACCATCACCATGCTGCTGGTGAACACGCTGGAAGCCGCAGAGCGCGGCTGAAAACGCCCCCTGCCCCCCGAGGGGGCCGCTGCGCCTGCGGCCTGGCAAAGCCAGTTCCGCGGCCCCGGCTTGTAAAAGCAACCCTTAGGCTGAGGCGTCCACTTGCGATGCGGGCACGAGGCGCCACAGCGCCAGGCCGGCACACAGCCACTGCACGACATACAAGGCCGTGCCCAGGCCATGCCAAAGCTTGAGGTTGCCGGCTTCGGCACGCGCACTGACGATGCGCGGCGCGATGCCGAACTCCACCACCAAAGCCAACAGCAAGCCGGCCACCACAAATTTCATGGCGGCCTGCGCCTGCCGTGCAAGGGCGGCATCGTCTTTTTTATTGAGCACAACCAGCAGCAGCATGGCACAGCCCGCGCTGACCCAGGTTTGTGCGGTGAAGAGCTTGGCCGCCATGGCGCCGGCCATAGCGGGCGTGCCCAGGTTGGCAAACAGCATGGGGACGACAACGAATCCGAGACCCGTCAGGCTGCCCCACCACAGAGCGGCCACAAGCACAGTGAAGCGCTGTTTCATGCGCAAAATCAGATGTACATCACCGCGATGATTTCGTAGCGCTTGATGCCGCCCGGCGCCTGGACTTCGGCCGTGTCGCCTTCATCCTTGCCGATCAGCGCGCGTGCAATCGGCGAGCCGATGTTGACACGGCCCTGCTTGATGTCGGCCTCGTCTTCGCCGACGATCTGGTAGGTCACCTTGTCGCCGGTGTCTTCATCTTCCAGTTCGATGGTGGAGCCGAACACCACTTTTCCGCCCGCGTCCAGTTCGGACGGGTCGATGATCTGCGCGGCGGAGAGCTTCCCTTCGATTTCCTGGATACGGCCTTCGATGAAGCCCTGGCGGTCCTTGGCGGCGTCGTATTCGGCGTTTTCGCTCAGGTCGCCCTGGGCACGCGCTTCGGAAATGGAATTGATGACCCAGGGGCGGTCAACGGTTTTGAGCTGATGCAGCTCCGCCTTGAGGCTTTCCGCGCCGCGCTTGGTAATGGGAATGGTGGCCATGTTTTTTGCTCCTGCAAAAGCGAAACCGCCACCAGTCACCTGGCGGCGGCGCTTCAATCCAAAATTTCAATGAAACAAGTTTAATGCAAATCGGGCCGGGCTCAAGCTGGAAATAGCCCGGAGAAAACCCCGATTCCCAGCCCGTCAGGCCAGCTGGGCGTGCAACTCCTGCACGGAATAAACCGGCAGGTTGTCCAGGTATTTCATGCCTTCCACGGCCGCTTCGGCGCCTGCAATCGTGGTGTAGGTCGTCACGCGGGCCAGCAGCGCCGAAGTGCGGATCTGGCGCGAATCGGTGATCGCGTTACGCCGCTCTTCGACGGTGTTGATGACCAGGGCAATCTCGTTGTTCTTGATCATGTCCACCACGTGCGGCCGGCCTTCGGTGACCTTGTTGACCACGGTGCAGGCAATGCCCGCCGCCTGGATGGCCGCCGCCGTACCCTTGGTCGCCACCAGCTCGAACTTCTGCGCGGCCAGGGCGCGCGCGACTTCCACGGCGCGCGGCTTGTCGTTGTTCTTGACGGTGAGGAAGACCTTGCCGGAGGTCGGCAGCTTGGTGCCGGCACCGAGCTGGGACTTCACGAAGGCTTCGCCAAAGGTCTTGCCCACGCCCATGACTTCACCGGTGGACTTCATCTCGGGGCCAAGAATCGTGTCAACGCCGGGGAACTTGACGAAGGGGAACACCGCTTCCTTGACGCTGAAATACGGCGGCGTGACTTCATCCTTGATGCCCTGCGAGGCCAGCGACTGGCCGACCATGCAGCGCGCCGCCACCTTGGCCAGCTGGATGCCGGTGGCCTTGCTGACAAAGGGCACGGTGCGCGAGGCGCGCGGGTTGACTTCCAGCACGTAGATCACGTCCTCGCCGTCAATGTTCTGGATGGCGAACTGCACGTTCATGAGGCCCACCACCGTCAGCGCCTCGGCCATGGCCGCAGTCTGGCGCTTGATTTCGGTGACGGTTTTGGCGCTCAGCGAATACGGCGGCAGCGAACAGGCCGAGTCGCCACTGTGCACGCCGGCTTGCTCGATGTGTTCCATCACGCCGCCGATAAAGGTGCGGCCCTCCGGGTCGCGCAGGCAGTCGACGTCGCACTCGATCGCGTCGTTCAGGAAGCGGTCCAGCAGCACGGGCGAGTCATGGCTGACCTTCACGGCTTCGCGCATGTAGCGCTCGAGGTCGCGCTGTTCGTGCACGATTTCCATCGCGCGGCCGCCCAGCACATAGCTGGGGCGCACGACCAGGGGGTAGCCCAGCGCCGCGGCTTTTTCCAGCGCTTCGGGCTCGGTGCGGGCCGTGGCGTTGGGCGGCTGGCGCAGTTTCAACTCGTGCAGCAGCTTCTGGAAGCGTTCGCGGTCTTCCGCCGCGTCGATCATGTCGGGCGAGGTGCCGATGATGGGCACGCCGTTGGCTTCGAGGTCCAGCGCCAGCTTCAGGGGCGTCTGGCCGCCGTACTGGACGATCACGCCGAGCGGTTTTTCCTTGTCGACGATCTCGAGCACGTCTTCCAGCGTCAGCGGCTCGAAATACAGGCGATCGCTGGTGTCGTAGTCGGTGGAGACGGTCTCGGGGTTGCAGTTGACCATGATGGTCTCGTAGCCGTCTTCGCGCATGGCCAGCGCCGCGTGCACGCAGCAGTAGTCAAACTCGATGCCCTGCCCGATGCGGTTGGGCCCGCCGCCCAGAACCATGATCTTTTTCTTGTCGGTGGGTGCGGCTTCGCACTCGCTGCCTTCGGCCTCGTAGGTCGAATACATGTAGGCGGTGTTGGTCGCGAACTCGGCGGCGCAAGTGTCCACGCGCTTGTAGACCGGGCGCACGCCCAGCGCGCGGCGCTTCTCGCGGACGGCGGTGTCGGTGGTCTTGAGCTGCTTGGCCAGGCGGCGGTCGGAAAAGCCTTTTTGCTTGAGCGCACGCAGCGTGACGGCGTCAATCTTGTCGAGCGAGGTGGTTTCGAGTTCAAGCTCGATCTTGACGATCTGCTCAATCTGCACGAGGAACCAGGGGTCGATCTTGGTCAGCGCGAACACCTCGTCGACGCTCATGCCCAGTGCAAAAGCATCGCCCACGTACCAGATACGGTCGGGGCCGGGCGCGCCGAGTTCTTTCTCGAGTACTTCGCGGTCCTGGGTTTTTTCGTTCATACCGTCCACGCCGACTTCCAGGCCACGCAGGGCTTTCTGGAAGGACTCCTGGAAGGTGCGGCCCATGGCCATGACCTCGCCGACGGATTTCATCTGCGTGGTCAGGCGCGAATCGGCCGCCGGGAATTTTTCAAACGCGAAACGCGGAATCTTGGTGACGACGTAGTCGATGCTGGGCTCGAAGCTCGCGGGGGTGGCGCCGCCCGTGATTTCATTGCGCAGCTCATCCAGCGTGTAACCCACGGCCAGCTTGGCCGCGACCTTGGCGATCGGGAAACCCGTGGCCTTGGAGGCCAGCGCCGAGGACCGCGAGACGCGCGGGTTCATCTCGATCACGACCATGCGGCCGTCCGCCGGGTTGATGGAGAACTGCACGTTGGAGCCGCCGGTGTCCACGCCGATTTCTCGCAAGACGGCCAGGGAGGCATTGCGCAGGATCTGGTATTCCTTGTCGGTCAGCGTCTGGGCCGGCGCCACGGTGATGGAGTCACCGGTGTGCACGCCCATGGGGTCCAGGTTTTCGATCGAGCAGACGATGATGCAGTTGTCGGCGGTGTCGCGCACGACTTCCATCTCATACTCTTTCCAGCCGAGCAGCGATTCCTCGATCAGCAGTTCGTTGGTGGGCGAGGCTTCGAGGCCGCGCTTGCAGATGACTTCAAACTCTTCGGAGTTGTAGGCGATGCCGCCGCCGGTTCCGCCCAAGGTAAAGCTGGGGCGGATCACGGTGGGGAAGCCGACGGTCTTCTGGACGGCCCAAGCCTCGTCCATGCTGTGCGCGATGCCGGAGCGGGCCGAGCCCAGACCGATCTTGGTCATCGCGTCCTTGAACTTCAGGCGGTCTTCGGCCTTGTCGATGGCTTCGGGCTTGGCGCCAATCAGCTCGACCTTGTATTTGTCGAGCACGCCGTTGTGCCAGAGGTCGAGCGCGCAGTTGAGCGCGGTCTGCCCGCCCATGGTCGGCAGGATGGCGTCGGGACGCTCCTTGGCGATGATTTTCTCGACCGTCTGCCAGGTGATGGGCTCGATGTAGGTGACGTCGGCGGTGGCCGGATCGGTCATGATCGTCGCGGGATTGCTGTTGATCAGGATGACCTTGTAGCCCTCTTCGCGCAAGGCCTTGCAGGCCTGCACGCCGGAGTAGTCGAACTCGCAGGCCTGACCGATGATGATGGGGCCGGCGCCGATGATGAGGACGCTCTTGATGTCTGTGCGCTTAGGCATTCTTCTCTCCAGCTTGTTCCATCAGCGCGGTGAAACGGTCAAACAGGTATGAAATATCGTGCGGGCCGGGCGAGGCTTCCGGGTGGCCCTGGAAGCAGAACGCCGGCTTGTCGGTGCGTGCCAGGCCTTGCAGCGTGCCGTCGAACAGGCTGATGTGCGTGGGCCGCAGGTTGGCGGGCAAGCTTTTTTCGTCGACCGCGAAGCCGTGGTTCTGGCTGGTGATGCTGACACGGCCGTTGTCCAGGTCTTTGACCGGGTGGTTGGCGCCGTGGTGGCCGAACTTCATCTTGAAGGTTTTCGCGCCGCTGGCCAGCGCCATGATCTGGTGGCCCAGGCAGATGCCGAAGGTCGGGATGCCGGTTTCGATCAGCTCGCGCACGGCGGTGATTGCGTAGTCGCAAGGCTCCGGGTCACCCGGGCCGTTGGCCAGGAAGATGCCGTCGGGCTTGAGCTTGAGCACGTCGGCGGCGGGCGTTTGGGCCGGCACCACCGTGATGCGCGCGCCGCGCTCGGCCATCATGCGCAGGATGTTTTTCTTCACGCCGAAGTCGAAGGCCACGACGTGGAATTTCGGCGTGATCTGCACGCCGTAGCCCGCGCCCAGTTTCCACTCGGTCTGCGTCCATTCATAGGTCTGCTTGACCGAGACGACCTTGGCGAGGTCCAGGCCGGCCATGCTGGGCGCGCTGCGGGCTGCCGCGACGGCTTTCTCGATCGCGGGCTGGCTCACCGCTTCGCCCGCGGGCAAGGCCAGGATGCAGCCGTTTTGCGCGCCCTTGGTGCGCAGGTGGCGGGTCAGCTGGCGGGTATCTATGCCGGCGATGGCGACGGTGTTTTCCTTGACCAGGTATTCGGACAAGGTCATGGTCATGCGGAAGTTCGAGGCCAGCTGCGGCAGATCCTTGATGATCAGGCCGGCGGCGTGGACTTTTTCAGCCTCGACGTCTTCGGCATTGATGCCGTAGTTGCCGATGTGCGGGTACGTGAGCGTGACGATCTGCTGGCAGTAGCTGGGATCCGTGAGGATTTCCTGGTAGCCGGTCATGGCGGTGTTGAACACCACCTCGCCGACTGTGGAGCCTGCGGCTCCAATGGAATTGCCGATAAAGACCGTGCCGTCTGCGAGCGCCAGGATGGCGTGCGGGGTGTTTCCCTGTAGAGACAAAAGCACTGGGTTCTCCGGGTTGGTTACGGTTCGCCCAAGCGTGCACAAGAAACGTCTCGGTCAAGACTCTTGCAGGCTGCTTTTGAGAGGGTGGTGGCTTTGTATGCGCTCGGGCGAAGCTGTGTTTTGAAAAGCCACTGATTATAGCCTGAACAGGCTATGGCCCCCACGGTCGCTCACTGCGTGTAGCTCCCTGCCCCCCGAGGGGGCCGCTGCGCCTGCGGCCGGGCAAAGCCCGTTCCGCGGCCCCGGCTGGCAAAGAGAGAATCCCGTGCTCGACCCGATTTGCGATTACAAATCTGGAGGGCCGACCAGCGAACTTGCGTAGAGGCAGATCGCGGCGGCGGCGGCTACGTTGAGTGACTCCTCCCCACCCGGCTGGTCTATGCGGACTTTGAGGGCGGCCCTGGCCATCAGGTCGTCGCTGACACCCTGCCCTTCGTGGCCCATGGCCCACGCGCAGGGCATGGGCAGCTTTTGCTGGTGCAAAAAGCTGCCGTGGTGGGAACTGGTAACGACAATGGGAACGGTCAGCGTCGACAGGGCATCAGGCTCCAGGCCTTCCACCAGCTGTAGCGCGAAATGCGCGCCCATGCCGGCGCGCAGCACCTTGGGCGACCAGAGCGCCGCCGTGCCCTTGAGGGCAATCACCTGGCCAAAACCGAAGGCCGCCGCGCTGCGCAGGATGGAGCCGACGTTGCCGGCATCCTGCACGCGATCCAGGATCACCGAGGCTGCGCCGGGCTGCAGGCCTGCGGCCGCGGGCAGGTCCAGCACAAAGCCCATGCGCGCGGGAGACTCCAGGCCGCTGATCTCGGGCAGCAAGGCGTCGGGGATCACAATGTTTTTGGCCGCCGCCCGTGTGAATTCCGGGGGGGTCACAGGCCAGCAGGATTCGGAGAAGACAGCCAGGGCGGGTTTGAGCCCGCGCGCCAACGCCGCGCGGCACAGGTGGTCGCCTTCCAGCCAGACGCGCGCCTGCTTGCGGTAAGCGGTGCTGTCCTGCGAGAGCTTGCGCAGGTCCTTGATCAGGGGGTTGTCGCGGGAGGTGACGTGCGTGACTTCGGCGGCGGGCCCTGAAGCACCCGAACTCACCGCAAGACCTCAGCGACCGGCGCGAAGGACTTGCGGTGCTGCGGGCAGGCGCCATGCTCGCGCAGGGCCGCCAGGTGTTCAGCCGTGCCGTAGCCTTTGTGGTCGGCAAAGCCGTACTGTGGATATTCCAGGTGGAACTCGGCGCACCAGCGGTCGCGGTGCACCTTGGCCAGGATGGAGGCCGCCGAGATGGCGGGCACCAGTGCATCGCCGCCCACAATGGCTTCCGACAGGATCACCAGCGTGGGCAGGCGGTTGCCATCGACCAGCACCTTGTTGGGTTTCAGGCGCAGGCCCTCCACCGCACGCTTCATGGCCAGCATGGTGGCCTGCAGGATGTTGATGCTGTCGATCTCTTCAACGGTCGCCATCGCAATGGAGCAGCACAAGGCCTTGGCGCGGATTTCGTCGTAGAGCTTTTCGCGGCGTAGGGCCGTCAGTTTTTTGGAGTCGGCCAGGCCCTTGATGGGGTTCAATTCGTCAAGGATGACGGCGGCGGCCACCACCGGCCCCATCAGGGGGCCGCGCCCGGCCTCGTCAACGCCGGCCACCAGCCCGGGAATGTCCCAGGACAGGGCGGTTTGCTCAGCTTTCAAGAATTTGCTGGATCGCATCGGTCGCTAATGTTGAAGTATCCCGCCGCAGCTCGGTGTGCAGCGCGGCGAATCGTTGTTCCACAGCCGCTATTTTGTCAGGTGCCGACGATTCTGCCTCTATCCATTGCAGGACTGCCGCGGCCAGTGCTTCGGGCGTGGCCTGGTCCTGCAGCAACTCGGGCACCACAAAGTCCCGGCAGAGGATGTTGGGAAGGCCCACCCAGGGCTGCAGCTTCTTGCGCCGCATGATCTGCCACGACAGCCAGTTCATGTTGTAGGCGATGACCATGGGCCGCTTGAAGAGCGCGGCCTCCAGCGTGGCAGTGCCGCTGGCGATCAGGGTGACGTCGCACGCGGCCAAGGCGGTGTGCGACTGGCCTTCGATGATCTGCAGGTGGGCCCGGATACCGGCCTCGTCAGCCATGCGCTCTATGGTCGCCTTCAGGACGGGAATGGCGGGTACGACGAACTGGACGGCTGGCTGCGCCCGCCGGATCAGGGCTGCGGCCGCGAAGAACCGTTGTGCAAGGTACTGGATTTCCGACTTTCGGCTGCCGGGCAGGATGGCGACCACAGTGCTTTCGTCCCGCAGCCCCAGCGCACGCCGTGCGGCGGCGCGGTCCGGCTGCAGCGGGATCACGTTGGCCAGCGGATGGCCGACATAGGTTGCGGCAATTCCGTGGGCCGCCAGCAAGGCCGGCTCGAACGGAAAGATGCACAGCACGTGGTCCACGCTGCGCCGGATTTTCTCGACGCGGTCGGCGCGCCAGGCCCAGATGGAGGGGCTGACGAAATGCACGGTCTTGATGCCCTGCCCTTTCAGTGCGGCCTCGAGGTCCAGGTTGAAATCGGGCGCATCTACACCCACAAAGATATCGGGGCGCTGGTCGAGCAGGCGTTGCTTGAGCTGTTCACGGATGCCGACGATTTCGCGGTAGTGGCGCAACACCTCGACATAACCGCGCACAGCCAGCTTTTCACTGGGCCACCAGGCGTCAAATCCGCGTTTGGCCATTTGCGGGCCGCCTATGCCGCAGGAAGTCAGCCCCGGCCAACGGGCCTTGAAACCATCGAGCAGCAGGCCGGCCAGCAGGTCGCCGGAGGTTTCCCCAGCGACCATGGCCACCTTGGGCGTACCGCCGGCCGCCAGCGTTGCCACAGGGCCGCCAGCCTCTCTACGGGCTGGCAGAGGGCTGGTCTCAAGAGACATGGGGCCTTACCGGACGATGCCGCGTTGCGGCGAGGTTTGCTCCAGGAAGGAGAGCATCATCTGCACGTCCGGCGCCGCCTCCGGGTGCTTCCCGGTCAATTCGGCAATGCGCGCGCGCGCTTGGTCCAGCGTAAGGTCGTCGCGGTACAGGGCCTTGTGCATGGCCTTGACGGCGGAAATACGGTCGGGTGAAAAACCGCGCCGCCGCAGCCCTTCAAAATTCATGGACCGAGCTTCGGCCGGCTGGCCTTGGGCCATGACAAAAGGCGGCAAATCGGCGAATAGCAAGGAGCACATGGCGGTGAAGCTGTGGGCGCCGATTTTCACGAACTGGTGCGCGACGGTGAAGCCGCCCAGGATGACCCAGTCGTCTACATGCACATGCCCGCCCAACTGGGTGTT
The DNA here is from genome assembly GCF_943369675.1 of Polaromonas sp. YR568. Taxonomy (GTDB): domain Bacteria; phylum Pseudomonadota; class Gammaproteobacteria; order Burkholderiales; family Burkholderiaceae_C; genus Polaromonas. Next base: position 21,954 of record NZ_CALROB020000006.1, on the reverse strand, counting down.
ATTGGCAAATATGGTGTTGTTGCCCACGACGCAGTCATGCGCCAGGTGCACGTAGGCCATGAGCCAGTTGTCGTCGCCCACACGCGTCACGCCGCTGTCGCCGGGCGAGCCGATGTTGAAGGTGCAGAACTCGCGGATGGTGTTGCGGTCGCCGATGATCAGCTCGCAGGGCTCGCCCGCGTACTTTTTGTCCTGCGGGATCGCGCCCAGCGAATTGAACTGGAAAATCCGGTTGTCACGGCCAATCGTCGTGTGGCCTTCAATCACGCAGTGGGGGCCGACCGTAGTGCCGGCGCCGATTTTCACGTGCGGGCCGATGATGGTATAGGGCCCGACACTCACGGACTCATGGAGCTGGGCCTGCGGATCCACAAGGGCCGTGGGATGAATGCCCGGCGCGGTGGTAAGGGGTGCTGTCATGTAGCGCTCGCCTGGATGGTCTCTGCCTGGCTCACGCAATGGTGCGCATGGTGCACATGAGTTCGGCTTCGCAGGCGATGGTGTCGCCGACGCGCGTCACGCCCTTGAACTTGAAAATACCGGCCTTCATGCGGTCCAGCGTGACGTCCATGATCAACTGGTCGCCGGGCTCGACCGGGCGCTTGAAGCGCGCGCCGTCTATGCCCGCAAAGTAGTAAACGGTTTTGTCGTCGGGCGTTACGCCCAGGGTTTCAAAAGCGAGCAAGGCGGCGGCTTGCGCCATGGCTTCAAGCATCAGCACGCCGGGCATGACCGGGTGATGGGGAAAGTGCCCCATGAAAAACGGCTCGTTGATCGTGACGTTCTTGAGCGCCTTGATGCGTTTGCCTTTTTCAATTTCCAGTACGCGGTCCACCAGCAGGATGGGGTAGCGGTGCGGCAGCTGCTTGAGAATTTGGTGGATATCCATCATGATTTTTCTTCAATATGTCCTGAGTTCAGAATGGCTTTTTCAGCCAGCCGCAGGCGCTCGCGCAGCGTATGCAGTTGCTTGAGCGTGGCGGCATTTTTTTCCCAGACAGCATTGTCGTCGATGGGAAAGAGCCCGGTGTAATTCCCGGGCTTGAGGATGGACCGCGTTACGACGGACGCCGCCGACACATGCACGTGGTCGGCAAGGCTCAGGTGGCCCAGCACGATGGCACCGCCGCCCACCGTGCAGTGGGCGCCTATGGTCGCACTGCCCGCTACGCCGGCGCAGCCGGCCATGGCCGTGTGTTTGCCCACCCGCACGTTGTGGCCGATCTGGACCAGGTTGTCGAGCTTGACGCCGTCTTCGAGCACCGTATCCTGCAGCGCGCCGCGGTCTATGCAGGTGTTGGCGCCTATCTCGACGTCGTCGCCGATCAGCACACCGCCCAGTTGCTCGATCTTGACCCACTGCCCTTCATGCAAGGCAAAGCCGAAACCGTCGGCACCTATGACCGCCCCCGGGTGCACGATGCAGCGCGACCCGATACGGCAGCCGTCGGCCACGGTGACGCGTGCCGCCAGGCGGGTATCTGCCCCGACCTGCGCATGCCGCCCGACGACACAATGTTCGGCGATGCGCGCACCCGCACCGATGACAGCGCCCTCCCCTATGCAGGCAAAGGCTCCCACCGAGACGCCGTGCGCCAGCGTGGCAGTGGGATCGATAAAGGCGCTGGGATGGATCTGCGCCGGAGACTGCGGGGTATGCCGCTGCTTCCACAACTGCGTGACCAGCGCGAAGGCATGATAGGGATCGTCCACCACAATGCAGGCACCTCGGCCGACGGCAGCCTGCCGTGCGGCGGGGGCCACGATAACGCAGGCAGCCGCAGACTGCGCCAGCTTGGCCAGGTATTTAGGGTGGCTGAGGAAACTCAGGTCCTGGGGGCCGGCGGCCTCCAGGGTGGAGAGCCGCTCTATCTGCAGGCCGGGATCACCGATCAATTCGGCGTTGGCACCGGTAGCACCGGCAAGGAACTGAACGATGTCGGCGAGACGGAGTGTCACACTGCGCCTGCCGTTTTAACGATGGTGGCTGCGGTGAACACCCCCGCCATCAACGGGCGGCGTTCAGCGCCTTGATCACCTTGTCGGTGATGTCGTGCTTGGGATTGACGTAAACCGACTCCTGAAGGATCAGGTCGTATTTTTCGGTTTCAGCCAGGGTTTTCACGACCTTGTTGGCGCGCTCGATCACCTGCTGGAGTTCTTCATTTTTGCGGGTGTTCAGGTCTTCCTGGAATTCACGGCGCTTGCGCTGGAAATCCCGGTCCTGGTCCACCAGCTGTTTTTGCCGCGTGGTGCGTTGGCTTTCCGGAAGCGTGGGTGCCTCGCGCTCGAACTTGTCGGACAGGGTCTTCAGCTGCGTCGCGAGATCGTTAAGCTCTTTTTCACGCTTGCTGAATTCCTGCTCGAGCTTGGTCTGGGCCGCCTTGGCGGAGTTGGCCTCGCGGAAAATCCGGTCCAGATTGACGACACCGACCTTGAACTCCTGCGCGCTCGCGGAGAAGCCCGCCAGTGCAATGGCAAGACCCAGGAAAATTTTGCTTGAAAGATGCTTCATTAGAAAGATGTACCAATTTGGAATTGCAACCGCTCTATTCTATCGCCTGGCTTTTTGCGCAGCGGGGTTGCAATCGCAATGCGCAAAGGTCCGACCGGGGAAATCCAGCTGATGCCGACACCGGTTGATATCCGCAGGTCACTCATGCGGTACTGCTCTTTTTCCCCAAAAACGTTGCCGGCATCGACAAAACCAAACATGCGCAAGGTCCTGTCATTGCCCGCACCCGGAAATGGCGCAACGAGTTCCGCGTTAAGCGTCAGCTTTTTCGGGCCGCCGATCGCCAGGTCGGAGGCGTCGCGCGGACCCAGCGAACCCTGCTCGAACCCACGCACCGATCCGAGGCCGCCCGAGTAGTAATTCTTGAACAGCGGGTAAGGCTGGCCGTTCAGGCCCTTGCCCCAGCCGAATTCACCGTTCAGGGCAATCGTGAACTGTTTGTTCAGGGGGATGTACTGCTGAATCTGGTAATTGGCGCGCACGAACTTGATGTCGCCCGCGACGCCCCAGTCACCATACACGCGCTGGAAGCGGCCCATGGTAGGCACCAGCGAGCTGTCCCGGCTGTCGCGTGACCATCCGACAGTCAGGGGAATGGAATTGCTCTTGTAGCCGAACTGGTTCGCATAGTCCTGGTAGCTGACAGGGAGGTTGGTGCCCGGAACGATGGTCAACTGCTCGTAGCCGCTACCGAAATAAACGGTGTCGTTCTCGGTGAACGGAACGCCGAAACGGATGCTGGCGCCGCGGGTTTTCAGGCTGTAGTCACCGCCCTGGCCCGACAGGGGCTGGGACGTGCGGTCATACACGTCGATGGTGCGGGAAATGCCGTCGGCCGTGAAATAGGGATCTATGGTGCTCAGCACCACCTGGCGGTTCGACTTGCTGGTGTTGAGTTCAATACCCAGGTAATTGCCCGAACCGAACACATTTTCCTGCTTGATACCGAACAGCAGGGACACGCTGTCCGCGCTGGAATAACCCGCACCCAGCTGCAGGTTGCCGGTGGGCTTTTCAACCACGGTCATCGTCACGTCAACCTGGTCGCTGGTACCGGGGACTTCCTGCGTGTCGATGTTCACATCGGTGAAATAACCAAGGCGGTCCACACGGTCGCGCGACAGGCGGATCTTGTCACCGTCGTACCACGACGATTCAAACTGGCGAAACTCACGGCGCACGACCTCGTCGCGCGTGCGGTTGTTGCCCGCCACATTCACGCGCCGCACGTAGGCGCGGCGGGAAGGATCGGCCTGGATCACAAAGGAGACGCGGTTGTTGCTTCGGTCGATCTCGGGCACCGCGTCGACGCGGGCGAAGGCAAAGCCGAAGGTGCCGAAATAATCGGTGAAGGCCTTGGTGGTTTCGGCGACCTGGTCGGCGTTGTAAGGCTCGCCGGGCTCGATCTTCACCAGGGTCTTGAACTCTTCTTCCTTGTTCAGGTAATTGCCTTCGAGCTTGACGCCCGACACCACAAAACGCTCACCCTCGGTCACGTTGACCGTGATGGCGATGCTTTGTTTGTCCGGAGAGATCGCGACCTGCGTCGAGTCGATCTTGAATTCGAGGTAGCCGCGCGACAGGTAATAAGAGCGCAGCGTCTCGATGTCGGCATTGAGCTTGGTACGCGAATAACGGTCTGATTTGGTGTACCAGCTGAGCCAGCCCCCGGTATCCAGGTCAAACAGCCCCAGCAAGGTCGACTCGCTGAAAGCCATGTTACCCGTGATGTGGATTTCCTTGATTTTGGCCACATCGCCTTCGACGACGCTGAAGGTCAGGTTGACGCGATTGCGTTCAATCGGCGTGACGGTGGTGATTACCTCGACGCCGTACAGGCTCTTGTTGATGTACTGGCGCTTGAGTTCCTGCTCGGCCTTGTCGGCAAGCGCCTTGTCAAAAGGCTGGCCGTCGGCGATGCCGGCTTCGCGAAGCGCTTTTTTCAGCACATCCTTGTCGAACTCCTTGGTGCCGACGAAATCAACGTCGGCCACGGTTGGGCGCTCTTCGACAATCACCACCAGCACGTCTCCGCTGACCTCTAGCCTCACGTCCTTGAACAAGCCCAGGCCGAACAGCGCGCGAATGGCGGTTGAGCCCTTGTCGTCGTTATAGGTCTCACCGACACGAAAGGGAAGCGATGCAAAAATGGTTCCCGGCTCCACACGCTGCAAACCTTCAACGCGGATGTCGCGCACCGTGAAAGGGTCAACGGCCCAGGCGGTGCTGGCTGCAAAAAGACCGGCGGCAATGGCGCAGACTGCGCGAACTTTGAAACGATTTATTTGTTTTTGCATGAAATGTATGGAATTAGCCCAAGAGCCGGGTGACATCGTTAAACAGGGCAACGCACATCATGCCCAGCAGGATCGCAACGCCACCGCGCTGTAACCGGTCCATCCAGGCGTCAGACACGCCTCGGCCAGTGATCCCCTCCCAAAGATAATACATCAGGTGCCCCCCATCCAGAACCGGCAACGGCAGTAAATTCAGGACGCCCAGGCTCACGCTGATGAGGGCCAAAAACACCAGATAGGAGCTCCAGCCCATGCTCGCTGATTTGCCTGCGTAATCGGCAATCGTGAGCGGCCCGCTGAGGTTCTTCAACGACGCCTCTCCGATCACCATTTTCCCCATCATGCGCAGCGTGAGCATGGACACCTGCCAGGTGCGCACGGCGCCCTGCCACAGGCCGTCGGCGAAGCCGTAACGCACCGTCACGAGTTCCGCCGGCGCCCCCACATAGGCATCGATCCGGGGCACTACCACCCCGTTCACGGGCTTGAGTTCAGGGGTGACCTGCAAGGCCAGGGGCTGGCCGGCGCGGACGACATGCCAGCTTTGGGGGACAACGGTTGCCGTGCCCGCATTGGAAGCCTGGGCCGACGTGCGTATGGCCTCCCGTAAATGCGGCCCGTCCACGATGGCGGTATCCCCGATGCGCACCACCACGTCGCCGGCACGCAGACCGGATTTTTCCGCCGCGCCGCCGGCCATGACCTCCCCGATCTCGGGTCGCGTCCATGGCCCCAGGATGCCGATTTTGCGAAACAGCTGGGCATCGGCCTCGGCAGCGCCCAGCGTGCTGAGCGCCAGCCGCACCGTTTGCCCCGCGCCTGCGGTATCACCACCCAGCACCAGCGTGAGGTCGCGTCCATCCAGGGCGCCCTGGGTCAGGCGCCAGCGCAAGTCTTCAAAGGACCGGACAGCCTGAAGCTCATCGCCTTCGAAAGCCGCCTGTTCGACGGTTTCATGGCCGCGCAGGCCGGCTTTCTCCGCCAGAGAACCTGCCACGGGACTGGCCAGCACGGCCTTGGGCTCCTGCAGGCCGCTCCAGTTGACGATGGCGTAAAGCAGCACGGCCAGCAGCAGGTTGGCCGCCGGGCCGGCCGCGACCACCGCCGCCCGTGACTTCAGTGGTTGGGTATTGAAGGCCAGGTGGCGCTCGGCCGGATCGACAGGCGCCTCCCGTTCGTCCAGCATCTTGACGTAGCCGCCCAGGGGCAGCATGCCGATGGAGAACTCGGTGGACTTGTTTTTGAGCCGCCACGTGTAAATCGGCTTGCCGAAGCCGATGGAAAATTTCAGGACCTTGATGCCGCAGGCCACGGCCACACGGTAGTGGCCGTATTCGTGCACGGCAATCAGGATGCCCAGCGTCACAACGAAGGAAATCAGGGTCAGCATGTCAAGACTCCAGTTGTCCGGCAATTTGAAGGGCAACGCGCCTGGCCTGCCCATCCAGCCCGAGCAGGCCTTCGATATCACTTACCTCTGAGAGCGTTACCGCCTCCAAAGTTGCGTGGTTTACATGGTGAATATGGTCAAAACGGATACGTTTTTCAAGGAAGGCAGCGACAGCCACCTCGTTGGCAGCATTGAGCACGGCCGTGCTGCCGGCCGGGCCATTCAGCACTTCCCAGGCCAACGGCAGCCCGGGAAAACGCTCATTGTCCGGGACTTCAAAAGTCATGGTGGCCAGAGACCTGAAATCAAGTGCTTTTGCCCCCGACACGACCCGGTCGGGCCAGGCCAGGCCGTAGGCGATGGGAACGCGCATGTCGGGCGTGCCGAGTTGCGCCACCACGGAGGTATCGCGGTACTGCACCATGGAATGGATGATGCTCTGCGGGTGGATCACCACCTCGATCTGCTCCGGCGTCAGGCCGAACAGGAACTTCGCTTCGATGACCTCCAGGGCCTTGTTCATCATGGTGGCGGAATCGACGGAGATTTTGCGGCCCATCACCCAGTTGGGGTGGGCGCAGGCCTCGTCGGGCGTCACATGGCGCAGGCTGCCGAGGTCGCGCGTGCGGAAGGGCCCGCCGGAGGCGGTCAGGATGATCTTTTCCACGCGATCGCCCCAGGTCGCCGCGTCTTCGGGCAAAGACTGGAAGATGGCCGAATGTTCGCTGTCGATGGGCAGCAGTTTGGCACCCCCTGCACGGACAGCTTGCATGAACACTTCGCCGCCCACCACCAGGGCTTCCTTGTTGGCCAGCAGCAAACGCTTGCCGGCGCGGGCCGCGGCCACGCAGGGCGGCAGGCCGGCTGCCCCTACGATGGCCGCCATCACGGTATCCACCGAGTCGTGCGAGGCAATCATTTCGAGCGAGTCCGGCGCCGACAAAACCTGAACGGCAAGGTTATGCGCCTTGACCTTGTCGGCCAGTACCCGGGCGTGCGGTTCGCTCGCCATGACGGCGTACTGCGGCTTGAACTGGACGCACTGTGCCAGCATCAGGTCGGTCTGGGTCGCGGCGCTGAGCGCGAAAACCTCAAACCGGTCGGGGTGGCGCGCAATGACGTCCAGCGTGTTGACGCCCACGGACCCCGTGGAACCCAGAACGGTGATGCGCTGCTTGCTGAAGGACATGCAGGGACCTAGAGGGAGGCCAGCATCATGGCCAGCGGCAAGGTGGGCAGGAGCGCATCGACGCGGTCCAGTACCCCGCCGTGGCCCGGCAACAGGCCGCTGGAATCTTTCACGCCTGCGCTGCGCTTGATCAGCGACTCGACCAGGTCGCCGACCACGCTCATGGCCGCCAGGAAAATCACCGCCAGCAGCATGATGAACAGGCCGTGGTTCGCCGCCAGCCGGCTGTAAAGCGTCACCTCGCTCCAAAAACCGGTGCCGCCTGCAGCGTTGCCCGCATAGACCCAGGCCAGCGACAGCGCGACCACGCCGGCCATGCCGCCCCACACGCCTTCCCAGCTTTTGCCGGGGCTGATCGAAGGCGCCAGCTTGCCTTTGCTGAAGCGGCCGCCAAAGGTACGCCCGGCGAAGTAGGCAAAAATATCCGCCACCCAGACCAGCAGCAACACGGACAACAGGAAATTGACACCGACGACACGCGCCTGCGCGACGGCCAGCCAGGCCAGCCACAGCGCGACCAGCCCCGCCACCAGCCGCAGGACGTTCGGAATACGCGGCCAGCCGGCTACGCCATTGCGCAGCAGCCAGCCGCCGGCCAGAACCCATACAGCGCCGGCGGCAGCCCAGAGCAGGGGCAAAGGTTTTTCAAGCAGGCCGCCGTACCAGGACAAGGCGCAGGCCGCCACGCACACCAGGCCCAGCCCCACCGAAACGCCCTGTCCGTAGCCGTTAAGGCGGCCCCACTCCCAGGCACCCGCCGCGATCAGCAGCAGCGCCACGGCGCAAAAAGGCTCGGGAGTTTTGTAAAAAAGTGCAGGCAGCAAAATGGCCAGCAGGACAATCGCCGTGATCACACGCTGTTTAAGCATCAAGCCGCCTTTGCATTGTGGTTGTTGTCTTGGCCGCTGACCTGCGCCGAGGTCTGGCCAAAGCGCCGTTCGCGGGTGCGAAAAACGGCAATCGCTTCATCGAGCGCCGCCTCGTCGAATTCAGGCCACAGTTTGTCGGAAAAATGCAGTTCCGAGTAAGCAGCCTGCCACAGCAGAAAGTTGCTGATGCGCAGTTCGCCGCCGGTACGGATCAGCAGGTCCGGGTCGGGCACATGCGCCATCGCCATGGCGCGGTCCAGCGACAGTTCGGTGATGGCCTCGCCGCGACTGGCCAGCTTTTGCGCCGCCTGGGCGATGTCCCAGCGGCCGCCATAGTTGAAACAGACGTTAAAAACAAGCCGGCTATTGGCGGAAGTGTCGCGCTCTGCCTTGACCAGCCCCACTTGCACCTTGTCGGACAGCCGCTGCCGGTCGCCGATGAAATGCAGCTGCACACCGTTCTCGTTGAGGCTGGGGACTTCCTTGGCCAGCGACAGCGCCAACAACTCCATCAAGCCGGACACCTCTTCAGACGGGCGGTTCCAGTTCTCCGAGGAAAAAGCGAACACCGTCAGCACGCCGATGCCGCGCTCCAGGCAGGCACGCACACAGCGGCTCAATGAGTCGACGCCCTGCTTGTGGCCCGCGATGCGAGGCAGAAATCGTTTGGTCGCCCAGCGGCCGTTGCCGTCCATGACGATGGCAACGTGGCGCGGGACCGTGGTGGAACTTGTTGAGGCCATGTCAGCAGTCAGGCGCTGCCCTTAATGGGCCTGAGGCATCTGTCTTTTCAAGCAGGGGCCGCGGAACCGGCTTTGCCGGGCCGCAGGCGCAGCGGCCCCCTCGGGGGGCAGAGAGCTACGCGAAGCGAGCGAACGTGGGGGCAATCTAGACCGCCATGATGTCTTGTTCCTTGCCGGCGACCAGTTTGTCGACTTCGGCAATGAAACGGTCGGTGAACTTCTGGATGTCGTCCTGCGAACGGCGCTCGTCGTCCTCGGACGCCAGCTTGTCCTTGACCAGCTTCTTGATGCCGTCGTTGGCATCGCGGCGCAGGTTGCGGATGGCGACCTTGGCATGCTCGCCCTCGGCGCGCACGACCTTGGTAAGCTCCTTGCGGCGCTCTTCGGTCATCGCCGGCATGGGGACGCGGATCAAGTCGCCCTGCGCCGCCGGGTTGAGCCCCAGGTCGGAATCGCGGATGGCTTTTTCGATCTTGGCGCCCATGCCCTTTTCCCAGGGCGAAACGCTGATGGTGCGCGCATCGAGCAAGGACACATTGGCCACCTGGCTGATGGGCACCATGGAGCCGTAATAGTCCACATGCACGGTATCGAGCAGGCCGGGGTTGGCGCGGCCGGTGCGGATCTTGGTCAGGCCGTTCTTGAACGAGTCGATGGACTGCAGCATTTTTTGCTCTGCCAGCTGCTTGACTTCAACAATGCTCATGGTCGAATCTCCGGATTTTGATAGCGAAAAAAGCAAGCCATGGAAGGCTCAGACGTGAACCAGCGTTCCCTCGTCTTCGCCCTGCACCACGCGTTTGAGCGCGCCGTGCTTGAAAATGCTGAACACCTTGATGGGCAGCTTCTGGTCGCGGCACAGCGCAAAGGCGGTGGCATCCATGACCTCGAGGTTTTTACCCATGGCCTCATCAAACGTGATGTTGGTGTAGCGCGTGGCTTTCGGGTCCTTCTTGGGGTCCGCAGTGTACACACCGTCGACCTTGGTGGCCTTCAGCACGATCTCAGCGCCGATCTCAGCGCCGCGCAATGCGGCCGCCGTGTCGGTGGTGAAAAACGGGTTGCCGGTGCCTGCCGCGAAGATGACGACCTTGCCCTCTTCGAGGTACTGCAGGGCCTTGGGTCGGACATAGGGCTCGACCACGCGCTCAATGCCGATCGCCGACATCACACGGGCGATCAGCCCGGCCTTGTCCATGGTGTCGCCCAAAGCCAGGGCGTTCATCACGGTGGCCAGCATGCCCATGTAGTCGGCGGTGGCGCGGTCCATGCCGACCGAACCGCCGGCCACGCCGCGGAAAATGTTGCCGCCGCCTATGACCACCGCCACCTCGACACCCATACGGGTGACTTCGGCGATTTCCTCGACCATGCGCACGATGGTGGCGCGGTTGATGCCGAAAGCGTCATCGCCCATCAGGGCCTCACCTGACAGTTTTAACAAGATTCGCTTGTAGGCTGGCATGTGAGAGGCTCCTGTAGGGGTTATGGATAAGTTTAGCGGCCTTCCGGCGGGGCGGGAAACGATCAGGCCGACTTGGCGGCAGCCACCTGGGCGGCAACCTCTGCGGCGAAATCGTCAACCTTCTTCTCGATGCCTTCGCCGACGACGTACAGCGTGAAGGACTTCACCGCGGTGCCCTTTTCCTTCAGCATCTGCTCGACGGTCTGCTTGTCGTTCTTGACGAAAGCCTGGTTGTGCAGGCTGACTTCCTTCAGGTACTTCTGCACGCCGCCTTCGATGCGCTTGGCAACGATTTCCGGCGACTGCACGGGCTTGCCTTCAGCGGTGGCCTTGGCGGCGTCTTCGGCGGCCTTGGCGGCAGCCACGGAACGTTCTTTGGCGACCAGCTCGGCAGGCACGTCGGCGCTCGACAGGGACACCGGCTTCATGGCCGCCACATGCATGGCGACGTCCTTGGCGGCGGCTTCGTCGCCGTCAAACTCGACAACCACGCCGATGCGCGTGCCGTGCAGGTAGGAAGCCAGTTTGCCGGTGGCGAAACGCTGGAAGCGGCGAACGCTCATGTTCTCGCCGATCTTGCCGATCAGGCCCTTACGCACGTCTTCCACCGTCGGGCCGAAGCCGTCCAGGGTGAGCGGCATGGCGCCGACCGCGGCCACGTCGGCCGGGTTGTTCTTGACGATGCCTTCAGCGACGGCATTGGTGAACGCCAGGAAGCTGTCGTTCTTGGTCACGAAATCGGTTTCGCAGTTGATTTCAACCAGCGCGCCGATGCCGCCTTCGGTGTGGTACGCGATCACGCCTTCGGCGGTGATGCGGGAAGCGGCCTTGCCGGCCTTGTTACCGAGCTTGACGCGCAGGATTTCCTCGGCCTTTTCGAAGTTGCCTTCGGCTTCGGTGAGCGCTTTTTTGCACTCCATCATGGGGGCGTCGGTCTTGGCGCGCAGTTCAGCGACCATGCTTGCAGTAATTGCCATTTTTGATTCTCCGTTTGTCGTGTTGACAGGGATGGGCCGACAGGGCCGCTCCCTTCTTGATGCTCAAGTTGTGAAAAAGGGGCTACGCGAGCCCCTTTTTCGCGTCTAACGCAGCGCCATCGCTGGCGCGCTCAATCAGCCAGCGGCGTTTTCCACTTCCACAAATTCATCCGAGTTCTCGGTCGACACCGCCTTGACGACGTCATTCACGGCGTTGGCGCGGCCTTCAATGATCGCGTCGGCGATGCCGCGCGCGTACAGCGCGACAGCCTTGGAGGAGTCGTCGTTGCCGGGGATCACGTAATCGATGCCGATAGGCGAGTGGTTGGAGTCAACCACGCCGATCAGGGGGATGCCGAGCTTCTTGGCTTCCAGGATCGCGATCTTGTGGAAACCCACGTCGATCACGAAGATGGCGTCCGGCAGGGCGTTCATGTCCTGAATGCCGCCGATGTCTTTTTCAAGCTTTTCGATTTCACGCTTGAAGGTGAGCTGTTCTTTTTTGCTGATGGAGTCGAGGCCGGCTTCCTGCTGGGCTTTCATCTCTTTCAGGCGCTTGATCGACGTCTTGACCGTCTTGAAGTTGGTCAGCATGCCGCCCAGCCAGCGCTGGTCAACGTAGGGAACGCCGGCGCGCTTGGCTTCGGTGGCGACGATTTCGCGGGCCTGGCGCTTGGTGCCCACCATCAGGATGGTGCCGCGGTTGGCGGACAGCTGCTTGGCGAACTTCATCGCCTCCTGGTACATCGGCAGCGATTTTTCCAGGTTGATGATGTGGATGCGGTTGCGATGGCCAAAGATATAGGGGGCCATCTTCGGGTCCCAGAAGCGGGTTTGGTGTCCGAAATGAACGCCTGCTTCCAGCATTTCGCGCATAGTGGTCGACATAAAAATTCTCCAGAAGGTTGTGTCTAAAATCAGCGCTTATCGCCCCGGCGGTCTCTTCTAGAGAATTTCCGGGGCAACACCTTGGGTGGCTGATTTGCGATTTACCTTGCGAACAACAAAATCGTCATTCACAAAGCCTGTCGAGTATAACATCCTCCCGCCCTTCTCTCTCGCACCCCTTCCCATCCTATGAGCCAGACACCCCCTTCAGGCGACCTCCATGCCGTTCGCCAGGCACTCCAGGAGGGTCATCTGCAACCCCGGGACGTCCTGGCGCAAGCCGCCCATACCGCGCAAAGCCCCGCATGCCAGCATGTTTTCATGCCCAATGCCGGCCCCGGCGACATGCCGGAAACGCTGAAAACGACTCCGTCCGGCGCTCTGGACCTTCCTTTGGGCGGAATTCCGGTGTCGATCAAGGATTTGTTCGACGTGGCCGGCCAGACCACCGCAGCAGGCTCCACGGTGCTGGCACAGGCCGCCCCGGCCCAGTCCGACTGCCCCGCAGTGGCCCGCCTGCGGAAAGCCGGCGCGGCGGTGGTGGGACGCACCAACATGGTCGAATTCGCTTTTTCGGGCGTGGGGATCAACCCGCACTACGGCACGCCGGCCAATCCGGCCAACCCGGACACGCCACGCATCCCGGGCGGTTCGTCGTCGGGCGCGGCCGTATCGGTGGCGACCGGCGCGGCCCTGGTGGGCCTGGGCTCCGACACCGGCGGCTCGATACGCATTCCGGCGGCGCTCTGCGGCATCGTCGGCTTCAAGAGCACGGCACGCCTGGTGCCGACCGCGGGCGCCCTGCCCCTGTCCACCAGCCTGGACACCGTGTGCGCCTTGACGCGCTCCGTGCGCGATGCCGTCACCGTGCACGAGGTGCTGGCGGCGCGCGAAGTCGCGCTGACAGGCAAACCGCTGTCCGGATACAGGCTGGCCGTGGCCGGCACGCTGATGCAGGACGCGTTGGGCCGCACGGTCGCCCAGGCTTTTGAGCGCAGCCTGCAGCTCCTGCGGGACGCCGGCGCGAAGATCGTGGAAATCCCGCTGGTGGAGATCGGCGAACTGGCGGCCATCAACGCCACCGGCGGCTTGTCCGCGGCTGAAAGCTACGTCTGGCACCGCAAGCTGATTGCCGAACACCAGGCCAGCTACGACCCACGCGTCGCGCTGCGCATCCTGCGCGGCGCCAGCATGGGCGCGGCCGACTACATCGACCTCGTGGCGGCACGCCAGGCCTGGATCGCCCGCATGGAAACGCGCCTGGAAGGCTTTGACGCGGTGCTGTCGCCGACAGTGCCCCTGGTCGCGCCGCCGATTGCCAGCGTGCTGAACGACGATGCCGAGTTTTTCAGAGTCAACGGCCTTTTGCTGCGCAACACTTCCGTGGTTAACATGCTCGACGGCTGCGCGATCTCCCTGCCCTGCCACACGCCCGGCCAGTTGCCCGTGGGCCTGATGCTCTGGCATGCGGCGATGCACGACGATACGGTGCTGGACCTGGCCCTGCAGGTGGAAGCCGCCCTGGCACTCTCGCTCCAGTAATAAAGACAACGACAGCCCGCACTTGGCTTGACAGGGCTTGCGGCCTGCTCCATTCATAAAACCAATGCACAACACGACTTCCCGCACTCGACGCCGCAGCGGCGCGCTCGCATGAAAGTTGCCGTTATCGGCGCCGGCATCATCGGCATCACCACCGCCTACGAATTGGCCCTGGACGGCCACGAAGTCACCGTGTTCGAGCGCAGGGGCGCGGCGGCCGAGGAAACCAGCTTTGCCAACGCCGGCCTGGTTGCGCCCGGCTACGTCACGCCATGGGCCGCGCCCGGCATGCCGGGCAAGGTCCTCAGCCACCTGTTCAGCCGCCATGCGCCCGTCAAGCTCGCCCTGCCGCTGTCGGCGAGCGAGCTGGCCTGGATGTGGAAATGGTTTCGCGCCTGCAAGCTGGAAACCTACCTGGCAAACCGCGCGCGCATGCAGCGCCTGGCCTTCTACAGCCGCGAAAGGCTGCACCACCTGACGGCCGAACTGGAACTCGAATACGACGGCAGCCCGGGCTACATGGTGCTGCTGCGTTCCGAAAAAGACAGCAAACTGGTGCAGCCGGGCCTGGCGGTGTTGCGCGAAGCCGGCGTGGTGTTCAAGGAAATCGGCCTCGACGAAGTCCTCAAGATCGAACCGGCACTGAACACGGAAACCCCTTTCCTGGGCGCCGTGCACCTGCCGAACGACGAGGTGGCAAACTGCCGGCAGTTTGCGCTGCTGCTGAAGAACGAAGCCCAGCGCATCGGCGTGAACTTTGAGTTCAACACCACCGTGGCCCGGCTTGATCCATCGCGGCCGGCGAGCATTTTTCTGGCCCATGAAAGTGCGCCGCGCAGCTTCGACCGCGTGGTCATGTGCGCCGGCCTGGCCTCGGCGCAACTCATCAAGCCGCTGGGCCTGAAGATTCCCATGGCGGCGGTCTACGGCTACTCCATCAGCGCGCCAATCCGCGAACCCCTGAACGCGCCGCGCAGCGCGCTGATGGACGAGCACTACAAGGTGGCGATTTCGCGCCTGGGCAACCGCGTTCGTGTAGCCGGGAGCGCCGAGATCGGCGGCTCGCTGGAGAACAAACGCGCCGCGTCGCTGCAGACCCTTTACAAGGTCTTGCACGACTGGTTTCCGGGCGCGGCCCAGCTTGCCAACACCGGCTCCAGCGTGCAGGAATGGAAAGGCGCGCGGCCCATGCTGCCCGACGGGCCGCCCATCCTCGGTGATAGCGGCATCGCTGGCCTCTGGCTCAACCTGGGCCACGGCTCCAGCGGCTGGGCGCTCAGTTGCGGCAGCGCGCGGGTGCTGGCCGACCTGATGGCGGGCAAAAACGCCGACATCGACATGGAAGGACTGGGCATCGCGCGCCTGGCTTGACACCGGGGCGCCGCACGCCCGCCAGGACGCGGCTCCTTGCGACGGAAAAGCCGGTAGCCGCACAATCGGGCCATGCGAAAAATCTCCAGCGCTCACAGCGAGCCGCTCCACAGCGTGGCGGCCACCCGCGAACTTGAACGGCAAGCCGCTGCCGGCTTGCCGGCGCATACGCTAATGCAGCGAGCCGGCCTCTCGGCAGCGCGCCTGGCGCTGGCCCTGGCACCGCACGCGCGGCACATCTGGATTGCCTGCGGGCCGGGAAACAACGGGGGCGATGGGTTCGAGGCCGCGATGCACCTGCACCGCTGGGGCAAAACCGTGACCCTGACCTGGACCGGTTTGCCGTCGGGAAGCGCCAACCAGCCACCCGACGCTCAGGCCTCGCGCGAACGCGCCCTGGCAGCAGGCGTGCCCATGGCCGGCGTGCCGCCTGAAAACTTTGATTTCTGCATAGATGCGCTGCTCGGCATAGGCGGCGCGCTGGACCCGGCCCGCCCCGGCACGCCCCTGATGCTGGAATGGCTGGCACACATGCAGGCGAGCGGCACACCGCGCCTGGCGGTGGACGTGCCGACCGGCCTTGACGCGGACACCGGAACTTTCACCGAAGGGTTTGCCGCAGCCCCAAACGTTTCTACCTTGAGCCTTCTGACACTCAAGCCGGGACTGTTCACCGCAAACGGACGCGATCGTGCGGGCCAGGTGTGGTTTGACGATCTTGGCACGGTCTCCATCCAGAGCGATGCACCGCAAATTTGGCTTCTGGGCGCCGACCGGGTCCCGCAACCAGCGAAGCAAGCCAACGCGCATGCCAGCCACAAAGGCAGTTTCGGAGACGTGGCGGTGCTGGGTGGGGAATCCACCGCGCACAGCCATATGGCCGGCGCCGCGCTGCTGGCCGCGCGTGCCGCGCTGCACGCGGGCGCGGGCCGGGTGTTTGTGGCACTCCTCGGCAGCCCCATCATGGCCGTAGACCCGCAGCAACCCGAACTGATGTTCCGCTCGCCTGAAGCGCTGGACCTGGCCCAGCAGGTGGTGGTATGCGGCTGCGGAGGCGGTGATGCGGTACGCACCGCACTGCCCAGGGTGTTGTCGACCGCGCCTCGCCTGGTGCTGGATGCGGACGCGCTGAATGCCATCGCCGCGGACACGCAGTTGCACACCCAGCTCACGGCCCGCCACCACCGCGGCTACGCGACGGTGCTGACACCGCATCCGCTGGAAGCGGCCCGGCTGGTGGGTACCAGCGTCAAAGAAATACAGGCCGACCGGCTCGCGTCAGCACGGCAGCTGGCCGAACGCTTTCAGTGCGTCGTGGTACTCAAAGGCTCCGGGACCGTGATCGCAGCACCCGGGCGGCCCAGCGCCATCAACAGCAGCGGCAATGCCTTGCTGGCCACGGCGGGCACCGGCGATGTGCTGGCAGGCATGCTGGGGGCCGGCATGGCCGGTGGAATGGAAGCTTTTGAGGCGGCTTGCAGCGCCGTGTTTGCACACGGCCGCATCGCCGACGAATGGCCGGCCCGTGGTGGCGGGCAGGCGCTGACGGCGTCAGCGCTGGCCAGCGCCTAAACGAGGATCATCAAGGCGATCTGCAGCAGCACGATCAGCACCAGCGCCGAGAGGTCGACCCCGCCCACTGCCGGGATCACCCGGCGCAGCGGTGCCAGCATGGGCTCGGTCAGGCGGCCCAGCAAAGCATAGGCCGGCGAACCAGGTTGCACCCAGGAAAGGATGGCAAAACCCAGCACCAGGATGAACAGGGTTTGCAGGGCAACGCGCACCAGCATCTTCAGCGCGAAGGACAGGAGCGTCAGCAGCACCATGGGCGCCAGCTCAAGCGCACCCATCAGCATGCCGAACAACAACGCCCACAGCAGCGCATAAGCCAGCGCCAGAATCACTGCGGCAATCACGCTGGCCCAGTCCACCCGCGATTGCGCCAGTGACCCGGGCAGCGTACGGCGCAAGGGCTTGACCAGCCAGTCGGTCACCGCCATCACAAAGCGGCCCGGCTGGGCGCTCATATTGACGCGGACCCAGTTCATCCAGGCGCGCAGCAGCGCCGCGGCAATCAGCAGGAAGAAAAGGGTTTCCAGAAGAAACGCCAGGATACGGATCAGCATGCGCGGCCTGCCCTGTGTGAGAAAAAGCGGTGGGTCAAACAATCCATGTGCATTCCTAGCGGCGCGGCTTCTTGCCCTGTTTGCGCCCTGGGTTGCCCGCGGCTTTTTTGACGGCCGCCTTCAAGGCCTGGATGGGCGACTTGGGCGTGCGCTCGCTGCCGGCGCTTCGGCTCGCACTGCCGCTGTCGCGGCTGCCTGCACGGGTTTCCGTGCGCTTGCCAGCCGTCTTTTTACCGGCCTTGCCGTTACGGGCATCACCGGGATGGCGCGCGGCCCCGCGCTCCTGCGCCGGCAGTTCCGCCGCATGGCCACCGGTCTTGTCCTTCATGGCGCGCCCAACCAGGTCCTGGCCTTCGTTCACCAGGCGGAAGTCGATCTTGCGGCCGTCCAGGTCCACCCGGCTAACCTGCACCCGTACCCGCGTGCCGATGGCATAACGAATGCCGGTGCGCTCGCCGCGCAGTTCCTGGCGGGCTTCGTCGAAACGGAAGTATTCGCCGCCCAGCTCGGTGATATGCACAAGGCCTTCAACGTACATCGCATCCAGCGTGACGAAGATACCGAAACCGGTGGCCGCCGTGACGACGCCGCCGAATTCCTCGCCGAGATGCTCGCGCATGTACTTGCACTTGAGCCAGGCTTCGACGTCGCGGCTGGCCTCGTCGGCGCGGCGTTCGTTGGCGCTGCAATGCAGGCCGGCCGCTTGCCAGGCGAGCTCGTCGGCGCTGGCTTTTTTGGGTTTCTGTGTCGGCTCCTTGACGCGCGAGGCCAGCCGCTTGGACAGCTTGGCCTCGGCCTCTCCCGGCGTGGGCAGGGTCGGCAACTGGTACTTGGCCTTGTTCAGCACCGCCTTGATGACGCGGTGCACCAGCAGGTCGGGATAGCGCCGGATCGGGCTGGTGAAATGGGTGTAGGCCTCGTACGCCAGGCCGAAGTGGCCGCTGTTCATGGGCGTATAGATGGCCTGCTGCATGGAGCGCAGCAGCATCGAATGGATTTGCTGCGCGTCCGGCCTGTCCTTGGTGGCCAGCGCGATCTTCTGGAATTCGCCGGGCTCCGGATCGTCGCTGATGGTCATGCCGACGCCGGCCGCCTTCAGGTAGTTGCGCAGCATGTCCTTCTTCTCGGGCGTCGGGCCTTCGTGCACGCGGTACAGACCCACGTGCTTGCTTTGCGAAATGAAGTCGGCCGAGCAGACGTTGGCGGCCAGCATGGCCTCCTCGATCAGGCGGTGCGCCACATTGCGGGTGCGGGGCACGATCTTTTCAATCCGCCCGGCTTCGTCGCAGACGATTTGCGTTTCTGTGGTTTCAAAATCCACCGCCCCGCGCACGCCGCGCTCCTTGAGCAGCGCCTGGTAGACGTCGTGCAGGTCGAGCAGGTGCGGCACCAGCGCCTTGCGCTGCGCGGCTTCGGGGCCCCGGGTGTTGGCCAGGATGGCTGCCACCTCGGTGTAGGTGAAGCGCGCCTGGCTGAACATCACGGCCGGGTAGAACTGGTAGGCATGGACCTCGCCCTTGGCGTTGACCAGCATGTCGCAGACCATGCACAGGCGCTCGACATTGGGGTTGAGCGAGCACAGGCCGTTGGAGAGTTTCTCCGGCAGCATGGGAATCACGCGGCGCGGGAAGTACACGCTGGTGGCGCGGTCGTAGGCATCGATGTCGATGGCGCTGCCGGTTTCCACATAGTGGCTCACGTCGGCAATCGCCACCAGCAGGCGCCAACCCTTGCCACGGCCGACCTTGGCCGGCTCGCAGTACACGGCGTCGTCAAAGTCACGGGCGTCTTCACCGTCAATGGTGACCAGCGGCACGTCGGTCAGGTCGACGCGGTGCTTTTTGTCGGCCGGGCGCACGGCGTCCGGCAACGAGCGGGCCAGGGCAAGCGCCTCGTCGCTGAATTCATGCGGCACGCCGTACTTGCGCACGGCGATTTCGATTTCCATGCCGGGGTCGTCGATTTCGCCCAGCACTTCCTTGACTCGGCCCACGGGCTGGCCGAACAACGCTGGCGGCTCTGTCAGTTGCACCACCACCACCTGGCCGGCCTTGGCCGTGCCGGTGGCGCCTTTGGGAATCAGCACGTCCTGGCCGTAGCGCTTGTCTTCGGGCGCAACCAGCCAGACGCCGCTTTCCTGCAGCAGGCGGCCGATGATGGGGTTGGAGGAGCGCTCGATGATCTCGGTCACGCGGCCTTCGGGCCGGTTTTTGCGGTCATGGCGCACGATGCGCGCCTTGACGCGGTCCTTGTGCAGTACCGCGCGCATCTCATTGGGCGGCAGGTAAATATCCGCTTCGCCGTCGTCGCGCAATACGAAACCATGGCCGTCGCGGTGGCCGGAAACGGTGCCCTCGAATTCAGCGAGCAAACCGGAGGAATGGGCGGACGATCCGCCCGCATGGGAGTGAGTTGTTTTGATAAAAAGTCTCTTTTTGTTGGAGGCTGCTGGCTTTGAGTATGCAGCCGAAATATTTCAGGAAAATTTGCGGGCCATGGCCTGAGAATGCATTGAAGTAATGGTACACTGCTAGCTGTGCCCGGGTGGCGGAATTGGTAGACGCGCACGGTTCAGGTCCGTGTATCGCAAGATGTGGAGATTCGAGTTCTCTCCCGGGCACCAGATACACCAAACAGCTTTGCCAGACTCTGAAACGAGCTCTGGAATAAAGCAAGATTAAAGCCACTGTGATCCAGTGGCTTTTTTTGTGGCCGGCCCCCCTTCTTCAGGTCCGGCTTTCCGTCCGCCGTCTTAATCAAACAGGCACGGCAATCAGGTCGTGGCCCTGGGTTCCGACGATGCGGGCCCGGGTGAATTCGCCGACCTTCAGCGTCTTGCTGATTTTTTCGGGCGGCAACAGCTTGACCACGCCGTCGATCTCGGGCGCATCGGCATAAGAACGCCCTGTGCCGCCTTTTCGGCCCAGCGCCGGCGCCGAATCCACCAGCACTTGCATGGTCGCGCCTATGCGCTGCTGCAGCTTCTGGCTGGACACCGCCTCGGCCACCGCCATGAAACGGGCGCGCCGCTCTTCACGCAATTCCATCGGCAGCATGCCGGGAATCTCGTTGGCCGTTGCGCCTTCCACGGCGCTGTAGGCAAAGCAACCCGCACGGTCGATTTTGGCCTCGCGCATGAAATCGAGCAGGTGCTCGAACTCCGCTTCGGTCTCACCGGGAAAACCGGCGATAAAGGTGCTGCGGATCACGATCTCGGGGCAGATCTCGCGCCAACGCGCAATGCGCTCGAGGTTTTTTTCGCCGCTGGCCGGCCGCTTCATGCGCTTGAGCACATCGGGGTGGCTGTGCTGCAGCGGCACGTCCAGGTAGGGGAGCACCTTGCCGGTGGCCATCAGCGGCAGCACTTCATCCACACTTGGGTATGGATAAACATAATGCAAGCGCACCCAGGCGCCGTAAGGCTCGGCGATTTCACCCAGCGTCTGCACCAGCTCCAGCATGCGCGTCTTGACGGGTTTGCCGTCCCAGAAGCCGGTTCGGTATTTGACGTCCACGCCGTAGGCTGAGGTGTCCTGGCTGATCACCAGCAGTTCCTTGACGCCGCCCTCAAACAGTGCACGCGCCTCATTGAGCACGTCGCCTATGGGCCGCGACACCAGGTCGCCGCGCATGGAGGGAATGATGCAGAAGGTGCAGCGGTGGTTGCAGCCTTCGCTGATTTTCAAGTAGGCGTAATGCCGGGGCGTGAGCTTGATGCCGGCAATACCGAATGCGTTGGGCACCAGGTCCACAAAAGGATCGTGCGGCTTGGGCAGGTTCAGGTGCACCGCGTCCATGACTTCCTGGGTGGCGTGCGGGCCGGTGACGGCCAGCACGCTGGGGTGCATCTGGCGCACCAGGTTGCCGCCGTCTTCGCCCGCCTTGGCGCCCAGGCAACCGGTGACGATGACCCGGCCGTTTTCGGCCAGCGCCTCGCCTATGGTGTCCAGGCTTTCCTTGACGGCGTCATCGATGAAACCGCAGGTGTTGACGATAACCAGGTCCGCGCCCTCAAAGGTTTTGGAGGTCTGGTAGCCCTCGGCGCTCAGTTGCGTGAGGATCAGCTCGGAGTCGGTCAGGGCTTTGGGGCAGCCCAGGCTGACAAAACCGACGCGAGGCGCGGCTTTGAAATTGACGGATGCGGGTGGGGAAATAACTTCGCTCATGGGGTCTATTGTCTCAGGGTAGGCGTCAGGGCGAACCGTGAACCCTGGATGGCCTTCAATGGCCTGTCAGCGCACGGGCACATTGCCCGGCGTTCAGTTCACTTCTTGAGGCCGAAGGCCTGCAACATCTGCTCGCTCTGCTTTTGCATCTGCTCCTGCATCTGCGTGAAAACACTTTTGGATTGCTCCACGTAAGTGCCCATCATGCCTTGCATCATGGGCGACTGGGCGTTCATGAACTGCGCCCACATTTCGGGGCTCAGCCCTTTGGACTGCTCGGCCATCTTGACCTGCAGGTCCATGAAACTCTGGACGTTTTTTTCCAGGTAAGCGCCCATGAAGCTCTGCATCGCATTACCGTAAAAACGGATGATATTGGCCAACACGGCCTCGGTGAACATGGGCTCGCCGCCGGA
>NZ_CALROB020000005.1:0-165608 GCF_943369675.1 Polaromonas sp. YR568 | reverse complement strand
CCGTAGGTCGGCCAGTTTTCGTTCTTGTTGCTGTCGCCGTTGCTTTGCTGCGAGTTGGCGTCCAGCTTGATCCAGTCGATCGCGAAGCGCTGGCCCACGTAAAAATTGCCGTTCACGGGAATGCCGGCGCGACGGTGCGGGGCTTGCTTGCAGCAGCCGTTGAAAGCCACCCAGCCCGGGCCTTCCAGCGGCGGGCCTATGAGCAGCGCGGGCCGCGTGCTGAGCGCCACGTTGCCGCCGGTTTGGGTGGTCTGCACAATGCCTTCGTTCGCGGATTTGACAGCGGCCGTGAGCTTGACTTCCGCGCCGGCGGTCACCACGCGGTGCGACAGGGTTTTGGGCAGCGGCTTGCCGGGCTCGAGCACCACGTCGATCCAGAAAAAGCCGGTTTGCGATGCGTCCACGCTGTCGGTGGCGGCACCGCCCAGCAGGGAGAACGTGCGGGCGACTTCATCGCCGGACACTGTCGCCAGCACCTTGCCGGAGGCGGCGTCCAGCACTTCGAGCGAGACCAGCTTGACGGGCACGGCCCGCGCGTTGGTCACCTGCAGTTCATAGTCGATGTGCACGCGGCCGTCGGCGCCGCGAAACGGCACAGGGCGCGAGGCGGCGCTGAGCAGGACGGGAGTGTGCTGGTCGTGCGCGCCGGCGAATTCCAGCTTGTCCAGGCCGGCCTTGGGGCCGGCCGCAAGGGCTTGAGCGCCGCCGGCAAGCATGAGCGGGGCCAGCAGGACCAGAAGAAAGTGCCGCATGCGATCCTCCTTGTGATTGGGCCGGGTCATCATAGCGCCAAGCCTGCGGGATGGCATCGGCCCGTGACGGCCTTGCGCAAAGCAAAAACCCCGCAAGGCCGGGGCGGCATTGCGGGGTTTTGGGTCGGGTGAAGGCCGGCTGCTCAGCGGCCGCCGTAATAAGGGGAAGGCTCGGGCTGGGCCGCGACGGGCGCAGGCGGCGGCTTGGGCCCGTAGGTGGCGCCGTCGTTGGTGCGCAGCACATTGCCCTCGACCGTCACGCGGCTGCCCACGCTGGGGGCACGCGCCACTTCCACGAGGCGCTGCGAGCCGTCTTCCATGCGCACGCCGACCTGGTAAACCGTTTCCTTGCGCACATGGCCTTCAATCGCGTTGCCGGCGAAACCGCCGCCCACCGCGCCCAGGATGGTGGCCGCGGTGCGGCCGCCGCCATGGCCGACCTGGTTGCCGAGCACCGCGCCCAGCACGCCACCGGCCACGGTGCCGATACCGACACCGGCGGGCTTGGTGGAGCGCTCAATGGGCGTGACCGACTCGATGGAGCCGCACACGTGGCAGACCGAGACCACGGGGACCGGCGCCGGGTAGGCGGGTGCGGGATAAGCGCCGGGCGCGGGCGAAACGCCGGCATAGCTTGGTGCGGGCGCAGGCTTGGGCGTGGGCTTGGCGACTTTTTTGGCGGGCACGGGCGCCGGTTTGGCGGGGGCAGCGGCGGGCTTTTCAGCCAGATCGTCGGCCGCGGTGGCGGCTGCGGGCGGCGTCACCGCGGGCACGGCCGGCTGCGGCGCCACCAGCGCCACGGGCGTGGCGGCGGCGGGCGGGTTGCGCATCTGGTAAATCATGGTGCCGCCCATGGCCAGGACGGCGACGCCCAGGATGCCGACGGCGGCCCACAAGGGCTTGCTGGCCGACGAAGCCTGCTGGCCGGGCTGGAGTGTTTCGGTGGATGTGTTCATGTCAATTCCCCTCTGGTGAAATCAAATCGCTGGCTTAACGTTGCCCAGTGCCTGTTCAACGTTCCGCATGCCGTGAAGGTAAACACGCTTTTGCAGGCAACGGTGTATTTATGTAAACGCGGCTTGTTTTCCGGCAAAGCTGCGGTAAACACGATTGAAAACGGCCGCCGCGCAGCCTAGAGATTGGGCGCGAGCAGGCGTTGCAACTCATCGGCCTTCAGCCCGCGCCGCTGCGCCAGGTCCTGCAGCTGGTCGTCGCCTATCTTGCCGACGTTGAAGTAAGTGCTTTGCGGGTGGCTCAGGTAAAAGCCGCTGACGCTGGCGGCCGGCGTCATGGCCAGGCTTTCGGTCAGCGCCATGCCGATGTCTTCGGCCTTGAGCAGCTCGAACATCTCTTTCTTCACGCTGTGGTCCGGGCAGGCCGGGTAGCCCGGCGCGGGGCGTATGCCCTGGTATTTTTCGGCGATCAGCGCTTCGCTGTCCAGCGATTCGGCGGGCACGTAGCCCCACAAGTCCTTGCGCACGCGCTGGTGCAGGCTTTCGGCGAAGGCCTCGGCCAGGCGGTCGGCCAGGGCCTTGAGCATGATGGACGAGTAGTCGTCGTGGTCGTCGAGGAAATACTTTTCCTTCTTCTCGGCGCCTATGCCGGCCGTCACGGCGAAAACGCCGATGTAGTCGGCAATGCCCTTGGGCGCGACGAAGTCTGCGAGGCACCGGCTGGGCCGCATCACGCCGTCGATCGCGGTTTTTTCGGTCTGCTGGCGCAGGCCGTACCAGGTCATGGCGACTTCGCTGCGCGTCTCGTCGGTGTAGATTTCGATGTCGTCGCCCACGCTGTTGGCGGGGTACAGCGCCATCACGCCGTTGGCGGTAAGCCAGCGGCCTTCCACCAGGCGCTTGAGCATGCGCTGCGCGTCGGCATACACACGCACGGCCTCGGTGCCCACGACCTCGTCTTTCAGGATGGCCGGGAAGGGGCCGGCCAGGTCCCAGGTCTGGAAGAAGGGGCCCCAGTCGATGTACTGCGCGAGTTCGGACAGATCGAAGTTCTTGAAGACACGACGGCCGATAAATTTGGGCACGGGCGGCGTGTAGCCGGCCCAGTCCATGGGCGTGGCATTGGCGCGCGCCTTGGCCAGCGGCCACATCGGCACCTGTTTTTTGTTGGCGTGCTGGGTGCGCACCTTGTCGTAGTCGGTGTACAGGTCTTCGATGTATTTGGCGGCCTGGTCGGACAGCAGGCTTTGCGCCACGCTGACGCTGCGCGACGCGTCCGGCACATAGACCACCGGGCCTTCGTAGTGCGGCGAAATCTTGACGGCCGTGTGCACGCGGCTGGTGGTGGCGCCGCCTATCAGCAGCGGGATTTTTTTGATGCGGAAGTGCTCGTCCTTCTGCATCTCGGCGGCGACGTATTGCATTTCTTCCAGGCTGGGCGTGATCAGGCCGGACAGCCCGACGATGTCGGCGCCCTCGACCTTGGCCCGCGCCAGGATTTCATGGCAGGGCACCATCACGCCCATGTTGACGACCTCGAAGTTGTTGCACTGCAGGACCACCGTGACGATGTTCTTGCCGATGTCGTGCACGTCGCCCTTGACGGTGGCGATGATGATCTTGCCCTTGGTCTTGACGTCGCCGCCGGCGGCTTCAAGCAGCAGTTTTTCCGCCTCGATGTAGGGCAGCAGGTGGGCCACGGCCTGCTTCATCACGCGCGCGCTCTTGACCACCTGGGGCAGGAACATCTTGCCCTGGCCGAACAGGTCGCCGACGATGTTCATGCCGTCCATCAGCGGGCCTTCGATGACGTGCAGCGGCCGGCCGCCTTCGGCCACGATCTGCTGGTAGACCTCTTCGGTGTCGGGCACGATGTGCTCGTTCATGCCGTGGACCAGCGCATGCGACAGGCGCTGGCGCACCGGCAGGGCGCGCCATTCGTTGCGCTTGCTGTCGTCCTTGGCGCCGCTCTTGGCGGTCTCGGCCACTTCAATCAGGCGTTCGCTGGGCGTGAGTTCGGCCTCACCGGGCTTGTAGACCGGCTCGCGGTTCAGCACCACGTCTTCCACGCGCTCGCGCAGCACCGGGTCCAGGTCGTCATAGACGCCGACCATGCCGGCGTTGACGATGCCCATGTCCATGCCGGCCTGGATCGCGTGGTAGAGGAACACAGTGTGGATGGCTTCGCGCACCGGGTCGTTGCCACGAAAGCTGAAGGACACGTTGGACACGCCGCCCGAGACCTTGGCGCCCGGCAGGTTCTGCTTGATCCAGCGCGTGGCGTTGATGAAGTCGACCGCGTAGTTGTTGTGCTCCTCGATGCCAGTGGCGATCGCGAAGATGTTGGGGTCGAAGATGATGTCTTCGGGCGGGAAGCCGAGCTCGTCGACCAGCACGCGGTAGGCGCGCTCGCAGATCTCGACCTTGCGCTCGTAGGTGTCGGCCTGGCCTTTTTCGTCGAAGGCCATGACCACGGCCGCCGCGCCGTAGCGCTTGAGCAGCTTGGCCTGCTGCTTGAAGGGCTCCAGGCCCTCCTTCATCGAGATCGAGTTGACGATGCCCTTGCCCTGGATGCAGCGCAGGCCGGCCTCGATGACGCTCCACTTGGAGCTGTCGATCATGATGGGCACGCGGGCGATGTCGGGTTCGCTGGCGATCAGGTTCAGGAAACGCACCATGGCGGCCTGGCTGTCCAGCATGGCCTCGTCCATGTTGATGTCGATGATCTGCGCGCCGTTTTCCACCTGCTGGCGGGCGACCGCCAGGGCCTGCTCGTATTCGCCGTTCAGGATCATGCGGGCGAAGGCCTTGGAGCCGGTGACGTTGGTGCGCTCGCCGATGTTGACGAACAGGGTGCCCGCGCCTATGGCCACCGGCTCCAGGCCGGACAGCTTCATGGGGGGGACGGAGACGGAATTTTCGGTTTCAGACACGGACTCACCTTGGGGCTAAGGTGAGCGTCGTTGCCGCAGGTAGCGCCTGTTGGGCTGCCCGTAACCCAAGCCTGACGGACGCTGGGGTCCGCTGCAACGCTCCTTGGGTTGCCGGTATTTTACCGGCTGAACGTGCGCTTGCGCCATTCCCGGCGCGAATGCCCCGGGAATGGCGTGTTTGCTTAATCCAGTTTGATCTTGGCCACTTTGATCAAACGGCCGTAATCAGCATGTTCTTTCATGACCATATAAGCAAAATCCGCCGAAGTCATGGGGCTGGGCGTGGCGCTCATGCGCGCGAATTTTTCGGCCGTGTCGGGCGTGTTGAGCGCGGCGGCAAACGCTTTTTGCAGCTGGTCCGTCGTGGCCTTGGGCAGGTTGGCAGGGCCGAAGATGCCGAACCAGGTGCTGATGTGGAAGCCCGGGAGCACGTCGTTGATGGTCGGGATTTCCGTGAAGCTGCTGGAGCGGTTGATGGTGGTGACACCGAAGGCCACCAGCTTGCCGGACTTGATGTTGGCGCTGGCCGAGGCCAGGTTGTCGAACATCAAATCGGTCTGCCCGGTCAGCAGGCCTGACTGCGCCAGGGCGGCGCCGCTGGAAGGCAGGTGCACCACGCTGATCCTGGCCAGGCTTTTGAACAGCTCGCCGGCGAGGTGGCCGGCGCTGCCGTTGCCGCCGGAGGCGTAGGTCAGGCGCCCGGGGTTCTTGCGCGCGTAGGCGATCAGGTCCTTGGTGTCCTTGATGCCCAGGCGCTTGGCGGTTTCGGCGTTCATGACCAGCACGTTGGGCACGCGCGCGACCAGCGTGATGGGCGTGAAGTCCTTCAGCGCGTCATAGGGCATGTTGGGGTAGAGCCAGGGATTGATGGCATGGGTGGCGACCGCGCCCATCACCAGCGTATGGCCGTCGGCCGGGGCCTTGGCGACCAGTGCCGCGCCCACGTTGCCGCCCGAGCCGGGCCGGTTGTCGACAATGACTTCGGTCTTGAGCAGGGGCCGCAGCTGGGCGGCCAGGATGTGGGCGGCGTTGTCCAGCGGGCCGCCGGCCGGGTAGGGAACGATGAGGGTGACGGGTTTTTGCGGCACCAGTTGTGCCTGGGCTGCCAGCGCAGCGGTGGCTACGGCAACTACCGCGGCGAGCTTGATGAATGAACGCACGTTCATGATTTCCTTTGTTATTGATGTTGATGTTCGGCCACAAGGCGGCCGCGGGACGCGGTGCCGGATGATGGAAAAACGGGCCTGACTATAGCCGCTAAACGTGACGCGGCGACGGGCACCTCATCGGTGCACGGCGTGCTTGAACACTTAGCGCTTAAGCGCTTTGCGCGGCCCACCTCACGGTTAAGCCGCTTGGCTTAACGGGAGTTCAAGCGGCTTCTTTGTAGAAACCGCCCTGGCGCGTGCGCGCGGCGACCGGCGCCACGGCATGGGCGATGGCGCCTATGTGGTCGGGTGTGGTGCCGCAGCAGCCGCCCACGATGTTGACAAGGCCTTCGTCGGCGAACTCGCGCAGCAGGCGCGAGGTGACGTCGGGCGTCTCGTCAAAGCCGGTGTCGCTCATGGGGTTGGGCAGGCCGGCATTCGGGTAGCAGCTGATGAAGGTGTCGCCGGCCACGCGGGCCAGTTCCTGGATGTAGGGGCGCATCAGGGTGGCGCCCAGCGCGCAGTTGAGGCCGATGGCCAGCGGCGCGGCATGGCGCACGCTGTGCCAGAAGGCGGTCACGGTCTGCCCGCTCAGGATGCGGCCCGAGGCGTCGGTCACGGTGCCGCTGATGATCAGGGGCAGGCGCTCGCCGGAATTGTCGAAGTACTCGTCGATGGCGAACAGCGCGGCCTTGGCATTGAGCGTGTCAAAAATCGTCTCGACCAGCAGCACGTCGCTGCCGCCCTTGACCAGGGCCTCGGTCTGTTCGTAATACGCTTTGCGTAGCTCTTCAAAGCTGGTGTTGCGCGCGCCGGGGTCGTTCACGTCGGGGCTGATGCTGGCCGTCTTGGGCGTGGGGCCGAGCGCGCCGACCACGAAGCGCGGCTTGTCGGGCGTGGAGAACTTGTCGCAGGCGGCGCGCGCGATGCGGGCCGACTCGTAATTCATCTCGACGGCCAGCTCGGCCATGTCGTAATCGGCCTGCGCCACCGTGGTCGCGCCGAAGGTGTTGGTTTCAATCATGTCGGCGCCGGCGGCCAGGTAGCCTTCATGGATGTCCTGGATCACGTCGGGGCGCGTGAGGCTCAGCAACTCGTTGTTGCCCTTGACGTCCTTGTGGAAGTCCTTGAAGCGTTCGCCGCGGTACTGGGCCTCGTTCAATTTGAAGCGCTGAATCATGGTGCCCATGGCGCCGTCGAGGATGGCGATGCGTTGTTCCAGGATGGCCGGCAGTTGCTGTCCGCGGGTGTAGATGATTGGCTTCATGCCCCGATTTTAAGATGGGCTACGTTTTGCGGCGGACTTTCCTCGACAATAGGGCTATTGCACTGAACATGAAAAATTTTCAACCCCAAGAAGCCTGGTCCTGGCTGCAGGCACATCCCGACGCCCTGTTCGTGGACGTGCGCATGGAAATCGAGTCGCTGTACGTCGGCCGCCCGCCGGGCGTGGTCAACGTGCCGTGGTACGAATACCCCGACCTGCAGCCCGACGCGCAGAAGTTCGCCGACGCCGTGGCGCGCGAGGCCGCCGGCAAGGCGCAGCCGGTGCTGCTGATCTGCCGCTCCGGCAAGCGCACGCTGGACGCCGGCAAGGCGCTGGAAGCGGCCGGCTTCAGCGACGTGCAGCATGTGGTGCACGGCTTCGAGGGCGAACTCGACGAGCAGTTCCAGCGCTCCACGCTCTCGGGCTGGCGCTTTGACGGCCTGCCCTGGGAGCAGATGTAGGCTTCGCCATCCCCGCGTCCGCGCAACAGGCTTCACCGCATCTTTCCTATTCCGACCTTGTCCTCACTCCCCGTCACTCCCCCTTCCTCCGCCTCCACCCCGCTGCACGTGCTGGCCGAGGTCTTCGGCTACGACAGCTTCCGGGGCCCGCAGGAAGCCATCGTGGACCACGTGGTGCGCGGCGGCGACGCGCTGGTGCTGATGCCCACGGGCGGCGGCAAGTCGCTGTGCTACCAGATCCCGGCCATCGTGCGGCAGCAGGCCGGCCGCGGCGTGACCATCGTGATCTCGCCGCTGATCGCGCTGATGCACGACCAGGTCGGCGCGCTGCACGAGGCCGGCGTGTCGGCGGCCTTCCTCAATTCAACGCAGAGCTTCGACGAAAGCAGCCAGCTCGAAAAGCAGCTGCTGCGCAACGAGCTGACGCTCCTCTACGCCGCGCCCGAACGCATCAACACGCCGCGCATGAAGGGCCTGCTGGCCTCGCTGCACGAGCGCGGGCTGCTGAGCCTGTTCGCCATCGACGAGGCGCATTGCGTGAGCCAGTGGGGCCACGACTTCCGGCCCGAATACCGCTCGCTGAGCCTGCTGCACGAGACTTTCCCCGACGTGCCGCGCATGGCGCTGACGGCCACGGCCGACGCGCTGACGCGCCAGGACATGATCGAGCGCCTCAAGCTGGAGGACGCGCGCCAGTTCGTCAGCAGCTTTGACCGCCCCAACATCCGCTACACCATCGTCGAAAAAACCGACCCGACGCGCCAGCTGCTGCGTTTCATTGAAACCGAGCACGAGGGCGAGGCCGGCATCGTCTACTGCCAGTCGCGCAAGCGCGTGGAAGAAATCGCCGGCATGCTGCAGGACGGGGGCCTGAAGGCGCTGGCCTACCACGCGGGGCTTGATTCCAGCCTGCGCCAGCAGCGCCAGGACCGCTTCCTGCGCGAGGACGGCATCGTCATGGTGGCGACCATCGCTTTCGGCATGGGCATCGACAAACCCGACGTGCGTTTCGTCGCCCACCTGGACATGCCCAAGAACATCGAGGGCTACTACCAGGAGACGGGCCGCGCCGGCCGCGACGGCCAGAGTGCCGACGCCTGGATGGTCTACGGCCTGCAGGACGTGGTGAACCAGCGCCGCATGATTGACACCAGCGAAGCCGCCAGCGAGGACTTCAAGCAGGTGATGCGCGGCAAGCTCGACGCGCTGCTGACGCTGGCCGAGGACACGCGCTGCCGCCGCGTCAGCCTGCTGGGCTACTTCGGCGAAGACAGCCAGCCCTGCGGCAACTGCGACAACTGCCTGAACCCTCCCGCCGTCTGGGACGCGACGGAGGCCGCGCGCAAGATGCTCAGCTGCATCTACCGCGTGCAGCAGGCCAGCGGCATCAGCTTCGGCGCCGGCCACATCATGGACATCCTGCGCGGCAAGGCCACCGAAAAAACGACGCAGTACGGGCATGACAAGCTCAGCACCTTCGGCATAGGCGCGGACCTGGCCGAGGCGCAGTGGCGCGGCGTGCTGCGCCAGCTGATCGCGCGCAACATGGTGCGCGTGGACGCCGAAGCCTTCAGCACGCTGCAGCTGATGCCCGACGCGCGCCAGGTGCTCAAGGGCGAAGTCAGCGTTGTGCTGCGCGAGCAGGCCGCGGCCGGCGCCAAGGCCGGCGGCCGCGGCAAGCGCGTGACCAAGACCTCGGTCAAGGGCCTGGCCGAAGCCGCGCTCAACGCCGGCGCGCTGGAACGCCTGGCGCGCCTGAAAGCCTGGCGCGCCGAAGTCGCTCGCGAGCACAACCTGCCGGCCTTCGTGATCTTTCACGACGCCACGCTGCGCGCCATCGCCGAACGGGCGCCGCAAAGCCTGAACGACCTGGACGGCATCAGCGGCATAGGCGTCAAGAAGCGCGAAGCCTACGGCGCCGAAGTCCTCAGGGTCTGCGCGGCGACGAGCTAGCAAGCTGCCTGCGGACGGCATCAGGGTTATCCCTTGCCCTTGCGTGACGGCCGCCTGAGTTTGGCGCATGTGTCTGTTCCAGGGGCATGAAGCGCCCGGTTTTGGGGCGACCAAATCCGCGCCCTTCGCGCAACCGGCAGCGCGATTTTTCTGATCAAGCGCCGAATCCATGCACAGCCGGCATACCTACTGATCCTTAAGCTCATGACGCATTTCTCGCAAGGGTTTATCCCGAGCGAATAGGCCTTTGCACCCCCTTGGGGCGCGCAACGCCTGGGTTAGCATTTCGACGCTGGCACGCATCGTGCTGCACCTCAAAAGTTTCACTGACTGGAGAATCCCGTGATCAAAATCGCAAAAAAACATGGACTTGCCACGCTGGCAGCCGCCGGCCTCACCCTTGCTGTGATGGCGCCCGCCCACGCCGGCAAGACACTGGACGCCATCAAGGCGCGAGGACAGGTCATTTGCGGCGTCAACGTCGGCCTGGCGGGGTTTTCCTCCGCTGACAGCAACGGCGCCTGGACCGGCCTTGACGTCGACGTCTGCAAGGCGGTCGCCGCCAGCGTGCTGGGCGACGGCAACAAGGTCAAGTGGGTTCCCCTGAACGCCCAGCAGCGCTTCACCGCCCTGCAGTCCGGCGAAGTCGACGTGCTCTCGCGCAACACCACTTTCTCGCTGACCCGCGACGCGTCGCTGGGCCTGCACATGACCGCCGTGACCTACTACGACGGCCAGGGTTTCATGGTTCCCGTGAAGAGCAAGGTCAAAAGCGCCAAGTCGCTGAAGAACGCCACGGTCTGCGTGCAGTCCGGCACCACGACCGAGAAGAACCTGACCGACTTCTCCAAGGCCAACAACCTGAACATGAAGCCCGTGGTGTTTGAAAAGCAGGAGGCCGTCAACGCCGCCTACTTCTCGGGCCGCTGCCAGGCTTACACGACCGACGCCTCGGGTCTGGCCTCGGTGCGCAACAAGGAAGCCAAGGTTCCCGCCGACCACCTGATCCTGCCCGAGCTGATCTCCAAGGAGCCGCTGGGCCCCATGGTGCGCCGCGGTGACGACGAGTGGTTCGCCATCGTCAAGTGGGTGGTCTACGGCCTCATCGAAGCCGAAGAGTACGGCGTGACCCAGGCCAACGTCGATGCCATGACCAAGGACAGCAAGGACCCCGTGGTCATGCGCCTGACCGGCAGCGGCGAAGACACCGGCAAGCTGCTGGGCCTGGAAAAGGATTGGCTGGTGCGCGCCGTCAAGTCCGTCGGCAACTACGGCGAGATCTTTGAGCGCAACGTCGGCCCCAAGACGCCTCTGGCGTTGCCGCGCGGCCAGAACAACCAGTGGAACAAGGGCGGCCAGATGTACGCCATGCCGGTGCGCTGACCTGAACGCCTGATTCCGATGCGCTAACGCAACGGGCCGCTCGCAACCAACCGTGGTCGAGCGGCCCGCTTTTTTTGGGTACCGCCTGTATGTCCGAGCACTCCCTGATTCCCCCGCGCCCGGCACCCGCCCTGCGCCGCAAGCATTTTTCCTGGCGCAGCAAGCAGGCGCGCGCCATCGTCTACCAGGTTGCCGCCGTCAGCCTGATCGTTTTCCTGATCTGGCTGCTGGTGAGCAACACCATGTCCAACATGAAGACCCGCGGCATCCAGAGCGGCTTCGATTTCCTGCTGCAGCCCGCCGGCTTCGACATCGGCGAAGGCTGGCTCAATTACGACTCCATTGACCCCTACTGGAAGGCTTTCCTGGTCGGGCTGGTCAACACGCTGCGCGTGGCGGTGGTCGGCATCGTGCTGACCTCCATCCTGGGCACCCTGCTGGGCGTGGGCCGCTTCTCCCGCAACGCCCTGGTGCGGGCGCTGTGCTACGGCTATGTGGAGACCTTCCGCAACATCCCGGTGCTGCTGCAGCTGCTGATGTGGTACCTGCTGTTCACCGAATACCTGCCCGCCGTGGACGCGGCCCTGCACATCGGCAAATGGGTTTACGTTAGCAAGAACGGCATCTCCTACCCCTCACCCGTATGGGGGCTGGGCCAGACGCTGGCGCTGGTGGGCGCCCTGGCCGGCGTTGCGGCCAGCGTGCTGTATGCACGCGTCGCGCGCAAGCAGTTCGACCTGACCGGCAAACCGCGACCGGTGTTCTGGTTGTCGCTGGCGCTGGTCGTGGGCGGCGCGCTCATCGGCTGGCTGGCCGGCGGCGCGCCCAACGAATGGAACATGCCGCTGCTGACCGAATCGCAGGTGGAAGGCGGCGGCGCGCTGTCGCCGGAATACCTCGCGGTGCTGCTGGGCCTGGTGCTGTACACCTCCGCCTTCGTGGCCGAGGTGGTGCGCGCCGGCATCGCCTCGGTGTCGCTGGGCCAGCATGAGGCCAGCGCCTCGCTGGGCCTGTCGCGCGGCCACTCGATGCGGCTGGTGGTGCTGCCGCAGGCGCTGCGGGTCATCATCCCCCCGCTGACCAACCAGTACCTCAACCTCACGAAGAACTCCTCACTGGCCGTGGCCGTGGGTTACCCGGACCTGGTCTCCATCGCCAACACCTCGCTGAACCAGACCGGCCGGGCCGTGGAGTGCATCGCCATCATCATGCTGATCTACCTGAGCACCTCGCTGGCGACGTCCAGCCTGATGAACTGGTTCAACAGCCGTGCCGCCATCAAGGAGCGTTGAGCGATGAGCAATAACAACAATACTTTTGTGCCGATCGCGGCGCGCCCGGCCCCCGTCAAGATGGAGGGTTTCTTGCCCTGGCTGCGCAACAACCTGTTTTCCAGCATCGGCAATACGGTGATTTCCCTCCTCGTGCTTGCCGTGCTGGTGTGGGCGGCCACGAATATCGCGCAGTGGGGCATCATCCACGCCGTCACCGCGGCGGACCCGGACGCCTGCCAGGCCGCGCGCGGCGTGGGCGCCTGCTGGGGCGTGATCCGCGAAAAAGGCCGCATCATCCTGCTGGGCCGCTACCCGCAAGCCGAGCACTGGCGCGCGGAACTGGCGACCGTGCTGCTGCTGGGCCTGGTGGTGGCCAGCTGCGTGCGCTGGTTCTGGAAACCCTGGCTGGTGCTGCTGTGGGCGGCCGTGCTGGCCGCCTTCTTCACGCTGATGAGCGGCGGCGTCTTCGGCCTGACCAAGGTGACGACCGACCAGTGGGGCGGCCTGCCGCTGACGGTGATGCTCACGGTGATCTCGATGACGATCGCCTTCCCGATCGCGGTGATGGTGGCGCTGGGACGCCGCGCCAACATGCCGGCCATACGCACGCTGTGTGTCATCTACGTCGAGCTGATACGCGGCGTGCCGCTGATCTCGGTGCTGTTCATGGCCAGTTTCATGTTCCCGCTGTTCATGCCCATCGGCAAGTCGCCCGACGTGCTGGTGCGCGTGATCGTCGGCATCACGCTGTTCGCCGCGGCCTACATGGCCGAGATCGTGCGCGGCGGCCTGCAGTCTCTCTCCAAGGGCCAGACGGAGGCGGCGGCCAGCCTGGGCCTGGGCTACTGGCAGACGCAGATCAAGATCGTGCTGCCGCAGGCGCTGGGAACCGTGGTGCCCAGCATCATGAACAACTTCATCTCGCTCTTCAAGGACACCTCGCTGGTGACCATCGTGTCGCTGTACGAGCTCACGGGCGCGCTGTCGCTGGCGGTGGGTTCGGACCCGAACTGGCGGCCCTTCAAGATCGAAGCCTATATCTTCATTGCCGCAATTTATTTCACCTGCTGCTTCGCGATGTCGCGCTACAGCCTGTGGATTGAACGCCGTCTCGCCGTGGGCAAAGCCCGTTGAACAGGAACAAGAACATGAGTGATCCCTCCATCCGCTTTGACAAGGTCAACAAATGGTATGGCAACAATTTCCACGTGCTGCGCGACATCGACCTTGAAGTGAAACAAGGCGAGCGCCTGGTGATCTGCGGGCCCTCGGGCTCGGGCAAGTCCACCCTGATCCGCTGCATCAACGCGCTGGAGGACTACCAGGAGGGCAAGCTCACCGTCGCGGGCTCATTGCTGGGCGACGACATCAAGGCCATCGATGCGGTGCGCCGCCAGGTCGGCATGGTGTTCCAGCAGTTCAACCTGTTTCCCCACCTCACGGTGCTGGAAAACCTGACACTCTCGCCGACCTGGGTGGCGGGCCTGTCGAAGAAGGACGCGATCGAGCGCGCCATGCACCAGCTCGAACGCGTGCGTATCGCCGAGCAGGCGCAAAAATACCCGCTGCAACTGTCGGGCGGCCAGCAGCAGCGCGTGGCGATTGCGCGCGCGCTGTGCCTCACGCCCAAGATCATGCTTTTCGACGAGCCCACCTCGGCGCTGGACCCGGAGATGATCAAGGAAGTGCTGGACGTGATGATGGAGCTGGCCAACCAGGGCATGACCATGCTGTGCGTGACGCACGAGATGGGCTTTGCCAAAGCGGTGGCCGACCGCGTGATCTTCATGGACCAGGGGCAGATCGTGGAAGAGAACGCGCCCGCCGAGTTCTTCAACCATCCGCAGACCGACCGGGCGCAGGATTTCCTGTCCAAGATTCTGGGGCACTAAACTCAAGCCATGTGCCAGCTTTTGGGAATGAATTCGGCCAAACCGGCGGACCTTCGGTTCTCGCTCACCGGGTTCGCCGCGCGCGGCGGCCTGACCGACCACCATGCCGACGGCTTCGGCATCGGCTTTTTTGAAGACAAGGCCTGCCGGCTGTTCGTCGACGCGCAACCGGCATCGAGTTCACCAGTCGCCGAGATGCTCAAGCACTACGCGATCAAGTCGCGCAACGTGGTCTCGCACATCCGCAAGGCCACGCAGGGCGACCCGATGCGGCTGGAAAACTGCCACCCCTTCACGCGTGAACTCTGGGGCCGCCACTGGCTGTTCGCCCACAACGGCGACCTGATCGATTACCAGCCCGAATCCGCCGGCAACTACCAGCCGGTGGGTACCACCGACAGCGAGCGGGCCTTCTGCGCGCTGATGGAAGAACTCAAGCGCATCAGCCCGCGCGAGCCGTGTTCGGCCGACATCGTGTTCGACACCTTGTGTTCCATGAGCGAGCGCACCGCAGAATTCGGCGTCTTCAACTATTTGCTGTCCAACGGCCAGTCGCTGTTTGCGCATTGCTCCACAAAGCTGTGGTACCTGGTGCGCGAATGGCCGTTTTCGAATGCCAGCCTGGTGGACGCCGACCTCAGCATGGACTTTGCGCAGACCAACAACCCGGAAGACCGCCTCTGCGTGGTTGCCACCCAGCCGCTGACGCGCAATGAGAACTGGCAGCAGATGCAGCCGGGGCAGTTGCTGTGGATGGAAGACGGCCGCATCGTGCGGCAGGCGCAGCTGGAAGTGAGCGAGGCGATCCGCAAAAAACACGAGGCCAGTCTGGCCTGCGTGTAACCCACCAAGAGACTACTGCAGGAAGCCCATGTTGCGCCCCTCGCGCACCTCGGGCTTGATGCGGTGCTCGGCTTCCAGTTGCGCGAGGAATTCCTCTGCGGAGAACTCGGCCGCCAGGATGTCGACCTGGCGCTTGACCGCCGCGAAATCCCCGGGGCACAACTGCGTGAGCTTGCCCAGGCGCTCGTGCAGGGTAGCGGTCAGCAGTGAAGCATCGCCGGCCAGTGCCTCAGCCACAAACATGCTTTCGCGCTGCTCGCGGGTCAGCGGCATGAATTTGATCTTGAAGGTGAAGCGGCGCAACGCCGCCTGGTCCAGGCTGTCGAACAGGTTGGTGGTGCAGATGAAGATGCCGTTGTGGCGCTCCATGCCCTGCAGCATTTCGTTGACCTCGGTCACCTCGTAGGTGCGCTGGGCGCCGCGCCTGTCCTGCAGGAAGCTGTCGGCTTCGTCGAGCAGCAGCACGGCTTTTTCGGCCTCGGCCTCGCGGAACATCGCGGCCATGTTCTGCTCGGTCTCGCCGACGTATTTGCTCATGAGGTCGCTGGCCTGCTTGATGATGAGCGGCAGGTCCAGCGCCTTGGCGATGTGTTCGGCCAGCGCCGTCTTGCCGGTTCCGGGCGGGCCGTAAAAACACAGGCTGCCGTGGCCGCGGCTTTTGAGCGCCTCGACGATGCGCGGCACTTCAAAACGCGACTCGACGTTGAGCATGGACAGGTCGTAGGTGGTGACGCTGCGCCGGCCCGCCGTCTCGGATTTGTTGCCCAGCGCGACGTCGGCGTTCTTGAGCTGCCGCTCTATCAGCGACTCCATCAGCAGCGGCCGGCCGCCGGCGAGGATGGCGTTCATGCCTTCGGCGTCCACCTGCACGTCGATGCTGTCTTCGGGCGCGCTGGCCAGCCGCGCAAAACGGACGGCCGTGCGTATCTGCGCGGGCGTGAGGCCCTTGCGCGCCGTGAGCTTGGCGACGAAGGCGTCGCTGACCTGCACGCCTTCCAGCGTCTTGCGCACCACGCCCTCGCGCGCACCGGGCGGCGGCGAACGTAACTCAAGGTGGTAGGCGAAGCGGCGGCGAAAAGCCGGGTCGATCTGCTCGATCCGGTTGGTGACCCACAGCGTGGGCACGGTATTGGATTCGAGGATCTGGTTGACCCAGGCCTTGCCGCTGACCGATCCGCTGGCCGGCACCGGCAACTGCTCGGAGCGCGCCATCAGCTGCGCGGCTTCGCTCGATATCGGCGGGAACACGTCTTCGACTTCATCGAACAGCAGGGCCGAGTGCGTGCTGCCCTTGAGGAAAACCTGCGCGATCTGCAGCGAGCGGTAACGGTCGCGCCCGCTCAGGGAGTTGCCGTCACGGTCGGCGTATTCGACTTCAAAGAGGTCCAGCCCGGCGGCCTGCGACACCACCTTGGCCAGCTCGGTCTTGCCGGTGCCGGGCGGGCCGTAAAGCAGCACATTGACGCCCTGCTCCTTGGTGGCCACGGCATTACGCAGCAGGGACACCAGCACCTGCGCGTCTTCCTGCACGAAGGCGAAGTCGGCCAGGCCCAGGCTGCTGTGC
Organism: Polaromonas sp. YR568; assembly: GCF_943369675.1. Taxonomy (GTDB): domain Bacteria; phylum Pseudomonadota; class Gammaproteobacteria; order Burkholderiales; family Burkholderiaceae_C; genus Polaromonas. The sequence continues at coordinate 149,185 of NZ_CALROB020000005.1, read as the reverse complement.
GCGGCGGGCCGGGTGAAGACGGCCATCAGCTCGTTCTGGTCGCGGTATTCGCGCATCAGCACGGGCGGCAGTTTTTCGCTGACCTTCATGAGGTCGGCAAGGTCGGTGATGTTGTGCTCGGAGATCAGGTTCTCGACCATGCCTATGCGTTCGAGCCGCGAGCCGGCGCGCAGCGCCTCGGCAACCTCGGGCGCCTTGACGCCGGCCACGTCGGCGATGGCGGCATAGGCTTCGGGCGCGTTGCTGACCTTGAACTCGACCAGCAGCGAGCGCAGGTCGCGCTGGTAGCGCGCCAGCGTGCCGTAGAGCAGCAGCGCGCGCTCGGCGCGGTTGAGCTGCAGCAGGTTGGCCAGCGCGTCGATGTTTTTCTCGACCAGTGTGGATTGTTTCTTGAGCGCCTGCGTGAGCCATTCGCCGGTGGCGGCCAGCACCGAGAGCAAATCCTTGGGCTGGTCCTTGGCGTGTTCGTCGAGGTAGAAGAACAGCGTGCCTTCTTCATACGGGCCGCGCCAGGCGCCGTGGCGCGCCATGAATTCGGCGTCGGTGAGGCCTTCATGGCCGCGCCAGAATTCGTTGTCCTTGCAGCGGCGCACCAGGAATTCGCGCAGGCGCTGCAATGCGGGCAGCGGCCAGACCAGGTGCCGGCCCGAGAGCGAAAGCAGGCTGTTGAGGTCGCGCCGCACGTTGAACTTGGCGCCTTGCCGGGCCGCCAGCGTGAGCACGAAATGCGAGCACATCATATCCAGCACCGGCGCTTCTTTGAGCCCGGGCGACAGCAGCCACTGCTGCTCGCTGACGGAACGCTTGCTCATGGACAAACCTCCCTGTTGCACGGGGGTGCAACGACACCGCTGGTTGACATGCTGGAACCTTGCTTCATCACATTGCTATGAGCGCCGGGGCGCCGAGGGGTTCAATGAGACTCCACCATAACGCAGCTTGAAGCATCATGGAAGACACTACTTGAAAGCGGCCGTTTGTAATGCGCCACAGGACCGGCCCCGAACGCGTGGAAAATGTCCCGGCACAATCTCATTCATCTCCCCCATCTCATCTATTGCCCCAGAGGAATTTCATGCTCAGCCTTACCGACATCGAACAGGCCGCCCAGCGCCTGCAGGGCCACTTGCTGGACACGCCTTGCGTGGAATCCAGGACACTGTCGCAGCTGACGGGCGCGCAAATCTTCCTGAAGTTCGAAAACCTCCAGTACACCGCTTCGTTCAAGGAGCGTGGCGCTTGTAACAAGCTTGCGCAACTGTCCGCCGACGAACGGCGCCGCGGGGTGATCGCGATGAGCGCGGGTAACCATGCCCAGGGTGTGGCTTACCACGCGCAGCGCCTGGGCCTGCGGGCGGTGATCGTGATGCCGCGCTTCACGCCGGGCGTGAAGATCGAACGCACGCGCGGTTTCGGCGCCGAGGTGGTGCTGCACGGCGACTCGCTGGACGAGTCGCGCGCCCACGCCCTGCTGCTGGCCGAGCGTGAAGGGCTGGTGTTTGTGCACCCCTACGACGACGAAGCCATCGTCGCGGGCCAGGGCACCGTGGGGCTGGAGATGCTGCACGCCGTGCCGGACCTGGACACCCTGGTGATTGCCGTGGGCGGCGGCGGCCTGATCGCGGGCACGGCCACGGCGGCCAAGGCCATCAAGCCCGGCATCGAGATCATCGGCGTGCAGACCTCGCGCTTCCCCGGCATGGTCAACGCCATCAAGGGCACCAAGCACCCGCAGGGCACGAGCACGATTGCCGAAGGCATCGCCGTCGGCACGCCGGGCCTGATCCCGCAGGCCATCATCGCCAAATTGGTGGACGACCTGGTGCTGGTGGACGAAGGCGACATCGAGCAGGCCATGGTCATGCTGCTCGAGATTGAAAAAACCCTGGTCGAAGGAGCCGGCGCGGCCGGGCTGGCGGCGCTGCTCAAGTACCCGGAGCGTTTTGCCGGCAAAAAGGTGGGCCTGATCCTCTGCGGCGGCAACATCGACCCGCTGCTGCTGGCCGCCATCATCGAGCGCGGCATGGTGCGCGCCGGCCGCCTGGCGCGCATCAAGGTCAGCGTGCGCGACATTCCCGGCTCACTGGCGAAAATCACCGCCACCGTGGCCGACGCCGGCGCCAACATCGACGAAGTGCATCACCAGCGCGCCTTCACCATGCTTTCGGTGCAGAACGTGGAAATCGAGCTGGTGATCCAGACGCGCGGGCGCGACCATATCCAGCAGGTGCTGGCCGCCGTCAATGCTGCCGGCTTCGAGGCCTCGGAACAGCACTGAGCGCGGCAACGGTGGCTTGGCGGCGGATCAGTTCCAGCCGATCACCTCAAAGCCTCGTTCGCTGAGGCAGCGCTGCACAAAGCTGCGGTAAGTGCTGTTGGGCTTGTCGTTGTGGAAGGCGCCCGACACGGCGCCGGCCGAGCCGCCCACGGCCGCCCCTCCCACGCCGGCGCGCAGCACACCTTCGCCGCCCCGCCCGGTGATCAGCGCCCCCACGGCCGAGGCCACGCCCCCGACGGCCGCACCTTCACCGGCGCGGCGGCCGACTTCGTTGCCGCTTTGCGTCGGGCTGAGCCCGGCGGCCGAGGCCCGCGACATGCAGGCATTGGCCTCGGCTTTTCCCTGGGCGTCGCCCACGCGGTTGAGCGTGGCGTTGGGGTACAGCACCGGCATGGCCGAGGCGCTGTTGGGCCCGCCGGTGGCGCAGGCCGACAGCAGCAGCAGTGCCGGCACGGCGGCCGATAGAAGTCGAAATGAGGCAGGGGATTTCATGCGTTCCTTTCACAAACAGGCATGGGGTAAAGGGTAACGCAACCGCCCACCGCGGCATGCGGGTAAAATCCGGCCAGACTTTCAAGCAATTCAGGAACCCCCCATGTCCAGTCCAGCCGACCACACCACCAATGCCGCCCATGACAGCGCCACGCCCGCCCAGGAGCAGGAAGCCGTTGACGCCATCGTTCCGATGATCCCCATTGTTTTGCCGGTCGTTGGCGGCGTGCTGATGTTCCTGCTGGCCTTTATCGCCATCTACATGGCCTGAGGCTTCCCGCCTCCACCCCGAAAGTCCGCACCTTGCGGACTTTTTTGTTTCCTGGCCCCATCTCCAGCTTCCGGCCCGTCCACCGCGTAATCGCCTGTGAACTGCGGCCAAAACGCCCTTCGCGGCATTCCCCATCTCCTTGTCACGGCTGCCGGAACCCCTGCATAGCCTATGCATAACCTCATGCAGGTTATGCATAACTTTTGGCGGTAACTGCAAGGTAACTCGGGACTATGTTCTTAAAATGAATTCTCTGGCCGACCCGTGGAAGACGAAAAAGCAGCCGCCAAACCGCTTTTTCTGAGCTTGCGCCGCAGCATCTTCAGCTTGCGGCTCCGCCCGCCGACCGGGACTTGTTGTTGCGTGTGAGTTGCCCCCCGGGCCAGCCCACAAGCCTTATTCCGACAAACGTCTCGATGTCACCACCGCCCCTGGTTGCCGCGCGACGTTTCCCGAAATAACGCTTTTTAACTTTGGAGTTTTTTCGATGAACCAACCCGTGATGCAAGGCCTCAAGCTCAACACCCCCAGCTACGTCAAGAACGCGAAACTGATCGCCTGGGTCGCCGACATGGTGGCCCTGTGCAAGCCCGACGACGTGTACTGGTGCGACGGCAGCGACGCCGAATACCAGCGCCTGTGCCAGCAGCTGGTCGACGCCGGCACCTTCAAAAAACTCAACGAAGCCAAGCGCCCCAACAGCTTCCTGGCACAGAGCGACCCCAGCGACGTCGCGCGCGTGGAAGACCGCACCTACATCTGCTCGGCGAAGAAGGAAGACGCCGGCCCGACCAACAACTGGATGGCGCCCGCCGAAATGCGCCAGACGCTGCAGCCCCTGTTTGACGGCTGCATGAAGGGCCGCACCATGTACGTGGTGCCTTTCAGCATGGGCCCGCTGGGCTCGCCCATCGCGCACATCGGCATCGAGCTGTCCGACAGCCCTTACGTGGCGGTCAACATGAAGATCATGACGCGCATGGGCCAGGCGGTGTTCGGCGTGCTGGGCGTGGACGGCGACTTCGTGCCCTGCGTGCACACCGTGGGTGCGCCGCTGGCCGAAGGCCAGCAGGACGTGAAGTGGCCCTGCAACAAGACCAAGTACATCGTGCACTACCCCGAGACGCGCGAAATCTGGTCTTACGGCTCGGGCTACGGCGGCAACGCGCTGCTGGGCAAGAAGTGCTTTGCGCTGCGCATCGCCTCCAACATGGGCCGCGACGAAGGCTGGCTGGCCGAGCACATGCTGATCCTCGGCGTGACCAACCCCGAAGGCAAGAAATACCACGTGGCCGCCGCCTTCCCGAGCGCCTGCGGCAAGACCAATTTCTCCATGCTGGTGCCGCCGGCCGGTTTTGACGGCTGGAAAGTCACCACCATCGGCGACGACATCGCCTGGATCAAGCCCAGCGCCGACGGCAAGCTCTACGCCATCAACCCCGAAGCGGGTTATTTCGGCGTGGCCCCCGGCACCAACTTCCACACCAACCCGAACTGCATGGCCAGCCTGGACAGGAACGTCATCTTCACCAACGTGGCCCTGACGGACGACGGCGACGTGTGGTGGGAAGGCATGGAAAAAGACACCGGCGGCCAGCCCGATCACTTGATCGACTGGCAAGGCAAGGACTGGACGCCGCAAATCGCCAAGGAAACCGGCGCCAAGGCCGCCCACCCCAATGCCCGCTTCACCGTGTCCGCCATCAACAACCCGGCGCTGGACGAGGCCTGGGACGACCCCAAGGGCGTGGCGATCGATGCCTTCATCTTCGGCGGCCGCCGCTCCACCACCGTGCCGCTGGTCACCGAGGCGCGCAACTGGGTCGAAGGCGTGTACATGGCCGCGACCATGGGCTCGGAAACCACGGCAGCGGCCACCGGCCAGGCCGGCGTGGTGCGCCGCGACCCCTTCGCCATGCTGCCCTTCATGGGCTACAACATGAGCGACTACTTCCAGCACTGGCTCAACGTGGGCAAAAAGCTGGAAGCCACGGGTGCCGTTATCCCGAAGATCTACACCACCAACTGGTTCCGCAAGGGCGACGACGGCAAGTTCGTCTGGCCCGGCTACGGCGAAAACATGCGCGTGCTCAAGTGGATGATCGACCGCATCGAAGGCACGGGCAAGGGCTCCGAGCACATCACCGGCATCAGCCCCGCCTACGAAGACCTGAACTGGACCGGCCTCAACTTCAGCGCGGAGCAGTTCAACACCGTGACCAGCATCGACAAGGCCGCCTGGCTGAAAGAGCTGGAACTGCACGCCGAACTGTTCAAGCAACTCGAACATCACCTGCCGAAAGAGCTGGGGGAGACCAAAGCCGCGATCGAGCGCCGCCTGGCTGCCTGACCGGCAACACCATGCGGGCGCGGCGCATGACCTGCGCCGCGCCTCATGCCCTGGGCAACCCGGCGCCGGGGCAAAAAAAAAGCCACCTGACAAGGTGGCTTTTTTGTGGCCGCCGCGAAAGGCAGCGTTAATCCGGCGAACCGCTTAGATGTAATAGCCGCGGTGATAAGCGCGCGCCAACGAAGGGATGCTGGAAGACGGAGGAAGCTCTGCCTTGAAGGAGGGAGCGGCAGGCACTGCCGCTTCAGCGTCGGCCGAGCGTTGCAGGGCCATTTGCAGGTCGGCCATCACGCGCGGGTCGCTCTTGGCGGCTTGCCAGAGGCGTTGGTCGGCGCGGGCTTCAGCCAGGCTGCGCGACCAGCCGTCGAGGCCGGCTTTCACGCGGGCGGCGACGTTGCGCGCGGTACCGGCAAAAATTGCCAGTGCGGCGAAGGCCACGGCCCACAAGGCAATCCACATCACCAGCAAATGGCCTTCGGTGACGCTGTCCATCACCTGGTAGGCCACCACCATGATGGCGGCCGCAACGGCGGACAGGAGCAGCGTGGCGAGGCCGCGCGTGCCGGAGAAGGCCTGACCGAGCTGGCGTACGGCACCAAAGGCCGACTCAGCACGGACAACGCCGGGGTGCTGTGTGGAATATTTGATATTGACGAAGCTGGTCATGGTGAACTCCCGTTGGTTAACTGTTACCGCTGATCCAATTTGTAGCGGGTAAGGGAATATTAGGGTTATCACTGATGTTATTCAACTTTATCTTTATGATGTGATTCATTCATAACAGTGATAACCTGCGTATTTCCCCTCCGACCATGGCCGCCGAAACCTTCAACCCCCTCAATTTCCGCACCCTGGACCTGAACCTGCTGCGCGTCTTCGACGAGGTCATGGCCGAGCGCAGCCTGACGCGGGCCGCGCGCAACCTGTCGCTGACGCAGCCGGCCGTCAGCAACGCGTTGCGCCGGCTGCGCGAAACCCTGGGCGACGAGCTGGTGCAGCGCAGCGGCCAGGGCATGGCGCCGACGCCGCGCGCGCTGGCCATCTGGCCCGCCGTGCGCGAGGCGCTGCGCCAGCTGCAGGAATCGCTGGTCCCCAATGAATTTGTGCCCGGCACCGCCAACACCACCTTTGTGCTGGCCATGGCCGATGCGACGGCGGCCGAGGTGATGCCCGGCCTGGTCGAGACGCTGGACCAGCAAGCCCCGGGCGTATCCATCCGCGTGGTCCCGCTCACCACGCGCGACCCACGCCGCCTGCTTGACGAAGAGACCTGCGACCTGGCCGTCGGCTACTTTCCCTCGCTGGTGGCCGATTTGACGGCGAGCGAGCAAAGCGGCGAGCCCCTGCCGTTTTCCAACCAGCGGCTCTATGACGGCGAATACGTCTGCGCGATGCGCAGGGACCACCCGCTGGCCACCGGCCCCTTCACGCTCAACAAGTTTTGCGCCGCGCGCCACATGCTGGTGAGTTTTTCGGGCCGGCCCTACGGCTTTATCGACGAATCCCTGGCCTCGCTGGGGCGCAAGCGGCACGTCGTGCTCACCGTCAACCAGTTTTTCACGGCCGGCCGCGTGGTGGCCAACTCCAACCTGCTGACGGTGCTGCCGCGCCACTTCGTGCGCGTGACCGGCATCGCCGAACAGCTGGTGCTGCGCCCCCTGCCCTTCGACGTGGCGCCGGTGCACGTGGACGCCGTGTGGCACCGCCGCTCCCAGCAGCGCAGCGCCCATATGTGGTTGCGGCAGGCGGTGCTGCGCGCCGCCGAAAAGGCGTTTTCCGTCTGAGCGCCTGCCGGCCAGCGCGAAGGCTAGATAAGGCCGGCGCGGATCGCGAAGGCGGTCAGCTGGGCGCTGTTGTGCATACCCAGCTTCAGCATCAGGTTGCGCCTGTGCGTGCGCACGGTTTCACGTTGCAGCAGCAAGCTGGCGGCAATCAGTTTGCTGGACGCGCCCTCCGCCACCGAGCACAGCACCTGCTTTTCGCGTTCGGTCAGCTTGCGCAGCTCGGCCAGCGCGTCGATCTGTGGCGGCCGGCGCAGCGCGGCAATGGATTCCGAAAAGTGCAGGTCGCCTTCGGCCAACGCGCGTATGGCGGCCACCAGCTCGTCCGCCCCGCCGCTTTTGTGCAATGCGCCCTGCGCCGGGCTGGCAAAAATACGTTCAATGTCGGCGCGCTCCTGGCTGCCGGTGATCAAGAGCACGCGCGTCGGGCTCTGCGCCGCCTGCAGGGCCAAGGCCACGGCCACGCCGTCCTCGGGCGGCAGCTGGAAGTCGACCACCGCCACATCGGGCGACAGTGCCAGCGCTTCGGCGATGGCACTGTCGCTGCCTGCCACTGATGCCACCACCTCGATGTCGTCACAGGACGCCATCAACGCAGAAAGCCCCGCACGGACCAGGTCATGGTCGTCGGCCAACAGCAGGCGTATGGGTGTTTGCGTCATGTCGTCCAGACAAGGGAATCAACTACGATCGGCGGGGGCCGGAGGAGCGCATAGCGGGCAGCGCGGGCTGTGCACCACCGGCATCACGCCAACCCAGACGGATTCTACGCACCATGACCTCTGCCCATCCTGTGCTGTTCGAGCAGGTCCAGACGCTGTACAAGCAGTCCACCAGCACCTTCCTTGGCACGCTGCTGGCGGGCACCGTCGCTGCCGTGGTATTGCAGCCTTCCGGCAATGCCGACCCGCTGGCCGGCCAGCTGCTTTGGGGCTGGCTGGGCGCCGTGGTGCTGCTCACGGCCAGCCGTTTTGTCATGGTGCGGCGCTTCTTCCGGCGGGTGTGGGCCGCGCCCGCCCAACAACTGGACATCCACAGCACGCGCCGCGCGGCGCGCGCCTTTGCCACCGGCTCCTTCATGTCGGGGTGCCTCTGGGGCATCCTGGGACTGATGGCGTTTGACCCGCAGGCCTACGTACCCACACTCTTTTTGGGTTTTCTGCTCGGCGGCATGGTCAGCGGCGCACTCGGTTCGCTCTCGGTGTACTACCCGGCCTTCATGGCCTATTCGATTCCTTCGGTGCTGCCGTTCGCCTTGCGCTGCATGACCGAAGGCCCGCGCGAGTTTGCCGGCTTCGGCCTGCTGACGCTGGTCTTTATGCTGGTGTGCCTGGGTTACGGGCGCGGCCTGAACCGCAGCCTGCGCAATTCCATCGAGCTGCGTTTTGAAAATGCCCAGCTGGTGCGCGACCTCGCCGCCGCGCGCGACCGGGCCGAACTGGCCAGCGCCGACAAGACTGCGCTGCTGGCCGCCGCCACGCATGACTTGCGCCAGCCCGCGTATGCGGCCGGCCTGTTCGCGTCAGGCCTCAAAGCCACGCTGGCCAAGGCTTTCGCGGGCAGCAGCCACCCCGCGGCCGTGCCGGCCCAGCGTATGGCCGGCCAGCTGGAAACCAGCGTCATGGCGTTCAACGGCCTGCTCGAAGGCCTGCTCGACCTGGCGCAACTCGATGCTGGCGCCACGGCGCTGGCGGCGTCGCCGCTGCCCGCCGGCGCGCTGCTCGATTCCGTCGCCGGGACGCTGGCCGCCACCGCCGCGCAGCGCAACATCCGGCTGCGCGTGCGCGCCCGCGCTGACCTGTGGGTCAACGCGCCGCCCGACGCGCTGCAGCGCATCGTGCTCAACCTCACCAGCAACGCGATCAAGTTCACCAGCGGTGGCGCGGTGCTGCTGTTTGCGCGGCTGCAGGCCGGCCAGGTGCACATCGGTGTCGTCGACACCGGCCCCGGCATTTCAGAGGCCCACCAGCAGCGCCTTTTCGACGCCTTTGTGCGGTTGCCGCAAGACCGGGAGCGGGCAGGGCTGGGCCTGGGCCTGGCCATCGTCAAGCGGCTGGCCGCGCAGATGGGCGCCCAGGTGGGACTGAAGTCCGCAGCCGGCCGCGGCAGCCTCTTCAGCGTCACCCTTCCTGCGTATGCAGGCGGAGCGCCCCGAACCGGGCTGCCGCAGACAGTAAATGACGCATCGGCCGGCGGCTTCGCCGGCTGGCAAGCCCTGGTGCTTGACGACGACCCGCTGGCGCTGGCCGCCACCACGCAAGCGGTGAGCGAGCTGGGCCTTACGGTGCAGCCGTTTGACAGCGCTGAAGCCGCCCTCGCATGGCTCGCGCAAGCAGGCAATGAAGCCAGCCAGCGACCCCTCCTGCTGGTCACCGACCTCCACCTGAACGACGCCGAAGACCGCGACGGCCTGACGGTGCTCGCTGCCTTTCGTGAGCAACTGCCCGGCCTGCGCGCGCTGGTCGTCACCGGCGAAACCGCGCCGGCCCAGCTGCAACGCATTGCCCACAGCGGCGTGCCCGTAGTGCGCAAGCCCTGCCAGCCGCAGGCGCTGCAATCGGCGCTGCGCGAGGTGCTAGCGGCAACCCGGGATGCGTAAATAGTTCCCGGGCCTGGAGCTGCCCGGCAGTGGTTCTTCGACCTCAATCGTGCCGCAGCCGAATCACTGTGCACGTCAATTGCTATTAATAACATAGCAATTCTGGTCCGGCCGCTGCCGCTCCAAAACGCCATCTAACCCCTTTGCGGTATTTACGGCGGTGCTGCGCCCGCCTTTAATCGCGTGGCACGTTTGCAGTCACGCTTTGTCTGAACCATGAACTTATCCCACCGCAGTCTCTGGAACCCCTCACTTGGCGCCTGGGTCGCTGTGTCTGAAATAACCCGGACGTGTGGCAAGCGCAGTGTCGGTGCCGTGACGCTGGCCCTGGCCTGCTCTTCGGTCGGGGCACAGGTAACTATTGACGGTGGCGCCAGCGAAACCATACCCGGCACCCAGAGCAACCCATGGAACATTGGTGCCCCCCTCACTGTCGGCAATTTCAACACCGGAACGTTGACCGTGTCGAACGGCGGCACGGTCAGCGACACCGTTGGGATCATGGGCTATAACTCCGGATCCACCGGCAATGCCACGGTGACCGGCGCGGGTTCCAGCTGGACCAACACCTCCGACCTCTTTGTCGGCGTGAGCGGCACCGGCACACTGAACGTGCAGGACGGTGGCGCGGTCAGCAATGCTTGGGGTTACCTCGGCTTGGACCCCGGTTCCACTGGTAATGCCACGGTGACCGGCGCGAACTCCACCTGGACCAACAGCGGCCTGCTCATTGTCGGCCGTAGCGGCACTGGCACACTGACCGTGCAGGACGGCGGCAAGGTCAGCAATAGCAGCAACGGCTACCTCGGCTTCAATGCCGGCAGCGTTGGCAATGCCGCTGTGACCGGCGCGGGCTCCGCCTGGACCAACAGCACCACCCTCGATGTGGGCCGCAGCGGCACCGGCAGGCTGACCATCGCGGACGGGGGACATGTATCTGTCGGCAACGGCACCGGCTTACTCAACGTTGCTTTGAACGGCGGCTCCATCGGCGTACTGAACATCGGTGCTGCGGTGGGCAGCGCAGCGCAGGCAGCAGGCACCGTGGCGGCGGGCGAGCTGCGCTTCGGCGCGGGCACCGGCAGCCTGAACTTCAACCACACCGACGCGGCTTATGTGTTTGGCACCCGGATCACGGGTGCCGGCGTGCTGAACCAGGTCGCGGGCACGACTATCCTCACGGGCGCAAACACCTACAGCGGCGGCACCACTGTCAACGGTGGCACCTTGCAGGGCACAACCACCAGCCTGCAGGGCAACATCACCAACAATGCGGCTGTGATCTTCAATCAGGCCGTCGGCGGCAGCTACGCCGGCGGGATGAGCGGTACCGGCACCTTGACCAAGAGCGGCACCGGCACCGTGACGCTATCTGGCGCGAACACCTACAGCGGCGGCACCACCATCTCTGCCGGCACCTTGCAGGTCGGCGACGGCGGCACCACCGGCACCCTCGGGACGAGTTCCGTCACCAACAACGGCTTGCTCAATTTCAACCGCAGCGACACCCTCACTGTTGCCAACGACATCCTGGGTACGGGCAACCTGGCCGTCGCCGGCGGCACCGTCATCCTGTCGGGCAACAACAGCTACGTCGGCACCACCACGGTGGCCGGCGGCGGCACCTTGCAGGTCGACAACGTCAGTGCGCTGGGAAGCACCACGGCCATCACCAACAACGGTTCGCTGGTCTTCAACGCCCTCGGCGTGACGACCGTGACCGCCAACGTGGCCGGCACGGGCAGCCTCACACAGGCAGGCACGGGAACAACTGTCTTCAATGGCGCCAGCACCTACAGCGGCGCAACCAGGCTCTCGGCCGGTACCCTGCAGGCGCTGAATTCCGCCGCCTTCTCGCAAAGCAGCGCCTTCACCGTGAATGCCCCCGCCACGCTCAACCTGAATAACTTTGACGAGAGCATCGGTTCCCTGGCGGGCGGCGGCAGCGTCAATGCAGGAGGAGGCAGGCTGACTACCGGCAGCGACAACACCAGCACCACCTTCAGCGGCGTCATCAGCGGCACCGGCGGCGGCGTGACCAAAACCGGTACCGGCACCTTTACTTTGTCGGGCGTGAACACCTATACCGGCGCGACCACCGTGAACGCCGGCAAGCTGTCGGTCAACGGCTCCACCAGCAACTCTGCCGTCACCGTCAACAACGGCGGCACGCTGGGCGGCAATGGCACGCTGGGTAACACCACCATCGCTTCAGGCGGCATCCTCGCGCCGGGCAATTCCATCGGCACGCTGACGGTCAACGGCAACCTGAGCTTTGCGGCGGGCTCAATCTACCGCGTTGAGGTCGATGCCGCGGGCGCGAATGACCGTATCAATGCCACAGGGACGGCAACGATTAACGGTGGCACGGTTGACGTGCAGGCCGGCGCAGGCACTTACCAGGCCAGCACGCAGTACACCATCCTCAATGCGGCGGGCGGGCGCACAGGCAACTTTGCCGGTGTCACTTCCAACCTGGCTTTCCTCACACCGACGTTGGGCTATGACGCCAACAACGTTTTCCTGACATTGGCCCGCAACGACATCAGCTTCAGCGCCTTGGCGGTCACACCCAACCAGATCGCCACCTCAACCGCTTTACAGAATGCGAACACCGGCGCAACAGGCGATATGAGCACCGTGCAAACCGCACTGGCAGGACTTTCAGCAGCGCAGGCAAGAGCTGCGTATGACTCGGCCAGCGGTGCCGGCATCGTTGCCTTGCGGCGTGCGGGTGCGGGCTTCGCAGCCAGCTTCAGCAGCCAGCTGCGGGGCAGATTGGGTGCGCAGGCCAATGCCACGTCCGGCTTTGCCAATTCATTCACCGGCCGGCCTGTGCTGCTTGCCGCCAACGACCATCTTTCGGATTTGATGGCGCCTGTTTCCGATTCAGCCCCACAGAAGTTCTCATTGGCGAGTGGTGCTTCTGCGTTTTCTTCTTCACCGGACGCCGCAAGCAAAGGCTTGTGGGTGCGCGGCTTCGGCGGGCATGGCAACACCCACGGCGACGGCAATGCGGCCGCCAGCGACCTGCGCAGTTCGGGCCTGAGCATTGGCTTTGATGCTGAAGTGAAGGACGCAATGCGCGTCGGCATGGCGGCCACCGGCGGCACGTCGCGGCTTTCCACCGACAACAACGAAAGCGGCAAGACGCGCAATTCAGCGCTTGCGGTTTACGGCAGCTACGCCACCGGCCCCTGGAACTTCAGCGGCTCAGCCAGCATGGGCTGGGGCAAGAACCACCTGGATCGCAACGTGGTCGTGGGCACTTTGAACCGCGTGGCGTCATCGGACTTTGACAGCAACACGCTGGCGGCCTATGTCGAAGCGAGCTATGCGATCGCGATGAATGGCTGGACGCTGCAACCGCTGGCTGGGCTTGCGCTCAGCAGAAACAAGTCCGACGGCTTTACTGAAACCGGCGCGGGCGCTTTGAATCTGCAAGTCGCAGAACAAACGATCAACTCATCCAAAGCGATGCTGGGCGCCAAGGCCTCCTTCGACGCAGGCCGCATCCGCTTTGAGCCCCGCGTTGTCTGGGCCCATGAGTTCGGCGACCTGAACACGCCGATGACGGCGCAGTTCCAGGGTGCGGCCACGGCCTCACCCTTTCAGGTTTCGGGTGCGGCACTGAAGCGGGACACGCTGATCCTCGGGCTGGGCGCCACCGGCAGTATCGGCAAGGGAATGGACCTCTTCGCCGACGTGCAGGCTGAGCACAACCCGGCCCAACGCAACCTGGCGATACTGGTGGGCGTACGCGGCCGATGGTAGGTTCGCCTGTGCGCAAGCTCTATTACAAATGACATGCACGTGTTGCGCGCGCGGCAACACATGGGCTAAGCTGGCGCCGCCCGTTCCGCGGACCGGGCCATAACAAGCATGCAACCCCGAGGGACCGCCGCCGTGACAACACGCCTGAACTTCCGCCTGCGCCCGCTGAGCGCATCCCTTGTCCTGGCCGGCCTGCTAATGGGGTCCGGCAGTGCGCAAAGCACCGACTGGAACGGCGGCGCCGGCGACTGGAGCACCGGCGCCAACTGGACCGGCGGCACCCCCAACGCCGCGACCGGCGCGCGCCTGACCAATACCAACGACCAGGTCACCCTGACCGCCCCGGGCGCGGCGCAAGCACTGGAAGTGCAGGGCAACGCCGAGGTCATCGTCGGTGGCGGCGGCTCCCTGGCCGTCACCGACATCATCAACCTGGGCACGACTGCCGGCGCCGGCGCCGCCAGGCTCACTATCCAGGGCGGCGGCACAGTGTCGGCCGCGCATCTTTTCGCGGGTGACGCGCCCCGGCAGGGCATTGTCACGGTCACCGGCGCTGGCTCCAGTTTGACGCTCGCGCCGCTCGGTGTGGGGCAGGCAGAGCGTTTTGAGATAGGCGGCAACGGCGCGGGCGAACTGCACATCGACGCAGGCGCGAACGTCACGGTGAACGGCACGCGCACCCTGCATGTGGGCGACACGGCCAACGGCACGCTCTTCATCGGCAGCGGCGCGGGCGCCGGCACGCTGACGGCCGACAGCGTGATCCTGGGCACGGCGGGCTCCTCCGTCCAGTTCAACCACACCGGCACCACGACATTTTCAGCGGCGGTTTCCGGCAACGGCTCGCTGAGCAAGGCCGGGGCCGGCACCACCATCCTCACCGGCGCCAACAGCTACACCGGCGGCACCACGGTCACAGCCGGCACGCTGCAAGGCGACAGCAGCAGCCTGCAAGGCAACATCAGCAACAACGCCGCCGTGACGTTCAACCAGACGGCCAACGGCACTTACGCGGGCCAGATCAGCGGCACCGGTTCGCTGTCCAAGACCGGCGCGGGCACTCTGGTGCTGACGGGCGCCCAGGCCTATTCCGGCGGCACCACCGTGACGGCCGGCACCTTGCAGGGCACCACCGCCAGCCTGCAAGGCAACATCAGCAACAACGCGGCCGTCACCTTTGACCAGACAGCCAGCGGCACTTACGCCGGCGCCATGAGCGGCACGGGCTCTCTCACCAAAACCGGCGCCGGCAAGCTGGTGCTCAGCGGCGTCAACAGCTACAGCGGCGCCACCGCCGTCAATGCCGGCACGCTGTCGGTCAACGGCAGCATCGCCAACTCGGCCGTCAGTGTGAACAACGGCGGCACGCTGGGCGGCAGCGGCACGGTGGGAAGCACCAGCATCGCGACGGGCGGCGTGCTGGCGCCGGGCAACTCCATCGGCACGCTGACGGTCAACGGCAACGTGAACTTCGCGGCCGGGTCCACCTACCGCGTGGAAGTCGACCCGGCCGGCAACAGCGACCACATCAACGCCACGGGCAGCGCCACACTCAACGGCGGCACGGTCGATGTGCAGGCCGGCGCCGGCAGCTATTCGCTGAGCACCCGCTACACCATCCTGAATGCGGCCGGCGGGCGGACCGGGGCTTTTGCCGGCGCCACGTCGAACCTGGCATTCCTGACGCCGTCGCTGGCCTATGACGCCAACAACGTCTTCCTGACCGTGGCGCGCAACAGCGTGAGTTACGCCAGCGTCGGCATCACGCCCAACCAGATCGCCACGGGGACGGCCCTGCAGAATGCGGTGGCCGGGGCCAGCGGCGACATGGGCACCGTGCTGGCCGCGGTCGACAGCCTGTCGGCGCCGCAGGCGCGCGCCGCCTTCGACGCGGCCAGCGGCGCCGGCATCGTGGAGCTACGCCGCGCCTCCGCCGGCTTTGCCGACAACTTCGGCAACCGCTTGCAGGCACGCCTGGCCGCGGTGCAAGGCCGCGGCATGGGCACATTGGCCAATTCCTTCAGCGACCGGCCGCTGCTGCTGGCCGCCAACGGCACGCTGCCCGGGCTGGTGGCGCCGGATGCCGACCGCGGCCTGTGGGTGCGCGGCTACGGCGGCTACGGCAACACCGACGGCGACGGCAATGCGGCCGCCAGCCGCCTGCGCAGCTCGGGCCTGGGCGTGGGCTTCGATGCGGAAGTCGAAGAGGGCTTGCGCCTGGGCGCGGCCGTGACCGGCGGAACGTCGCGCCTGTCCACCGACAACAATGAAAGCGGCAAGAGCCGCGACGCCGCCGTCGCCGTCTATGCCGGCTACACGACCGGCGCGTGGAACTTCAGCGGCTCGGCCGGCATGAGCTGGGGCAAGAACCACATGGACCGCAACATCGCCTTCGGCACAGTCAACCGGGTCGCCAGCGGCGACTTCGACAGCGACACGCTGTCGGCCTACGGCGAAGCCACTTACACCATCGCCCTGGACGGCTGGACGCTGCGGCCGCTGGCGGGCCTGTCGCTGAGCCGCAGCAAATCCGGCGGCTTCACCGAAACCGGCGCGGGCGCGCTCAACCTCCAGGTCGCCGGGCAAACCCTCAACTCCGGCAAATCCCTGCTGGGGGCGACGGCGATCTTTGACACGGGCCGCATCCGTTTTGAACCCAGGCTCGTCTGGGCGCATCAGTTCGGCGACCTCAACAAAACCATGACGGCGCAGCTTCAGGGCGCCGCCACGGCTTTCCCCTTTGAGATCGCCGGCGCGGCGCTCAAGCGCGACACGCTGGTGCTGGGCCTGGGCGCGACCGGCAGCATAGCCAAGGGCATGGACCTCTTTGCCGACGTGCAGGCCGAACACAATTCGGCCCAGCGCAACCTGGCCGTGCTGGTGGGGCTGCGCAGCCGCTGGTAGCCGCGTAGCGCGGGCGCCGCCAGAAGGGCTTTTCCACCTGTCAAAACCAGGCGCTCGCAGGCGCCCGATTGGACCGTGGCGTCGCGAACACTTCCAGCATTGCTACCCTCCTTCCGGCAATAAATGCCGCCACACCTGCCTGACCGGCTTGCGCGGGAATGCCGGCGTGCGCAAAAAAAAGACCTCAAGCCACGAAATGAATTCTTTCGTATTGCTATTTGCCGTTGGCGCATTCCCCAGTTGCCAAACGCCTTACTTGCAAAAAAATGTAACGTAAAGCAAAGTCAAACCCGTTGCCTTGGACTGCAAAGCGGGCTGTTGTGAGTGCCGAAATGACACCAACCCGCCTGGACCACAGGCAGCAGAAACAAATGCCCCGGGGTGTAGCCAGCTGAGCTTGTGCTAACCGAAACGCAATGTTCTCTGGCGGTGCAATTGTCGGAATCTGGACTTCCACAGGCGCAGCCAGAGCTTGATTCCGAGACAGAAAAATGGCTCCTGCATGAATTCGCGCCTTCACTTTTCACCGCATCCGCTCTACCGCGCACTCACCCTGGCCGGACTGACCCTGCTGGCCCCGGCCGCAAGCCACGCCCAGGCCACCGACTTCAGCACGGTGGCCGACCAGGACTGGCACAACGGGGCCAACTGGAGCGCCGGCATGCCCACGGCGGCCAGCGTTGCCCGGGTCCCGATCAACGAACAGGTCGACGTCACCGCGCCCGGCGCCCAAACGGGGACCTTGCAGATACAGGAGTCCGGTCAGGTCGTGGTCCATACCGGAGCCTCCCTTGCGGTGGGCACGCTCCAGATCGGCAGCATGCCCTCGGGAAACACGGCCACCCTGTTGATCGACGGCACGGTCAGCGCCACGCGCGGCAGTGTGGGCGAGGCGGCAGCCGCCGGCCTGATCATCGTTCAGGGGGCCGGTGCGAGGCTGGTCTTGGCGCCGGCCAGCCTGGCCGCGGGCGACCAGTTCGTGGTCGGCAAGAACGGCGAAGGCACCCTCAGCATCCGCTCGGGCGCCACCGTCATCGTCAACGGCTCGCGCACACTGCACGTGGGCGGCGCGGCCAACGGGACGCTGGACATCGGGAACACCAACCCCAGCGGCACCCTGGATGCCGACGTCGTGGTGCTTGGCACCCCCGGCTCCCGTGTCAGCTTCAGCCAGAACGACAGCACCGCTTATACGTTCTCCGCCGCGATCTCGGGCAGCGGCTGGGTCGACGTGACCGGTGCGAGCTCCGCCCCTACAGTCCTGACGGGCGCCAACAGCTATACCGGCGGCACCTTGGTCAGGACCAATGGCCAGCTGACCGGCACCACCACCAGTCTGCAGGGAAATATCACCAACGACGGTTTGCTGACGTTCGACCAGGGCGCCAACGGCAGCTATGCAGGGTCCCTCAGCGGCAACGGCTCCCTGATCAAGCAAGGCACCGGCACGGTAACGCTTTCCGGCACCAGCAGCCATACCGGCGGCACCATCATCACCAGCGGCGGCTTGCGCGGCACCACCGCCAGCCTGCAGGGCGTGATCACCAACCACGGCAGCCTGGAGTTTTCGCAGGCAGGCAACGGGACGTTCGCGGGCGCCATCAGCGGCGCCGGCCCGGTGCTGAAAAGCGGCGCCGGCAACGTCACCTTTTCGGGCACCAACAACTACAGCGGCAACACCGTGGTGAACGGCGGCACGCTGTCGGTCAACGGCAGGCTCGCCAACTCCACCGTGCAGGTGATGAACGGCGGCACGCTGGGCGGCACGGGCTCGGTGCGCAACGCCAACATCCAGGCCGGCGGCACACTGGCGCCCGGCAACTCCATCGGCACCCTGACCGTCAACGGCAACCTCACGTTCCAGGCCGGCTCCACCTACAGCGTTGAAGTCAACCCAGCGGGCGGCAATGACCGCACCAATGCGACCGGCACCCTGACCATCAACGGCGGCGCGGTGAGCGTGCTGGCCGGCGCGGGCACCTACTCGCTGGCCACACGCTACACCATCCTCAACGCCGCCGGCGGGCGCACCGGCGTCTTTGGCGGCGCGAGCACCAACCTGGCTTTTCTCACACCCTCGCTCACCTACGATGCCAACAACGTCTTCCTGACGCTGGCCCGCAATGGGGTGCCCTACAACGCCTTGCCCGGCACGACGCCCAACCAGCAGTCCGCCTCCGGCGCCCTGCAAAACGCCAGCGGCGGCGCGGCCGGGGACATGGCCACGGTGCTCGGCGCCGTCAACAGCCTGTCGGTGGCCCAGGCGCTCGCCGCGTTTGACGCCATCAGCGGGGCGAACCTGGTGGCCTTGCGCCGCGCCGGCCCGAGCTTCGCGGCCGCTTTCGGCGGCCAGCTGCAGTCGCGCGTGGGCCGGAACAGCCAGAGCACGGTCTGCGGCGGTGACGATGTTTCGCGCGGGGCGGCATTGGGCGGGCGCCTGCAGGCCGCCGGGGAAGGCTGCGGCTTCTGGCTGCGCGCTTACGGCGGCAGGCAAAACACCGACAGCGACGGCAACGCCATGGCGAGCCGCCTGGACAGCACCGGCATCAGCGCGGGTTACGACGCCGAAGTGAGCTCCGACCTGATGGTGGGCGGCGCCGTCACGGCAGGTACATCCAGGGTTGGTTTTGATGCTTATGACCAGGGCCGCTCCCGCAGCGGCGCACTGGCGATGTATGCCGGCTACACCGACGGCGCCTGGCGTGTGAACGGCCTGGTCAGCCTGGCCTTTCACAGCAACCATATGGACCGCGGCATCGCCTTCGGGCCCATCGCCCGCATCGCTTCGTCGGACTTCAACGGCAGCACCGCCTCGGCGTATGGGGAGGTGAGCTACGACATCGAGATGCCCGGCTGGACACTGCAGCCCATGGCGGCGCTGTCGCTGAGCCGCAACCGCACCGACGGTTTTACCGAACAGGGCGCGGGCGCGCTCAATTTGGTCGTCTCGGCGCAAAACGTGCGTTCGGCGAAGTCTTTGCTGGGGCTGAAAGCGGGCTTTGAGGTCGGCGGGCTGCGCGTGGAGCCCAGGCTGGTGTGGATGCATGAGTTCGGCAACTACAACGCGCCCATGACGGCGCAGCTGCAGGGCGCCGGCGCGCCTTATCCGTTCCAGGTCTCGGGCGTGGCGCTCAATGCCAACACCCTGGTCGCCGGCGTGGGCGTTTCCGGCCGCATCCATGACACGCTCGATCTCTTCGCCGACCTCCAGGCCGAACACAACGCGCGCCAGCGCAACCTGGCCTTGCTGATGGGCGTGCGGGGAAAGTGGTGAACCGGCGCTATGGTTCCTACGCCACCCGCTTCCCCTCCTTCCTCTCTTGCCCGTCTTCCCGCCCCCCGTACCCACGCCATGCCTACCCCCACACCGCCCTACAAGAGCATGCCTCCCGTTCCCCGCAAAACCGCCGGCAGCAGCGGATCCAGCCGGTACGACACCATTGTTTTCCTGCTCCTGCTTTGCCTGCTGGTGGTCGCGGGGAGTGGCGTCGCGCGGTACCTCTACGTTGACCGGCCGGCAGCCAGGGCGCAGAAGGAATCGCAGTTGCTGATGCAGCGGCTGGTGGAGGAGAACCAGAAGAACCAGCGGCAACTCGAGTTGCGGCTGGCCGAAGCGAAAGCCCAGACCGAAGCACTGCGCGCCAACATGGAACTGATGAAGGCGGAAAGCCAGCAGGCCAGGGCTGTGGCCGAGCCGGCTCCGGAACCCGCCGCCAAGCCGCCCGCGCCGGACAACACCCGCAACGCCCAGGCGGCGGAGCGTCAGCGGCTGGAACGGGTCCGGGCCGTGGCCGAGCTGCTGGAATCGCTCACACCGAAACTGCAGGTCAGGTTCGATCCAAAGGTGATCTGGATGGACCACAGCGTCACCTTCGCCTTTTCCCTCACCAACGCAGGCCGCCGCGCGATTCGCGTCGCGCAGCCGCGCATCGCCTTGAAATTGCACCCACTGCCCAACATGCCGCCGTCCGGGCTGAAATCCAGCGACGTGCGGATCGAGGTTTGTCCCGCGGGGCCGATAGCGCCCGGAGAAACCCTCAATTGCAGCGGCGTCCTGCGCGCGGAAGCTTCTTTCACGGGCGTGGGGCACATCTCGTTCCAGGCCCTCATATCGTCACGCACCGATCTCCCAGGCGCCGGCGAAACCCTGAAGGCCTTGCGCGCGGCCCACAAGGACGCCGACCTGGAAAGCCGCATGGCCAGGGATGTGCCCGTCAGCGGGGATCTCTGGCGGTAAACCGGCTTGGGGGGCGAGAAGATGGCCCGGCGATGGGCATGACTGGCGGCGGTTGCGGACAGGGGCACAAATTTTGCGTGCAGCCCTGCATCCGAATCGTATGCAGGAGTACTTCATGTTCCAGACAGTCCCCAAGGCCGCGGGCCAATTTCCCCGGCGCACCCTGCTCAAGGCGCTCGCCGGCGGCGCGGCCTCCCTCGCCCTGCCCGCCTTCGCGGCCTGGCCCGACAAGCCCATCAAGATCGTCGTGACCTTCCCGGCCGGCGGCGCCAGCGACATCGTCGCACGCGTGATGGCCGAGCAGCTCGGCAAGAAGCTGGGCCAGGCGGTGGTGGTGGACAACCGCCCCGGCGCGGGTGGCAGCGTGGGCGGGCTGGTGGTGGCGCAGGCGCCGGCCGACGGCTACACGCTGATGCTGAGCAATTCGACACCGGTGTCGATCGGCCCTTTCGCGCTGGAAAAGCAGCCTTACGACCCGGTCGAGGGCTTTACCCACATTGCGCTGATCGGCAACGCGCCCTGCGTGGTGATGGCCAACCCGCAGGCGCCCATCAAGACGATGACCGACGTGGAGGCGCAGGCGCGCAAGCTGGGCCGGCTCGATTTCGGCTCCGGCGGGCCGGCGTCCATAGGCCACATTTACGGCGAGTTGATGAAAAAAGCCATGGGCGTGAACCTGCAACACATCCCTTACCGCGGCGGCGCGCCCATGACGACCGACCTGATCGCCGGCGTGATTCCGGTGGGGATTGATGTGCTGACGGCGTTTGTGCCTTACTTCAAGAGCGGGCAGCTGGTTCCGCTGGCGGTGACCTCGGCGGCGCGCTCGCCGCTGGTGCCGGACGTGCCCAGCGTGGTGGAGTTCGGCTACCGCAAGCTGGTGCTGGACAACTTCTTCGGCCTGAGCGGGCCGGCGCACATGCCGGCCGACGTGGTGGCGCGGCTGAACGCCGCGTGCAACGAGATCCTCGCCACGGCGGAGGTCAAAAAGAAGATGCTGGAACTGGGCATTACCACCCAGGCCATGAGCCCGGCGGCGTTCACCGGCTTTGTGAGGGAGCAGGTGGCGGTGCTGGCGCCCGCCGTGAAGGGCGCGGGTGTGAAGCTTTGAAAAAGCTTTGAGAGGGTGCCCCGCCTGCTGGCGGAGCGGGGTTCAGCGAACCACGCTGAGGTAGGCGCGGGCGGCGTCGCGCAGTTCCTGCGCTTGATGCGGGTTGCGGCCGGCACCGGCTTCGGCGCGTTCCATCAGGCTGTGGGCAACGCCGTGGATCGGGGCCACGCGGGTGGCGGAAGGCAGGAAACGGGCGATTTGGGAGAGCAGGGTGTACATGTCGAAATCACCCTGTAGCGGGTGAAAAGTTGCGATGAATCAAGAATAAGGGTTTTCCCTAGGGTTTCAAGCCTAAGACCGGTCAAAACCCATGCAAAACATGCATAGTTTGATCCGCCAGCCCGCATAGCCGGGGTTTAAGGGGAGGAAATCACACCCGGGGAGCGGCTATGCTGCCTGCATGTCCGACCCCTCTCCCGCACCGACAACGGCTTTGAGGCCCGCTTCGCTGCCGGGCGAAGAACTGCTGCGGCAGATAGCCGCCAACATCGACGCCATGCTCTGGTCCTGGGACCCGGCAGGCGAACGCATCAGCTACACCAACCCGGCTTTCGAGATTTTCTGGGGCCTGTCGGCCGACAAGCTGGCGGGCAAGCCCTGGCAATGGCTGGAGCAGGTCGACCCGGCGGACCGCGAGCGGGTGCGGCAGCTGCAAGTGGCCACCCTCAAGCGCACCGAGGAATACCGGGTGCGCCGGCCGGGCGGCGACATCGCGCGCCTGAGCCAGCGGGCGCTGCCCATCCACAGCCCCTCGGGGCAATTGCTGCGCATCATCCACCTGGCCACCAACATCACCTGGCAGCTCGACACCTCCAAGCAGCTGCGCGTGGAAATCGGCCGGCGCACCGATTCGGAAGCCAAGTACCGCGCGGTGGTCGAAAACGTCAGCGAGGGCATCCTGGTGACGGCCGCCGGGCGCATCCTGTATGCCAACCCGAAAGCGCTGAAGCTGACCGCGCTGGACGAGGAAACCGCCAGGTCGCGGCCTTTCATCGATTTCATCCACCCCGACGACCGCGAGCGGGTGATAGTCAACCACCGCAAGCGCCTGCGCGGCGAGACGGCCGAAAACCACTACCAGTTCCGCGTGCAGCACAGCCAGAGCGGCACACGCTGGCTGGAGATCAGCGCGGTGATGTTCGAGTGGGAGGGCAAGCCCGCCACGCTGAATTTCCTGACCGACGTGACGCTCAAGCGCCAGGCCGAGGACGAGATGCTCAAGGCGCTGGCGCACGAGCGCGAGCTGTCGGAACTCAAGTCGCGCTTCGTGGCCGTCACTTCGCACGAATTCCGCACGCCGCTGGCCGCCATCCTGTCGTCGGTGGAGTTGCTGGACACCTACGGCGCGAGCTTCCCGGCCGACGAGCGCCGGGAGCTGCTGGGGCAGATCAAGACCGCCGTGGCGCGCATGAACGGCATGGTCGAGCAGGTGTTGCTGACCAGCCGCCTGGAACTCGGCAAGTTCAGCTTCCAGGCCGCGCCGCTGGTGGTGCCCGACTGGCTGGTGCAGGTGATGGCCGAGCTGGAGCACAGCAACCCGCAGGCCGCGCGCGTGTCCCTCACCTGCGACGGGCTGGACGCGCCGCGCACGGCGGACCAGCAACTGCTGCGGCACATGGTGGTCAACCTGCTGGGCAACGCCCTCAAGTATTCAGACCCGGACACACCGGTGCGCTTTGCCGTCAGCGGCGTGGGCGGGCAGATACACCTGCGCATCAGCGACCAGGGAATCGGCATCCCGGAAGCCGACCTGCCGCGGCTGTTCGGCAGCTTTCACCGCGGCACCAACGTCGGCAACATCTCGGGCACCGGCATAGGCTTGCACATCGTCAAGGAGTGCGTGGACCTGCACCAGGGCGAGATCGAAGTCAGCAGCCGGCCGGGCCAAGGCACGACCTTCACGGTGCGGCTACCGGCGCCGCTGGCCTGACACACCGGGCCCTAGGCCCTAATCGGCCAGTTCAAACTGCGGGTTCCACGCCACTTCCCAGAGGTGGCCGTCCAGGTCCTGGAAATAGCCGGCATAGCCGCCGTAGAAGGTCGCGCCTGCCGGCTTGATGATTGCGGCGCCGGCTTTCGCCGCCTCGGCCATCACGGCGTCCACCTCTTGCCGCGAGGCCACGTTGTGCGCCAGCGAAAAGCCCGGCGCCCCGCGCTGCGAGGGTGGCAGGCCGGTGTCGTGCGCCAGGCTGGCGCGCGGCCACAGGGCCAGCTTGAGGCCCGGCTGCAGGTCGATGAAGACCACGGCGCCGTGCTCGAACTCTTTACCGACGATGCCGGGCGTCGCCAGTCCCATGCCGTCACGGTAAAAGGCCAGCGAACGCTCCAGGTCGTCAACGCCCAGTGTGATCAAGGTAATGCGGGGTTTCATGAAGGTTTCCTCCAGTGATAAGTCAATGGCGTATCTTCCCGCACAATCGGCGGGTGAACATCCAGCTCCTGTCCGACCTGCACCTCGAAAGCAACCCGAACTTCACGGCCACCCCCCTGCCCGGCGCCGACCTGCTGGTGCTGGCCGGCGACATCGGCTCTTACCAGCAAGGTTCCTTGCTGGCTGAACGGGACATCGCCGATTTCGGCCTGGCGCGGTTTTCGCCATTGCCCGTGGCGCAAGGCGGCGCGGGCTGGCCGGTGCCGGTGCTCTTCCTGCCGGGCAACCACGAGTACGACGGCCTGGACTTCAACGAGACCCATGCGCGCCTGCGCGAGACCTGCGAACGGCTGGGCATGGTCTGGCTGGAACAGGAAAGCGTGGTGCTGCAAGGCGTGCGCTTTGTGGGCAGCACACTGTGGACCGATTTCGACGCACTCAGCGGCGGCCAGGCCCAGGACGTGGACATCACACTGGGCGAACAGCTGAAGGCGCGCGAGAAAGCCTTTCGCGCGGCCAACTTCTACCTGAGCAAAAACCATTCATTCAGGGACGGGCAGCCGCTGCTGGCGGCCGACGTGCGCGAGCAGGGCCTGAAAAGCCAGGCCTGGCTGCGGCAGGCCCTGGCCGTGCCCTTTGACGGCCCCACGGTGGCCGTGACGCATTTCGCGCCCAGCCTGCTGAGCGCCGACCCGCGCTACGGCCTGGCGCCGGGCACGGCGGGTTTTTGCAATGCGCTCGATGATTTGTTGCCGCTGGCCGACGTCTGGCTGCACGGCCACTTGCACTGCGCGATCGACTACACCAGCCGCGGCTGCCGCGTCGTGGCCAACCCGCTGGGCTATGCGCGCAAGGGCGAGCAAGAGGGTTTCCTGCCCGGGCTGCTGATCAACATCGGCGATTCAAACCAATAGCACTCCTATTGAAGCGCGGCCTGTGCGCAAGTGCTCACTAAAGTCATAGCGCCGTGACCCTCAACACGGCAACGCTTTCTTTTTGAACTTCCCGCGCGCCGCGCAACCCAACCAGCATCGATGATGCGGCGGCGCGCAGCGATCCATGATCAGCCAAAGCGACAAACACTTTGTTCCAATTGTGGGTTTGCGCGCTGTCCGGCTTGCATGTATCTTGCATGAAGGGTTCATGCAAGACCTCTTGCACCGGACCCGCATTGGGAGAGCACCATGAAAAGCAATATGACCTATCTCGGCGCCTGGCTTGTCGCCGCCGCCCTGGCATTTGCGCTGGCGTTCGCGGCGCCCAACGAGTCCAGCGTGATGGGCCGCCTGCCCGCCTTCATGGCGCAAACCCTGCTGCGCCAGCCGGTCACCGTGCCCGAGGGCCTGCCCTCCGACCGCACGCTCGCCCTCATCACCTTCCAGCGCGGCCAGCACGCGCAGGTCGAGAGCTGGATCCAGGGCATGAATTTGAGGAACGACCCGTCCATCACCTGGATGCGCATGCCGGTGCTCAACGACCCCGGCACGCTGACGGGCCGCAGCGCGGTCGAAGACAAGCTGCTGCAGCGCTACCCCGCCGACACCGAACGCGCCAAGCTGGTGCCGGTGTTCACCGACCGCGCCAGCTTCATGCGCTCCGCCGGCCTCGATGCCGCAGGCCAGGTGTACGCCGTGGTGGTCAACCGCCAGGGCGACGTGCTGGCCCGCGTCGAAGGGCAGTTTGACGCCGACAAGGCGCAAACGCTGCGCGAAACTCTGCTGCAGCAGAGTTTCTAGACGGGCCCCCACGGTCGCTCACTTCGAGCCTGCGGCGGCTCCCTGCCCCTTGAACTGAGAAGGGGCCCGCTGCGCCTGCGGTCTGGCAAAGCCAGTCCCGCGGCCCCGGCTGGTATTAAACGGCTCGCTTCGCATCGCACCGGGGCGTAGCGCTCACAGTGTCTCTGCACCTAGGGTGAAATAGAAGGTGGTGCCGTGCCCGGGCTGGGACTCGGCCCATACCTTGCCGCCGTGGCGCGTGATGATGCGGTGCACCGTGGCCAGGCCTATGCCGGTGCCGGCGAATTCCGAGAGTGAGTGCAGGCGCTGGAAAGCGCCGAAGAGTTTTTCGACGTAGGCCATGTCGAAGCCCGCGCCCTGGTCGCGCACGAAGTACACCGTTTCGCCGTCCTTGCCGGTTTCATGGCCGAAGCTGATGTCGGTGCAGGCCTGCCGGGCGCTGAACTTCCAGGCGTTGCCCAGCAGGTTGTCGAGCACCTGCTTGAGCAGCCGCGGGTCGCCCTGGCCCGCCAGGCCGGGCTCGACGTGCAGGTTAGCCGCGCGGTCGGGCTCGCGCTCGCGGTAGCCGGCCAGCAGGGCCTGGGCCAGGGCGCTGAGGTCGACGCGCTCCCAGCGCAGGCTGGAGCGCGACACCTGCGCCAGCGTGAGCATGGCGTCGATCAGCTCGCCCATTTGCGAAACCCCCGCGCGTATGCGCGCCAGGTAATGCCGGCTGCGCTCGGTCAGCGGGCTGGTCTCGGCCCTGGCCATGGCGCGCTCGAGAAGGTCGCTGAAACCGTCGACGGCGCTGAGCGGGCTGCGCAGGTCGTGCGACACCGAATAGGA
This sequence comes from Polaromonas sp. YR568, assembly GCF_943369675.1. Classification (GTDB taxonomy): domain Bacteria; phylum Pseudomonadota; class Gammaproteobacteria; order Burkholderiales; family Burkholderiaceae_C; genus Polaromonas. Next base: position 122,456 of record NZ_CALROB020000005.1, on the reverse strand, counting down.
AAACGCCTCGAGCTCCTTGTTGGCGAATTCGAGCTGCGCGGTGCGCTGCTGCACCCGCTCCTCGAGGCTGGCATTGAGCCGCAGAATCTCCTCGCGCGCGCGTTTGCGTTCACGGATGTCGGTGTTGGTGCCCAGCACGCCGTTGACCCGGCCCTGCTCGTCGCGCACCACCGTCCAGCGGGCTTCTATGCACACCACCGAGCCATCGCGCGCGCGCTGCTCCATCTCGCCGCTCCAGTCGCCTTCGCTGGCCAACGTGCGGGCCATGCCGTCGATCAGCACCTGCGGGTCGCTGTACATCAGGTCTTCCATGGTCTTGCCGAGCACTTCCGCAGCCGTCCAGCCGTAGAGGCGCTCGGCGCCCTTGTTCCAGAAGCGTATGGTGCGGTCCAGGTTGCGGACCATGATGGCGTCCTGCGCCCGGTCCAGCAGCGAGGCCTGCTCGCGTATCTTGATGACGGCCTGGCGCTCGGCTTCCTGGCTGCGCCGGCGCTCCAGCCGCACGCGCAGGCCGATGACGCCGAAGGCCAGGTTGTCGGCAAGCTCCTGCAGCAGCCTGACTTCGTCGGCGCCGAAATCCTGCGCCTCGCCCGAGTACAGGCACAGCACGCCGAAGCTGCGCGGCCCGTCGCGCAGCGGCAGGCAGATGGCGCTCAGGTAGCCGCGGCGCAGGGCATCCACGTTCCAGTAGAAACGGCTGTCTATCAAGCCGATGTCGCCGGTCTGCTGGGGCTGCCCGGTGCGCACGGCCAGGCCCGCCGGGCCCTGGCCGGTGATGTCGTCGTCGCGCCAGCTCAGGCGGATCGCCGCGAGGTAGCCGTCGTCGTCGCCGGCATGGGCCATGGGCTGGATGCTTCGCCCCGCGTCGTTCTGCGCGTAGCCCACCCAGGCCATGCGGTAACCGCCCGCGTCGAGGGCCACGCGGCACACTTCGGCCAGCAGTGCGGTTTCCTCGTCCATGCGGTTGATGGCGATGCAGGAGCGGCTGAGCATCTGCAGCGCGCGGTTGGTGCTGGCCAGCGCCAGCTCGGCGAGCTTGCGTTCGGTGACGTCGCGCGCGGTGCCGACCACGCGCTCCAGCACGCCGGAGGCATTGAACACGGGATAGGCATGGTCGCGTATCCACCGCGTCTTGCCGTCCTTGGAGAGGATGCGGTATTCGATGTCCGACATCTCCCCGGCGCGGTTGCGCTGCCTGGCGAGCGCGAGCGCTTCCCGGTACTCGGGCAGCGCGGCCTCGCCGTACGACGTCGGGTCGGCGTACAGGCTTTCGCGGCTGCGGCCCCAGATCTTTTCGTAGCCGGGGCTGATGTAGAGCAGCCGGTCGGCGCGGGGATCGACGTTGTAGAAAACGTCGTCGATGTTTTCGGCCAGCTCGCGAAAACGCGCCTGGCTGCTGACCAGGGCCGCTTCGGCGCGCGCGCGCGCCAGCGCGATGCCGGCCAGCCGCGCCGCGGTGGCGATCAGTTCCAGCTCCCCGGGCAGCGGCCTGCACGGGTAGGCGCGGTAGATCGCGAAGGTCGCGAGCACCTCGCCGTTGGTCGACACCACCGGCATGGACCAGCAGGCGCGCAGGCCGTGCTCCAGCATCAGCTCACGATAGTCCCGCATCAACGGGTCGGTCTCCACGTCTTCCACCACCACCAGCTCGTTGCGAAACGCGGCGGCTCCGCAGGCGCCCACGCCCTCGCCGATCCGCACGCCTTCGAGGGCCTCGTTGTAGCCGGCGGGCAGGCTGGGCGCCACGCCCAGCTGCAGTTTGCCGTCCTCGACGAGCAGGATGGAGCAAATGCTCTCCGGCGAACTCTCTTCGCTCAGGCGCACGATGGCTTGCAGCGATTGCGCCAGGGGCGCGCCGCCAGCGATCAGCGCCAGCACCTGCTCCTGCGCACGGGCCAGGTTTTCGGCGGCCTTCATGGCGGTGATGTCGTTGAACACGGTGATGCCGCCTATCAGCACGCCGGCGGCGTCGCGCAGCGGCCTGGCGCTGATGCGCAGCACACGGTCTTCCACGCCGGGACGGCGGATGACCAGGTCGCAGTTGTCGATGTTGATGCCGCGGGTGGCCCGCGACAGGGGCCGGTCCTCCGCGGCATAAGGCGTCTTGCCGTCCAGCATCAGCAGCTCGTGGCCGCGGCGCCAGTCCTCCACCCGCATGCCGGGAGCCGGCACGGCGGAATACAGCGCCCGCGCGGCCGCGTTGAACAGCAGGAAGCGGCCTTTGGTGTCGGCGGCGATCACGCCCTCGTTCATGCTGTTGAGGATGAGGTCCAGCAGCGCGCGCTCCTTGTCGACGCGGCCCAGCACGGCGTCCAGTTCCCGCTGCCGGGCCTGCAGCGACTCGGCCATGCGGTTGAAGGACAAGCCGATCTCGCCGAGTTCGCCCTGGTACAACGGGCCCATGATGACGCGCGCGCCCAGGTTGCCCTGGGCCACCTCGTTGGCCTCTTTGAGGATCGCATGGGCGGGGTTGACGATCAGCCGGTTGCCCATCCACCAGGCGCAGGCCACGCCGAACATCGCCACCACCAGCAATACCAGCAGTTCAACAATCAGGTCTTCGCGGCTGGGCGCGGTGATCAGCGCGTTCGGGACACTGATCGCCACGAACAGGCCCTCGCGCCCGCCGCCCGACACAGGCGCCACACCATAGACCTGCGCGGTTCCCCCGGCGTCGGCCGCGTGCAGCACACCCTGCCGGCGCTCCCGGGCGGCCTGCTGGATGACAGGGTCCGGGTGCGGTTTCCCCACCCAGGCCGGCTCGGGGGGCGAAACAGCCAGCACCGTGCCGTCACGGTCCATCACGGCCAGCCTGGCGCCGGGCACGGCCGGCGCGTCCGCCAGCGAATCCGCCAGGCCGTCCAGGCTCAGCACCGCGAAGGCGACGCCGCTGATGTTCCCCGCATCGTTGCGCACCGGCACCGCAAAACCGATGCCGGGCCGCCCGCTGGCGCGGCCTATGGCATAGCGCCCCACGGCAAAGCGCTGGCCCGCCATGACCTGCTGGAAGAAAGGCCGCTGGTCGGCCTTCAGATTGGCAATGGCGTCCAGCGCGTCGCACAGCATGGTGCCGTCCGGCGCGGCCAGGCCCAGGTTGGTGAATTCGGGGTGTTCCTTGTGCAGGTTTTTCAGGTGCTGGCCGCACAGGCCGGGCGCGGGGTTCTTGATGTGCGGCCCGCTGGCGAGGCCGTTGAGCAGCTCGTGGACCATGTCCACCGAGCGCTGCTGGCGGGCCGACAGCATCAGGACTTCCGACAGCAGATCGGACTGCGCCAGCCGCAGCGCGGCCCTGTGGCCCTGCTCCGCCGAATAGACAAGCAGGCCGAAGACGGGGAGCAGCGCGAGCAGCACCAGCAAAACCAGACGGGTACGCAGCCCCAGCCATCCCAGCATCCCTGTTACCTTGTGCCTTTCAGCGCCATGCCGCGCCGCCGTGCGTCCCGCATCGCCCTTGCAGTGTGCGCACCTGCCCGCCTTTTGTAAATGGGATTAGCCCCCGGCCCGAGGGCATGGCGCGCATCAAGCCTGGTACGAATGGCGGTGCGGCAAGCCAAAGCGGCCGCGCGTCAGGGCACCAGCGACTGCGCGGCCGACTGCTTGAGCGCCGCGGTCAGCGCGTCCAGCACCTCGGACTCCAGGTTCCAGCAGTGCCAGTAGAGCTGTATCGGCAAGGTATAGGCGGGCGCCACGTTGGCGAGCTGGCCCTGGTCGATCAGGCCCTGCGCCAGCAGCCGCGGCACCACGCTGACGCCCCAGCCCGCCAGCACGGCGCGCACCTGTCCCTCCGAGGAGGGCACAAAGAGCTGGTTGAGCGTGACGCGCTTGAGGCCGAAGGCCTTGCCGACGAACTCGCTTTGCATGTCGTCCTTGCGGTTGAAGGCCACAAAGGGGACTTCGCGGAAATTGTGGGCCGTCAGCACCGGATCGGTGCCCGTGGCGGCCCCCTTGCCGAGCCGCTCGCGCGCAAAGGCGGGCGCGGCCACGGCGACGTATTCCATCGCGCCCAGTGTCACGACCTTGCAGCCGCGCAAGGCCTGCTTGAGCGTCGTGACGCAGCCCAGCACCTGGCCTTCGCGCAGCCATTCGTGGGTGAAGTCCTGGTCGTCGGTGATGATTTCCATGGGCAAGCCCTGCTGCGCCAGGTCCGTCAGGGCCTGCATGGCCCAGGTGGCGATGCTGTCGGCGTTGATGGCGATGGAAATGCGCTCTTCCTCGCGCGCGCCGCCCAGCGAGCTGGGCGCCAGCTCCTTGAGGTCGCGCTCCAGGTCGGCGCGCAGCAGGCGCAGCATCTTGGTGTGTTTCAGCAACAGCTGGCCGGCCGAGGTGGGCTTGAGCGGGCGGCTGCGCACGATCAGCACGGTGCCGACCTGGGCCTCCAGCGCCCTCAGGCGCTGCGAAACCGCCGACTGGGTGATGGACAGGCGCTGCGCCGCGCGCTCAAAACCGCCTTCTTCCACGATGGCCGCGAGGCATTCGAGCGCATCAGGATCAAAAGTACTCATCCCGCTTCCCTTTTCTCTATTAGCTGTTCTGATGTTTTCACTGAGAGTTTAATTTTTCTATTAATTGAAAGCAACATCCCGCACACTTGGACGCAGTAAAGGGGTCAGCCATGAAAGTTGTAGTTTTGGGCGCGGGCATCATCGGCGTGAGCACCGCCTGGCATCTGCTCGAGCGCGGCCATGAGGTCACGGTGGTGGACCGCCAGCCCGACGCGGCGCTGGAAACCAGTTTCGGCAACGCGGCGCAGATTTCCGTCAGCTATTGCGAGCCCTGGGCCAACAAGGACGCGCCGCTCAAGGCCCTCAAGTGGATGTTCCGGGACGACGCGCCGCTGCTGTTCCGCCCGCAACTGCCTTTCGGCGAAGGCTGGCAGCAGTGGCGCTGGGGCCTGCAGTTCCTGGCGCAGTGCAACGACGCCGCCTTCGAGCGCAACGTGCAGCAGCTGGTGGCGCTGGGCGCCTACAGCCACGCCGCGCTCAAGGACGTCGTGAGCGCCACCGGCATCGAATACAACCGGCTTGAGCGCGGCATCGCGCACTATTTCACCGACCAGAAGACGTTCGACACCGCTGGCGAGGCCGCGGCCCTGATGCGCAAATTCGGCGTGGCGCGCCGCGTGGTGAGCACCGCCGAACTGCTGGCCATCGAGCCGGCCTTCAAATCGTTCGCGCACCGCATCGTGGGCGGCACCTATACCGCCAGCGACGAAAGCGGCGACGCCCGCGTCTTCACCCAGGCGCTGGCCCAGCGCTGCGCCGACCGCGGCGCCCGCTTCCTTTACGGCCATGACATTGAACGGCTGGAAAAAGCGGGCGGTGCGATCCATTCCGTCGCCGTGCGGCCGCGCACCATACGCGGCAAAAATGAAGAGCTGGTCCAGCTCAAAGCCGACGAAATCGTGGTGGCCTGCGGCTCCTACACGGCGCCGTTGCTGCGCACGGTGGGTGTCGACCTGCCCATCTACCCCGGCAAGGGCTACAGCGCGACCTTCAAGCTGCTCAAGCCGGAACTCGCGCCTTTTGTCAGCACCATCGACGACGAAGTCAAATGCGCGATGAGCCGGCTCGGCGACCATCTGCGCGTGGCCGGCACCATCGAGGTCGGCGGCTACGACCTCTCGCTGGACACGCCGCTGGCCAAGGCCCGCTGCAAGATGCTGGCCGAGCGCATCGAGGAGGTGCTGCCGGGCGTCTGCGACACCCGCCTTGAAGAACAAGGCGGCACGCCGCATTTCTGGGCCGGCCTGCGCCCCGCCACGCCCACCAACATCCCCTACATCGGCAAGACCAGAATCGGCCGGCTGTGGGTCAATGCCGGCCACGGCACGCTGGGCTGGACGCACGGCGCGGGTTCCGGCAAGGCGATGGCCGAACTCATCAGTGGTGAAGTGCCGGCCATGGATTTCGGCTTCTACGGCCAGGACCGGGCCGGCGAGCGGCTGCAAACCAAAGCCGCCTGATTCCGGCTTCCTGAAAGTCAGGCGGCGTGCTGCGCCAGTGTGCGCTGCGCGTGCTCGCGCAAGGCCACGCGCAACTCGGCCGGTTCCTGGATGTCGAAGGAAAACGACAGGCGCATCAGCTGCCGCGCGAACCAGCCCAGGTGGTCGGTCTGGCTGTGCAGCAGCACACCCTCCTCGCTGGGCTGGAACACGCCGACGCTGTCGGGCAATTCCATCTGCGCGGTCTGCAGGTCGGTGTGGAGCAGCAGCCGCACCGTATTGCTGCGCGGCATGGTGGCCAGCCCCAGCGCCAGGTGCTGCACGGCGTCGAAATCGGCCGGCGGCGTGAACACCACGTTGAGCGCCTTCACTTCCCGCACCCGGTCCAGCCGGAATGAGCGCAGCGCGCCGCGCAGGTGACACCAGCCCGCCGCATACCAGCGGCCGCGGCGAAACACCAGGCCGTAGGCGTCGAACTCGCGCTCGGTGACCTCGCCCTCGGCCGACTGGTAGGCCATGTGCACGCGCTGCCAGCCGTGCGCGGCGGCGCTCAGGGCCAGCAAGGCGGTGTTGTCGCCGGGCGCGTCGGCATGGCGCAGGTCCAGCGTCACCGTCTCGCCCAGTCCGCGTATGCGGTTTTTCAGGTTGTGCGGCATCACGCGCTCGAGCTTGGCCTGCGCGCTCTGCGCGGCGGGCGCGGCCTCGGCCAGCCCCAGGCTGCGCGCGGCCAGCAGGCCTATGGACAGCGCCAGCGCCTCATCGTCGGTGAACATCATGGGCGGCAGCTTGAAACCGGCGATCAGGCTGTAGTAGCCATAACGGCCGCGCTCGGCCACCACCGGGATGCCCAGGTCTTCGAGCTTGGCGATGTAGCGGCGCAAGGTGCGGCCGTCCACCTCCAGCCGCCGCGCCAGTTCGGCGCCGCTCATGCGCCCGTGGGATTGCAGCAGCTCCAGCACGGTCAGTACACGGGTGGTCGGTGAATACATGGCGAAAAGTCTAGTCTTTAATCAGGGCCGAAATAGCCCTATTACATTTTTAGACTCATTTTTCACCGGCCCAGCCGGACCATTTACGGGGAATCCCCGGGCATCCATTCCAGGCGCCAAAAGCGCTTTTCAACACCATGAGCACCACCACCCTGAGCCAATCCCCGGAAACCGCCCAACTCAGCGACGGGCGCCACGACTTCAACTTCATCACCGGCCGCTGGCTGGTCGGCAACACACGGCTCAAGAAGCGCCTGGCCGGCTGCACCGACTGGGAGCGCTTCGAGGCCGTGCAGGACGGCGCGCTGCTGCTGGACGGGCTGGGCAATATGAACGACCTGGTCGCCGACGGCAACCGGTGCATAGGCATGGCGCTGCGCTTTTTCAGCCCGCAGACCCGGCTCTGGAGCATTTATTGGGTCAGCCACAGCGACGGCCTGATGCAGCCGCCGGTGGTCGGCGCGTTCGCAAACGGCACAGGCCGCTTCGAGGGCAACGACACGCACGAGGGCCGGCCGGTGCGCGTGCGCTTTACCTGGTCGGGCATCACGCCGCGCAGCGCGCGCTGGGAGCAGGCCTTTTCCGAGGACGGCGGCCGCAACTGGGAAACCAACTGGGTGATGGAGCTGACCCGCCCGGCCTACTCCGCAGCGTAAGACCAGGAGATCCGCCCCATGGACCCCTTCGCGCACCTGTGGCTGTTCTTCCTGATGGTGCTGGGCATCATCATCCTGCCCGGCATGGACATGGCGTTTGTCATGGCCAGCTCGCTGACCGGCGGGCGCCGCGCCGGCCTGTTCGCGGTGGGCGGCATCGTGGCCGGCGGTGTCTGCCACGTCGTGGCCGGGGCCCTGGGGCTGGGCATTTTGCTACAGCTGGTGCCGGGCATGGTCAACATGATGCTGCTGGCCGGCAGCCTCTACATTGCCTGGATAGGCTGGTCGCTCACACGCAGCACCTCCGTGTTTGGTGGCTTGCCGGAGGTGCAAGCGCAGTCACCGTGGCGGACTTTCAGGCAGGCGGCGCTGACCTGCCTGCTCAATCCCAAGGCCTACCTCTTCATGCTGGCGATTTTTCCGCAGTTCCTGCGGCTCGAATACGGCTCGTTGTGGGTACAGGCGCTGGCGCTGGGCCTGATCATCGCGCTGACCCAGACCGGCATCTACGGCGCGCTGGCACTGGCCGCCGCCGGCGCGTGCCAATGGCTGGCCGACCGGCCGGGCGCCAGCGTGGGGATGGCGCGGACGGTCGGTGGCGTGCTCATCGCATGCGCCGCCTTCACTGCCTGGCAGGGCTGGCGGCAGTTCTAGCCTGGCTTGCGGCCCGCCGGCCAGGCCGGGCCTTTCAATTCCACCGTGTTGCCTTCGGGATCATTGAGGTAGATCGAAGGCCCTTCGCCTTCGGCGCCATAGCGCGACTCCGCCTTGCCCGCGTCAACGCCATGGGCCGCCAGGTGCCGGTGAATGGCTTCCGCGTCAAAAGGCTCCACACGAAAGCACACATGGTCGACGTTGCGGCCTTCCTTGCCGGGCGCCGCGCCGCCGGCCAGCCCCAGCTTGCCGTCCACCGGCACCAGATCGACCAGCGAGCGCCCGGCGCGCAGCTGCACCAGGCCGATTTCGTCCTGCCGGCGCTCGACGGTGCAGCCCAGCGCCTCTGTATAAAACTTCATCATTGCGCCCAGGTTCACCACCCTGAGGACGATGTGGTCGATGTCGCGGATATGGATCATGGGAAAGCGCCCCTAAGCGTTTGTGGGTGAATTCATTCTGGCACGCGGGCCCCGACCCCGCGCAAGCAAAGGGCGGCGCCTGCCGCTACCATGGCCGCCATGACGACCAAGCCCCACTTCCTTTTCCTCACCACCTCCACGCGCGAACCCGGCGCGCTGGGCAACACCGAATGGCTCGCGCAGCAGGCCGCCGCCGCACTGCCGGCCGGCACGCCCCAGGCCTGGCAGCATTTGTCGCGCATGCAAATGCCGCTGTTCGTGGACCAGCGCCACACCACGGGCCAGTACCCCATGCCCGGGGGCGACATGAAAACCCTGCTGGACGCGACCATGGCCGCCACCGACATCGTGTTCGTGGCCCCGGTCTACTGGTACAGCATCCCGGCGCCGCTGAAAATTTACCTGGACCACTGGAGCGCCTGGATGCGCGTGCCCGGCCTGCCCTTCAAGGACGAGATGGCCAAAAAGACGCTGTGGCTGATCACCACCAGCGGCGACCGCGCCAAGGCGCAGCCCATGGTCGATTCGATCCGGCTGTGCGCGCAGTTCATGGCCATGAACTACGGCGGCGAGTTGTGGGGCCAAGGCGGGCCGCCCGATGCGGTCAAGGCCGACGCGGCGGCGGTGGCGCAGGCTGCCACTTTCCTGGCGGCCTGAAAGCCCTGGAAAGCCGCCTTGAAGTGGCTTTCTCCTACAGGCCCTGATTTGCCGGGCTGACAGGGCCGGCGCGATGGGGCGCGCAAAGTCCTGGCATGAACCCCAAGAACACTCCCCTGAACAGCGACAAGCAAGCGGCGGCTAGCAAAGGCATGCCAGCCAAAGAGCCGCGCGAGCAGCGCTCACGCCCCGGGGAAGCGAATACGCCCAAAGACGACTCCGTGGAAGCCAGCCTTGAGTTGCCGCACGAGCGCGACCAGGCGGTGGACATGACGAACGCCAAGCCCAACCCCGTCGTCGAGCAGGCAGGCCGCGACGTGAAACGCGGCGTCAAGGACACCAGCAAAAGCGTGGAAATGGACCGCGCCTACAAAAAGCTCTGAAGAGCCCCGCCCTGCGAGAAATCTCAGGGCGCGCGGTGAGAAGTTTCGGGCGTGGTGCGGGCGGCGGCATTGCCCTGCACGGCGATGCGCTCGCTCGTCCAGCGCAACAGGTCCAGCCACATCTGGCGCATCTCGGCATCGAGCGGCGTGCGCATGGAGTTGGGCAACTCGATTGTGACGACCGGCACGCCTTTGTGGATGCCGCCGTAATTGCCCAGCGAACCCGGGAAGATGCCGACCTGGTCCAGGTACAGCCGCCCCAGCCGGGACGGCGGCACCGACGGCCCGTCGAAGTCGAGCACACCGTAAGGCGCGTGGATGCTGACGATGAGCTGGGGCTTGAAGCTTTGCATCTGCTCGTGCAGGAAGCGTGATTCGGGTTCGGACAGCGGCTTGGGCCCCGGCCAGCGGCGCGGATCCTTGCCTGTGCGTTTTTCCCAGTAGATTTTGGCGTCGCGCTCCCAGTTGGGCGTGGGGAAATTGCGGTTCAGGTCCACGCCGTGCGCATTGACGCGGCGCGGCGGCCTGGACAGAACGCCGTCGGGATTGAGCACCGGCACAAAACGCCAGTGGATCACCTGGGGTGGGTCCTGCGGCGGCTGCGCGGCCAGTTTGATCCAGTGCAGGGCCACCGCGCCGGAGGACAGCTCGTCGCCGTGGATAGCGCCCAGCACCAGCACACGCAAGGTGGCGTTTTCCGGCTTGATGTCTCGCACCCAGAGCACCTGCCCGTTGACCGAGCGCCCACCTGAGGGCTGCAGCTGCGCCGCGTCGCACAATTCGCGCTTGACGTTCGGCAGTTTGGCGGAAAACTCGACACAAGGTGAGGCGGCTTGGGCGCCTGACGCTATTAAATACGTAGCTGACAGGCAGAGGGCAAAACGGCGGAACGTCATGCCAGCCAGTTTAACCGCCGCTGCCACGGCCTCTGTGTTCATGGGCTCTGAACCCTGCCGCCGGCGCGTCTGCAGCGCATCAGTTAAATTAGCCTTCTATGCCGACCCCCGCCAACCCTCGCAAAGCGAGCAGTCCCGCCTTTTCGCAGCGGGAATTCCGGGCGTCGCTGGCGATGTTCGCCACCGGTGTCACCATCGTCACCGCGCGCACGCCAGCCGGCGTGCTGGTGGGCCTGACCGCCAACTCCTTCAATTCGGTGTCGCTGCAGCCGCCGCTGGTGCTCTGGAGCCTAGCGCAGGCGGCCGGCTCCATGCCCGCGCTGAGCACCGGCTCGCACTACGCCATCAACATCCTCGCGGCCGACCAGAAGGCGCTGGCCGAACAGTTCGCCAGCGGGCGCGCGGATCGCTGGGACGGCGTGGCCCACACCGAGGGCGCCAGCGGCGCGCCGCTGCTGGACGGCGCGGCCGCCCACTTCGAATGCTTCAACCGCAGCCGCTATGAAGAAGGCGACCACGTGATTTTCGTGGGCGAGGTCGAGCGCTGCGGCCACCGCGCGGGCGCCTCGCCGCTGCTGTTCCACGGCGGCAGGTTTTACACCGAGCATCCGCTGTAACGAACGCAAGGCGCCTGCCTTTGGCGCCACAGCGTCCCCGCCCGAGCTTCCAGATTCTTCACCCATGACACGCAAAACCCATCTCGACACCCTCGCCATGTCCCTGCTGCTGGGCTGCTGCCTGTTCTGGGGCCTGCAGCAGGTGCTGATCAAGGCCACCATCAGCGAAATCCCGCCCATGTTCCAGGCTTCGCTGCGCCTGGTCGGCGCCACCGCCCTGCTGTGGCTCTGGTGCCTGTGGCGCAAGATCCCGCTGTTTCGCCGCGACGGCTCACTCAAGGCCGGGCTGCTGGCGGGCGCCCTCTTCGGCGCGGAATTCGCCTGCATTTACGTGGGCCTGCAATACACCAGCGCCTCGCGCCTCACGGTGTTTTTATATACCTCGCCTTTCTGGGTCGCGCTGCTGGTGCCGCTGTGGGTCAAGTCCGAACGGCTGCGCGGCCTGCAATGGGTGGGCCTGCTGTGCGCGTTTGCCGCCGTGGTGTTCGCGTTGCGCGAAGGCTTCACCGGCGACCACGCCTCGACCGCGCACGGCGACCTGCTGGCGCTGGCCGCCGGCATGCTGTGGGGCCTGACCACGGTGGTGATACGCGCCACCAAACTCACCAGCATCTCCCCCGAAAAATTGCTGTTCTACCAGCTGGCCGTGAGCGCGGCCGTGTTCCCCTTGCTGTCGCTCTACCTGGGCGAGCAATGGTCCTGGCACTTCAGTCCCTTTGCCGTCACCTCGCTCGCGCTGCAAACCGTCATAGGCGCGTTTGCCAGCTATCTGGCCTGGATGTGGATGCTGGGGCGCTACCCGGCCACCAAGATTTCGGTGTTTGTGTTTTTCACGCCGCTGTTCGCGCTGCTGTTCGGCGCGCTGTGGCTGAAAGAAAGCGTGACCACCGGCCTGCTGGTGGCGCTGGCCACCGTGGCGGCCGGCATCGTGCTGGTCAACCGGAAGCCGGCTGGCGCATAATTTTCCGGCATGACGCCCCACAAACGCATCCCCGGCCACCGATTCCTCCACTCCCCCGGCCCCACGCGGGTGCCCGATGAGGTCATGGATGCGATGCGAAGGCAGCCCATGGACCTGGCCGACCCCCGGCTCGACGGCGTCATCCAGGCCTGTGAAACCGGGCTCAAGGCGCTGCTGCAAACCTCCAGCGCTGACGTATTCCTGTACGCCTGCAACGGCCACGGCGTCTGGGAGGCCGTGATCGCCAACCTGCTGTCGCCTGGCCAGCAGGTGCTGATTGCCGGCACCGGTCACTTCTCCGAATCCTGGGCCATACAAGCCGAAGCCATGGGCGCGCAGGTGCTGCGCACACCGTGGCGCGAGGGCTACCCGATCGACGTGCCGGCGATTGAAGCCGCCCTGCGCGCCGACACCGCGCAGACCATCGTGGCCGTGTTTGTCGTCCACACCGACACCGCCAGCGGCATGACCAGCGACCCGGGCCTGGTACGGCAGGCGCTGGAAGCCGCGGCCCACCCCGCGCTACTGGTGGTGGACGTGGTCGCGTCACTGGGCGCGGCGCCTTTTTCCATGGATGCGCTGGGCGCCAACGTGGTGCTGGGCGCCTCGCAAAAAGGCCTGATGGTGCCGCCCGGCCTGGCCTTTGTTGCCGCGGACGCCGCCGCGATGAAGGTGGCTGCGGCCAATCCCTCACCGCGCTTTTACTGGGACTGGGCACGGCGGCAAAGCCCGCTGAGCTACCGCAAGTTCTGCGGCACGCCGCCGCAAACCCTGCTCTACGGCCTGCAGGCCGCGCTGGGCCTGATCTTTCATGAAGGCGTGGAGGATGTCATCGCGCGCCACCGGTTGATCGCCGATGCGGTGCATGCCGCCGTCGAGGGCTGGAGCGAGGGCGGCGCGCTGTCGCTGTTTGTGCGTGAGCCGGCGGCGCGTTCTGTCTCCGTCACCACGGTGTCCGTCAGCGCCGGCATTGACCCCGAAGCCTTGCGCTCGGTTGCGCGCGAGCAGTTCCAGGTTGCGATTGCGGGTGGACTGGGCCCGCTGGCGGGGCGCACGTTTCGCATCGGCCACCTGGGCGACATGAACCCGGCCATGATCCTCGGCTGCCTGGCCGGCGTGGAAGCTGCGATGCGGGTGCAGGGCATTCCCATCGGCAGCGGCGGCGTGCAGCATGCCGTCGCGGCCCTGGCAATCAAGCGCTGACTCCGGAACAGGTTCTCTCTTCTCTAGAGCTGCTCACAAAACCCAGCGAAGCGGTCCTGGCTAGGCGCGTCGCCGCAGACAGTGCTGAAGGCACGGCAAGGCGGCGCAACAACGCCTGGAGGGTTTTTGAGCGGCTCCTACTGCGAGGCGGTGATGCCGCCGTCGAGGTACAGCACCTGTCCGGTCACAAAGCGCGACGCAGGCGCCGCAAAAAACACCGCCGCACCGGCCACGTCCTGCGGGTCGGCCACGCGGCCCAGAGGGATGCGGTCCAGCACCTGCTTGCGTGTCTCAGGATTCTCCAGCCAGTGGCGCGCCATCTCGGTTTGCACCACCGTCGGCGCGATGCCGTTGACGGTGATGCCGTGCGGCGCAAGTTCACTCGCATGCTGGCGTATCAGCATGACCAGGCCGCCTTTGCTGCTGCTGTAGGCCGAATAACCGCGGCCGCGCAAACCGAGCTGTGCGCGCACTGAGAGCAAATGCACCTGCGCGCCGCCCTTGCCGCCTTCAATCTGTTTTTTCGCCGCGGCCTGCGCGAGGAACATTGCCGCCTTGAGGTTGACCTGCAGCACTTCGTCAAAGGCTTCTTCGGTCACCTCCAGCAAAGCCTGCTCGCGCTGCATGCCGACGCAGTTGACCAGGATGTCGAGCCTGCCCCACTGCGCGGCCACCTTGTCGACGGAGGCCTGCATGCGCGGCACCGAATGCGCGTCCATGGCAAGGCCCATGGCCTCGTGGCCCGCCGCCTGCAAGGCCGAGGCCACGGCCCGCGCCTTGGCCTCGTCGCGGCCCGAGACCGCCACGCGCGCGCCGGCCATGGCCAGGCCCCAGGCAATCGCCTCGCCGATGCCGCCGTAGCCGCCGGGCACATAGGCGGTTTTGCCGCGCAGGTCGAACAGGCCCGTCAGGGCTGTGCTGAAGTCGATGGAAGGTGTGATGCTGCTCATGGATGGCGAAATTGTGGGCGCAAAGCGCGCGGGCGGCGAAAGGGCTTTCCCTCACTCTCAATCCATCAGCAGGCCGCCATTGAGGTCGATGATTTCGCCGGTGATGAAACCCGACAGCGGCGAGGCCAGGAAGCGCACCACGTGCGCGAACTCCTCGGGCTCGCAGAAGCGGCCGACCGGGATGTCTTTCAGCAGCTTCTGGCGCTGCTCCTCATTGAGCTGTTCGGTGATCATGGGCGTCTTGACGTAGGCCGGCGCGACGGCGTTGGCCGTGACACCGAAGGGCGCGAGTTCGCGCGCCAGCGAAAAGGTCAGCGAACTCATCGCGCCCTTGGACACCGAATAGGCCGTGCCCGCCGTCAGCCCGCCGGTCTTGGCCGCCAGCGAACTGGTGTTGATGATGCGGCCGAAGCGCCGCGCCTTCATCGCCGGCACCACCTGCTGTGCGAGGTAAAACGCGCCGTCCAGGTTGGCGCCCAGCACGCGGCGCCATTCACCGGCCTCGGTGGCTTCAACCTTGTTGTTGGAAAGGATGCCGGCATTGTTGACCAGGATGTCGACAGCGCCCAGGGCTTCGACGATGAGCGCATGGCCCTCGCTCACGGCGGCAGGGTCGCTGATGTCAAACGAGAAGGGCAAGGCGCGCGGCCCGAGTTCACCGGCCAGCGCGCGGTTGCGCTCGTGGCTTACGTCGACCATCGCGACCTTGCAGCCGTCCTCGAGCAAGGCCTTGACGACGGCCAGGCCCATGGTGCCTGCCGCACCCGTGACCAGCGCGACTCTATCTTGTAGCGGTTTCATTCAAATACTTTCTGCGATTAACAGTGACAGGGGGCGTCAGGCATCCAGGACGCTTTTCTTCCCGAAGAGACCGCGCGAGCGGAAGGTGACCACGGCGATAAACAACAAATACATGGACATCAACGACCACTCGGATGCATAAGATCCCGTGAGCCCCACCACCATGCCGACCATCAACCCCGCAATCACCGCACCCCACAGCGAACCCACGCCGCCCAGCACGATGATCAGGAAGGCCGGCACCACCGCATCCACACCCACATGCGGGCGTATGCCCCAGATGGGCGCCATGACGACGCCGGCAATGGCCGCCAGCGCCACACCCAGGCCGAAGACGAAGAGGCGCAGGCGCGACAGGTTGATGCCCAGGGCGCGCACCATTTCGCTGTCATGCGCACCGGCCTTGATGATGGCGCCGTAGGGCGTCTTCTGCAAAAACACCCAGAGCAGCACGATCATCAGGATGGCGAAGCCGCTGGCGAAGAAGCGGTATTTCGAATAGACCAGGTCGCCCATCAAAAAGGCGCCGGAGATCACCTCGGGCAGCATGATCTGCTTTTCCGACGAGCCCCACACCAGGCGTATGCCTTCCTCGATCACCAGCGCGGCGCCGAAGGTCAGCAGCAGGCCATAGAGCGGGTCGCGGCCGTAGGTGCGCCGCATGCACAGCTCCAGCAGCATGCCGAAAATGCCGACAAAGACAGGCGCAAAAATCAGCGCCACGCCGTAGCGCGTGCCCAGCGGCAAGGTCATGTACCAGGCCTGCAGGTTGGGGAACATGCCCAGCTGCGGCGCGATCAGGAACAGCGCGAAGTACATGCCCAGCGCGAACAGCGAGCCGTGCGCGAGGTTGATGGTTTCCATCACCCCCACGATCAGCATGAAGCCCAGCGCGATGAGCGCGAACAGCAGGCCCAGCGAGACGCCGTTGACGAGGTGCGGAATAAGCTGAAACAGGAAATCCATGTCGGTCTTTATAGGTTGTAGGCCAGGCAGTCAGGGTCCGTAGCCTGGCGTAGCGGCACAGGACCCGTTGCATGACTGCGGGCTGTTTCAGACTTCGTAGCTGGGCGTCGCTTCGTAGCTCTCGAGCTTGCAGGCGCCGGTGGCGTCCTTGTCCATCACGTCCTTGGGCTCGGCCTGCGTGAGGATTTTGAAGATGTCGTCCTTCTCGGCGGGCTGGTCGTTGTAGCTGGCCATGTAAATCGTCTGCTGGCACTGGTGGGTGACCGGGTCCATCCACGCGTCGTAGTGCTGCAGGCGGTCGGCCGCGCTCATCTTGCGGCCTTCAAGTTTCTTGATGACCGCGATGTTGTTGGTGGTGCCGGCTTCTTCCACGCAGCGCAGCAGTTCGCGCGTGGCCATGTAGCCGTTGTGGTACACATTGCCCGGCACGCGAATCGCCATGCCCGGGAACTGCTTCTGGTAAGCCGCGACGAATTCCTTCACGCCGGGCAGGTTCAGGCGCCAGTACCAGGTGGTGCCGAAGACGCCGAAGATGGCCTCGGGGCCCAGGCCGTAGACGTCGGGCCAGTCCTGCTGGTTGTTGATCCAGGCCATGCTCTGGTTCATCTTGAGCTGCACCACCTGCTGGCGCAGCGCCTTGATGTCGTCGCCGCCCACCGCCGTGGCCACCACGTGGGGCTTGAGCTGCTGCAGCTTGAGCAGGTAGGACGAAAAGTCGCGGGTGTTCTGCGGCACCAGCAGTTCTTCCACAATCTTGCCGCCGTTGGCTTCGACGATGGCGCGCGTCGCCTTGGAAGTGGTGTGGCCCCAGACGTAGTCGTTGGTCAGCAGCACCCAGTTGCGGCCGCTCGCCTTGATGGCGTTCTTGACGATGGCGTTCGAGAAGTTGGTGCCGTTGCCGTCCCAGACGAACTTGGTGCGGTGGCAGTCCTTGCCGGCTTCGGTCGGGCTGCTGGAGTTGGTGTTGAAGAAGATCGTGCCGTACTTCTGCGCGACCTGCGAGATGGCGTTGGACACGCCCGAGTGCACCGCGCCTATCAGGAAGGAGGCTTCGTTGCGCGTGATCATGCGCTCGGCCACGCGCGAGCCGGTGGCCGGCGTGGTTTCGGTGTCGATGTGGATGGCCTCGATGCGCCGGCCCAGCACGCCGCCCTTGTCGTTGAATTCCTTGATGGCCATCATGGCGCCCAGGCGCTCTTCGGCGCCCGAGGCCGCGTACAGGCCCGAGGCGTCCATGGTGAGGCCAATGGTCAGCGGTTTTTTCTGGCCGGTCTGCGCCCAGGCGTGGTTGTGTTTCCAGGGGCCCATGAAGGGCGCCGCGCCGTACAGGCCCGCGCCCACCAGCGCCAGGCTGGAGTGCTTGAGCAGCGCGCGGCGCGAGGTGGCCTTGCTGTCGGGTGCCGGTTCAGGGCTTGTGTCGTTGTTCTTGATGTCGCTCATGGTTCTTGTCTCCTGCTTGTTAAGGGGTGGTTTAACGGGGAACGATCTTGACGTCGTTGAGTTTTTCCTGTGCTTCGAAAAGGGAGGCGATCAGCTTGTCGCCGAAGCCGGCGTTGCTGGCCTGGATCAGGCTCTGGTGCGTGGCCTCGCCCATGAAGCTGGCGACGGGCAGCATCTCGGCCAGGTGGGTGTAGTAGCGCAGGTCCTTCTGCGCGTTGGCGATACCGAACTTGAAGCCGGTGACGTCGCCTTCCTTGAGCGTCTTGGTCGCCATCATCTGGAAGATGCCGCAGTTCACGCCGCCGGCCGAGATCACGTCATAGAGGCGGTTCAGGTCCAGCCCGCTTTTGGCCGCGACCGCGAAGGCCTCGGCAATCGACGCCGCAAAACTCATGGCCATCATGTTGTTGACCAGCTTGAGCACATGGCCGTGGCCGGGCGGGCCGACGTGGAAGATGTTTTCGCAGAAGGCCTTGAGCACCGGCTCCAGCGTCTTGAAGTCTTCCGGCTCGGCGCCCACCATGGTGTTGAGCCGGCCTTCCTCGGCCTCTTTCGGCGTGCGCGCCAGCGGCGCATCGACCAGCTTGATGCCCTTGGCCGCGAGGTCGTTGCGGATGCGGGTGCTGGAGGCCGGCTCGGCCGTGGAGGTGTCGACCACGATCAGTCCCTTGCGGCCGCCCTCGAGCAGGCCGTCCTTGCCGTAGACGATCTCCTCGACCTGGGGCGAGCCCGTGACGCAGATGAACACGATGTCGCTGGCCTGCGCGCATTCGGCGTTGGTCTTGGCTTCCTTCGCGCCGGCGGCGACCAGGTCGGCCAGGTTGTCGCGGTTGCGGTTGACCTTGAAGGTCAGGCCGAAGCCTTTGGCCAGCAGGTTTTTGGCCATGCCGTGGCCCATCATGCCGATGCCGATAAATCCGATTCTGGGGGTGCTCATGTTGTCTCCGTCCTCTTTCTCTTTGTTGCTTGTTTGATTGATTGATCCAGGGATGCCGGCGCTCAGTTCACGGCCTCGGCCGCGCCCGCGGGGGCGCCCACCGGTTTGCCCGCGCGCGCCTGGTCCCACAGCACGATCAGCCGCGCATAGCGCTCGGCAATGTCCTTCACGACCGCCGCATCGTCCATGGCGCCGGAAAACCAGCCGTTCGCGGCGTCGGCAAAAATCGAACGCCCCACCGCGAAGCCGCGGCAGATGGCGTGCGGCGCCGCGATGCGAAAGCTCTGGTCGAGTTTTTCCTCGCTGGCTTCCAGGCCCAGCACCAGCACGCCGCGGCAATGGGCATCGTGCTGGTGGATGACCGTGGCGGTCTTTTCCCAGCCGGCCGCGCTGGCGGCGGGCGGCAGCTTCCACCAGTCGGGGAAGATGCCGGCCTCGTAAATCTGCTCCAGCGCCAGCGGCACGGTGTCGTCGTCGCAGGGCATGTCCTTGGGCGGAATCACCTCGACGAGGAATTCGTGGAAGCTGTCCACCGCGGCGCGCTGCAGGTCGGCCAGCTTGGCCAACTGGGCTTCGCGCAGGGCCGGCTTGTCGTGCGGGTGGTAATACACCAGGCATTTGGCGACGTGCTCGCCGGGCCAGGTGCGCATCGCCGCGCCCAGGCCGGCGCCGGCTTCGAACTGCAGCGGGCGCGAGCCCGGCAGCTCGACCGGCCGCGCCACCCACCAGCCCTTGCCGGTGACCGAAGGAAACACGTCTTCGCCGAAGCGGCCGTCGACGATCACGCCCACACCGGCGCGCTGGGCCGCGCCGCGGCGCGCGCCTTCGGCGATCAGCGCTTTGAACGGCGGTATGCGATCGTTGCCCGCGCCGTGGCGCGCGGCCAGCTCTTCCAGCTGCATGCGGTGGTCGAAGGCCAGGATGACCAGTTCCTCCCAGCGGCGCGTGCGCGTGCTGGCGCGGTGCAGGTGTTCAAGCTGTGCGTCTTCGCGCAGGCGGCGTGTGGCCGAGCCGTGCACCAGGAAGAACTGCAGCTCTTCCCAGCTGGCCATGGCCGGCGCGCAGCCGTGGCGCGAGACCACCAGCGCGCCGCAAGCATTGGCATAAGCGCAGCAGCGCGTGAGCGGCTCGTCGCGGATCCAGCCGCGCAGGAAACCCGACATGAAGGCATCGCCTGCGCCCAGCACGTTGTAGACGTCGACCGGAAAGCCCGGGCCTTGCAAACCCTTTTCCAGCGAATCGGGAATCTCGCCGTCGAACACCACGCAGCCCATGGGCCCGCGCTTGACGACCAGCGTGCCGGCCGTGAGTTCGCGCAGGCGGCGCAAGGCGGCCAACGTGTCGGTGCTGCCGCCGGCGATATGGATTTCTTCCTCGGTGCCGACCACCAGGTCGCACTGGCCGATGATGGTTTGCAGGTGCGCGCTGACCTCGCCCGAAGGCACGAAGCGCTGCTCGCCCATGCCGGGGCTGGTCAAGCCCCACAGCACGGGGCGGTAATCGATGTCCAGCACCACGCGCGTGCCGGCGGCTTTGGCCAGCGCCATGGCGCGGGTGCAGCTTTCATAGGTGAGCGGCTGCGACAGGTGCGTGCCGGAAATCAGCAGCGCCTTGGACGAGGCGATGAAGGCCGCGTCAAAGTCGTCCGGGCTGATGGCCATGTCGGCGCAGTTGTCGCGGTAGAAGATCAGCGGGAAGGTGTCGCGGTCCTGGATGCCGAGGAAGACCAGCGCCGTGAGGCGCTTGGGGTCGGTGGCCACATGGCTCACGTCCACACCTTCGGCCGCCAGGGTTTCGCGCACAAAGCGGCCGTTGTGCTCGTCGCCCACGCGGGTCAGCATGGCGGGTTTGAGGCCCAGGCGCGCCACGCCCACGGCGGTGTTGGCAGGCGAGCCGCCCAGGTATTTGGTGAAGCTCTGCATGTCTTCAAGGCGGCCGCCGATTTGTTCGCCGTACAGGTCGACCGCGGCGCGGCCCACGCAGATCAGGTCCAGCGGGCGGTTCATGCGGCCCCCTTGCGCACGGCCTTCACGGCAGTCTTCGAAGCCTTGGCCGCCGGCTTGCCCCTGGCCTTGGCCGGGCTTTGCTCGGCCAGCTGGTGGCCGGTGCTGACCACCAGCGCCTGCGCCAGGCACAGCGGCGCGACCAGCGAGCGGAAAGGCTTGGACGAATCGTCGGCCAGTTCCAGGCAGACCTTGGCCGAGGCCTTGAGCGGCGACAGCGGGCCGTCGGTGATGGCGATCACCGAGGCGCCCATCTTGGCGGCGATGGCGGCGGCCTCGATGACGTCGGGCGAGTAGTTGCGAAAACTCGCGGCGATCAGCACGTCGCCGGGCTCAATGGAGCGCAGGCTTTCGCGCAGCATGCCGCCCATGCCGTCGAGCAGGTGGGTGCGCAGCTCAAGCTGGCTCAAGGCATAGGCCAGGTAGCCGGCCACCGGGAAAGCGCGGCGCTGGGCCAGCACGTGGATGCGCGAGGCAGAAGCCATGAGCTTGACGGCGGCCTTCAGGTCGGCCTGGGCAATGGTTTCTTCCAGGTGGCCGAGTTCGGCCACCGATTCACCGACCAGCTGGTGCAGGATGCCGGCGGGCGCGCGCTCGCCGTTGACCTGCTTGCGGCGCATCTGCTCGATGCGTTCGCGGTAGCTGTCGGAGCGCTCCAGCAAATGGCCGCGAAACACCTGCTGCATTTCGGAAAAGCCGCCGTAGCCCAGCGCGTTGGCGAAGCGGATCATGGCCGACGGCTGCACCTCGGTGGCCTCGGCCACCGTCGCCACCGTGCCCAGCGCCAGGTCGTTGGGCTGCTCGAGCGCGAAACGCGCGATGCGCTGCAGCTGCTTGGACATGTCCGGGTAAGTCCGGCCAATCAGCGCTTTCAATTCTTCGTAGGTTGTTGCAGAGTCCATGGTCATCGGTTGCCTCGGGAATGCGGCTGGGCCGCTTGGGCTTGCACAGCATCAAAATAGAATAAATGTTCTTGCATGTTTTAATAATAGAACGTACATTCTGTTTTGTCCAGCACTTATTTCAAGTTTTCTTTCCAGGTTTGTCCAGTCCCATTCCACATACCAACTACCAAGAGACACATTTCCCATGCAACTCGCTTCCGGCCGCGCGCCGCTGATCCCCTTACCAATGCTCGCCACCCTGCTGGTGCTGCTGTCCACGCCGCTGTGGGTGGGCCGCGTCGGGCTCTACCAATACCTGGCCCTGGAAATCATGATCTGGGTGCTGTTCGCCATGGGCTACAACCTGCTGCTCGGCTTCACCGGCCTGCCCTCCTTCGGGCACGGCGCGTTTTTCGGCGTGGGCGCCTATGCCTTCGGTTTGCTGCAGCTCAAGGTCTGGCCCAACCTGTGGTTCGACCTGGCCGGCGCGGTGCTGGTCACGGCCGTGCTGGGCGGCATCGTCGCGCTGTTCATCTCGCACCGGCGCGGCATTTATTACGCGCTGCTCACCATCGCCTTCGGCCAGGTGTTCTGGTTCGTCGCCAACAAATGGCACACCGTCACCGGCGGTGAGGACGGGCTGCTCAACATCAAGCGCCTGCCGGCCGATTTCGGCTTCGTGTCCTTCAACCTGTCGGGCAACAACGCGCTTTTCTTCTTTTGCCTGGCGCTGTTCGCGCTGGTGCTGCTGGGCCTGTGGCGGCTCATCCATTCGCCGCTGGGCCGCATCTTCAGCGCCATCAAGCAGAACGAAATGCGCGCGGCCTTCGTCGGCTACAACGTGTGGCTCTACAAATGGCTGGCCTTCACGATCTCCACCGCGGTCGCCGGCCTGGCCGGCGCGCTGTTCGCCATGGCGCAGCAGTCGGCCTACCCCAACGTCATGAGCCTGCATAACTCGGGCTTCGTCGTGATGATGGTGCTGATAGGCGGCGGCCTCGTGAGCTTCTGGGGCCCCGTCATAGGCGCGACCTTCTTTATCCTGGCGCGCGACCTGCTGGGCGCCTACACCGAAACCTGGCTGCTCTGGTACGGGCTGATCTTCATGGCCATGGTGCTGTTCAAGCCCGAAGGCATCGCCGGCGCATGGCAGGCCTGGAAGGCCAGGCCGCGGCGCAACGCGCTGGTCAACAACAGCAAGGCAGCCCCCGCGGCGGGAGGTGCACTGTGAAGCTCTTTGAGGCCAGCGGCCTGTCCAAACGCTTCGGCGCCCAGGTGGTGCTGCAGGACATCACGCTCAGTTTCGAAGAGGGCCAGCTCAACGGCATCATGGGCCCCAACGGCGCGGGCAAGACCACCTGCTTCAACGTGCTGACGGGCCGCTACAAGCCCGACCGCGGCCGCGTGACCTTTGCCGGCGAAGACATCACGGGTTTGTCGCCGCGCGAGATCGCGCGCAAGGGCGTGTCGCGTTCCTTCCAGATCATGAACCTGTTCGACAGCTACACCGCGCTGGACAACGTGCTGGTGGCCACGCCGCACGTGCGCAAGCAGGGCTTCAACCCCTGGCGCGACCTGGGCGCCGACAGTACGGCGCAGCAGCTGGCCGCCGCCATCCTCGAACGCGTGGGCCTCAAGGGCAAGGAGCGCACGCTGGCCAGCAGCCTGTCTTACGGCGAGCGCCGCGCGCTGGAAATTGGCGTGGCGCTGGCGGCCGAGCCGCGCATGCTCTTCCTGGACGAACCCACCGCCGGCCTGGGCGCCGAAGGCACGGCGCGCCTGATGGAGCTGGTGAAAGAACTCAAGCGCCAGCTCACCATTGTGATCATCGAACACGACATGAACTTCCTCTTCAAACTCGCCGACCAGATCTCGGTCATTCACTGGGGCCAGGTCATCAGCCAGGGCACGCCCGACCAGCTGCGGCAAAACGAATGGGTGCGCCGCTCCAACCTGGGAGCGCTGGCATGAGCGCGGTCCTCAAATCCGTCATACAGACCGTCTCCGAACCGGCCGACATGCTGGCCGTGGAGCGCATAGACACCTTCTACGGCGAGACGCAGGTGCTGTTCGACGTGTCGCTCAAAGTCGGCGCCGGCGAAGTGGTGGCGCTGCTGGGCCCCAACGGCGCGGGCAAGACCACGCTGCTGCGTTCCATCCTGGGCCTGACGCCGCCGCGCAAGGGAAGCATAGCGTTCGACGCGCGCGACATCACACGCATGCCCACGCACGAGATCGCCAAGGCCGGCATGGGCTGGGTGCCCGACGACCGCCGCATCTTCCCGACGCTGACGGTGGCGCGCAACCTGGCCATCGCGCGCAAGGCCACGCGCTTCCGGTCCTGGCACGAAAAAGAGTGTTTTGAAATCTTCAGCGCGCTCGAGTACCTGATGCACCGCGAGTGTGAAAACCTCTCGGGCGGCGAGATGCAGATGGTCGCGATCTCGCGCGCGCTGCTGGGCTCGCCCGGCCTGGTGCTCTTCGACGAACCCAGCCAGGGCCTGGCGCCCAAGGTGGTGCAGGACGTGATGAAAACCATCAGCCGGCTCAAGGCCGAAGGCATCGCGGTGCTGGTGGTCGAGCAGAACGTGCAAAGCGCGCTGCAGGTGGCCGACCGCGCCTATGTGATGAACCAGGGCGTGATCGTCCACGAGGGCCCCGCGGCTCAATTGCGTAACGACGCCGTGCTGTGCCGGCAACTTTTGGGAGTTTGAGCCAGCATGAGCCATCCACTTTTACGCGTCGAGAACGTCGCCAAGCAATACCAGCGCGGCCTGATCCGCAAGACGACCACCTTTTCACTGAACGCCGACTTCGAGGTGAGCAAGCCTTGCGTGGTCGGCGTCATGGGCCCCAACGGCTCGGGCAAGACCACGCTGTTCGAGCTGATCACCGGCAGCAACCTGCCCAGCGCGGGCCGCGTGCTGGTCAACGGCCAGGACATCCACCAGGTGCGCACACGCGAGCGCGACCGGCTGGCCATCCACTACCACCAGTCCTACCAGGTGCGGTCCTTTCAAAAGACCAAGCCCGACTTCATGCTGGCGCATGCGCAAAGCGATTCGCCGCTGGTGCATCTGTTCGACGAGCCGCAGTTCAACACGCAGGACGGCTACATCGGCTTCATGCTGGACTTCTTCGCGAAGCTCAAGGCCAACGGCCGGCTGGTGTTTTTGTGCCTGCACCCGAACGAGCCCTACCACGTCGACATCCTGCGGCAGTGCTGCGAGCGTTTCATCTTTGTGCAGAAAGGCGCGGTCAGCGAGGCGCCCGATTTCGACACGCTGGCGCAGGACGAGAAGGTGCGGACCTATTTGGGCGCGTTGGCGCCGGCGCGCTGATTCGCGAAGGCCAGGTACCAGTCCAGGCAGGCCGGGTTGGCCATCGCGTCGCGGTTCACCACCTTCTCGAGCGGCTGGCCCAGCAGCAGTTTTTTGATCGGCAGCTCCTGCTTCTTGCCCGACAGCGTGCGTGGAATCTCGGGCACGGCGAAGATGTCGTTGGGCACAAAGCGCGGCGACAGCGCGGTCTTGACCGCGTGGTTCAACCGCGCCTTCATGGCCTCGTCCAGCGTGTGGCCGGGGCGTAGCACGACAAAAAGCGGCATGTAACTTTCGCGGCCCAGGTATTCAAGGTCCACCACCAGCGAGTCCAGCACTTCGGGCAGCGCCTCGATGGCGCTGTACAGCTCGCTGGTGCCCATGCGCAGGCCGTGGCGGTTGATGGTGGCGTCACTGCGGCCGTAAATGATGCAGCTGCCCGAGGGCGTGACCTTGAGCCAGTCGCCGTGCCGCCAGATACCGGGGTAGGTGTCGAAGTAGCTCGCCAGGTAGCGCTGGTTGTCCTTGTCGCCGACGAAGTAAAGCGGCATGGAGGGCAGCGGCTGCGTGCAGACCAGTTCACCGACCTCGCCGACGACGGACTCGCCCTTGTCGTTCCAGGCCTCGACGGCACAGCCCAGGATGCGGCACTGCATTTCGCCGGGGACCACGGGCAGTTCGCGGTTGCCGCCTATGAAGGCCCCCGCGAAGTCCGTTCCCCCTGAAATATTGCACCACCAGATATCAGGGTTGCCGATCTTCGTGAACTGCGCCGTTCCCCAGCGCTGTGTGTCCTCGCTGAGCGGCGATCCCGTCGTGCCCAGCGTGCGCAGCCGGCCCAAGTCACCGCACTGCGCGACGTCAACGCCCGCCTTCATGCAGTTGGCAAAAAAGGCCGCACCCGCGCCGAAGAAGGTCGCGCGTGTGCTCGCGACAAAGCGCCACAGCGTGCTCCAGTCGGGTTTGTCCTTGTTCGTGCCGGCCGGGTTGCCGTCGTAGATGCAGCAGGTCGTGCCGTTGAGCAGGCTGGCGGCCTGCACGTTCCACATGATCCAGCCGGTGGAGCTGTACCAGTGGAAGCGTTCGGGGTTCGCGGGGTCGGCATGGCTGGGCGCCAGGTCGTTGTGCAGGCGCAGCAGCGCCAGCCCCACCAGCGCCACGCCGCCGTGGCTATGAACGATGGGCTTGGGCAGGCCGGTGGTGCCGCTCGAATAAACAATCCAAAGCGGATGCTCGAAAGGCAGCCAGAGCGGCTCGAAGGCGGCGGTCTGCGCATCGTCACGCGCGACGGCATCCGCAAAGCGCGCATGGCCGGCCGGCAAACCCGATGCCGGAAGAATCTCATGAATGAGCACGTGCGTGACGCTGGGCAGCGCCGCCACCAGCTCGGCCACCGCCTCGCCGCGCGCCATGTCGCGCCCGCCGTAATGCACACCGTTGCAGGCGATCAGCACCGTGGGTGCGATCTGGCGGAAGCGGTCGAGCACGGCGGGCGTGCCCATGTCGGGCGCACACACACTCCAGACCGCGCCCAGGCTGGCCGTCGCGAGGAAGGCGACCATGGTCTCGGGCGTATTGGGCAGGTAGGCGGCCACGCGATCGCCGGGCTGCACGCCTTGCGCTTTCAGGTGCAGCGCCAGCGAAGCTGCCTGGCGGCGCATCTCGGCCCAGCCCAGTTCCCGCGGCGCGTCACCCGCGGCCAGGCTGGCTTCGCCGTGGCTGACGATGGCCGGCACACCGGCCGCTTCGGCTGCGGCCGCATGGCGGAACACCTGCTGCGCGTAATTGCCCTGCGCGCCGGGAAACCATTCAGCCCCCGGCATGCTGCGCCGGCCCAGCACTGCCGTATGCGGCGTGGGCGACTGGACCTCAAAGTAGTCCCAGATGCTTTGCCAGAAAGCGTCAAGGTCGCTGACCGACCAGCGCCACAAGGCTTCGTAGTTGTCGAAGGACAGGCCGCGTGTGGCCTGCAGCCAATTTTGGTAATGGCGTATCTGCGGAACAGGGGTCATGCAATAAGCTTACCCCGCGCCGGCCTCTCCACGCGTCGGGGATTCCCCCGTTGAGGCCGGTCTCTTACACCAGGGCCCGCAGCACCGCGTCGAGTTCCACGATGCCTTTGCGCGGCGTGTGCTCAAAGGACAGCCAGCCTTCGTTAAAGCCATCGAGCATGCGCATGCGCGGCTCCGGGTTCTTCATGCCCTGCGCGCTAAAGCTGGCCTGCCAGGTCTCGCGCGGCACCGCTTCAGCCCGCACCCCGGTGCGCAACAAGGGGGCAAGGCCGGCGGCGATGTCGTTCGGTGAATAGCGACTCGGTCCTTCAAGCTCGACGACACGGTGGCCTGTCCACCATTGCTGAAGGAGTTCAGCCGCCGTGCGGCCCACGTCGGCGGTGGCGACCATGGGAATCGCGCGGTCCAGCGGCTGCAGGAAGCTGGGGATGACGCCACTGTCGCGCGCGGGCGCCACATCCCAGGCGGCGTTTTCCATGAACCAGGCAGGCCTCAAGAAGGTCACCGGCATGGGTAAATTGCCCAGGCCTTGCTCCAGCAAACCCAGCTGACTCAGCAAGTTGGACTGTGTCGCCTGGGCGCCCACCGTCGAGATGCAGACCACGCGCGCCGGCCGCGCGGCCGCCAGGGCGCCTTGCAGCGCGGCGACGATGCGGCGCGTTTCCGTAAAGCCGGGCGAGGGGTCAAAGTGCGGCGGCAACAGCACAAACACCGCTTCGGCGCCCGTGAACGCTCGCGTGAGTGAGGCCTCGTCATTCATGTCGGCGAGCACTACCTCGCAACCCTGGCCCGCCCATGCCTGGCCCTTGGCCGGGTCGCGCACAACGGCCCGCACCGGTTTGCCTGCCGCCAGTAAAGTCCGCGCGACAACGCCGCCCACCTTGCCGGTAATTCCCGTGATCACATACATATTCGTTCCCTGGTTGCTGCGGCAAACACCGCGATGGACGAATTCTGGGCAAACCGCACCTATTTGGCGATAACATGAATGGCATTTGATTCATGACTGATTGGCATGTATGAACGGATTTGACGAGCGCATGCTCAACGGCATGGGCGTGTTTGCGGCCATCGTCGACGCCGGCACCTTTGCCGCCGCGGGCGAGCAGCTGGAGATGTCGCAGCCCGGCGTGAGCCGCGCCGTGGCACGCCTGGAAGCGCGGCTGGGCATACGCCTGTTCGACCGGACCACGCGCGCCATCTCGCTGACCGACGAGGGGCGCCGTTTTTACGAGCAGGTCATACCGCTGATGGCGGGCCTGGAAGAAGCCGCGGCCACGGCGGCCGGCGGCGCGACGGCGGTGCGCGGGCGCCTGCGCGTCAACGTGGACCCTTTCTTCTCGCGGCTGGTGCTGGGCCCCCGGCTCGGGTCTTTCATGGCGCGTTACCCGGAGCTGCAGCTGGACCTGGTGACCCGAGACCAGCTCGGCGACATGGTCGCCGACGGCTTTGACCTGGCGGTGCGCTTCGGCAACGCGGCGTCGTCCAGCCTGGTCTACCGCCGCCTGCTCGATTCGCGCATGGCCACCGTCGCGAGCCCCGCCTACCTCAAGAAGCACGGCCGCCCGCTGACGCCGCAGGAACTGGACCGCGGCTCCTCGCATGTCTGTATCGACTTCCGCAATCCCGAAACGGGCAAGCCCTTTAGCTGGGAGTTCCACCGCAAGCGCAAGAAGATCGAGATCTGGCCGGGCGCGCGCCTGACCGTCAACGACGCGGGGACGCTGCTGAGCGCCTGCCTCGCGGGCTACGGCATCGCGCAGATCATGACGCTGGGCTCGGAGGCTTTGCTGGCCAGCGGCAAGCTGGTGGAGCTGTTTCCCGACTGGCCGGACGAGCACTTCCCGCTCTACGCGCTGCATCCGTCGCGCCACCACCCGCCCGCCAAGACGCGGGCCTTTCTGGACTTTGTGGTCTCGCTGGCGCAGGAAGCTCGCGATGCGGCCTGAGGACGGGCTATGGACGATTTACTGCGACGGCAGCGCCGTGCCCAACCCGGGCCGCATGGGTATGGGCGCCGTGCTCACCGCGCCTGACGGCACGCAGCACACGCTGTCCCTCCCGGTTGAGGGCAGAGGCTGCAACAACGAAGCGGAGTTGCGCGCGCTGATGGCGGCCCTGCAACTTGCAAAGCAGGGCGGGGCAACCGCTTTGGTGATCCACTGCGACAACAGCGTGGTTGTTGAACAACTGGCCGGAACCGCCCTGGAGCCTTTTCTGCGCCTGGCCCCACTGTTTGACGAGGTGCGCGCCGAACTACGCTCTTTCGCGTCGGCGCGGCTGGTGTGGATACCGCGCCACCGCAACCGCGAGGCCGACGCCCTGGCGCGCGCGGCCGTGGGCTTGATGCCTAAAAGCCCCGCTCCTGTTGGCAAGCGCCGGCGTTAACGGCGGACGCGGATGCTTCGTTCCGGCGCGAAGCATGGCCATGCTGTTGCCGGGTACAAAGGGAGAACTCCACACCTCACCCCGTACACCGCCATGACCAAAGAAATCATTCGCGTCGAACCCCTGTCCACTTACCTGGAGCGATGGAAGGCGCCCACCTCGGTCGTTACGCGCCATGGCGACACGGTCTATGTCTCCGGCCTGCCGCCGTTTGACCCGGCCACGGGCGAAGTGATTGACGCGTCCATAGAGCGCCAGGCCGAGCTGGTGCTGGAGCAGATGAAGCTCTGCCTTGAAACGGCGGGGTCGTCGCTGGGCCAGGTGCTGAAATGCAATGTCTACTGCACTTCGGTCGAGAAGTTCGCGGCAGTCAATGCAATCTATGCCCGCTACTTTCCGCAAGACCCGCCGGCCCGGATTTTTGTCTGCGTGCCCGCCTGGCCGGGCCGCTTTGACATTGAGATGGATTGCGTCGCGGCCTGCTGAGGCAGCCAAAAACCGGGCCACAGGCAGGGATTTGCACTTTCGCACAATCGTGCTAATATCCGCGCCATGGACGCCAAGACCCAGAAAAGCGAGATGACCCGGACCGCGATCATTGGTGCGGGGATAGACCTTGCTTCGGCGGAAGGCCTGGAGGCCATCACCTTGCAGGCGGTGGCCGACCGCATCGGCATTTCCAAGAGCGGCGTGTTCTCGCGCATAGGCTCGCGAGAGGCTTTGCAAAAGGCCGTGATCGAGGAATACGGCCGGCGTTTCCTGGCCGACGTGTTTGTGCCCGCCATGCAGCAGCCCAAGGGCCTGCCGCGGCTGGACAGCATCGTGCAGCGCTGGATCGTGCGCATGCGCGATGTGGAAATCGAATCGGGCTGCATCTACACCGCGGGCGCCTTCGAGCTGGACGACCGCGAAGGCGAGCTGCGCGAGACCCTGCTGGGCCAGGTGACCCGCTGGCGCGCCGCGCTGAGGCGCACCGTGCTGCAGGCGGTGGAGGCCGGCCACCTGCAGGCCGACACCGACGCCGAGCAGCTGGTGGCGGAGATTTACGCCCTGTCCATGGGCTTGTTGCACGATGCCCGTTTCCTGCGCGACACGCGCGCGGCCGAACGGGCCCAGGCATCCTGGAAGCGCCTGCTCAAAAGCTACCAGGCAGAGGCAGCGACCCAAAAATAAGAGACAAACAAGCGCGGAAAGGGCAGCCACGCCATTTCCGGATATGTCGGCAAGTTCTAATTTCGCACGACTGTGCGGAGAAATGAGGAAATCATGTTGATCCTGATCATTGCCCTGGGTGTATTTTTCGGCGCCCGCGCCGTGATGGCGGCCCTGGCTTCGCTGCGCGGCCTGCCGCGCAGCAACGAAGACTGGGTCTGGTACTGAAGCGCGGAGGCGATACGCCATGACACGCACTTCCCTGCAAGCCACCTCGGCCTTCTACAACGCCAGCCCGCTGACGCGCATCTTCCGCTGGGGCCTGGGCGCTTCGCAGCAGCTGTGGCCGGCGCTGGCCGTGCGCGCGGCCTACCGGCTGTTCGGCACGCCGCTGCCGCCCAAATGGATCAGCCGCCGCCGAAGCTGGAGCCCCGAATGGCACATCGAGCAGTGGCCGTTTGAGGACGCCAGCCTGACGCTGTATTCGCGCCCCGCCGCGCCGCAGGGTCCCGTCGTGCTGCTGGTGCACGGCTGGGGCGGCCATGCCGGGCAGATGCTGGCGCTGGCCGATCAATTGAGCGCGCAAGGCCTGCGGCCTGTCATGGTCGAGATGCCGGCGCACGGCCGCAGCGGCGGCTCGGTCAGCAACCTGCCGCAGTTCGCGCGCGTGCTCGAGTACGTGGCGGCGCGCCTGCAGCAGCAAGGGCACACGCTGCGCGCGCTGGTGGCGCATTCGCTGGCGGCCAACGCCGGCGCCTATGCGGCCAGCCGCGGGCTGGCGGCCGGCCGCCTGGTGCTGCTGGCGCCGCCGGCCTCGCCGCTGGAATACACGCGGCTGTTCGCGCACGTGTTCGGCCTGCGCGAAACCACACGGGCGGCCATGCAGCGGCGCATAGAGGCGCGCGAAGGCGTGTTGATGCCGCAGTTCGAGCCCGCCGCGGTCGGCCCGCGCATCACGCTGCCCACGCTGGTGGTGCATGACCGGCAGGACAGCATCAACCGCTTTGCCGACGGCGTGGCCTACAGCGAGGCGATTGCGGGCGCGCGCCTCGTCGCCACCGAAGGGCTGGGCCACCGCAAGATCCTCAAAGACGACGGGGTGCTGCGCGAAGTGGCCGCCTTCCTGGCCTGACCGGGGTTGCTCCTTCTCCCTCCGGGAGAAGCTTGGCCTGTCCTGAGCCTGTCGAAGGGGGATGAGGGCTGGCGGCGCTTGCGCAACGCCCTGCGTGGTTGGAGGTCGCTGGCCCTCACCCTAGCCCTCTCCCGGAGGGAGAGGGAACAAGACAAGGTGGCCGGGAATTTGGAGTGACTCTGCGCCGCGCAGCCGTCCTACGGCGTGCGGCAGCGGCGTCCCACAGCGGTGGAACGACGGAGAAAAGACAGTAGCGGGACATTCCGGCAGCCCGCCGCTTTTCTCCATTTTTCTTTCCTGCCCTGCTGATGCCCACGACCTCACCGATGCACACAGCCCTCGTCCATCTCGGCGCCTGGCTGCGCTATGCGCATTACGAATTCACCACCGTCACACCCGCCACGCAGGCGCGCGTCAACGCCAGGCCGGGTACCGGCAAGGCCCGCACCCTGCGCGGCGTGTTCGGCTGGAGCCGGCCTTTCGATTCCACGCTGCTGCCCGCCGATGCCTTTGAAGCGATGCAGTCGGGCAACCTGCTGGAGCCGCAGGCCGGGCTGTTTCGCAGCACGGTGCGCTTTTCCAGCCTGGGCCGCATGCTGTTCGCGCACAGTGCCTACCCGACGCAGGGCGCCGACGCGGTGTTCTTCGGGCCGGACACCTGCCGCTTTGCCGCGCTGATCGAAAGCACGCTGCGTGAGCAGCCGCTGAAAGAGGGCGCGCGCATCCTCGACGTGGGCTGCGGCGCGGGGCCCGGCGGGCTGGTGGCTGCGAAGCAGAACGGCCTGCCGGCGGAGCTGGTGCTGGCCGACATCAACCCGCAGGCGCTGGCCTATGCGCGTGCCAATGCCGAGCTCAACGGCATGGCAAACGCGCAGTGCCGGCAAGGCGACCTCTACGGCGCGGCCGATGGCCAGTTCGACCTCATCGTCGCCAACCCGCCCTACCTGGTGGACCCGGCCGGGCGCACCTACCGCAACGGCGGCGGCAGCCTGGGCACCGGCCTGGGCGAACGCATCGTCGCCGAAGGCATCGCGCGGCTGCGCCCGGGCGGGCGCTTGCTGCTGTACACCGGCGTGCCCATCCTGGAAGGCCACGACCCCTTCCTGGTCGCGGTGGAACCGGCTCTCAAGCGCGCGGGCTGCCGCTTCGACTACCGCGAACTCGACCCGGACGTCTTCGGCGAGGAGCTCGAGACGCCGGCCTATGCCGCGGCCGACCGCATCGCCGCGGTCGCCCTTACCGTGTGGCAGCACGGCGAGGCCCGGCCATGAGGTTTCTCGGCATAGGCGACTACAACGACCTGGGCGCGATGTATTACGGGCTGGCGCGGCGCGGCCATGAGGTGCGCGTGTGCGTCGCGAACCCGGCTTACCGCGACGTTTACGGCGGCATGCTGGATTTCACCGCCGACTGGCAGGCCGAACTCGGCTGGCTGCGCGAGGCCGGCGAAGACGGCATCGCGCTGTTTGAATCGGCCACGCAGGGCCAAACGCAGGACGCGCTGCGGCGCGAGGGCTTCCAGGTCATAGGCGGCAGCGCCTTCGGCGACCGTCTGGAGGCCGACCGCGCCTTCGGCCAGCAGGTGCTGCAGGGTTTCGGCCTGCGCCTGGCGGTGACCCACGGTTTCACGGCCTATGCGCCGGCGCTGGACTTCCTGCGCCGCAAGGGCGGGCGCTATGTGCTCAAGTTCAACGGCGCCGACAACCCGCGCACGCGCAACTACATCGGCGAACTCGACGACGCTTCGGACATGCTGGCGCTGCTGGCCACCTACGCAGCCTACCCGGGCACGCGCGAGCAACCCGACTTCGTGCTCATGGAGTTTGTGCAGGGCGTGGAGGCCGGCGTCGGCGCCTACTTCAACGGCAGCGAGTTTTTATCGCCGGCCTGCCTGGACTTCGAGCACAAGCGCTTCTTCACGGGCGAACTCGGCGAGTTGACCGGCGAGATGGGCACCATCGTGAGCTACCGGGGTTCGGACAAACTCTTTGCCGCCTCGCTCGCGAAGATGGCGCCGCTGCTGCGCGAAGGCGGCTACTGCGGCTACATCAACCTCAACATGATCGTCAACGAAGAAGGCCTGTGGCCGCTGGAATTCACCAGCCGCTTCGGCTACCCGGGCTTCGCGATCTGCGAGGCGCTGCATGAAGAAGCCTGGGACCGCATTTTCCGCCGCATGCTCAGGAAGGACGGCCTGCAGGTCGCCACGCGCGCGGGCTACGCGGCCGGTGTGGTGCTGACGGTGCCGCCCTTTCCCTACACCCACGGTTATGACGAATTGTCCAAAGGCGCACCGCTGAGCTTCCGCCCCGGCATGACGGCGGCGGACCACGCGGCGCTGTATTACGCGGAGGTGGAGCGCCGCGGCGGGCACCTGGTGACCAGCGGCAGCACGGGCTATGTCGGCGTGGCCACCGGCACCGGCGACACGGTGGGCGCGGCGCGCGACGCGGCCTATGCACTGGCGCGCCAGGTGGTGCTGCCCAACCTGCGTTACCGCACCGACATCGGCGAACGCGTGGAGCGCAGCGACCTGCGCCGGCTTGCCGAATGGGGCTGGCTCTAGGAGCCGCCGAAATTTTTTGACATACCCACCGTAGGAAAGCGCCCACGGTCGGCGGCGCGAAGAACCTATACATAGGCGCGGGCGGCGAACGAATACTGGCCTTTCGTTCAACTCCTCCCCAAGCTTCCTTATGTTTGTTGCCGCCCACGAATGGTCGCCCCCGCGAAATGCGCAACGCCACGCATCCGGCGAGCTTTCTCGCGCCCACCATGACGGACGCTTGCGGCATTTGTATGAAAGCCTGTTGCAAGGTGAACCCGGCGACGCGCTGCGACATGCGGCCCGCGCCTT
Source organism: Polaromonas sp. YR568 (assembly GCF_943369675.1). Taxonomy (GTDB): domain Bacteria; phylum Pseudomonadota; class Gammaproteobacteria; order Burkholderiales; family Burkholderiaceae_C; genus Polaromonas. The sequence goes on along the minus strand of NZ_CALROB020000005.1, from coordinate 88,235 downwards.
TCTGCAAACGGAACTGGCGGCGGTGCAAGACCAGGACTGCGACCTGCCCGCGTCGCCGCAGGATTTGCCGGCCTGGATGCACAACGCCGCCCAGTTGGCCCATGCGCAATACCTGGCCTACCTGGAAGAAAGAAAAGCCGGCGCGCCGCGCCGCTACTTCAGCAACCGCGCGCATGCGCTGCACTTTCTGCGCGGCGTGGCGCCGACCAAGCTGGTCGACGGCGCCTGGCTTTACGGCCTGCTGCGCCACTGGCGCAACCCGCGCTTTGGCGACCTGGTGCGCACCTACCTGGAAGAGCTGGGCGACGGCTTGGCCGGCAAGAACCACGTGCTGCTGTACCGCAAGCTGCTGGCGCAGCACGGGCTGGATCCCGTCACCGGGCTGGACGACGACGCCTACCGGCAAGGTGCGCTGCAACTGGCGCTGGGCTGGAGCGCGGAAGAATTTTTGCCCGAGGTGATCGGCTTCAACCTCGGTTATGAACAGTTGCCGCTGCACCTCCTGATCACGGCTTACGAACTCAACGAGCTCGGTATAGACCCGTATTACTTCACGCTGCACGTCACGGTCGACAACGACGACACCGGCCATGCGCGGCGCGCGGTGCAGGCCGTGCATGAGGCCCTGCCGAAACTCGGTGGCAGCGAAGATTTCTGGCGCCGTGTGCGCAAGGGCTGCAAGCTCAGCGGGGCCGGCATGGGCACGCGCGAGGTCATCGCCGGCTTCGACATTGATGCCGAGGTGCTGCGCATCCTCTCGCAGAAAAGCGCGGCCGGCCATGGCGCGCATTCGGACTACTGCCGAGTCGCGGGCCGCAGCGTGAACGACTGGCTGTCGCAGCCGGCGCACATTCCCGGTTTCCTGGTGGCGCTGCAGGATGCGGGCTGGATCAAGCTCGGCGCGCCCGCGAACGAGAGCCGCTTCTGGGGCCTGCTGCAAGGTGAGCGTGCCGAGATGTTCGGTGTGTTCAGCCCCTATGAGCTGCAGGTGATCCATGACTGGCTGCGCGGCGACGCCAGCGCGGACGGGCAGGCCTATGCGGAATCGGCGCCCACCGGCCCGCGCCGCGCCAGCTTTCGCGCGGCGGCCCGGCTGGCGGCGCTTCGGCAAGCCGGCGGCGCCGGCATGCCGGACGGCGAAGACCTGCTCGACAGCGACCTGCAGCAGCTGAAGCAGCAACTGGCCGCCACGCCGGATGCGCCGGCCGCCGCGCAACTGCTGGTCGAAGCGATGTCGCCCAGCACGCACTGGACGCCGGCCGGCCTCTACGCAACCCGGCTGTTCCAGCAGACCTTTGCCTGACGTCGCTGCGCCGCTTTAAAGTGGCGGCCTTGTGCGCCACCGCCATTGCCCCTAGCATTGCCTCACTTAACAATCGGAGGAGATGCCATGGCAATGTTCGACTGGACGGAAAAAAGCAGCGCGGTGCTGCAACAAGGCGGCGTGATCGGCCCCGATGAACGCCTGCCCTGGCCGCAGACCGCGGTGATGGGCGTGCAGCACGTCATCGCGATGTTCGGCGCCACGGTGCTGGCGCCTATTCTCATGGGCTTTGACCCCAACATCGCCATCCTGATGAGCGGTATAGGCACGCTGATCTTTTTCCTCGTCACAGGCGGCAAGGTGCCCAGCTACCTCGGCTCCAGTTTCGCCTTCATCGGCGTGGTGATCGCCGCCACGGCTTATGCGGGCAAGGGCCCCAATGCGAACCTGGGCGTGGCGCTGGGCGGCATCATCGCCTGCGGCGCGCTCTACACGCTGATAGGCGTGGTCGTGCAGTCCATAGGCACGGGCTGGATTGAGCGCTTCATGCCGCCCGTGGTCACCGGCGCGGTGGTGGCCGTGATCGGCCTGAACCTGGCGGGCATTCCCGTCAAGAACATGGCCGCGAACAACTTCGACGCCTGGATGCAGGTGGTGACCTTCGTCAGCGTGGCGCTGGTGGCGGTGATGACGCGCGGCATGGTGCAGCGCCTCTTGATCCTGGTCGGGCTGATCTTGGCCAGCGTGATTTACGCGGTGCTCACCAACGGCCTGGGCCTGGGCAAGCCGATAGACCTCTCGGGCATCGCCAACGCGGCCTGGGTCGGCCTGCCGGGCTTCACGGCGCCGGTGTTCAGCCTGAACGCGATGCTGCTGATCGCGCCGGTGGCCATCATCCTGGTGGCGGAAAACCTGGGCCACATCAAGGCCGTGACGGCCATGACCGGAAAGAACCTGGACGCCTACATGGGCCGGGCCTTTATCGGTGACGGCGTGGCCACCATGGTCTCGGGCGGCGCGGGCGGCACGGGCGTGACGACCTATGCCGAGAACATCGGCGTGATGGCCGCGACCAAGATCTACTCGACCGCCGTCTTTGTGGTGGCGGCGTTGATTGCGGTGGTGCTGGGTTTCAGCCCCAAGTTCGGCGCGCTGATCCAGGCGATTCCGCTGCCGGTGATGGGCGGCGTGAGCATCGTGGTGTTCGGCCTGATCGCGGTGGCCGGCGCCAAGATCTGGGTCGATAACAAGGTGGATTTTTCGGACAACAAGAACCTGATCGTCGCGGCCATCACGCTGGTGCTGGGCACGGGCGACTTCACGCTGCGCTTCGGCCAGTTCGCGCTGGGCGGCATAGGCACGGCGACCTTTGGCGCGATCCTGCTCTACGCATTGCTCAATCGCAAACGCTGAACCACGCCACAACAAAAAAGCCCCGGCTGGTCGACGACCAGCCGGGGCTTTTTCATGCCGGCGTGGCGGCCGGGATCAGCCCAGGAAACGGCCGGCGGAGCCCAGCACGCCCAGGTCCACAAATTTGGAACCCACAAAAGGCGCGGCGGCGGCGTAGTCCACGCTGAAGCCGCCCAGGTCGAACTTCTGCAGGCCGGCCAGCGCGGTGCGCAATTTCGCGCGCGTCAACTCACGGCCGGCGCGCTCCAGGCCCTCGGCCAGCACGCGGGTGTTGACGTAGCTCTCCAGGCTGCCCAGCGAGAACTCCGTCTGGCCGATGGCGCGCATCGCGGCCTGGTAGTCGCGCACGACCGGGCTCTTGGCGCGGTAAGGATCGGGGAACACCATGGTCAGCGCCAGGCCCGAACCGGCGGCGCCCAGCGCCTTGAGGCCGTCGGCGGTCAGCGTGACGCTCAGGCCCGCGACCGGCAGCATGGGCGAGGCTTTCTTGAGCGCGGCGATCAGCCCCACCGACGCGGCGCCCGCCGTGCCCAGCAGCACGGCGCCCGGCCTGGCGGCGGTGATCTGGCTCACCACCTCGCTGAGGTTCCTGCCGTCGGTGGCCAGCGCGGCTTGCGCCACCGCCTTGGCGCCCTGCGCCTGCAACGCCTGCACGGCGTCGGCCAGCACCTCCTTGCCGAAGCCGTTGTCCAGCTGGACGATGGCCAGGTCCTTGATGCCCATGCCCACGAGCTTTTGCACCAGGCGCCGGGCTTCGTCGGTGTAGCTGGCGCGCACGTGGAACACGTTGCGCATGCCGGGCTTGCGCAGCGAGGACGCGCCCGTCATCGGCGCGACGTAAGGCAGGCTGGACTCTTCAATCAGGGGCAGGATGGCCGCATTGTTGGGCGTGCCGACGCAGGACATCAGCGCGAACACGCTGCCCTCGCTGATCATCTTCTTGACGTTGTCCACCGTGCGCTGCGGCACGTAGCCGTCGTCCATCATCTGGAACTGCAGCACGCGGCCGTTCACGCCGCCCCTGGCGTTGATCTGGCCCATGGCGGCTTCCACGCCGAGTTTGAGGTCCACGCCAAAGCCGGCCAGCGGGCCGCTGAGCGCACCCGACGAACCGATGCTGAGGGCCTTGGCGCTCAGGCCGTCCTGGGCGTGGGCGCTGCGGATGAAAGCGGGGGCGGCGGCGAGCGCGGCCCATTGAGGGGCGAGCGAAAGAAAGCGGCGGCGAAACATCGCGAAGTTCTCCGGAACAGGGTGGCCCGGCGGGCCAAAAAGAAACAGGGCCGGATAGGCCTTGTTCAGAACACCGGCTGGGATAACAGCCAGGTTGGTTTAAATCGGAAAAATCTCGCTGCCTGCCCATTTCATGACGCCGCGGGGCGCTTGCCTGGCGGGGCTGGCAAAGGCTTGTGAATAACGGAAATGTCAACGCCCCGGCCAGCCCATAGACGGGCCCGGGGGCTTTAACCCAGCATGGCGGTTAACCGATAAAGCGGCCGCTGGCGCCCAGCACGCCGAGATCCACAAACTTCGACCCCGCGAACGGCGGCGCGGCGTAGTCGACGCTGAAGCCGCCGAGGTCGAACTTCTGCAGGCCGGCCAGCGCGGTGCGCAATTTGGCGCGCGTCACGTCGCGGCCGGCACGTTCCAGGCCCTCGGCCATCACGTAGGTGTTGATATAGCTCTCCAGGCTGCCGAGCGAAAACTCCTGTTGCCCGATGGCGCGCATCGCGGCCTGGTAGTCGCGCACCACCTGCAGCTTGGCGCGATACGGGTCGGGGAACACCATGGTCAGCGCCAGGCCGGCGCCGGCCGCGCCCAGCGCCTTGATGCCGTCGCCAGCCAGCGTGACGCTCAGCCCCGCGACGGGCAGCATGGGCGAGGCCTTCTTGAGCGCGGTGATCAGGCCGACAGAAGCAGAGCCTGCGGTGCCCAGCAGCACGGCGCCGGGTTTGCCCGCGACGATCTGGCTCACCACCTCATTGAGGTTCTTGCCGTCAACGGCCAGTGCCGCCTGCGCGGCCGCTTTTGCACCCTGCGCCTGCAAGGCGCGGTTGACGTCGGCCAGCACTTCCTTGCCGTAGTCGTTGTCGAGGTAGACGACCGCAAGGTCCTTGATGCCCATGCTCACAATCCGCTGCACCAGGCGCTGGGTTTCTTCGGTGAAGCTGGCCCGCACATGGAAGACATTGCGCATGCCGGGCTTGCGCAGCGACGAGGCGCCCGAGCGCGGCCCGACGTAAGGCAGGTTGGACTCTTCGATCAGCGGCACGATGGCAGTGTTGTTGGGCGTGCCCACGCAGGACATGAGCGCAAAAATGCTGCCGTCGCCGATCATTTTCTTGACGTTGTCGGCGCTGCGCTGCGGCACATAGCCGTCGTCCATCATCTGGAATTGCAGCACGCGGCCGTTCACGCCGCCCTTGGCGTTGATCTGGCCGATGGCCGCGTCCACGCCCAGCTTGAGTTCGGCGCCCACGCCGGCCAGCGGGCCGCTGGTCGCACCCGTGCTGCCGATGGTGATGGCCTTGGCGCTCAAGCCCTCCTGGGCATAGGCATTGCGGACGAAAGCGGGGGCGGCGGCAAGCGCGGCCAATTGAGGGGCGAACGAAAGAAAGCGGCGGCGAAACATCGCGAAATTCTCCGGAACGGGGTTGGCCGGCGGGCCAAAAAATGAGACAGGCCCGTACAGGCCTGTTCACGACACCGGCAGCGATCACAGCCAGGTTGGTTGAAGTCTAAACAAGCCCTAGGGGAAACCCTGATGCAAAACTGACAGCTCACCCTAAATTCGGGCAGCGTCCGGGCGCGAAGAGATGCGGAGGGGAAAGAGAGGGGGAAAGGTGAAAGCCCGCATGCCGGAGCGGCAGCCGGTCTCTGCCTGGCGCCTCAGTTCAGGGCGCGGCGCGGCGCGTGGCCTGGGCCAGCGCGGCTTTGGTGAGCTTGAGTTCGTGCTCCAGGTCGGCGCGTTCGCCGATCTGCTGCTCCAGCACCTCGTTGACCTGGGCCAGGTCTTCGGCGGATTCCTGGATGCGGGTTTCCAGGGCGTCGGTTTTTTCCAGGGCCTGGGCCACGTCGCCGGTCTGCACGTGGGGCGGGATTTCCTGTTTGAGCACGGTGTTGATCACCAGCAACTCGGCAGCCGACTGCTCGACCGTGTCTTTCACGGACTCGTTCTTGTCCAGCGCGCGTTGCAGGGGCGTGTCAGCGGATGCGGAGGCGGCAGAGGGCTGCTGGGGCATGTCAGTGGCCTTGATGGAAATTGCAAAATCGTTGCCGATGGGAGTCCTCCGGAAAAGCGAGGGCTTACAAACGGCGATGCGCGGGAGTCGCGGACGATTTTACGCGCTTAGTGCGCTGGCACACATTCAAAGGCTTTAGCCGGGCTGGGGTATACACCCGGGAGCCAGGCTAGCGGGCTTTTGCGGGCTTGGCCGCGCGGGCCGCCGGTGGTGGCGCGGAAGCCGGCGTGGCCGGCGCCGGGCTGAAGATCTTGCCTAGCGTGGCGCCTATGCGGGCGCCTATCGCCGTGCCCACGCCCGGCAACACGGCGGTGCCCACCACGGCGCCCGCGATGGCGCCGGGGGGCACGGAGAATTTCACCTTGTCGAGCGGCCCGCTGACGGTCAGCGGAACGCCCACGATGCCGTCCACCAGGTCGACGGCGAATTCGGCCTCGATCTGGCGGTTGGCGATTTTGGCCTCGCCCGATGCGGTGAGTGAACCCGAAGTCGCCTTGAGGTCCGTGTAAGTTGCCACCATGCCCTGCGGCGTGTTTTGCGTGTCCAGCCGGCCGGTGACCGAATCCAGCGGCGTCTGCCCGTCGTGCTCCTTGCCGGCCGTGCGCACGGCCTTGTCGAGGTCAAATCGCAGCAGCGTGGACTTGCCCATGGTGAAGGGTGTTTGTGTGTGCAGCGTCTGCGCGAGCTCGCCCACCGTGTCGCCGTTGGCGGAAAGCGTGGTGTCGCCCGAGGCCTTGCCGCCTATGACGGAGCGGCGGTTAAAGGCGGCCAGCGCGCTTTCGATCTCGATGCCCTGCGGCTTGAGCTTGCCCTCCAGGTGCATGCGGCCGCCGGCGCGGAAGTCCAGCCGGACTTCGCCGTCCGCCGTGCCGCCGCCCACATGGATGCGCGCGGCCCAGCGGTCGTCCTGGCCCTGGCGGGTCAGCACCAGATCGGTGACTGGCGTGAAGCCGGGCCGGCGCAGCGCGGCCTTGCGCGGGCGCCAGCCGGGGTCGAAATCGATCTCGCCGTCGTACACCACGGCGATGCCGCGGCGTGAAACCCAGGTGACGTCGCTGAATACGAAGCGCGCCAGCGGCAGTTCTTCGGTGGCCATTTCTTCTTTTTCACGGCCGCCGCCCAGGCCCCGCAGTGACAGCTGGGGCACCACGGCGCCTTCCAGCTCGGCCCGGTCTATCTTGATGCGGCGCTGCCACAGCGCGAACAGGTCCGGGTAAGCCGTGAGTTTTTTGATCAGGATGGGCTGGGGCTGGTCCGTCGCGACGTCCTCGATCACCACGGCGGGCGAGGGTAACAGCCGCCAGTGCAGCGCGCCCACGCGGACCTTGACGCCCAGCTGCCGCTCCAGTTCCACCGAGGCGCGACGGGCCAGTTCCTCGTCGGGCGGAATCAGGCGCAAGGCGACCACCCAGGCCGCGCCCACCACCAGCACCGCAATACCCAGGCCCAACAGCCATTTGCCCTTGCGTGTCATTGAAGCGCCCTTTTCATGCTGCCCAGCTTAGACCGCGGCGCGGCTGTTGCCGAGGCGACAAGGTGCCCACCTTCTGTAGGCCGCCAGCTTATAGAGTCTTATAGAGTCGGGTATTCACACCCCCCTGGAGCCTCCCGCCATCATGCGCATCTGGAAACAAGCCATCTCCGTCGAACTGCTGACCGCCTCCACGGCCGATACCGCCGTGACCCATCTGGGCATTGAATTCCTGGAAGTCGGTGACGACTTCATTCGTGCGCGCGTACCGGTGGACCGCCGCACCGTGCAGCCCTACGGCCTGCTGCACGGCGGCGTGGCTGTGGCGCTGGCCGAAACCCTGGGCTCCTGCGGCGCGGCCTTCGCGGCGCCCGAGGGCCACCGCACCGTGGGGCTGGACATCAATGCCAACCACCTCAGGGGCACGACCAGCGGCTGGGTCACCGGCATCACACGGCCGGTGCACATAGGCCGCAGCACCCAGGTCTGGCAGATCGAACTGACGAACGACGCGGGCGAGCTGACCTGCGTGTCACGCATCACCATGGCCGTGCTGCTGCCTAAATAACAAAACTCGGCTCCTTCAGTAACTTCTTAGTTGTTTTGGCTATTTAAAAGGAATTAATCAGTAGTTCCTCAAACAAGGGCTGCTGCCCACAATCCGGTGTTTGACCTCTTTCAACACCGCGCCGCGCGCGCCCTCGCCACCATGAATTTCCAGCAACTGCGCTCCATGCGCGAGGCCGTGCGATGCAACTTCAACCTGACCGACGTGGCCAATGCCCTGCACACCTCGCAGCCCGGGGTGAGCCGGCAGATACGCGAACTGGAGGAAGAACTCGGCATTGAACTCTTTGTGCGCGCCGGCAAGCGCCTGACGGGCCTGACCGAGCCGGGCGCCCATGTGCTGCCCATCATCGAGCGCCTGCTGCTGGAGAGCAGCAACCTGAAAAAAGCCGGCCAGGAATTCATGTCGCAGCAAAGCGGCCTGCTGTCCATCGCCGCCACGCATTCGCAGGCGCGCTACGCCCTGCCGCCGGCCGTGCAGGAATTCCGCGCCCAGTTCCCCAACGTGAAACTGCATTTGCACCAGGGCTCGCCCAAGCAGGTGGCCGACATGCTGATGTCGGGCGAGGTCGACGTGGGCATCGCCACCGAGGCGCTCAACGACTACCCCGACCTCGTCGCCCTGCCCTGCTACCGCTGGACGCATTCGGTCATCGTGCCGCCCGGCCATGCGCTGCTGGACGGCCCGCTGACGCTGGAGAGCCTGGCGCGCTTCGCGCTGATCACCTACGACACGGGCTTTACCGGCCGCTCGCACATCGACCAGGCCTTCACGCAACGCGGCCTGGCGCCCAACATCGTGCTGACGGCTATGGATGCCGACGTGATCAAGACTTACGTGCAGCTGGGCATGGGTGTGGGCATCGTGGCCTCCATCGCCTACGAGGCCGAACGCGACACCGCGCTGCGCGCGCTGGACGCGGGCGCGCTGTTCGGCATCAACCTGACCAAGCTGGCGGTGCGGCGCGGCAATTATCTGCGCGCGTATGTCTATGCGTTCATCGAGTCCTTCGCGCCCACGCTGAGCCGCGCCGTGGTCGAGAAGACCCTGAGCGACGAGCCGGGCGCCGCGAGCTACGACATCTAGGGCCTCCAGGCGCTTCGTTGCCAGGAGCGGCGCGCGTGCATACAATGGGCCCAGCTTGTCGGGGTGCCAAAGATCTTCCGTAAGGAATGTCGAGGCTGAGATCGCAGTATGCGAGACCCGCTGAACCTGATCGGGATTATCCCCGCGTAGGGAACAACGCAATTGGCTCCGGCATTCCGTAGCGGCACCCCACAGACGCCGCCCATGGACCCTCCGGCTCCCCAGCAGGCACCCCACCTCCTGGAGAACCACATGGCCAAAACCCGACTCACCGTTGACACCCAAGACCTCACGAGCCGCATCACGCGCGCGCCCTTTCCCGGCTCGGCAAAAATCTACATCGAAGGCTCGCGCCCCGACATCCGCGTGCCCTTTCGCGAAGTCACGCTGACGGACACCCTGGTGCACGAAGGCGCCGGTGAGCCGCGCCGCGAGGCCAACCCGCCGCTGCGCCTCTACGACGCCTCGGGCGTCTACACCGATCCGGCCTCTCCCATCGACATCACGCGCGGCCTGCCGCCGCTGCGCGGCGCCTGGATCAACGAGCGCCAGGACACCGAAGCCCTGCCCGGCATCAGCAGCGCCTACGGCCGCGAACGCCTGAACGACCCGGCGCTGGCCGCGCTGCGCATGGCGCATGCGCCCGTGCCGCGCCGCGCCAGGGCCGGCGCCAACGTGTCGCAAATGCATTACGCGCGCAAAGGCATCATCACGCCGGAGATGGAATACATCGCGGTGCGCGAAAACCTGGTGCGCGCGCAGCTGGCCGAGCGCCTGGCGACCGAACGTTTGCCGAAAAAAGGCCATTCCTTCAACGCGTCCATCCCGAAAGAGATCACGGCCGAGTTCGTGCGCGACGAAGTGGCGCGCGGCCGCGCGGTGATCCCGAACAACATCAACCACCCCGAGAGCGAGCCGATGATCATCGGCCGCAACTTCCTGATCAAGGTGAATGCCAACATCGGCAACTCCGCGGTCACCTCCAGCATCGAGGAAGAAGTCGACAAGCTGGTGTGGTCGATACGCTGGGGCGCCGACACGGTGATGGACCTCTCGACCGGCGAGAACATCCATGAAACCCGCGAATGGATCCTGCGCAACTCGCCGGTGCCCATCGGCACGGTGCCGATTTACCAGGCACTCGAAAAAGTCAACGGCAAGGCCGAAGACCTCACGTGGGAAATCTTCCGCGACACGCTGATCGAACAGGCCGAGCAGGGCGTGGACTACTTCACCATCCACGCCGGCGTGCGCCTGGCCTATGTGCCGCTCACGGCCAACCGACTGACGGGCATCGTCTCGCGCGGCGGCTCCATCATGGCCAAGTGGTGTCTGTCGCACCACAAGGAAAGCTTTCTGTACGAGCGCTTCGAAGAGATCTGCGAGATCATGAAAGCCTATGACGTGTGTTTCTCGCTGGGCGACGGCCTGCGTCCGGGCTCGATTGCCGACGCGAACGACGAAGCGCAGTTCGCCGAGCTGCACACGCTGGGCGAGCTCACGCAGATCGCCTGGAAGCACGACGTGCAGGTGATGATCGAAGGCCCCGGCCACGTGCCGCTGCAGCTGGTGAAGGAAAACGTCGACAAGCAGCTCGAGGCCTGCTTCGAAGCGCCCTTCTACACGCTGGGCCCGCTGATCACCGACATCTCGCCGGGCTACGACCACATCTCCTCGGCCATGGGCGCGGCCAACATCGGCTGGTACGGCACGGCCATGCTGTGCTACGTGACGCCCAAGGAGCACCTGGGCCTGCCGAACCGCGACGACGTGAAGCAGGGCCTGATCGCCTACAAGATCGCCGCGCATGCGGGCGACCTGGCCAAGGGCTACCCGGGCGCGCAGATGTGGGACAACGCGGTGTCCAAGGCGCGCTTCGAGTTCCGCTGGGAAGACCAGTTCCGCCTGGCCATCGACCCCGACACGGCCATGGCCTACCACGACGAAACGCTGCCCAAAGAGAACGCCAAGGTGGCGCATTTCTGCTCGATGTGCGGGCCGAAGTTCTGCTCGATGAAAATTTCGCAGGAGGTGCGCGAGTTCGCGCGCCTCAACCCGGCAACGACCACGCTGGCCGCGCCCGGCGTGATCGCGATCAAGCAGGTGCACAGCGGTTTTGAAGAGAAGGCCAAGGAGTTCCGCGAAGGCGGCAGCGAGATTTATTCTTGATGTAATGACCTCTTGTTCCCTCTCCCTTTTCTCCATCCCCTCTCCCTCTGGGAGAGGGTTAGGGTGAGGGCTCCCCGAATTCCAATGGACTCCTCTTTTTCATCCGCCGCTGGCCCCCACCCCAACCCTCCCCCAGAGGGGGAGGGAGTGAAACCATGAAAACCCTCCACATCGGCATCGCGGGCGCGGGCCTGGCCGGCCGTACGCTGGCCTGGCGCCTGCTGCGCGCCGGCTGCCGCGTGAACCTGTTTGATGCGCGCAGCCGCGGCGACCTCGCCACGGCCTCCATGACGGCGGCCGCCATGCTGTCGCCGCTGGCCGAACTCGCGGTATCAGACGACGCCGTTTTCGCGCTGGGCCAGCGCTCCATGCAGCTGTGGCCGCAGTGGATTGCCGAACTCGCTGCCGAAGGCCTGCCGGTGTATTTCCGGCGCGAAGGCACGCTGGTCGTTGCGCACGCGCCTGACCAGAGTTCGCTCGCGCATTTCACCGGTCTCTTGCTGCACAAGCTGCCCGAGGCCGCGCGCGCGCAGGTGCACACGCTGGACGCGGCCGCGCTGGCCCGCGCCGAGCCGGCGCTGGCCGGGCGCTTCGGCAGTGGCTTGATGCTGGACGGCGAGGGGCAGCTGGCGAATGACCAGTGGATGGCCGCGCTCGCGGTGGAGATAGACCGCCTGGGCGGCACGTGGCTGGAAGGCCGGGCCGTCGACGCCGTGGAAGACGGCCATATCGCATGCGGGGGACAGTCCTACGGCGTGGACGTCGCGGTCGATGCGCGCGGCGTGGGCGCCAGGGAGAGTTGGCCGCAGTTGCGCGGCGTGCGCGGCGAGGTGCTGACGGTGGAATGCAAAGGTGTGAGCTTGCAGCGGCCGGTGCGCCTGATGCACCCGCGCTACCAGCTGTATGTGGCGCCGCGCCCGAACCACCAGTTTGTGGTCGGCGCGACCGAACTGGAGTCGGAAGACACGGGGCCTGTGACCTTGCGCTCCACGCTGGAACTGGGCAGCGCCTTGCACAGCCTGCACCCGGCTTTTGGCGAGGCAAGAGTGCTGCGCCTGGCCGCGGCCTTGCGCCCGGCGCTGGACGATCACCGGCCTACGGTGTCGCAACGGGATGGCGTGTGGCACATCAACGGCCTGTACCGCCACGGCTACCTGTGCGCGCCGGCGCTGGTGGACGGCTTGGTGCACCAACTAGTGGGACAGCACAATGGATGACATGACAACACCGGGAATTTCGATGAAGGTCTCACTGAACGGCGAAGCGATTGAAACCGACGCGCCAACTTTGCAGGCGCTGCTGCTGGCGCGTGGCTATGAACTTCAAGGCGCGTTTGCCTGCGCGGTGAACAGCACCTTTGTGCCGCGTCCCAAGTGGTCCGAGTGCGTCTTGAACAACGGCGACCGCATCGACATCGTCACCCCCATAACCGGAGGCTGAATGGACACGCCCACCACTTCTTCCCCCATCGCCCACGGCAGCCCCTGGACGGTTGCCGGCGTCACGCTGTCCAGCCGTTTTTTCCTGGGCACTTCGCACTACCCGTCGCCGCAGGTGCTGGGCGATGCGGTGCGCGCCAGCGGCACCGAGGTGCTGACGGTGGGCCTGCGCCGCCTGCAGCCCGAGAGCGGCGGCGGCAACAGTTTCTGGCAGCGCGTGCAGGCCATGAACTGCCGCATCCTGCCCAACACGGCGGGCTGCCACAGCGCCGAAGAAGCCATCACGCTGGCCCAGATGGCGCGCGAGATTTTCGGCACGCCGTGGATCAAGCTTGAAGTGATTGGCGACGACTACACGCTGCAGCCCGACACGGTGGCGACGCTGCAAGCCGCGACCACGCTGGCCAAAGAGGGCTTTGCCGTGTTCGCCTACACCACCGACGACCTGGTGATGGCGCAGCGCCTGCATGCGGCCGGCTGCGCGGCGGTGATGCCCTGGGCCGCGCCCATAGGCACGGGCCGCGGGCCGCTGAATCCCTACGCACTCGAAACCCTGCGCCGGCGTCTGCCCGATGCGGTGCTGGTGGTCGACGCCGGCCTGGGCCGGCCTTCGCATGCGGCGCAGGTGATGGAGCTGGGCTTTGACGCCGTGCTGCTGAACACGGCGGTCGCGCAGGCCGGCGACCCTGTACGCATGGCGCGCGCCTTTGCCGACGGCGTGGCGGCCGGGCGCGCGGCGTATGAGTCCACACCCATGCCGGAGCGCGCGGCGGCGCAGGCTTCGACACCGACGGTAGGCGTGCCGTTCTGGCATGCACCCTGATGCTTGCGAGGCCCTCACTTTCTTGCTCCCTCCCCCTCTGGGGGAGGGTTGGGGTGGGGGCCAACACGGCAAGCGCGCTCCAAATGCTTCAGCTTCCCTTTCACAGAGCCCCATCCCAACCTTCCCCCAGAGGGGGAAGGAGCAATAACCGGAATGACCGCCATGAATCCAGCTCCCTTTGCCCCCCTCACCGGCCCCATCGGTTTTTACCCCGTCGTGCCCAACGCCCGCTGGGTGCAGCGCCTGCTGGACTGGGGCGTGCGCACCATCCAGTTGCGCATCAAGGCGGCTGACCATGAGGATGCGGAAGACATCGCGTGGGAAGTCCGCACCGCGGTGGCGGCCGGGCGCGGCGTGCCGGGCGCGCAGGTCTTCATCAACGACCACTGGCAGCTGGCGCTGGAGTACGGCGCTTACGGCGTGCACCTGGGACAGGAAGACCTGGACACGGCCGACATCAGCGCCCTGCGCGAGGCCGGCCTGCGCCTGGGCCTGAGCACGCACACGCCGGCCGAACTCGCGCGGGCCAAGGCCGTGCAACCTTCGTACCTCGCGATAGGCCCGGTCTACCCAACCACACTCAAGGTCATGCCTTACGAGCCCGTGGGCCTGGAGCGCCTGAAGCTGTGGGTGAAGGACGCCGCGCCCTGCCCCGCCGTGGCGATTGGCGGTATCTCGCTGGCGCTGATGGAGGGTGTGATCGCCTGCGGCGTCGATGGCGTGGCGGTGGTCAGCGCGGTGACGCTGGCCGCGGACCCTGAGCAGGCTGCGCGCGAAGGCTTGCGGCTGGCCGGTTCTTGAGAAAACCTCACGGCGCGGCGGCAGGCACCGGCCATGCCAGCCGCGCTGCCTCTTCGGCCAGCCGGATACGCTGCCGGCTCGGCATGGGGCGCATCGCCAGAATCACCCACTGTGTGCGCGCCACGTTGATCTGGCCGGTCTCAGCCCAGCGCCGTGCCTCCATCCCGGGGTTGTGAAGCATGGCGGCCATCCAGGCGGCCTGCGTGGGGCTGAGTTCATGGGCCGCGCGGCCAAAGTAGCGCCTTGACGCGGCCTCGGCGCCGCAAAGACCCGGGCCCCAGGGCGCGTGTGCCAGGTAGAGTTGCAGGATGCGCGGTTTGCCCAGCGTCCGCTCCATTTCGACCGCGTAGAGCAACTCGCGCAGCTTGCGCACGGGGCTGCGCTCGCCGCCGGTGATCAGCAGCTTGGCCAGCTGCTGCGGCAGCGTGCTGCCGCCGCGCTCGATACGGCCGTCTTGCCCCGCGCTCTGGTTGTGCGCCAGTGCGGCGGCGAGTTCGGCCAGGTCAAAGCCGCCATGCTCATAAAACCGCTGGTCTTCGGCGGCCACCACGGCGCGCGCGAGCCAGCTGCCGGTGGTGAGGCGGCCGGCGCTTTTGCCGCAGGCCGAGCGGGCCGTGACCAGCGCTTCGGTACCCAGGCCGCCGACCTGAAAACCTTCGACTTGCGGCACAACGCTGAGGCTCGCGCCCGGCAGGACCAAGGTGGCCTGCAGTGCAAAGCGGCCTTCGATGCGAGCCCGCGCGACTTCAGGAATGGCGGCGCTGAACAGCGCGTAGCCGTCGGCAACAGGCGTCATCGGCAACTGCAGGCGCAGCCGCAGCTGGTCGCGCGCCAGCTCGCCATGCCAGGTGGCGCGCAGCTTGCCGGAGCTTACTTCGCCATCGAGCGAGCCGCCGCGCCGGCGCACGGTGAGCTGCACTTCGTCGAAGGTGAGGGAATCTTTGCCCAGCCCAGGCGCCTGCACCTTGCACGGCGCGCAGCGCAACGCCAGCACCTGGCTGTGGGGCAACCATGTCATGTGAACCGGCCCGGCGCGCGTCCGCAAGGTCCGCCCCTGCAGCAGCGGCCCGACCCACGGAGCGGTGGCCAGCCGGATCAGCGATGGCACACCGGCCTGCAGTTGCACGGGGCCGGCGCGCAGCGGTATGGCCCACTCGCCTGGAAGCGGCGCGAGCACGGCCCTGGCCGCGCCGTAGAGCGCCAGGAGTGCCGCCACCAGCATGGCCAGCACACCCAGCGGCACCCAGACCCACAGGTTTGCCCGGCGGGGCTTCAAAGCGGCCTTGCGACGGTGATGGCTTGCCAGGGGCCTTGCGACCGGCCCATGGCGGCGGACCAGTACCAGGCCGAGGTGTCGGTGAAGCCCTGGCCCTTGGCGTCGACAATGCGTTCGCACACCCTCAGGCGCTGGCCACTGCCGGCTTGCCCGCGCGTGGCTTCAAAGCAGCGCCAGAGCTGCCGCTGGCGATCAAGCTCCAGCTGCTGGGCCGCGATGCGGTAGCCCAGGCCCTGGTAGCAGTCGGCCGCGGGGTGCAGCATGCGTGTCGGCTTGTCGACGCCGCGCAGCACCAGCACCTGCCAGCCTCCCGCATCGATAGACCCGTCGGCGCCGCCGCCCTCCGCAGGCGCTGTTTCGTCGTGGCGCGGCTCGATGGCAAAGCGCGCCAGGCTGCCGGGAAAATTCCGGGCAAAGCGCTGCTCGACTTCGCTGAGCGCCAGTGGCCGCAGCGGCGCACCCTGCCACTGCGCGGGCAGCTCACCGCCGGCGCGTTGCTGCGGCTGCGCCATGCCGGCCGGCCGCGAGAGCACGGCGAAGGCACTCCACAACATGCAGGCCGGCAGCAGCGCAACCCAAAGTGTCTTGTGCAGCACACGGTTGACGAAGCTGTTCTCAAACATGGCGATTCCTTTCGGGGCGGCTCATCACCCAGGCAATGGCGCCGCACACACCGGCCAGCACGAACAGGCCGACGCCTTCATGGGCCCAGCCGGGCAGGTGCCGGCCCGAAGCTTCGGCCGCCACCAGGATGGTGTTGCGCACGATGTTGCCGCCCAGCACCAGCACGCTGACGGCGGGCAGGCGGGTGAAAAAGGCGCGGTTGCCGCGCGCCAGGTAAAGCGTGACCACGCAGGCGGTGAAGTAGCCGAACCAAGCCATCTGCACACCCGAGCAGGGCGCGTCGACGATGACCAGGTGGCCGTCCACACGCAGGCTGGCGCCTCTGCGCTCTACGGCATGGCTGGCCATCAGCAGCCAGCGGCTGGCCTCGGCGGTGATCACGCGCAGCGGAAAACCGGCGTAGAACTGCAGCGAAGCCAGCAGCGGCAAGGCCAGCACCGACAGGCCGAACATGGGCGCCGTCGCTACGGTAGTGGGCAAAAATGCCGCCAGGCCCGCAGCCAGTGCCAGCACTGCCATCAGTGACACCGCCAGCGGCGGCAGCATGCCCTGCATGGCCGTTGCGAGCACCGCGCCGGCAAGCGCCATGGCAAGCCAGCCCAGCGGCGGTGCGGCACGCAGCCTGCGGCGGCTGCGCCAGGCCAGCCACCACAGCGCGGTCAGCGCCAGCAGCCCGAGCGGGTCGTCCGAGCCGTCCTGCATGCGCCTGCCCATCCAGAGCCAGGTCGGCCAGAGGGCGGCGACCAGCAGGGCCAGCCAGACACCGGCCGGCGCGGTGTCGATGCGGATGCCCCAGCGCACGAAGGCGGGCATGCCGACCAGGCGGTGCATGGAGAGAAGGGCAGGCAGCGTCATGGTGTTTCTCCTTGAGGGCCGGGGCATGCTCAGGCGGTGAAGCGGACGGCGCCGTCATGCCGCGCGTTGCGCCGCTGCCGCTCGCGGCGCGCCAGCATGGCCAGCACCGATAGCAGCACGACCACGGCGCCCCAGGTGGCGGGTTCGGGCGTGCCGGGCACTTCAGCGCCTATGGCCAGGTTGCTCACGCCGTGGGGCAGGGGCGACGGCTGGTTCACGGCGGCGGCATCCTGCGGCTGCGTGTTGCGCACCACCTGGTCCACGGCCAGGAAGCTGGTGTACTGGGTCAGCAGGTTGTACTGAAGGCCCAGTTCGGTGATGCGCTGGCGATGGGCGTCACCGCCTTCCAGCGCCTCCTGGTCCGACAGGCCGGCAATGCGGTGGCGTGCCCACAGGTAGCGCAGCGCCGCCATGTCCTGCCCCGCGGCAGCCGACACGGGCACGGCGTTGCGGTAAGGGCCGCTGGCGCCGTGGCCTTCGATAACCACCTGGCTGCCGGCGTTCAACGGGCCGCGCCATTTTCCGAACACCACGACCGGGCGTTCGCCAAGCACATCGGGCAGCTGGGCCGGCTCGACGTCATAGACATCGAGCCCTTCGAAGCGGGCCTTCACGCCGGTGAGCACGGGCGACTCGATCATCTTGCGAAAACGCCTGGCTTCGTCTTGCGCTTCGGACGGCTGCGTGATGATGAAAGGCTGGCCCATGCCGGCACGGGCCAGCCCCTCCATCAGGTGGCGATTCACCGAGGAGCCTATGCCGAAGGAAAAAAGGTTGGCCTGCGAGAGGTTGCGCCGCACCAGCTCGAAAGCTTCACGTTCCACGGAGACGTAGCCGTCGGTGACCACCACCACGGTGCGCGAGACGTCGGCGGCCTTGGGCTCGGCATAAACGCGCTTGAGCGCGGGAATCAGCTCGGTGCTGCCGCCGCCGCCCATCTCGTTGATGGTGCGGATCGCCTGCTCGATATTGGCCTGGGTGGCGGGCACGGACTTAGGGCTGAGAAAGCGGTTGCTGCCGGAAAACAGCATCACGTTGAAGGTGTCGCTGGGGCGCAGGTTGCCGATCAGCTCGCGCAGCAGCACCTTGGCGGTCTCCAGCGGAAAGCCGTGCATCGAGCCCGAGATGTCGACCACGAAGATGTAGTCGCGCGGGTTGATGGTTTGCACCGCGACCTGCTTGGGCGGCTCGATCATGGCCAGGAAGAAGTTTTCGCCGTTGCCCTTATCGCCCTGGTAGAGCATCACGCCCGACTCGATGCGCTCGCCGGCCAGCCGGTAGTCGAGGATGAAGTCGCGGTTGTTGCCGCTTTTCGCGTCGCTGCCGGGGCGCAGCGACACACTGGCGTGCCGGTCGCCTTCCCCGTCTTTTTTCACGTCGACGGCATGGGAATTTGAGCGCACCTCTTTCAGGCCGATCGGCGTGGCGATCTGCACCTTGATGTCGAAGGCGGTGGCGGAATCCTGGCCGGCCGGCAGATAGGGTTTGCTGATCCACTGCGCCTGGGCCTGCTCTGATTGCGGGCTGTTGTAGCGCGGGCCGACCACCGTGGGAAAGACGAACTGGTAGTTGCCCGCCTGCGGCACCAGCAGCTCGGTGTAGCGCAGCTCGACCTTGATGTCGTCGCCCGGCAGGATGTTGGCGACATTCATCTGGAACACATTGGGCAGTTGCTGCTCCAGCAATGCGGCGGTCTTGCCTTCTTTCTTCGCGCTGTCGTATTCGATGCGGGCCTGCTGTTTTTCGCGGATGTTGGCGGTGATCAGCCGGTCGGCCAGGCGCACGTTCATGCCGTAGACGGCGGCGCGGGTCGACCCGGGGAACACATAGCGCGCTTCGATGGCGCGCCGGCCCTCGTTTTTGTAATGCTGCGTCACGGTGACGTCGGCGATGACGCCTGAAATCCGCACGTCGACCTGGGTGGACTTGAGCGGAAGCTGGTCCAGGCCGGGCTCGTCGCTCTTGACGAAGAAGTAGGGGCTTTCGGTTTTTTTCCGAGGTGCCGCACTGTCCCTGGTTTCCTGGGCGCATGCCGGGCGCATCGCCAGGGTGATGAAGCAGGCTGCGGTGGCGACAGTCGCCGTGGCGGCCCACAGCCAGCGCGCCGCGGCCGCATGGGGGGACAGGGTTGGTTCCATAAAAAGCTCCTTGGCAGGCGTGCGACAGTGCACGGAGCCAAGCATCGGCGGCGCCCGGGAAGGCGGTTTGAAGCTTTCGGGAAGCCTGTGTGAAGTTCGCGTGAAAATGCCGTAGGCGTGTGCGGCCGCTGCCGGCTACATGGCCGCGCGCGGCAGCGACAGCGTGGCCAGGGCCCCGCCGCCCGGCGCGTTGGCCAGCTCGATGCGGCCGTGATGAAGCGAGGCGATTTCTTTCACGAAGGCCAGGCCCAGGCCGGTGCTTTTTTTGCGGGAGTGGGGCCGGGCCAGCGAGTAAAACTTTTCGAACACCTTGTCCTGGGCGTATTGCGGGATGCCCTGCCCATGGTCTTGCACCTGGATGCGCACCACGCGCGCGCTGCCGTAGAGCGAGAGGGTAACTTCACCGCCGTCGGGCGAGAAGTCGATGGCGTTGTCCAGCAGGTTGCTGACGGCGCGCCGCAGCAAAAAGGCATCGCCTTCCACGGCGGCGTCTTCCGGCGCATCGACCTTGACGCGGATGCCGCGCGGTGCGGCGGCGTCTTGCGCGGCGCCGGCCAGCTCTTCCAGCAAGGGCTTGAGCGCCACGGGCGACACCTTGTCCAGCGAGCGCCGTGTTTCCAGCGCGGTGAGTTCCATCATCCGGTCCACCATCTCCTGGATGCGCCCGGTCTCGCGGCTGATGTTGGCCAGGAAGCGCTCGCGCTCGGCCTGTGGCATGCCCGGTTCCTGCAGCAGCTCGGCCGCGCCGCGGATGGCCGACAGGGGACTCTTCACTTCGTGGGTCAGCGTCTGCACGTAGTCGGCCACATAGTTGCGCCCAGCCAGGGCATCGCGCATCTCGTCGTAGGCCGCGCCGATCACACCGAGCGCGCGCCGGCCCAGCCGCGGCAGGTTGAGCGAACGCTGGGCCCGCACATAGCGCACATAGTCGGCGATCAGGCCAAAGGGCCGCACCAGCCAGACCGACACAATGACCGCCAGCAGCAGCACCGCGAGCACGGACACCAGGCCGACGTAAAGGGTTTTCTCGCGCGCGGCCGAGACGAACTGCCCAAAACTCGTCACGGGCTTGCCCACCGCCGCAACGCCGATGATCTCGTTGTTCCAGCGGATGGGCGCGCCCACGTACATCACCGAACTGAGCGGGTCGCCTTCGACGTCGGGGGTGGTGCGCGCACCGTAGTCGCCGCGCAGCGTGTAGCTGACGTCGCGCCACTGCGAGAAGTCGGCCCCCGGCGCCTGGCCGAGCGAATGAAACAGCAGCCGGCCCGAGCGGTCGGTGACATAGGCGCGCAACTCGACCCGGGTTTTGGTGACCGAATAGATCTGCGAGAGAAATTTCCGCGCGTAGAGCGATTTGAACAGGGGCTCCAGCCGTGCGGTGTCGATGGCGCCGGCGCGCACGTCCTGCTCGACCAGGGTGGCCAGCAAGTGCGAGCTTTCCACCAGCGACTCTTCAGCGGACTCGCGGTAACGCGGGTCGATGTCCGCCACGACGCGGTACAGCATGAAGGCGATGCCCACCGCATAAATCAGCAGGATGCCGATGAAGATGCGGTTTCTTTTGGTCACGGGGCGGGGAGGTCTTCGGCCAGCGCGTAGCCCGAGCCGCGCGAGGTACGGATGGGCTCGGTGTGCGGCGCCACGGCTTTGAGCTTGGCGCGCAGTGTCTTGATGTGCGCGTCTACCGTGCGGTCCAGGCTGCCGCTGCCGTCTTCCCAGACCTTGTCCAGCAGCTCGTCGCGCGTGTAGACGCGGCCGGGCTTGAGCACCAGCAGGCGCAGGATGCCGTACTCATAGCGCGACAGCTCCAGCGTGCGGCCATAGAAGCGGATCTGGCGTCGCTCTTCGTCGAGCACGAACGGCGCGGCGGTGGCGGCGGATACCGTTGAGGGCCGCGCGGCCGCTGGCGGTGGGCGCACGCTGCGGCGCAGGATGCCGCGCACCCTTGCCACGAGTTCGCGTGGCGAGAAGGGTTTGGCGATGTAGTCGTCGGCGCCGAGCTCCAGGCCGACCACGCGGTCGATCTCGTCGCTGCGGGCCGTCAGGAACAGCATGGGCACATGGGCGCCGCCGGGCAGGGCCTGAAGGCGCTTGAACAATTCAAAGCCGTTGAGGTCGGGCAGGCCCACGTCCAGGATGGCGAGCGCCGGTGTTTCGGCGGCAAATTCCTGCAAAGCCTGCTGGGCCGTGCTGCACCACACCGGCGCGAACCCGTCGGTGGCCAGCACATACTGGATCGTGTCGGCGATGCCGGACTCGTCTTCGACCACAAGGATGCGCGGCTTGTTGAGCATGGGCGCTATCGTAGCGCCTGCGTGCTGCCGCCAAAGCAGCGGGGTTCAGGGTGGCGAAAACCGCTGCCAGGCTTCGGCCCAGCAGCAGGTATGGGTGAACGCCGGAACTTCGATCAGCCTGGGCCTTTCCGCGGCCGCAAAACGATCCACAAAAGGCTGCACGGCGGCCCTGCCGGCCACCCTGTCCTGCTGGCCGACAAAATGGATTTGCCGCAGGCCGCGCAGCGCCGCCCATTCATCGGCGGGGTTGAGCGAACCTTGCAGCGGCGAAAGGCCTTGCGCGCCTGTCCAGGCCTCATGGTCCAGCACGGCAGCCACGGTGACCAGCAGCGAAACATCCTGGCGCCGCGCGGCCAGCAAAGCCGCGACCGCGCCGCCGCCGGAATAACCGACCAGCACCAGCCGCTGCGCACCAAACATCGCCTTGAGTTGCGACAGGCCCTGGTCCATGGCGGCAATGATTTCCGGCGAGAAGCGCGCTTGCGTCCAATGCGAAACGCGGCAGTTGCCGGAAGCCAGTGGCGCATCGAACTGGCAAGGCCGGGCCAGGTAAGCGCTGAGACGATGGCGCTCGGCCAGCGCCAGGCGCAAGGCGATGGGCTCGACAGGCGTCGGGTCGGCGGACGGTGTGCGAGGGTCCAGCCAGGCCAGGCCGTCGCCTTCGATAAAGACCGCGAGTTCGGGCGTTGGTTGTGGCGCGGGGTGCAGCGCCAGCAGGCGGAAGTCACTGGCCGCCAGCGTGCTGGCCTGCCAGCCCGAGGGCGTGGCCAGGGCCAGCGCTGACTGCCGGCGCGCTTCGGGGCTGGTCGTGGCGCAGCCGGCGAGCCCGGCCACCACGGCGAGGGCGGCCAGGAGAACCGTGAGGCGCTTGACGATGTTCAGAACGCCCACATGGCGCGCGCCGACAGCTGGTGGCCCAGGTAACCGGACCTGACTTCGGCGTCGTAGCGCAGCGTGAAGGTCACGCCCTGCGCGCTGACGCTGCGGTAGCCCACGCCCAGCTGCAGCGAATCGCGGCCGGGCTGCACGCCGCCGGCGACAAAGCCCGGGCCGCCGGCGACGAACGAGGCCTTGATGTCCGGCGTGTTGGCGAACTCGTGCAGGTAACGCGCGCGCAGCTGCAGCGAGCTGGTGCCGGACAGCGCCCGTGTGAGCTCGGTGCCGAGCACCGACTGCAGGCTGCTGGCGCTGTTGGAATCCACGCGCTGTGCGGCGACGCTGCCGGTTTCGGTGTAGCCGTCGGTGGCCAGGTAACCGGCGCGGCCGCCGGCCAGCCAGCGGCCCGACCACGAAGCGCCGAGTGTGAAGGGGAAACCCACTTCCACGCGGGCGCCGGCCTGCCAGCCCTTGTAGTCGCCCTTGGCGATTTCGGAGAAACCGGGGAAGGCCACCTGGCGTTCGCTCTTGTAGTTGTTGTAGCCCAGCAGCACCGAGGCGTCGAGCGTCATGTCCGCGCGGTTCTGGCTGAAGTAGCCGACCAGGTTAAAGGCCTTGACGCGCACCTGGTCGCCTTGCGCGGCGTCCTTGCCGTCGGTGCCGGCCTCGGTGTAGGCCAGGGACATGCCCATGAGTTCATTGGCCGAGCGGTCGACCTCCAGGCCGGTGGCCAGGCCGTAGGCGTGCAGCTTGTAGCCGGGGCCGCCGTTGCGCGCATCCTGGCGGCCTTGCCCGCCCGTGCCCTGCAGCCACATGCGGCGGCTGGTATCGCCGCCGGCGGCCAGGCCGGTCTGGCCCTGGGCCAGCGCGCCGTCGCGGCCGGCGTCCATGCGGCTTTCCAGCGAGGAGAAGATGGTGCCCGTGGCGAGCTGCGAGGCCTGCTGGGCGCCACGCGCGGTGTCGGGCGCGATCTGCGCTAGTGCATCGCTGACCGCTTGCGTCGTGGGCAGGGTTTCCAGCGCGGCGAACAGGCTGTTGGCGCCGCCGCTTTGGCCCAGCGCTTCCAGCGCGGCGCCCATGCTTCCCAGGTTGGCCGGCGCGAGGGCGCCCAGTGTGGTGGCGCGCTGCGCGGTCAGCACCAGGTCGTTGCCCGATTTGGCCAGCGTGTAGTTGACCAGCGCGGTATTGGCCACCACCAGGCCGGCGGGCGTGGCGTTCAGGCCGCCGGCGGCGGAGACCAGGGTGTAGGCGCCGCCGGCCACATAGCCGCGCGGGACGGGGCGGATGGTCGCACCGTTGGCGAGGGTAGCGCTGCCGGTGACGCTGATCTTGTCGGAAACGTTGCCACCGCCTATGCCGGCTTCCAGCACGCCGCTTGCGCCTTGCGCGAAGTTGCCGCCGACCGCGATGCTGCGCGGCGCTGTGTCGGTCGCGGCCTTGAAGGTGCCGTTGACCGTGAAGTTGCCGGACAGGGACAGGGCGCCGTTGACCTGCAGCGTCGCGCCGCTGTCGACCTGCACGCCGGCGACCGGGCCCAGGCCGTAGGTGAAGGTGGTGCTGCCGTTGCGGACGATGAAGTTTTCAAAGCCAATGACGGCGCCGGGCGCGAAGGACTGGGTGCCGCCGGTTTCCAGCGTGTCGGTGCCGCTGCCGCCGTCGACCGTGCCGACGATGACGCCGGTGCTGCCGCCATTGAACAACGCGACCGTGTCGTTGCCCGCGCCCATGTCGATGGCCAGGCCATTTTTGCCTTCGATGCGCCCGTAGTTGGTCAGGGTGTCGTCGCCGCCGCCCATCTGGACGGCCGCGGCCGGCGCGGTGCTGGCGCCGAGGTCGACGCGGACCGCGTCCTTGCCGCCGGTGATCACGCCGGTCGCCAAGTTGGTGAGACTGTCGTTGAAGTTGCCGACCAGGCCGATGGCCACGCCCTTCTCGGCGGTGATCGTGCCTTCGTTGGAAATCTTCACGGCGCCGCCGGTGGCCGTGGCGGTGCCGCGCCCGGCCGCGATCGCCGTGCCGTTGGCGCCGTCGTCGACCAGGATGCCCTTGGACTGGCCGAAGATCGTCGCGCCTGCGTGGTTGATGATGGTGCCGCCGCCGGCGGCGATGCCGTCCGCGCCGTTGGGGTTGCCGCCTGAGTCGAAGCCGCCCGCGCCCAGGCCTTCGATGCGGCCGTAGTTTTCGACATAGGCGATGCCGTCGATGTCCACGCCGTCGCCGTCGCCGTTGCTGGTGGTGCGGCCCAGGCCTTCGTGGTCATAGACCTTGCCGGCGCCCGCGTACTTGCCGGTGATGGTGCCGTAGTTGATGACCACGCCGTGGCCGTCCAGGCCCACGCCCGAGCCGTTGTTGCCGGTGAGCACGCCGCCGGCGTAGTTGATGACGACAGGGTTGACGATCTTGACGCCCGAGGTGGTGACGCCGCCGGAGACCCGGTCGAAGGTCACACCGTTGGGGCCGGTGGAGGTCACGATCAGGCGGTCGGCGCCTATCAGGTTGGCGTCGGCCGCGGTGGCGACCGGGTCGCCACCGTCGATGCCGTGGCGCGGGCCGGTGATGCTGCCGTAGTTGAGGATGACGACGTTGGAGCGGGCGTTTTCAATCGCCACGCCGTCGGCCGCCGAGAGGTCGGCGACGCACAGGTTGACGGGCGTCTTCAGGTAGTTCGGGCAGCTGGTGTTGACCACGCCGGTCGAAAAAATGCTGCCGTAGTTGGTCAGCGTGAAGTTGTTGCCCAGGCGTATCGCGTCGTTGGCGTCGGAGCGGATGATGGCGCCGGTGTTGCTTGCCGAGCCGTTGATGATCTGGTTGTTGGTCGAGGTGTAGGCCGCGTCGGCCTTGATGGCGCGGCTGCCGCCCGGCGTCGTGCTGGTCTGCCAGATGGTGCCCTGGTTGTTGATGATGTAGCTGCCGGCGGGGCGGTTCAGCCGTATCACTTCGCCGCCCACGGCGGTGATCACGCCGCCCAGGTTGTTGGTGATGGTGAGGTTGGGCGTGCCGGTGTTCGCGTCTATCGTGCGGCCGGTGCCGGTCTGGCTGATGGTGCCGGAGTTGGTGATGGACGAGGTGCCGGCGTTGACGGTGATGGTGCTCGTCGCACCGCCCACCGACAGGATCCCGCCGCCCAGCACGGTGCCGGCAGCACCCGTGAGGGTCTGTGCGGTGTTGTTGGTGACGCCGGGGTTGACGGTGAACTGGGCATGCGCCGGAATCGCGAAGAGGGCTTGCAAGGCCACGGCGACGGGCAGGAGGCGAAATCGGTACGTTGTTTTCATCAGGGCGCTTTTTGTAACAAAGCGCTGATGGTGAAGGCCGATTGTGACGAAGCGATTAAACGCGGCGAACCGGCCGCTGCCGCAAAGGGTTTGTTGTTCCAGCGATAAAGAGCCAGTGGCAAAAAAGAAAAAAAGGCTGCGGGGTCAAACCCTGCAGCCTTTTTTTGCGGTGAACGCCGGCCGTGATTACGCTGCCAGCGCCGGGTAGTCGGTGTAGCCTTTTTCGCGGCCGCCGTAAAAGGTGTTTTTGTCCGGCGTGTTGAGCGGCGCCTTGGCGCGCAGCCGCTCCACCAGGTCGGGGTTGGCGATGTAAGGCTTGCCGAAGGCGACCAGGTCGGCGCCGTCGGTGATGGCTTTTTCGGCCAGGGCCTGGTCGTAGCCGTTGTTGACCATCCACGCGCCCTTGCCGCCGGCGCTGCGGTAGGCGGCTTTCAGCGCCTTGTAGTCGAATGGGCGGTCTTCGATTTCACGCGGGCCGCCGGTGGCGCCCTCGATGACGTGGATGTAAGACAGGTTCAGGGAAGCAAGCTGTTTGACCACGTATTCAAACAGCGCTTGCGGCGTACTGTCGTTCACGTCGTTGGCCGGGGTGACGGGCGACAGGCGTATGCCGGTTTTGCCGCCGCCGACCGCGTCCGCCACGGCGCGCGTGACTTCCAGCAGCAGGCGGGCGCGGTTTTCAATACTGCCGCCGTAGTCGTCGGTGCGCTTGTTGCTGCCGTCTTTCAGGAACTGGTCCAGCAGGTAGCCGTTGGCGCCGTGGATTTCCACGCCGTCAAAGCCGGCGGTCTCGACCGCATTGCGTGCGGCGGCGGCAAAGGTGTGGACGATGCCCGGAAGTTCGCCGGCGTCCAGCGCGCGCGGTTCGGAGGTTTCAACAAAGGTCGGCACGCCGTCCTCGATCAGCACCGTCTTGGTTTTGGCGGTGATGGCCGAAGGCGCGACCGGCTTGCCGCCTTCAGGCTGCAGTTTGGTGTGCGAGACGCGGCCCACGTGCCACAGCTGTACGACGATCTTGCCGCCTTTTTCATGCACGGCGTGGGTGACTTTTTTCCAGCTGTCGAGCTGCTCGCTGCCGTACAGGCCCGGCACGTCCGAATAGCCCTGGCCCTGGTGGCTGATGGCGGTGGCTTCGGTGATCAGCAGGCCGGCGCTGGCGCGCTGGGCGTAATAGGTTTGCGCGATGTCGGGCGGGATGGCGTTGGGCGAACGGTTGCGCGTGAGCGGCGCCATGACGATGCGGTTGGCCAGCTCAAGGTCGCCGGCTTTGTTGGTGTCGAAGAGGGTAGGCATGGAAAGGTCCTGAAGTCGGGAATGGGGTTGTGAATTTAAAACAGGGCCAGTTTGGCCCTGATCTGATTGGCGTGCCCAACACGGGTTGCTGAATTCATGATAGATGGAGCCCCGCGGACAAAACCGGCGGGGGCCGCGGAACCGGCTTTGCCGGGCCGCAGGCGCCGCCCCCTCGAAGGGGGGAACAGGCTACACGCAGTGAGCCTGGACGGGGGTGGGCTTACTTCGTCAGGCCTTCATGCTTCATGGCCGCCTGCACCGCAGGGCGGGCAGCAACGCGCTCACGGAAAGCCGCCAGGTTGGCAAACCCCGAAATATCCACCCCGACTCGGGGCGCCCAGTTGGTGACGGTGAAGAGGTAAGGATCAGCCACGCTGAAAGCATCGCCCATCAGGTATTGCTTGCCGGCAAGCTGCCCGTCCACCCACTTCAGGCGCGACATCAGCTTGTCGATGACGATGGTCTTGTACTCGGCCGGCGTGGCGGCGTTGAACAGCGGGCTGAAGCCCTTGTGCAGCTCGGTGCCGATGAAGGTCAGCCACGATTGCATCTTGTAGCGCTCCAGCGTGCCGTTGGCGGGCGCGAGTTTTTTCTCGGGCACCTGGTCGGCGATGTACTGCACGATGGCCGGGCCTTCGGCGATGCGCGTGCCATCGTCGAGCTCGAGCAGGGGCACGTAACCCAGGGGGTTGATGGTGTAGTAGTCGGTGCCGTCGTCCAGCTGGTGGGTCTTGGTGGGTGCGGCCACATGCTCGAACTTCAGGCCCGACTCATGCAGCGTGATGTGCGGGGAGAGGGAGCAGGCGCCGGGGGAGTAATAAAGCTTCATGGTGCGTCCTTTGTGTTGCGGGGAAACTGTGCTGTACAGCCCCTGATGCTAGCCGCAACCGGCAATTTTTGCTGCAGGCCGGGACGCCGTTCGCCATTCCCGTGCCGCGCCCCGCCACAATAGCCGCATGGCAAAAGTTTTCAAATGGCTGGTGTTCCTGGCCCTGGGTTTGATGGTGTTGCTGGCGGCGGTGGCGTTCACGCTGCACCGCTGGGTGAGCACCGACGATTTCCGCCAGCGCGTGGAGCGCGAGGCCTCGGCCGCGTTGGGCGTGCCGGTGGCGCTGGACCGCGTCGCGGTGGACGTCTGGCCGCTGCCGGCGGTGGCGCTCAGCGGCATTTCGGTGCAGAGCAAGCCGCCCCTCACGCTGGGGCGCGTGGAGGTGCGGCCGCAGTGGCAGCCGCTGCTCAAGGGCCGGCTGGCGGTGTCCACCCTGCTGGTGCGCAAGGCCGTGCTGCCGCAGCAGGGCATTGACGCGGTCTTGCTGCTGCTGCAAAAGAAAAAAGCCCAGCCCGCGGCCGCCGCTCCCGCGCCAGGCGCACAGGCCGCGGAGGCCGCGCAGGCGCCCACGGACTGGCTGCCGCGCCGCACCGTGCTGGACGAGGTGACCTGGGTCAATGCCACGGGCGCGCGCACCACGGTGAACGCCGAAGCCACGCTGGGCGACGACGGCCTGCCCGACATGGTGTCGCTCAAGCGGGTCCAGGGCAACCTGCAGGGGCTGGAAGCCAGCCTCAAGCGCGAGGAGGCCAAGGAGGCCCAAGCCGGCGCCGCGGGCGATGAATGGGCGCTGCGCGTGGACGTGGGCGGCGGCAAGGTGGAGGGCCGGCTGGGCCTGAAGAAAGTGCCGGTGGGTACTTCGGCGCGCGAAGAGCTGCAGTTGCAGGGCAAGCTGCAGACGCAGGGCGTCGAGGTCTCGGCCTTGACCGCGCCCAGCAAATCCCTGACGGGCCGGCTGGAGGCGACCACGACGCTGAGCGCGCGCGCCGCGACCACGGGCGCGCTGGTCGAGGCGCTGCAAAGCCAGACCACCTTCACGGTGCGCAACGCGGTGCTCAACGGCCTGGACCTGGCCAAGGCGGTCAAGACCATAGGCCTGAGCCGCGGCGGCCAGACGCAGCTGGACACGCTGGCGGGGCAGGTCAGCACGCACGGCAAGGCGGCGCAGCTGAGCAACCTGGTGGCGAGTTCGGGCGCGCTGAGCGCGACCGGCGAGGTCGCCATCTCGCCGGCCAAGGCGCTGAGCGGCCGCGTGAGCGTGAACCTGGCCGGCGATAGCAAGCTGGGCAGCGCCCTGGGCGGCGCGGTGGGCGTGCCGCTGGTGGTGGGCGGCACGCTGGACAAGCCCGAAGTCACGCTGTCGCGCTCGGCCCTGCTGGGCGCGGCCATAGGCACGGTGCTGATGCCCGGCGTGGGCACCGGGGCGGGCGCCGGCGTCGGTGAAAAACTCGGCAACAGCATTCGCGGACTCTTTGGCAAATAAGCCAGTCATTGCGATGAAATAAGGCTGTTTTGCTAGAAAAATCATAGCGAGTGGCAGGAGCTGCGCCCTTGTCCTACAGCGGCAAGCGGGCGCTGCTGATGGGTCGCGGACGCGCGCACTTTTAGCATGGGACATCACCGCGATGGTTCCGTTTACATGGCGCCAACGCGGTGCGCAGACCCCCGGTCTCGCCTGGCGCCATTTGCGCATGCGGCCGGGCCCCTCACCTTCCACAGGAGGCCAAGATGCTCAAGTACGCGATTATTTTTGCCCTGATTTCACTGATTGCCGGCGCCCTCGGTTTCGGCGGCGTGGCGGCGGGCGCGGCCGGTATTGCCAAGATCCTGTTCGGGCTGTTCCTGATCCTCGCCGTCGTGTTCCTGATCCTCGCTGCCCTCGGCGTGGGCGCGGCGAGAAAAGCGCTGAAGTAAATGACGCCTCGCGTGAACCCAGCCAGCGCGGCGCCCACCATGGTGTCGCGCTTCCGGCAGCGGCTGTTCCAGCCGTGGTCGGGGCCGCGCGCCACGGCATCGGCGCCGGATTTGCCGCTGCCCATCGCCAAGCGCAAGCTGGGTTTCCAGGCCAGCATCGCTGAATTCCTGCTCGTCAACCGCCTGCGCGCGCGCCGGCCAGCCGAGCCTTCGGCCGACGTGCTGGAGCGTGCCGCGCGCATTGTTTTTGTGACCTGCCAGAACTGGTTTGCGCCCGCGCCAAACCGGAACGTCAGCCACCGTACCCGCCTCTGAGAGAGGGTGGTTTTGCCCTTTTCTTTATTTGCCCGCCCAGGCTCCTTTCACGACGCCCCGTTTTATGCACACCACCCTGATCGATTTGCTGCTGGAGTATGAAGTCAGCGCACCGTCGCATTTCCTGTTTCACATCGAGACGGCTTTTCATGAAAGCCATCACGCGGTGGAGGAGCGGCTGACCATTACCCCCAGCATGAAGGTGCGTAACTTTTCCGACGAACGCAGCGGGAACCGTTTCATCCGGCTGGACGCGTCCAAGGGGGTGCTGTCGGTCAATTACCACGCGCGCATGGAACTGCATCCGGCGCCGGTGCCGCTGCACCTGGACGAAACGCCGGTGACGGCCGTGCCCGACGAAGTGCTGCGCTACCTGATGCCCAGCCGTTATTGCGAATCCGACGTGATGAGCCGTGCCGCGCAGCAGCTGTTCGGCCATCTGCCGCCCGGCATAAGCCGGGTGCGCGCCATTGAAAACTGGATCCACGACTCGATCGGTTATCTGCCGGGCTTCAGCAATTCCACGACCACCGCGCAAGAGGTGTTTGTGCAGCGCGCGGGCGTCTGCCGTGACTTCGCGCACCTGGGCATCACGATGTGCAGGGCGCTGAACATTCCCGCCCGGCTGGTGGTGGGCTATGTGCATTTCGAGGAACCGCCTGAGGACTTCCATGCCGTGTTTGAAGCCTGGCTGGACGGCCGCTGGGTGATCTTTGACCCGACGCGCATGGCGCCCATAGACCGCCTCGTGCGTGTGGGCACCGGCCGTGACGCCAAGGACGTGGCTTTCGCCACGATTTTCGGCGGCGTGCAGATGCTGCGCAAGGAGCTGACCATCACCGAGGGGGACCTGCTCCCCGCGGGCGCGGGCGACGTGCCGGCACCGGCGCTGTCTGTCGTCGTCGGCTAGGAGCCTGGACGGCAGAAGGCATCGAAGCGAAAAGCGAGCCCAGCGAGGACAGTTTTTGCCGGGTTTGCAGACCCATAGCCGTAGCTATGGGGCAAAAAAGCCGGTGAAAAATGGACCGCTGCGCTCGCTTTGCAGCCGATGCTCCTTCTGCCGCCCAGGCTCCTAGCGCGCCTGCGGGGCCTGCCCCGCCGCAATCCCAGGCGCACCGCGGCGCTTGAGCACCAGCAGCCCGAACAGCGTGGCGGTGATGTACATGCTGAAGGAATAAATCGCCGCCGGCAGCGCCAGCTGGACGTTGTTCAGCACGGCCAGCGCGATGAAGATCGCCAGCGTCGCATTGTGGATGCCGATCTCATAGCTGATGGCGGTGGAAATCGCTTTGTCCAGCCCCGTCGCCCGCGCCACGTAATAACCCGCCAGCAAACTCACGAGGTTGAACGCCAGCACGGCCGGGCCTATGGCCGCGAAGCCGCCGCTGAGCGCCTGCCATTCCTTGACGACCGCACCCACCGCCACGACCACCAGCACGATGATGCTGAAGATCTTGGTCGGGTTCTCGCTGCGCGCGGCCCAGCCCGGCTTGACGGTGCGCAGCCACATGCCGACGGCCACCGGCACCAGCACGATGACGATGACCTCCACCACCTTGCCGAATTGCAGCGGCACCACCTGCCCTGTCTTCGCGAAGGTATTGATGGCCCAGTTGGCGATGACCGGCATGGTGACGATGGACAGCAAGGTGTTGATGGCGGTCAGCGAGATGTTCATGGCCACGTTGCCGCCGAACAGATGGCTGAACAGGTTGGCCGAGATGCCGCCCGGCGAGGCCGCCAGCAGCATCAGCCCCACGGCAAACAGCGGCGGCACATTCAGCAGCACGATGATGGCGTAGCAGGCCACGGGCAGGACTATGACCTGCAGCACCAGCGCGACCACCACGGCTTTGGGGTATTTGAGCAGGCGCGTGAAATCCTCGACCTTGAGCGTCAGGCCCAGGCCCAGCATGACCAGCGCGAGCGCCACGATGAGCAGCTGCGCAACCAGGGGTGAGCCGCTCATGATTTGTAGCTTTCATCGAGTTTGTCGAGCTTGCGGATCAGCGAGGGCCAGACAAAAGCCCCGCCCATGCCGCCGGTCTGCACACGCATGGCCTCGGCCACGCCCTTGACGATGAGCGGGTTGACCTCGGTGAGCGGGCCGCCGGCCTGCGCATCGAGCTGGATGCGGCAGGTGTTCTCGAAGGTGTACATGCTGAGGAAGGCGTCGGCAATCGTCTTGCCCACGACCAGCAGGCCGTGGTTGCGCAGCATCAGGAAGTTGGCGCTGCCGAGGTCGGCCTGCAGGCGCGGCTTTTCGTCGTCGCGAAAGGCCACGCCCTCATAGCCGTGGTAGGCCAGCGAGGCCAGCACAAAGGTGGACTGCTGGCTGATGGGCAGCACGCCGCACTGCTGGGCGCTGACGGCGACGCCGGCGCGCGTGTGCGTGTGCATCACGCAGCCGGCATCGGCGCGCGCCTCGTGCACGGCGCTGTGGATCACAAAGCCGGCCGGGTTCACCGGGAAAGGCGAATCGATGAGCTTGTTGCACTGGCCGTCGACCTTGACCAGGCTGGACGCGGTGATCTCGTCGAACATCAGGCCGTAGGGGTTGATCAGGAAGTGGTGCTTGCCGGCGCCGGAGACCGACTCGGGCAGCTTGGCGCTGATGTGGGTGAAGACCAGGTCGCTCCAGCCGTACAGCGCGGCAAGGCGGTAGCAGGCGGCCAAGTCGCAGCGCAGTTGCCATTCTTCGGCGCTGACGACTTCCTTGAGGGATGGGATATGCATGATTTGTCTCCGTGGCATGTTTGGGGGAAAGGGCGGTCTTGAAGCTGCCTTGTTTGCACGATACGTTGTCGCTTGACGGCGAACTGTCAAAAATTTGACAATTGGCCGCATGCCTATCGTTCCCGCGACACCCTCCCCGCCTGCCCCGCCGTCCCTGATGGACCGCATGTCGGCCAACCCCTGGTTTGGCGCGCTGCCGCTGGCGGACCGCGAGGCGCTGCTCGATTCCGCCGAGCTGCTGCGCCTGCGGCCCGGCGAGATGCTGTTCCGCCAGGGCGATGCGCCCGGCGGCTTTTATGGCCTGCTGGGCGGCCGGCTCAAGATCTCTTCATTGCGTGAGGACGGGCGCGAGGCCATCCTGGTGGTGCTGGAGGCCGGCAACTGGATAGGCGAAATCTCGCTGATGGACGGCGAGCCACGCACCCACGACGCCACAGCCCAGTCGGCGGTGGAAGTGCTGGTGGTGCCGCAACCGGCCTTTGCCGCGCTGATGGAAGGCGCGCCCTTCGCGCGGGCCGTTGCCGGCCTGCTGGCTGCGCGCGTGCGTTCGCTCTACGGCATGCTGGAAGACGCGGCGCTGCGCTCGACACGCGCGCGCGTGGCGCGCCGCCTGCGGCTGCTGGCGCACGGCGACGCCACCCAGGCGCTGAAGGCGCGGCCGGTGGTGCCGGTGTCGCAGGAAGCGCTGGCCATGATGCTGGGCATCAGCCGGCAAACGCTGTCGGTGGAACTCAAGGCCATGGTGGCGCAAGGCGCCATCGCGCTGCGCTACAGATGCATCGAAATTGTCTCGGCGGCGCGGCTGGAAGCTTTAGGCAATATGTCGCGTTAGCGCGGGGCGTGTGTCGTTTTCAAGCTGGGCCAGCCAGCGCATCGCGGCGCCCGCATCGGCGCCGCACATCTCCGCAGCCGGCATGAGCTGCCCGCACACGGCAGGCCGTTCTGGCCGGCCGAAGATCAGGCACTGGTTGGCATCACCCAGCTGCACGCAGCGCACGCCGGCCGGCTTGCCGTTTGGCATGCCGGGAATGGCGGAGCTGATGGACGGCGCGATGCAGCAGGCGCCGCAGCCGGGGCGGCAGTTCATGGTGGCACTCAGTCGGGCTTGATTTTCGCGCGCGCCACCACCTCTTTCCAGCGCGCCTGTTCGGCCTTGATGAAGGCGCCGTACTGCGCGGGCGTGTCGCCCACGGGCTGGGCGGTGTCGCCGCGCAGGCGTTCGGTGGCCTGCGGGTTGCGCATGGCCTTGTTGCAGGCTTCGGCGATCTTGTCGATGGCGGCTTGCGGCATGTTGGCGGGCGCATTGAGGCCGTACCACTGCGTCATTTCAAAACCGGGGTAGCCGCTTTCGGCCACCGTGGGCACGTCGGGCAATTGCGACAGGCGTTCTTTGGTGCCGGTGGCGATGCAGCGCAGCTTGCCGGACTTGATGTGCGCCAGGATGGCGGGCGCGCCCACGCTGGCGGCTTCGAGCCGGCCGGCCAGCAGGTCGGTGAGCTGCGGGCCGGTGCCGCGGTAAGGCACGTGCAGCACAAAGATGTTGGTGGCGACCTTCAGGTACTCAAACGCCAGGTGGCCGGCGCTGCCGTTGCCGGCCGAGCCGTAGTTGAGCTGGCCGGGTTTGGACTTGGCGAGCGCGACGAACTCTTTGAGGTTGTTGGCCGGCACGTTGGCATTGACGACGTAGAGGCTGGGCACCTTGGCCAGCAGCGAGATGGGCTTGAAGTCCCGGTTGGTGTCGAAGGGCAGCTTGTCGAAGATGAAGGGATTGACCGCCATGGTGCCGATGTGGCCCAGGATGATGGTGTGGCCGTCGGTGGAGGCCGCGCATTCCTGCATCGCGATGTTGCCGCTGGCGCCGGGCTTGTTCTCGACAAAGACCGTCTGGCCCAGGCTTTTGGTGAGTTCGTTGGCGGCCGAGCGCGCGACGATTTCCGAGCTGCCGCCGGGTGCGAAGGGCACCAGCAGGCGTATCGGTTTGCTGGGCCAGCCGGCCTGCGCATGCAGCAGCCCGGGAAAGGCCGAGGCCGCGGCGAGCGCGCCGCCGGCCTTGAGGCCGAATTGCAGGGC
Source organism: Polaromonas sp. YR568 (assembly GCF_943369675.1). Lineage (GTDB taxonomy): Bacteria > Pseudomonadota > Gammaproteobacteria > Burkholderiales > Burkholderiaceae_C > Polaromonas. The sequence continues at coordinate 53,464 of NZ_CALROB020000005.1, read as the reverse complement.
GCCGCGGCGTGTGTTGGTGTGTTTCATGTTCATGTCTCCGTATCGTTGTCGTGGCGTCCAATATAGGACCGTATGCGTGGGGGCCGGCTACGTGGTTGCGCTAATGAGGCTAACCCTGCCGGCCCGCTGCTCATTACATAAAGGATGCGTCGAAGCGTTCGCGCGCCGTCTTCAGGTTCTGGTGGTTGCGCTCGGCCCAGTTGTCCAGCGGGATCAATGTTTCGCTGAGCGACTGGCCCAGGGCGCTGAGCTGGTATTCGACGTGCGGCGGCACGGTCTGCCTGTCAAACCTGAGCACCAGGCCGTTGCGCACCAGCTCCTTGAGGGTCTGCGTCAGCATTTTTTGCGAGATGCCTTCTATCTTGCGCATCAGCTCGTTGTTGCGCACCGCGCCTTCTGCCAGCGCCGGAATGATGAGCAGCGCCCATTTGCTGGCGACCAGCTCCAGCGCCTGGCGCGATGGGCAGGCCTGGCTAAACACAGTGGAGGAATCGGCGGGGGTGTCGGTGGGAATTGTCATGGTTACCAGAAGGTGCGTACTTGCCTGTGGGTGATCGTAAACCTAAGCTGGCGGCTCTTCAACGTGTTCCACCTTTTCCACCTCTTCTCCCAAGAAAGACTCCCGATGGCCTGGTTTTATCTACTCGCCGCAAGCATTGTCGAAATCGCGATGGCCCTGCTCCTCAAATCCTCGCAGGGCTGGACCCGGCTCTGGCCCAGCGTGCTGGGCATCGCCGCGGCGGGCGCCAGCATTTTCTTTTTGACGCATGCCGTCAAGACCTTGCCGGTGGGCACGGCCTACGCGATCTGGACCGGCATTGGCTCGGTCGGCGTGACGCTGATCGGCATCCTGTGGATGGGCGAAAGCGCCTCGCCACTGCGCCTTACTTGCGTGGCGCTGGTGGTGGCCGGCATGGTGGGCTTGCGCCTGCTGGACGGCGCTGCGTGAGGACCTAGGTCGCCAGCCGCGCGCTGGCAAACAGCACCTGGTCGATCACGGCCTGCACGTTCTTCACATGCGCTTCGTTGCCCATTTTTCCGTCGACGTCAAACGCATCGGCGGCGCGGCCCAGGGCAAAGGCCTTGGGCGCGACCCAGCACTGCGCGTTGAGCAGCAGCGGGACCAGATGGCTTTGCGAGCGCAGGCCGCCCAGCGCGCCGGGCGAGGCGCTGAGCACGCCCACGACCTTGCCGCTAAAGGACTTGAAACCCTCGTGCCAGGCCGGGTCGCTCTTGACGGGGCTGGACGCCCAGTCGATGGTGTTCTTGAGCAGCGCGGTGTAGCTGCCGTTGTATTCGGGCGAGCAGATGATCCAGGCCGGGTGCTCGTACATGATCTGCTTGAGCCTGATGACGTCGGGTGGCGTGCCCTTGGCTTCCAGGTCGGCGTTGTACATGGGGATGTCGAAGTCGGCCAGCTCGATGTGGGTGACCTCGGCGCCCGCAGCGCGCGCCAGCGCGGCCGCGACATGGGCCAGCTTGCGGTTGTAGGAGTTCTGGCGTGTGCTGCCGGCGAAGATGAGGAGTTTTTGGGGGGCGGTCATGGGGTGATTTCACCACAGGGTGTGGGGTGAAGCGCCAGCTATCACGCTTGCACGCCGGCAATCCCGCTAAAATGTACAAAACCTATCAATTTGTACAAAATGCACACCATTGCCCTAAGTGAATTTCGCGCCAATGCTTCCGCCATGATCGACCTGGTAGAGCAAGGCGAGACCGTGCGCATACTGCGGCACGGCAAGCCGGTGGCCGAGCTGGTGCCCTTGAAGGCCGAAGCGGACACCGCCAAAATCCCCAGTTGGAAAACGCCGTTTGAGCCCGTGGTCCTGCCGCCCGGCGTGTCGCTGTCACAGGCGGTGCTGGACGAGCGGAATGAATCGCCATGGTGAAAAAAGCGCAGGCGGCTTATGCGGCGCAGGCCACGGGCACGGCCACCCGGGTGGTGGCGCGCGACGGCGAGGCGCGGCTGATGTTCGACGCGTCGGCACTGACCAAGCGCTACGCCAGCGAAACCGGGCGCGACCGCGTACTGATGTTGTTTGAGGCGGCCAGCGAGTTGCTGGTCGCGGCGCATTGCAAGACCGAGGTGGCTTCCGCCCTGCTGCGGCGCCGGCGCGACGGCAGCCTGCCGGCCCCCGAGTTTGACCGGGCCTGGGCGGCGGCGCAGCGCGACGTGGCCGACATGACTTTGGTGCCGCTGGACGAGCATGTCGAGCGCTTTGCCTTTGCGGCGATGGAGCACGGCCCCTTGCGCGGCATGGACGCCCTGCATGTGGGCAGCGCGCTGGCCAGCCGGGTAGACCTGTTCGTCACGGCGGACAGGCGCCAGGCGCAGGTGGCGCGCGGCATGGGCCTGGCCACGGAATTGATAGAGAGTTAATGCTTAGTAGCCGGTCGGAAGACCTGAAGGTTGGATATGTTTTACCCCCAAGAATTTGACGTGATCGTGGTCGGCGGCGGCCATGCCGGCACCGAGGCCGCCCTGGCTTCCGCCCGCATGGGCTGCAAGACTTTGCTGTTGTCGCACAACATCGAGACGCTGGGCCAGATGAGCTGCAACCCCTCGATAGGCGGCATCGGCAAGGGCCACCTGGTCAAGGAAGTGGACGCCCTGGGCGGCGCAATGGCGCTGGCCACCGATGAAGGCGGCATCCAGTTCCGCATCCTCAACAGCTCCAAGGGCCCGGCCGTGCGCGCCACCCGGGCGCAGGCCGACCGCATTCTTTATAAGGCCGCCATCCGCCGCAAGCTGGAGAACCAGCCCAACCTGTGGCTGTTCCAGCAGGCGGTCGACGACCTGATGGTGGAAGGCGACCGCGTGGTCGGCGCCGTCACCCAGGTCGGCATCAAGTTCCGTTCGCGCACCGTGGTGCTGACGGCCGGGACTTTCCTGGACGGCAAGATCCACGTCGGGCTCAACAATTACGCGGCGGGCCGGGCGGGCGACCCGCCCGCGGTGTCGCTGTCCAGCCGGCTCAAGGAACTCAAGCTGCCGCAAGGCCGGCTCAAGACCGGCACGCCGCCGCGCATAGACGGCCGCAGCATCGACTTCAGCAAGTGCACCGAGCAACCCGGCGACGGCATGCCCGGCGGCATCGAAGGTCCGGTGCCGGTGTTCAGCTTTATGGGCGGCGGCATTGCCCACCCCAAGCAAATGTCCTGCTGGATCACCCATACCAATGAGCGCACCCACGACATCATCCGCTCGGGTTTTGACCGCAGCCCCATGTTCACCGGCAAGATAGACGGCATCGGCCCGCGCTACTGCCCCAGCGTGGAAGACAAGATCAACCGCTTCGCCGACAAGGACAGCCACCAGATTTTCCTGGAGCCCGAGGGCCTGACCACCCACGAGATCTACCCCAACGGCATCTCGACCAGCCTGCCCTTCGACATCCAGTACGAACTGGTGCGCTCCATGGCCGGCATGGAGAACGCCCACATCCTGCGGCCCGGCTACGCCATCGAGTACGACTACTTCGACCCGCGGGCGCTCAAATCGAGCTTTGAAACCCGGGCGATTGGCGGCCTGTTCTTCGCCGGGCAGATCAACGGCACCACCGGTTATGAAGAGGCGGCGGCACAGGGCCTGTTTGCCGGCGTCAATGCTGCCCTGCAATGCCAGGGCAAAGATGCCTGGCTGCCGGCACGCAACGAGGCTTACCTGGGCGTGCTGGTCGACGACCTGATCACCAAGGGCGTGACCGAGCCTTACCGAATGTTCACCAGCCGGGCCGAGTTCCGCCTGATGCTGCGCGAGGACAACGCCGACATGCGCCTGACCGAAAAAGGCCGGGAGCTGGGCCTGGTCGACGACGCCCGCTGGGATGCCTTCAACCGCAAGCGCGACACTGTTTCACGTGAAACAGCCCGGCTCCGGGCCATCTGGGTCAACCCCAACAACCTGCCGGCGGCCGAGGCCGAGCGTGTGCTGGGCAAGACCATAGAGCGCGAGTACAACCTGCTGGACCTGCTGCGCCGCCCCGACGTGAACTACGCCGGGCTGATGTCGCTGGAGGAAGGCAAGTACGCCAACCCTGAACTGGCAGCCGAAGCGGCGGCCAGCGACGACATGGCCAAAAGCGTGATCGAACAGATCGAAATCACGGCCAAGTACGCGGGCTACATCGACCTGCAAAAGACCGAGGTCGAGCGGGCCTCCCACTACGAAAACCTCAAGCTGCCGGCCGACCTGGATTACCTGCAGGTCACGGCCCTGAGTTTTGAGGCCCGCCAGACCCTGTCCAAACACCGGCCCGAAACCCTGGGATTGGCCTCACGCATCTCGGGCATCACGCCGGCGACCGTGTCCTTGTTGCTCGTGCACCTGAAAAAGAATCTGTGGAAAAACACGGTTCCGCTGCAGGCGGCCGACGCCTCCACCGAAAAAGCCCAAGCCTGATGCGGGCCGGGGAACAGGAATTGCGCGCTGGCCTGAAGGCGCTGCAACTGGATTTGGGCGATGCCCAGGTCGGCCAGCTGCTGGACTACCAGGACCTGATCGGCAAATGGACCAAGGTTTACAACCTCACCGCCGTGCGCGACCCGGCGGAAATGATGACCCACCACCTGCTGGACAGCCTGGCCGCGGTGTTGCCCTTGCGGCGGCATCTGCAAAAAGCCGGGCTGCAACAAGGTGCCCGCCTGTTGGATGTCGGGTCCGGCGCCGGCCTTCCGGGCGTGGTCATTGCCATCTGCTGCCCGGAAGTGGTCGTGACCTGCGTGGACACGGTCGCCAAAAAGGCCGCCTTCATCAAGCAGGCGTCACTGGCGCTCAAGCTGCCAAACCTCTCGGGGCTGCATGCCCGGGTCGAAACCATCACCTCGCCCTTTGAGGTGATCTGCTCCCGGGCCTTTGCCTCGCTGGTCGACTTCACCAATTGGTCGACCGACGCGCTGGCGCCCCAAGGCGCCTGGATGGCCATGAAGGGCAAGCACCCGGCCGACGAAATTGCCGCCTTGCCAGCCGGGGCGGAAGTGTTTCACGTGGAACAACTGCAGGTGCCGGGGCTCAACGCGGAGCGCTGCATTGTCTGGATGCGGGCCAAGGCCGGCGCCGCAGCCGAAAACCAGGCCTGAAATCGGGCCCGGCCCGTTGCTAGGGCGCAAAAAGAAACCGTTGCGGGTGCCGAATCGGCCTTGATTGGCCCTCTTTGGCATTCCGGCGGCATACCCCTGTCGTAAACTCAAGCCCTCTCGCTTCTCTCTACTTTCTGGAGAACCTCCATGTTGGGCTCATTCGTCGCTACCACCGGTGTGGCCGACTACGGCGCTTTTGTCGTCGCAATCATCGTGTTTCTGCTGATTCCCGGCCCGGGCAACCTGGCGCTGATCACCTCGACCAGCAAGGGCGGCATCGCGGGCGGTATGGGCGCGACCTTCGGTGTGATCGCCGGCGACCAGGTTTTGTTGTGGGCCGCGGTGGCCGGCGTGTCGGCCATCATGGCCGCCTACCCGACGGCTTTTCACATCGTCCAGTGGACGGGCGCCGTTTACCTGGCCTGGCTGGGCATCAAGATGCTGCTGGCCAAACCCGGCGACGCGCCGCTGCTGAACATCAAGCCGCGCCACTATTTCCAGCAGGCCATGATGATCACCTTGCTGAACCCCAAGGCCATCGTGTTTTACATGGCCTTCTTCCCGCTCTTCGTCGACCCAGCCCAGCACCAGGGCATCAAGACGTTTGCCGTGATGGCGGCCACGATTGCCGGGCTGACTTTTCTGTATGGCCTGTGCTCGGTGATGATCACCTACCACCTGGCCGAGCGCATACGCGCCAACCCGAAAATCACCGTCGTGCTGAACAAGCTGGCCGGTGTCTTCCTGATCGGCTTTGGCCTCAAGCTGGCGATTTCCAAGTAAGCCGCCCCCGCATTTCGCGTCCTCATCCGAACAAAAACTAAAAGCACACATGGCCAAAATTTTCTGCATTGCCAACCAAAAGGGCGGGGTCGGCAAGACCACCACCACGGTCAACCTGGCGGCGGGCCTGGCGAAAGTCGGCCAACGGGTCCTGATGATCGACCTCGATCCCCAGGGCAATGCCACCATGGGTTCGGGCGTGGACAAGCGCAAGCTGGAAATGACGGTCTACGACGTGCTGCTCGAATCCGCCTCGGTGACGGAAGCGCGCGTGCACAGCGACAAATGCGGCTATGACGTGCTGGGTGCGAATCGCGAACTGGCCGGCGCCGAGGTCGAGCTGGTCGACGTCGAGCGCCGCGAAAAGCGCCTCAAGCTGGCGCTGGCCGCGGTCGACAGCCAGTATGACTTCGTGCTGATCGACTGCCCGCCGTCCCTCAGCATGCTGACGCTCAACGGCCTGTGCTGCGCGCACGGCGTGATCGTGCCCATGCAGTGCGAATACTTCGCGCTCGAAGGCCTGACCGACCTGGTCAACACCATCAAGCAGGTGCACGCCAACCTCAACAAGGATTTGCAGATCATCGGCCTGCTGCGCGTCATGTTCGACCCGCGCATCACTTTGCAGCAGCAGGTCAGCGACCAGCTCAAGGAACACTTCGCCGACAAGGTCTTCAACACCGTGATCCCGCGCAACGTGCGCCTGGCCGAGGCGCCCAGCTACGGCCTGCCCGGCGTGGTGTTTGATCCGGCCTCCAAGGGCGCACAGGCTTTCATCACCTTTGCTGAAGAGATGGTCGACCGTATCAAGGCGATGTAAAGCCAAATGGCTGGAAACCCTAATAAACAGTGGTTTTTCAGCTATTAATACAGTAGCAGTTGATATTCCGCGAGCCATGAATCCCCGCAACGTCCTGATCCTCCCCGGCTGGCAAAACAGCGGCCCCGACCACTGGCAAAGCCGCTGGGAGCGCGCGCATGGCTACGCACGCGTGGAGCAGCATGACTGGATGCGCCCGTTGCGCGGCGACTGGAGCGCGCGGCTCGAAGACGTGCTGCTGGGCTGCGACGAGCCGGCCGTGCTGGTCGCGCACAGCCTGGGTTGCATGCTGACCGCAGCCTGGGCCTCGCATTCCAGAAACACCGGCCGCGTCAAAGCCGCCCTGCTGGTCGCCCCGCCCGACGTGGAGCGCGACGACGTGCGCCAGATGGTGCCCGGCTGGTCGCCCGTGGCGATGCACAAATTGCCCTTTCCCGCCGTGCTGCTCTACAGCAGCGACGACCCCTACTGCACGTCCGAACGCGCGCGCCAGTTCGCGGCGGCCTGGGGCGCCCAGCCGGTCGATGCCGGGCCGCGCGGCCACCTCAATGCCGAGAGCGGCCTGGGCGACTGGCCCGACGCGCACGCGCGCCTGCAGCAACTGCAAAAATTGACGCCGCCCGCCACCACCGCATGACGCCCACCGCCCTCCCCTTGCTGCTGGCCCTCGCGCTGGCCGCCGGCGCCGCGCGGGCCGAACCCGACGAGGCCGCGCTCAACCAGGCCAAGGGCTACCCCATCGGCAGCACCGCCACCTGGTACACCGAGCCCTACCGCGTCGGCTCCTGGTCGGCGCTCGACAAGGTGCCCGGCATCCAGACCCGCATCGTCGCGCGCGCGCCCGAAGCCAGCCCACTGCCGCGCGCGGCGAACCCGGCACCGATCGCCTATCGCTACAAGGGCGCCGGCTACACGCTGGCCGACTACCTGGACCGCCAGCGCACGACAGGCCTGATCGTGCTGAAAAACGGCGAGATCATCGCCGAGCACTACGGCTACGGCCGCAAGGACGACGCGCGCTTCCTCTCGTTCTCCATGGCCAAAAGCGTGACCTCGCTGCTCATCGGCAAGGCGGTCTCGCTGGGGCTGATCGCCTCGCTCGACGACCCCGCCGAAAAATACGCCAAAGACCTGGCCGGCAGCCCCTACGGCGCCACCACGGTTCGCCAGCTGCTGCGCATGAGCTCGGGCCTCACCTTCACCGAACGCTACGACGGCAAGGACGACATCTCGCGTTTCTCGCGCGCCACCTCGGGCGCGCCGGGCGGCGGCAAGCCGGTCGACGTGCTGCGCTCCATCACCGACCGCCATTCGCCCGCCGGTGAAAAATTCGTCTACGCCAGCGCCGAGTCCGACGTGCTGGGCCGCGTGCTCGCCGGCGCCACCGGCAAGAACATGGCCCAGCTCAGCACCGAATGGCTGTGGCAGCCCATGGGCGCCGAACACGACGCCTTCTGGCGCATCTCGGTCGACGGGCAGGAGCAGGCCTACGGCGCCTTCAACGCCAGCCTGCGCGACTGGGCCCGGCTCGGCCAGCTGCTCGCCAACGACGGCCGCGCCATCGACAAAAACACCGGCAAGCCCGGCGCGCAACAAGTCGTGCCGCTGGACTACCTGCTGGACGCCACCGACCCGGCGCGCCAGCCGCCCGCCTTCCGGCCGCGCACGGCCACACGCTACTTCGGCTACGGCTACCAGTTCTGGCTGGCGCCCTTCAAGGCCCGCACCTTCGCGATGCAAGGCATCTACGGCCAGACCGTCTACGCGCAGCCTTCCACCGGCATCGTGATGGCCATGACCTCCGTCTGGGAAAGCCCCAGCGGACAACAGAACGTGCAACCTTATGAAGAGCGCGACGCCCTCTGGCGCGGCGTGCTGCAGTCACTGGGCGGCGACCTCACGGCCCCCTGAACTCCCTCAAATTGAAAGAAAGAAAAGACATGGTCACCAAAAAACCCAAGGGCTTAGGCCGCGGACTCGAAGCCCTGCTGGGCCCCAAGGTCAGCGAGAGCGCCACCGACGCGGAAAACGCCAACACCAGCGCCACCAGCCCGGGCCTGCCGGCCTCGCTGCGGCTTGAAGACATGGTCGCCGGCCAGTACCAGCCGCGCACGCGCATGGACGAAGGCGCGCTCTATGAGCTCGCCGAATCCATCAAGGTGCAGGGCATCATGCAGCCCATCCTGGTGCGGCGCCTGACGTCCGGCGCCAATGACGGCAAGTACGAAATCATCGCCGGCGAACGGCGCTTCCGCGCGGCCAAAATCGCGGGCCTGGACAGCGTGCCGGTGCTGGTGCGCGACGTGCCCGACGAGGCGGCCGCCGCCATGTCGCTGATTGAAAACATCCAGCGCGAAGACCTCAACCCGCTCGAAGAAGCCCACGGCCTGCAGCGCCTGGTCAAGGAATTCGGCCTCACGCACGAGCTGGCCGCGCAGGCCGTTGGCCGCTCGCGCAGCGCCGCCTCCAACCTGTTGCGTTTGCTGAACCTGGCCGACCCCGTGCAGACCATGCTGATGGCCGGCGACCTGGACATGGGCCACGCGCGCGCCCTGCTGGGCCTGGACCGCGCCGCGCAGATCACCGCCGCCAACCAGATCACCGCCAAAAAGATGTCGGTGCGCGAAGCCGAAAGCCTGGTCAAAAAACTCAGCGCCGAGTTTTCACTGACACCGCAAAAAGCCACCAAGGAAAAATCGCGCGACACCCGCCGAGTCGAAGAAGAACTCGCCGACCTGCTGATGGCCGACGTGGAAGTGCGCATCAAGAAACAGGTCAAGCGCAACGGCAAGCGCGAAGACATGGGCGAAGTCGCGATCCAGTTCGCGTCCATGGATGAACTCAACGGCCTGATCGAGCGCCTGCGCGGCGGCAAATAGTAGCAAGCGGCAAGCAGCAAGTCACCGCCGTGGCGACCCGGCAAGCTCTCCCCGGTATCCGATCCCGATTGCCCCGTCCTGGCTGGGCCGAGGAGCGCAGAGACAAGCGGATCAGGGCCGGCGTTGTCTGAGCGAAGCGAGTTTAGCCGGACCCCGCTTGGCTCGAGCACCGCAGGTTGCCCCGGAGCGCAGCGTAGGGGACCCAGACTGCGGGTCGCCTTTTCTTTTGCTTACTTTACTTTTGGCGAAGCAAAAGAAAAGTGAGTTGCCGCCGGGCAACCCCCGGCCAGCAGGTCCATGCAAAGGGCCAGAGCGCGCAAGCCGGAGCAAGACCCGGCGAGCGCCTCAGGACAGCGAAAAAATCTTTCCCGGGTTCATGATGTTCTTCGGGTCCAGCGCGCGCTTGATGGTGCGCATCATGTCAACCGCGCCGTCGCCGGTTTCCGTCACCAGGAAGTCCATCTTGTGCAGGCCCACGCCGTGCTCGCCGGTGCAAGTGCCTTCCAGCGCCAGCGCGCGCGTCACCAGCTTGTGGTTCAGCGCCTCGGCCACTTCACGTTCCTTGGGGATGGTCGGGTCTATCAGGTAGCCGAAGTGGAAGTTGCCGTCGCCGACGTGGCCGACGAGGAAGTAAGGGATGCCGCTGGCGTCGACCTCGGCCACCGACTCGAGCAGGCAATCGGCCAGGCGCGAGATCGGCACGCAGGTGTCGGTGGAAATCGCGCGGCAGCCGGGCCGCGACTGGATGGCCGCGAAGTAGGCGTTGTGCCGAGCCGTCCACAGGCGCGTGCGCTCTTCCGGCGTGCTGGCCCATTCAAAGGCATTGCCGCCGTGGCCGCTGGCAAGCTCCTGCACCAGCTCGGCCTGTTCCTTCACGCTGTTGGGGGAGCCGTGAAACTCCATCAGCAGCATGGGCTCCTCGCGCAGCGTGAGCTTGGAATGCGCGTTCACCATGCGCACGGTGTTGTGGTCGATGAGTTCCACGCGCGCGATCGGCACGCCCAGCTGGATCACTTCAATCGTGGTGCGCACGGCTGCTTCGATGCTCGGGAAGGAACATATCGCGGCCGAGATCGCCTCGGGCAGCGGGTAGAGCCGGACGGTGACTTCGGTGATCACGCCCAGCGTGCCTTCGCTGCCCACCATGAGGCGCGTGAGGTCGTAGCCGGCCGAGGATTTTTTGGCGCGCGTGCCGGTGCGTATCACGCTGCCGTCGGCGGTGACGACTTCGAGCGCCAGCACGTTCTCGCGCATGGTGCCGTAGCGCACGGCGTTCGTGCCGCTGGCGCGCGTGGCGCTCATGCCGCCCAGGGTCGCGTCGGCGCCCGGGTCTATCGGGAAAAACAGGCCGGTGCTTTTGACTTCTTCATTGAGCTGCTTGCGCGTCACGCCCGGCTGCACGGTGACCGTCAGGTCTTCGGCATTGATGGACAGCACCTTGTTCATGCGGCTCACGTCGATGCTGATGCCGCCCTGCACGGCCAGCAAATGGCCTTCGAGCGAGGTGCCGACGCCGAAGGGGATCACGGGCACGTTGTACTGGCCGGCCAGCTTCACCGCGTCGGCGACGTCGGTGGTGCTTTCGGCGAACACCACGGCCGAAGGCGGTGGGGCGGCGAAAGAAGATTCATCACGCCCATGCTGCTCGCGCACCACCAGGGCCGTCGAGCAGCGCTCGGCAAAACGCGCCTTCAGCGCATCAATCAGCGCGGCGGGGGTCTCACGTTGCTGGATTTCGGGGAGCAGGTGCTGGGGAAGGGGGGCGTTCATGGTTGTTGTCTCCGGGTGGTGGCACAGTTTACGACGGGTGCGCCGTTTGTGCCACGTCTGCCAATGAGGCCCGGAGCCTGCGACTGTTGCGGCCGCAGGGTTGGGGGACAAGCGTTATCTCTCCCCTTCTTGCTCCCTCCCCCGCTGGGGGAGGGCGGGGGTAGGGGCCGGCGGCGGCAGAGCACGCACTGTTGCCACGGCCGCTAGCCCCCATCCCAACCTTCCCCCAGCGGGGGAAGGAGCAAGGCCCAAGCAGCCTTACCGTCAGGAACCGGTGGCGGCCTTGGTCAGCTCGGCCAGCGAGATAAAGGTGTCGTGGTTGGCGTCGATCTGCTCGAAGCGCTGGGCCACGGCCGGCAGGTGCTCGGCTTCCTGGCGGTCCAGCTTGCCGTCCTTGTTGGCGTCGGCACGGCCGAAGGCGGCTTCCACGTCCTTGGGGGTGGTGCGGTTTTGCGGAACAGCCGTTGAGGGTGCAGCCGAAGGCGCCATCTGCGACGGCGGGCTGGTGGGGCTGGCCGGTGAAGGCGGGGCCGTCTGTGCCCGCGCGGCGCCGGCGGCGCCCACGGCCAGTGCGGCCACCAGCAGCACGCTGCGCAACTCAAAGCTGGGAATAGAATGTTTTGCAGCTTGGGTTGCTGTTGTGTGCAAGGTCATGCGAGGAATCCTTCAATCAAAAGTGAACAAGCCGCCATTGCAACGCAGCCCGCGCTCCAGGGCCAGCGCTTTTGCAGGGTGTTTCCTCACTCACATGATGGGCTACGACGACACATTTTTTTGCCCCGGGTAACGCTGCCGCTTCAGTCTCTTTTAGTCCCTTTGCCTCCTTGACTTTCCTTCACTGCGCCTGACCCGCGCCTTCGCACCATGGCCAACAGACTTTCCCAGATCGCAACCCGCACCGGCGACAACGGCACCACCGGCCTGGGCGACAACACACGCGTCTCCAAAGACAGCCTGCGCGTCCACGCCATGGGCGACGTCGACGAACTCAATTCGCACATCGGCGTGCTGCTCTGCGAAGAGCTGCCGCCCGGCGTGCGCGAGCTGCTGGTCGAGGTGCAGCACCAGCTCTTCAACCTGGGCGGCGAGCTGTCGATTCCCGGCTTTGAACTGCTCAAGCCCGAGGCCGTGGCCTTGCTCGACGACGCGCTGGCCGAGCACAACGCCAGGCTGCCGCGCCTGGCCGAGTTCATCCTGCCCGCCGGTTCGCGCGCCGCTGCGCTGGCCCATGTGTGCCGCACCGTGGCACGCCGCGCCGAACGCGCCGTGGTGGCGCTGGGCGCGGCCGAGCCCGTCAAGGAATCACCGCGCCACTACCTGAACCGCCTGAGCGATTTGCTGTTCGTGCTGTCGCGCGTGCTGAATCGCATGAACGGCGGCGATGACGTGTATTGGAAAAGCGAGCGCATGGCCCGCGCGGCCACCGAATAGCACCAAACCCTGTTTACACGCGGATGCGGCCTCCCTAATATGGTCCGGTATTAACAAGCAAACAGGGAGCACACATGGACACCGCACAAGTAGGCAGCTGGATGGAACAAGCCCAACCCATCCTGGTCGCCTTCGGCCTCAAGGTCATAGGCGCCATCGTCGTCTTCATCATCGGCCGCTGGCTCATCCACCTGGTGACGCGGCTGGTCGGCGCGGCCATGACGCGCCAGGAAATCGACCCCACGGTGCAGCGCTACCTGGTGAGCTTCATCAACGTCGCGCTCAACATCGTGCTGGTCGTCGCCATCCTCGGCTACTTCGGGGTCGAGACCACCAGCTTCGCGGCATTGGTGGCCGGCGCGGGCGTGGCCATAGGCGCGGCCTGGAGCGGCCTGCTCAGCAACTTCGCCGCGGGCATCTTTTTGCTGGTGCTGCGCCCCTACAAGGTCGGTGAATACGTGAGCGCCGGCGGTGTTGAAGGCACGGTGCTGGAGATAGGCCTGTTCGGCACCGGCATCAACACGCCGGACAACGTCAAGACCGTGGTCGGCAATGCCAAGGTCATGGGCAACGACATCAAGAACTACACGGCCAACCCGTATCGCCGTGTCGAGCTCGCCGCGCAGCTGGCCGGGAGCGCCGACGTGCACAAGGCCATCGCGCTGCTCAAGGACTCCGTCGCCAAGGTCGCCAACACCATGAAGTCGCCCGCGGTGGACGTGGAGATCCTGGAGTTCAACGAGTTCGGCCCCAAGCTCGCGGTCCGCCCCTATTGCCACACCGACCATTACTGGCAGGTCTACTTCGACACCAACATGGCGATCGCCGACACCCTGGGCGGGGCGGGCTTCCCGGTGGCGACGCGGCCCGTCAAGGTCTACCCCGTCTGACCAAGCCTAAGGCAGGTTCTCCCGGAAGATCACCTGGCTGCGCACCGCGTCGACACCGCTCATCACGTCACGCCCGTCGCGCAGGTTGGTGAACATGCGCACGCAGCTCATCATGGCCGACTGCGGGCTTTGCGTGATCACCGCATCCATGCTGCCGTCTATCAGCATGGCGCGCGTGTCGGGCGTGAGGCCGTGGCCGATGAAGACGACCTTGTGCTCGCGCCCCATCTCTTTCAGCGCGCGCGCCACGCCGTCGGAGGCGCCCCCTATGTTGTAGATGCCGGCGAGGTCCGGGTATTGCTCCAGCAGCGTGCGCGTCTGCTCGTAATTTTTCTGCGCGTCGTCCTGCCCTTCGCGCAGGCCCACCACCTGCAGCGTCGGGAACATTTCCTCGATCACGTGCAGGAAACCGGCTTCGCGCTCTTCGTGCGCGCGGTAGCTCAGCGAACCGGCGATCAGCGCCACCTTGCCGCCGCGCGCGCCGGGCGCGATGAAGCGGCCCACCAGGTAGCCCGCCGTGCGCCCGGCCGCGCGGTTGTCCAGGCCCACATAACCGGCGCGCTGCGAGCCCGACAGGTCGGAGATCAGTGTGATGGCGGGCACGCCTTTTTCGGCCAGTTCGCTGACGGCCTCGCGCACCGCCGGGTGTTCCAGCGCCATGAAGGCGATGCCCTCGCTGCGCTTGCCCTGCTGCAGCAGGCTGGCGGCCAGCTGCTGCGGGTTGAAGCTTTCAAACAGCTCGGTGCGGCACTTCACGTTGAAGGGCGTCAGATGTTCCTGCGAATAACCCACCGTGTCGCCCAGCATGCGGATAAACCGGTTGCTGCCGTCGGGCAGCAAAAAGGTCAGGCGCATGGGCGGCGCCGCCAGCGCGGCATACAGCCCCGTCTCCGGCAGGTAGTCCATCTCGGCCGCGGCCTTCAGCACCTTTTGCGCGGTGGCGCCGCGCACGCCGGGGCGCTGGTTCAGCACCCGGTCTACAGTGGCGGTGGACACACCGGCGGCGCGCGCAATGTCGACCACACGTGCCCGCTGCTGCGGCTCCTGCAATCCATCAGGGATAACCCTCATACATCAAAATCCATCATTATTCTCGTTTGACGATTGAATACCCTGCGCCTATCGTTGCGCTGCTTTCACCCAATGATGCATCAAAACGCATCAAAACAAAACTGGAGACAAACCATGACCGAAGTCACCCGCCGCAGCGTGCTGCGCACCCTGTCCGCCGTTCCTGCCGCCGGCATCGCCGCCGCCCTGCCCTCCATGGCCCGCGCCGCCGAGTTCTCCTACAAGTACGGCAACAACCTGCCGGTCACCCACCCGCTCAACATCCGCGCGCAGCAAGCCGCGGACCGCATCCTGAAAGAGACCAACGGCCGCGTCGAGATCAAGATCTTCCCGAACAACCAGCTGGGCGGCGACACCGACATGCTGGCCCAGGTGCGCTCAGGCGGCATCGAGTTCTTCACGCCCTCCGCGCTGGTCATCGCCACGCTGGTGCCGGTGGCCGCCATCAACGCCGTGGGCTTTGCCTTCAGCGACTACAACCAGGTCTGGGGCGCCATGGACGGCAAGCTGGGCGCGCACGTGCGCGAAGCCATCAGCAAGAGCCGCCTCTATGCGTTTGAAAAAATGTGGGACAACGGTTTCCGCCAGACCACCAGCAGCAAGGGCGCCGTCAATACCGCCAAAGACATGGACGGCCTGAAGATCCGCGTGCCCGTGAGCCCGCTGTCCATCTCCATGTTCAAGGGCCTGGGCGCCGCGCCCGCCAGCCTGCAGTTCAGCGAGGTGTATTCCTCGCTGCAGACAAAAATCGTCGATGCGCAGGAAAACCCGCTGCCCATCATCCAGGTCGCCAAGCTCTATGAAGTGCAGAAGTTCTGCTCGCTGACCAACCACATCTGGGACGGCTACTGGTTCATCGCCAACGGCCGCGCCTGGGACAAGCTGCCCGCCGACCTCAAGACCATCGTGGCCCGCGCCATCAACGAAGCCGGCCTGCAGCAGCGCGACGACATCAAGAAGCTCAACGAAACCGTGGTCGCCGATTTGCAGTCCAAGGGCCTGGCCATCAACCGCCCGACGGCCGACAGCTTCCGCGCCAAGCTGCGCGAGGCTGGTTTCTACAACGAGTGGAAAGAGCGGTTTGGGGCGGAAGCATGGGGGC
Organism: Polaromonas sp. YR568; assembly: GCF_943369675.1. GTDB lineage: Bacteria > Pseudomonadota > Gammaproteobacteria > Burkholderiales > Burkholderiaceae_C > Polaromonas. Next base: position 37,639 of record NZ_CALROB020000005.1, on the reverse strand, counting down.
TCTTGGAGCAGTCGGTCGGCAAGTTGGCTTAAGGGACTTCTCTCCCCGCCTTACTCCCTCTCCCCCCGGGGAGAGGGCAGGGGTGAGGGCCGGCAGCGGTAACCCAGCCGCGCCCTCATCCAGGCGAAGAGACCCTCATCCCAACCTTCTCCCGAAGGGAGAAGGAGCAAGACAAACCGCCCCGGTGTTCCCGCCTCCTCTCCTAGCTCTCCCCGCTCTTTCGCCGTCCTTTGGAGATTCACCCCATGTCCCACGCCTCTCCCCAGCCACCTGCAGACGCCCCACCCGCCAACGCCCTGAGCGGCCTCGCGCACGCGGCGGACCGCGGCCTGGGCCGTGTGGTGGAGACCATCGCCGCCGTCCTGGTGCTGGCCGAAATCTTTGTGCTCTTCGCCGGCGTGGTCTCGCGTTACGTCTTCCATTCGCCGCTGGTCTGGTCGGACGAACTCGCCTCCATCATGTTCCTGTGGCTGTCCATGCTGGGTGCGGTCGTCGCGCTGCGCCGCGGCGAGCACATGCGCATGACGGCGCTGGTCAACAAGGTCCAGCCCCACACCCGCGCGCTGCTCGACACCATCGCCATCACCGCGTCCATCGCCTTCCTGGTGCTGGTGATCTACCCGGCCGCGGAATACGCCTATGAAGAAAGCTTCATCGTCACCGCGGCCATGGAAGTCAACAACGCCTGGCGCGCCTCGGCCATCCCCATCGGCATGGCGCTCATGGTCATCGTGGCCCTGTTGCGCCTCCTGCGCACCAGCAGCTTCAGGCAGACCGGCATCGCGCTGGCCGCCACCGTAGCCGTCGTGGCGCTGTTCTGGTTCGCGCAGCCCGTGCTGCAGCCGCTGGGCAAACTCAACCTGATCATCTTTTTTGTCGGCATCGTCGCCGCCACCGTGCTGTCGGGCGTGCCCATCGCCTTCTCCTTCGCGCTGGCCACCTTCGGCTACCTCGCGCTCACCACCTCCACGCCGCTGCTGGTCATGGTCGGCCGCATGGACGAGGGCATGTCGCACATGATCCTGCTGGCCGTGCCGCTCTTCATCTTCCTGGGCGCGCTGATCGAGATGACCGGCATGGCCAAGGCCATGATCCAGTTCCTCGCCAGCCTGCTGGGCCACGTGCGCGGCGGCCTCAGCTATGTGCTCATCGGCGCGATGTATTTGGTCTCCGGCATCTCGGGCTCCAAGATCGCCGACATGGCCGCCATCGCGCCCGTGCTCTTCCCGGAAATGAAAAAGCGCGGCGCCAAGCCCGGCGACCTGGTGGCCCTGCTGTCGGCCACCGGCGCGCAAACTGAAACGATTCCGCCCTCCATCGTGCTGATCACCATTGGCTCGGTCACCGGCGTGTCCATCGCCGCGCTGTTCACCGGCGGCCTGCTGCCGGCCGTGGTACTGGGCGCGGCGCTGTGCACCGTCGTGTGGTGGCGCTACCGCCATGAAGACCTGAGCGCCGTCGTGCGCCACAGCAAACGCGAGATCGGCAGGCTGCTGCTGATCGCCCTGCCCGCCATCATCCTGCCCTTCGTGATCCGCGCCGCAGTGGTCGAAGGCGTGGCCACGGCCACCGAGGTCTCCACCATCGGCATCATCTACTCGGTGCTGGCCGGCCTCTTCCTGTACCGCCAGTTCCCGTGGCGCCGGCTCATGCCCATGCTGATCGAAACCGCGTCGCTGACCGGCGCCATCATGTTCATCATCGGCTGCGCCACCGCCATGGCCTGGGGCCTCACGCAGTCGGGCTTCTCGCAGGACCTGGCCCGCGTCATGGGCAGCCTGCCCGGCGGCGCCTACGGTTTCCTCGCGGTGTCCATCCTGGCCTTCGTCATCCTGGGCAGCGTGCTCGAAGGCATTCCCGCCATCGTGCTGTTCGGCCCCTTGCTGTTCCCCATCGCGCGCATGGTCGGCGTGCATGAAGTGCACTACGCCATGGTCGTCATCTTCGCCATGGGCATAGGCCTGTTCGCGCCGCCCTTCGGCGTCGGCTACTACGGCGCCTGCGCGGTCAGCAAGGTCGACCCCGACGAAGGCATCCCCTACATCTGGGCCTATATGGGCGCGCTGCTGATCGGCCTGGCCCTGGTGGCCGCCGTGCCCTGGTTCTCCACCGGCTTCCTCAAAAACTAAACCGCCCTTTTCACTGGAGCAAAACAACATGAGCAAATTTTTCGGCGAGATCCGCCAACTGGGCTACGTCGTGCCCGACATCGAAGCCGCGATGGACTACTGGAGCAAAACGCTGGGCGTCGGCCCCTGGTTCTACAACCCCAAGGTGCCCATCAAGAACTACACCTACCGCGGTGAATCGCACGAACCGCACAACTCGGTGGCGCTGGCCAACTCGGGCTTTGTGCAGGTCGAGCTGATCCAGACGCGCAACGACGTGCCCTCCATGTACCGCGACTTCCAGCAAGCCGGCCGCACCGGCCTGCAGCACGTCGCCTACTGGACCAGCGACTACGACGCCGACCTGGCGCGCCTGCTCAAGCAGGGCTTCAAGCCCGTCATGAGCGGTGAAGTCGGCGAAAAAGGCCGCTTCATCTACTTCGACACCGAATACCACCCCGGCACCGTGATCGAGCTGTCCGAAGTCGCCGGCCCCAAGGGCAAGATGTTCGACCTGATACGCGCTTCCTCCGAACACTGGGACGGCAGCGACCCGGTGCGGCCTTTCCCCGACCTCAGCAAACTCTGAACCGGAAAGACGCACGCCATGAACGCCGACCGCTTTGAAGCCACCTACCTGATCGAAACCCCGCTGGAGCCCGCGAAGGTCGCCGAAGTCATGGCGGGCGAACAGTCCTGCGGCACCTTCGCGCGCGTCGAGGGCGAGACCGACGCGCTGCGCCTGCGCGCGCGCGCCACGGTCGAGCAGATCGACGAACTCGAATCCGTGAACGCGCCCAGCCTGCCCAACGCCCTGCTGGAACGCAAAGGCCACACCGGCCCCTGGCGCCGCGCGCGCGTGCGCATCTCCTTCCCCGTCGCCAACGTGGGCGCCAACCTGCCGACGCTGGCGGCCACGGTCTCGGGCAACCTCTACGACCTGGGCGAGGCCAGCGGCCTGCGCCTGGAAAGCCTCAAGCTGTCCGCCGGCTACCGCGCCTTCTTCGACATGCCGCAGGTCGGCATTGCCGGCACACGCAAGATCACCGGCGTGGCCACGGGAGCGCTGGTCGGCACCATCATCAAGCCCAACGTCGGCTTCTCGTCCGCGCAGACCGCCGAACTCGTGGCCCGCCTGTGCGCGGCCGGGGTGGACTTCATCAAGGACGACGAGGTCTGCGCCAACCCCACCCACGCGCCGCTGGGCGAACGCGTGCCCGCCGTGATGGCCGTGGTGCGCGAGCACCAGCAACGCACCGGCAAGCACGTCATGGTGGCCTTCAACATCACCGACGAAACCGACGCCATGAAACGCCACGCCGACCTCATCGAGCGCGAAGGCGGCAGCTGCGTCATGGCCAGCCTCAACTGGTGCGGCCACTCCGGCGTGCAGACCCTGCGCCGCCACACGGGCCTCGCCATCCACGGCCACCGCAACGGCTACGGCGCGCTGTCGCGGCACCCGCTGCTGGGCATGTCCTTCCAGGCCTACCAGACGCTGTGGCGCCTGGCCGGCGTGGACCACATGCACGTGCACGGCCTGCAAGGCAAGTTCTCGCAGTCGGACGAGGAAGTCATCGAATCCGCGCACGATTGCTACACGCCGCTGACCAACGGCATCAACGGCGTGGACGACCGCGTCATGCCGGCCTTCTCGTCGGGCCAGTGGGCCGGCACCGTGCCCGCCACCTGGGCCGCCGTCAACAGCGATGATTTGCTCTTCATGTCCGGCGGCGGCATCCTCGCCCACCCGGGCGGCCCCGCGGCCGGCGTGGCCAGCATCCGCCAGGCCTGGGAAGCCACACGCGCCGGCGTGGCGCTGGCCGAGCATGCGCGCAATGCGCCTGAGCTCGCGGCGGCGCTGGCTTTCTTCGGCAAGTGAGCAATGAACACCCAAGAGACGCTCACAAAGCCCAGCGAAGCGGTCCTGGCTAGGCGCGGCGCCGCAGACAGTGCTACAGCACGGCAAGGCGACTGCAACAACGCCAGGAGGGTTTTGTGAGCGTCTCCGGCTTGAAGATCGCCTACTACGGCGATGACTTCACCGGTGCCACCGACACCCTGGCCACGGCCGCGCGCGCCGGCCTGCGCAGCCTGCTCTTCCTCGGCCTGCCGACGGACGCGCAGCTGGAACGCGCCGGGCCGCTGGACTGCCTGGGCATCGCGGGCGCGGCCCGCGCCATGAGCCCGGACGAGATGCGCGCCGAGCTCGAACCCGTGGGCCGCCTGTTCGCGCGGCTGGGCGCGCCCGTCATGCACTACAAGACCTGCTCGACCTTCGACAGCGCGCCCCAGGTCGGCAGCATAGGCGCGGCCATCCGCATCCTGCAGCCGCACGCCGGCAATGCCTTTGTGCCCATCGTCGGCGGCCAGCCCAACCTCAGGCGCTACTGCGTGTTCGGCAACCTGTTCGCCGGCGCCGGCCCCGCCGTGCACCGACTGGACCGGCACCCCACCATGAGCCGGCATCCTGTCACGCCCATGCACGAAGCCGATCTGCGGCGCCACCTGGCCGCGCAAGGCCTGGCGCAGGTCGCCGGCATCGCCTACCCCGACTACGAGCAGGACGACGCCGCGCTGGACACCCAGCTCGACGCCCTGATGGCCGCCAAACCCGACGCCGTGCTGCTGGACGTCGCCCACGCCGGCCACCTCGCCACCGTGGGCCGGCTGGTCTGGCAGCGCGCCCAACAACAAACCCTGCTGGCCGCAGGGCCCAGCAGTGTGGTGCAGGCCTTGGCCGCGCACTGGCAGGCCGGTGACGAACCCGCGGCTCCCCATGTCGCCGCGGCCACCAGCCCGGTGCTGGTGCTGGCCGGCAGCCTCTCGCCCGTCACGGCGCGGCAAGTCCAGGCCGCAAGCGCCTACCGGCAGGTTGCGCTAGCCCCCGCACGCCTCACAGGCGACGCGGACTATGCACAGCACATGGCCGCGCAGATCGCCACGCTGCTGGCCGAAGGCCGCCACGTGCTGGCCTGCACCTCGGCCGATGGCGCAAGCGCCGCTATCACCGACGGCCGCGCACTGGCCCACGCCTGCGGCGACCTGCTGGCCCGCGTGCTCAAGGCCGTGCCCCTGCGCCGCCTCGGCATCGCCGGCGGCGACACCTCCAGCCACGCCGTGCAGGCACTCGATGCCTGGGGCCTGTCCTACGCCGCACAACTCGCACCCGGCGTCGCCCTGTGCCGCCTGCACAGTGACGACGCCGCACTCGACGGCATGGAGATCATGCTCAAAGGCGGCCAGATGGGCGGCGAGGACCTGTTCGATACCCTGCTGCACGGCACGAACTGACCAAGAGGCACGGTGTTCACCAGCAGGGGCCGCGGAACTGGCTTCGCCAGGCCGCAGGCCCCGTCCCCTGCAAGGGGAAAAGGTACTACACGAAGTGAGTGCCGATAGGGGTGAATCTTTACCATCGGGCAATGGCTCGGAAACAGAGCGCCGCCACACTTGCTTTCAACCTGAAGCCAAAAGCCGTATGTCACGGGCGATGGATTTCAGGCTTCTTCTCTTTGAAAGGAAGTTCTCCATGAAATTCGCATTCAACCGCTCCGCTTCCCTCAACAGCCTCGTACTCGCCGGCTTGCTGGCCACGGTGGGCGCCGGTGCCATGGCACAGACGCCTCCCGCAGCACCCGCAGGTTCTCCGCCCGTCGCAGGCAAACACGTGGGCCCGCACGGCGACCGCATGGCACGCCACGACCCCGCCAAGATGCAGGCCTGGATCGCCAAGCGCCAGGCCGACCTCAAGGCCAAGCTGAAAATCACGCCCGCCCAGGAAGGCGCGTGGACCAGCTACACGGCGTCCATGCAGCCGCCCGCACCCCACGCACGTCCCACGCCTGAACAGCGCGCCGAGTTCGACAAGCTGACCACACCCCAGCGCATCGACAAGATGAAGGAAATGCGCACCCAGCGCATGGCCGACATGAACGCCGCCATGGACAAGCGCGGCGAAGCCACCAAGACCTTCTATGCCGCGTTGAGCCCCGAGCAGCAAAAGACCTTTGATACCGAGCACAAAAAGCACGGCCCGCGCGGCGGCCCCCGCCACCACGGCGGCCCGGCCCCGCAAAAAGGCTAAATAAGCCGCCAGCGCTCTGAAGCGCTCTCCCCAAGCCCGCACCCCAGCCCGGTGCGGGCTTTTTTGTGCCTGGCCCATTTCGCCAGACATCACCGAAAGCCCGCGTAGGACCGCATCGAATGCACCCGTTGACACAGTGCGCGCTGACTAAACTGGGCCGATGATCAAGATCCGCAAAGGCCAGGCGCCGGCCGTCCTGTCACGCAGTGCGTTCCACGAACGCTTCATGCAATCCTTTGTGGACCCGGCTTTCCGCGATGAAGACGACGCCCTGGCGCGTGTCGAAACGCTGGCCTGGGACGCCTACAAGGAAGGCCGCAAGGCGCCCTTCACGCGCAAGGCCGGCAAGGGTTTTGCCGACCCCGACTACGAGCTCTCCACCGAATGGCTGGAAACCCGCGCGCGCCTGAAAAAAGCCGCGGCCGAATGGAAAAAACCCGGCACACCGTCCCGCGTGCTGCTCATCTGCGGCTCGGCCCGCAACGACGGCACCTGCCCCGGCGAAATCTCCAAGACCTGGCGCTTGCTCAACACGGCCAAGACCACGCTCGAAAGCGCCGGCATGCAGGCCGACGTGCTGGACCTGAGCCTGCTGACCTCGAGCTACAACCTGAACATCCACCCGTGCAAGGGCTGCGTCTCCACCGCCATGCCGCTGTGCCACTGGCCCTGCAGCTGCTACCCCAACCACTCGCTCGGCCAGACCAGCGACTGGATGGCAGAGATCTACGAACGCTGGACGGCCGCGCACGGCGTCATCATCCTCACGCCGGTCTACTGGTACCAGTCGCCCAGCCCGCTCAAGCTCATGGTCGACCGCCTGGTCTGCGCCGACGGCGGCAACCCCGACCCCACCAGCACCCACGGCAAGACGCCCTCGGAAGCCAAGTCGCTGGAGATGAAAGGCTGGGACTATCCCAAGCACCTGGCCGGCCGCGCCTACGGCGTGGTGGTGCACGGCGACGTCGCCGGCATCGAGGGCGCGCGGCGCAGCCTGACCGACTGGCTGGACTGGATGGGCCTCATAGACGCCGGCAGCCAGGCCAGGCTGGACCGCTTCATCGGCTACTACGAACCCTATGCCACCAGCCACAACACGCTGGACGCCGACAAGGCTGTGCTGGCCGAAGTGCGCAACGTGGCAAAAGCGGTGGCCGGCGCGGTGAAGGAACTGCGCGCGGGCACCTTGTCGCAACCGGACAAAAACCTGCAACGGCCACGGCCCAAATAAAAGCCGCCCAAAAAAATACCGGGCGGCAGGTCAAGCCCGCGCCCGGTCATTCGGTATTGGCAAGAACCCAGGCGCACGGGGCGCCTGGATTCAAGCCTTGCGTGTCAAACGCCTACTTGGTGCCGCCGCTCAGGTCGGCGCCACCCTTCACGCGCGCGCTGCCCTGCACACCGGCAGCGGCATTGCCCACACCGTTGCTCACGCCGTTGTAGGTGCGTTTGGCGCCGCTCTTCACGGCGCTGCCCGTGCGGGCAACGACACGGCCGGTGCTGTCCACCGCGCCGGCGGCCTGGCCGCCGATCTTGCTGGCGCCCTGGCTCACACCAGAGGCATTGACACCGGTACTGGCGCCCACGCCGACACGGCCGGCAGCAGCGCCAGAACCGCTGTCACCGCCACCACCGGCTGCCGCATTGGCGCGCACGCCGGCATCAATGTTGGTGTTCTGGCCGAGCGACACGCCCAGGCCCGCGCCCGTGTTGGCGGCAGCGCCTGTGGTGCGTGCACCTGTGCCGGCATTCACGCCGACACCGGCTCCCACGCCGACGCCCAGGCCTTGCGCAAACACGCCGGGGGATGCGAACGCGGCGGCCAGCGTCAAGGCGGCAGCGGCGGGAATGGAACGAATAAAGAACTTGGACATATCAATCTCCTTGGAAAAACGATGGGCTTGCCGGAAGGCAGCCCACCTGTGCGGGGCCGCGGCAAAAACGCCTTGGCCCCACCACGGCCTGTCAGGGCCGGGGCGCCTCAAGCGCATGGACGCGGCGTTTCACGGCCCGGCCATGCCCCTGAAGCGGGTTGGGTTGGCTTACTTGGTACCACCGGTGATGGGCGGGGCGCCTGCGCTGGACGTGGCCGCCATGTCGCGTGCGGCCTGCTTGCTGGCCTTCTTGGCGGCGCGTTTGTCACGCTTTTCAGCCTTGGCGGCGGTGCGCGCATCAGCATCCTTGGCCATGCCGCCGGTCGGGGCGGGGGTCACAGCGTCCTTGGAGCTGGTGCTGCCGGCGATCGGCGTGCTGCCGGACGGCGTGGTGGCGTTGGTCTGTGCATGAACCTGCACACCGAACAACATGGCTGCGGCGATGGCGGCAGCGGCGGGAACGGAACGCATCGAGTACTTCTTCATAGTCTTTTCCTTCTTCAGTTGGCCCCTGTGGATAAGGTAAGGCAGCGGATGTTGAGATACGCCCTGATCTGTTGACGGGGCTGATTTCAATTTAACGAGCCCCCACCGGGGGTCTTATCGGAGAGGCACGCCGAGCCTTGTAGGACACTGCGCCCGTGGCCTGTGTTTGTGTCCGCCACCCATACCGTGCGTGGTTAGTGCGTGCTTAACAAGAGCGCTGTACAACAAGGAAATAAGTTTCTGTCCTACACATGCGCGAATGCACGCGGGATCACAATGAATGCCTTGGGTGACCACCCGGCCTACCTGTCACCTGTTGCCACCTGTTTACCTTGGCGCCTCAACCGCGTCCCGCTTCCCTTATGCAGCCATTGCCTTCCGACCCATCCGATTCCATTCCCCGCGGCGCGCCCGATGCGCTGTCCGTCGCCGTGCCCGTGACGCCGCCCAAAGCCGGCACGCAGGTCGACATGGCCGCCGTGGAGGCCGACACGCAGACCGCGCTGGCCGCCGCCAGCGCCGAGTCCTCGTTCTCCTTCAAGGTGCTCACGGTCAACATCCACAAGGGCTTTACCTTCTTCAACCGCAAGTTCATCCTGCCCGAGCTGCGCGAAGCCGTGCGCAGCGTCGGCGCCGACGTGGTGTTCCTGCAGGAAGTGACGGGCAACCACGTCAAGCATGCCGACAAGTTCGACAACTTCCCCGATGCGCCGCATTACGAATTCCTGGCCGACACCATCTGGCCGCAGTTCGCCTACGGCCGCAACGCCGTCTACACAAACGGCCACCACGGCAACGCGGTGCTGTCCAAATTTCCCATCGTGCGCTTTGAAAACCGCGACGTCTCCATCAGCGGCCCCGAGCGCCGCGGCCTGCTGCATTGCGAACTGCAGATCCCCGGCCGCAACGTCAACGTGCATGCCATCTGCGTGCACCTGGGCCTGATGGAAACCCACCGCGAAAAGCAGATGGACATGCTCTGCGAACTCGTGCGCAAAGACATCCCGCCGCACGCCCCCGTGGTGGTGGCCGGCGACTTCAACGACTGGCGGCACCGCGCCCACGCGCGGCTTGAAAAAGGCGCCGAGCTGCACGAGGTCTTCGTGCAGGCCAACGGCCATGCGGCGCGCACCTTCCCCGCGCGCCTGCCCCTGCTGCGCCTGGACCGCATCTACGTGCGCAACGCCATCGGCCACGCGCCGGTGGTGCTGCCGTTGCGGCCCTGGTCGCACCTCTCAGACCATGCGCCCCTAGCGGCAGAAATCGAGCTTTAGAAATGGCCCCCACGCTTTTCGCTTCGTGTAATGCGCTGCCCCCCGAGAGGGCCGCTGCGCCTGCGGCCCGGCAAAGCCGGTTCCGCGGCCCCTGCTGGCTTGACGCTGCGGGTTCGATCCCATCCGCGACCAAGGAGGCTTCATGTCGAGGTGGGTAAGTGGCAACAAGTTTCGCCTGCTTGAAAACGGCGAGGAATTTTTCCCGCGCGTGTTCGAATGCATCGCCGCCGCCAAGCGCGAAGTCGTGGTCGAAACCTTCATCCTGTTTGAGGACAAGGTCGGCGAAGAACTGCACGCGGCCCTGCACCAGGCGGCGCGGCGCGGCGTGCAGGTCGACCTCACCATAGACGGCTACGGCTCGCCCGACCTGTCGCCCGAATTCCTCTCCACCCTCACACGCGCCGGCGTGCGTGTGCATGTGTTCGACCCGGGCCCCAAGCTCTGGGGCTGGCGCACCAACCTGTTTCGCCGCATGCACCGCAAGATCGTGGTGGTCGACGGCGAGCGCGCCTTCGTCGGCGGCATCAATTATTCGGCCGACCACCTGGCCGACTTCGGCCCCCAGGCCAAGCAGGACTACGCCGTTGAAATCGAAGGCCCGCTGGTCGCCGACATCCACAGCTTTGTGCACCGGGCCCTGGCCGCCGGCTGGCGCAATGCCGGCGCCGAACCGCCCGAAGGCCTGCGCGAGCGCCTGGCCGGCCACGCGCGTTCGCTGGCAGGCGCCTTGCGCCGCGACAACATTCCCGCGCCCGCGGGCGACGCCTCGGCGCTCTTCGTCACCCGCGACAACCGCAAGCACACCAACGACATCGAGCGCCACTACCGCGCCGCCATACGCACCGCGCGCAGCCGCGTCATCATCGCCAATGCCTATTTCTTCCCCGGCTACCGGCTGCTCAAGGAAATGCGCCGGGCCGCCAGGCGCGGCGTCGACGTGCGCCTCATCCTGCAGGGCGAGCCCGACATGCCCATCGTCAAGACCGCCGCCAGCATGCTGTACCACCACCTGCTGGACGCCGGCGTGCGCATCTACGAATACTGCGAGCGCCCGCTGCACGGCAAGGTCGCCGTCGTCGACGACGAATGGGCCACCGTGGGCTCCAGCAACCTCGACCCTCTCAGCCTGTCGCTGAACCTGGAGGCCAACGTCGTCATCCGCGACCGCGCCTTCAACCAGGAGCTCGGCAACCGGCTCGACGCGCTGATGCAGCACAGCTGCAAACAAATCGACCGCAAAGACCTGATGGAGCCCAGCTGGTGGCGCACCGTGCGCAGCTACTTCGTCTTCCACCTGCTGCGCCGCTACCCGGCCTGGGCCGGCTGGCTGCCGGCGCACGCGCCGCGCCTCACACCCGCCGGGCTAGACCTTCCCCCGGCCGGCGGCTCCGATCCCGAGCCGGTGGGCCAGGCCAAACCCGTGTGAGCGCCTGATGGCCGACAGCCTGCCTCTTGCGCATCCCTCGCGCCCCGCGCGTGTCCCCCTGCGCGGTCGTCCCTGGTGGCCCTGGTTGCGGCGCGCCCTCACCACCGTGTTCTTCCTGCTGGTCGCCGGCCTGCTGGTGTCGCAGGCGCGCAGCATTGAATGGGCCGAAGTGCTCACTTCACTGGAGCAATACCCGCTCACCGCCGCCTGGGGCGCGGTGGCGCTCGCCGTGGCCAGCTTCACGCTCTACAGCTGCTTTGACCTGCTGGGCCGGCGCTACACCGGCCACACGCTCAGCACCCCCACCGTCATGCTGGTCACCTTCACCAGCTACGCCTTCAACCTCAACCTGGGCTCGCTGGTGGGCGGTGTGGCCTTCCGATTTCGCCTGTATTCGCGCCTGGGCCTGGCGCCCGGCGCCATCACCCGCATCATGTCCATCAGCATGCTGGCCAACTGGATGGGCTATGTGCTGCTGGCCGGCCTGGTCTTCAGCCTGCACCCGCCCACCTTGCCGCCCGACTGGCCCGTCAGCGCCGGCCACCTGCGCCTGGCCGGCCTCGCGCTGCTGGCGGTCGCTGCGGCCTACCTGGCCATCTGCGCCTTCACCCGCCAGCGCCATTTCGAGCTGCGCGGCCACACCATCGAACTGCCCGCGCCGCGCCTGGCCTGCCTGCAGCTGCTGATGGGCGCCGGCAACTGGCTCGTCATGTCCGGCGTCCTGTTCATCCTGCTGCAGCACCGCATCGAGTTCTCCGCCGTCGTCGCCGTGCTGCTGCTGGCCGCCGTGGCCGGCGTCATCACCCACATACCGGCCGGCCTTGGCGTGCTCGAGGCCGTGTTCGTCGCCCTGCTCTCGCACCTGATGCCGCAGGCCGAACTGCTGGCCGCCCTGGTCGCCTACCGCGTCATCTATTACCTGGCGCCGCTGGGCATTGCCAGCGCCGTCTACCTCGCCATGGAGGCCCGCGCCAAAAAACTCAAGCGGGCGGGCCGCGCAAGCCAGTCCCCGCGAAACGCCCGCCCCGCGCCGCGCTGAGCCTCCCCCTCCCACCCGCAGGCTCTTTGCGGGAGCTTTAGGCGCCAAAGCCACATCCCGCCAGGGTTTTCACGCTCATCCTTGTGTCCATGACCACAAACTACTGTATATTGATACAGTGTTTTGTGATGTTCTCTTTCCCGGCGATGCGACGCCCGCACCCGGGAAGTCGGCTTCTTTGCCTACAGCCGCGCTTGAACCCGTAGCGGCACCATGAAGTCAGACCGTAAAGAAGAAAGGATGTACCGCATGGGCGTGATGAATGACCTGCTGACGACCGACCTCTTTCCCCAAGCCTTGCTGCCCGTGCGGCTGCAGGGCCAGACGGACTTTGAAGGCTTTCGCCGTGCCGCGCGCGGCCTGCTGGCGCAGAACATCCTGCCCGAGCAGGTCAGCTGGCAGTGCGGCGATGCGCCCCTCGAAAGCCCCCCGGCCGCCGGCACCGCCCACAGCCCGACGCTCAGCGACGCCCCAGCCGTCCATGTGCCGCCCGAATTTTTCGCCATGTGCCAGGCCGCCGTGATGCACCACAACCCGCAACGCTTCAAGCTGCTCTACCGCCTGCTGTGGCGCCTGGTGCACGAGCCCCAACTGCGCCACAACCCGCTGGACGCCGACATGGAACAAGCCCGCCAGATGGCCGAAGACGTGCGCCAGGACATGCAGGCCATGAAGGCCCAGCTGCGCTTTCGCTCGGTGCAGGACGACACCTTCCGCGCCCGTCCCCTGGCCGGCCCGCTGCACGTGGCCTGGTACCAGCCCGAGCACCACATCGTCGACGCAGTCGCCCCCTTCTTCGCCAAACGCTTTTCCCAGATGCGCTGGGCCATCCTCACGCCCGAAAGCAGCGTCGAATCCGACTACCTGGGCCCGCAGGATGCTGGCGCCAGCGGCGACGGGCTGACCGCCCTGCGCTTCGGCCCCGGTGCGGACCCGCAGGACGCGCCCGACCTGGACGCCGCCGAACAGCAATGGCTCACGCAGTACGAGCAGGTGTTCCACCCCGCGCGCCTCAGGAGGCGGCGCATGATGCAAAAAGCCACGGCCTCGCCGCAGCGCTACCGCAAGGGCCGCGGCGCGGCAGGCCGCAAGACCCACGCACCCAGGGCGCAAAGCCCAGGCCAGGCCGCCATCAGCCCGTCTTTGTCATAAGCGCCTGGCGCCCGCAAGGCGCGGGCAAGGTACGGACACTCAGGGCCTGCTGGGGCCCGATGCCGGCACCCCAGGCCGCAACACCGTATCCCGTTCGTCAAAACTGCCCGGCGGCTGCACCGGCCGCGTGCTCGAGTCGCGCGGGTCCGGCGGCGGGGGCGGCGTGTTGTCAGGCGGCAATTGCGCGCGGCGCGCCGGGTTGCGGTTCAGCGGGTTCGTCTGCGGCACGCTTGTCCCAGGCGCAGCGGTGGGCGGCGGCACCGCTGATACAGGGGGCGTTTGCATGGTTTGCGCCGCCGCCCATGGCCCGGCCAGCAGGGCCAGCGTGGCGCCCAGCGCATAAGTGAAAACCTGTTTGTTCCGCATGGCTTGATCTCCTTGAATCCGTACGCTGGTCCCGCGCAGGGTTGACCAATTCACTCTACGCCGATTCGCCGCCACGTGTCATCGCCCGGAATGCCAGCGCCGCTGTCAGGGCCGGCCTACAGAACCGGCCTGGCCACCAGTTCCATAAACCCGGTCTGCGCATCATGCTCACGCGTGAACACCCAGCCCGGCAAGGGCGCCAGCACAATCTCCGCCGTGGTCCGCACAATGCAGCCCGCCATCACATGCCCGCCCCGCATCTCCCCGCGCGCCGTCGCCACACTGGCATGCAGGTGCGCGCCGTCGGGGCTCAGCGTGCCCGACAGCGTGATCAGCTCCAGCGGCTCCGCCAGCACCGTGCCGCCGGGCTCGGCTGCGTAGCGCAGGACGGCGTGGGACAGGCTGCCCACGGCGGAGATGATGCAGGCCGCTGTAGTGTTCTGTTCCGCCCGCAACTGGACAAAAGCGGTGTTCAGCGCGGCGCGGAGGTCTTGGCCCGGGCTCAGGCGGAGGACATGGGTTTGGGGCATGGAGTGAGGTTAACGTTGTGATGGGGGTTGTTCAAGAGGTGGGGACAGGAATACCTTCGCGCTCTTCCTTCTTGTCCCCTCTCCCTCTGGAAGAGGGTTAGGGTGAGGGCCCGCAGCCTTCGCACCCGCAGCAACACATCAACCGCCGACCCGGCCAGCAACCCTACGCAGAGGGCACAGGCGCGCAAGCCGGCGCAAGACCCGGCAAAGAAACCTACGCAGCAACCAATCTCAGCGCCGTGATTTCAGACGGCGCCCCAAACCGTTTGGGCGGCCCCCAATACCCCGTCCCGCGACTCGTATAAACCCACAGGTTCTGCAGCTTGTGCAGGCCCGCCGTGAAGGGCTGCTGGAAGCGCACAAACAGATTCCATGGGTAGAACTGCCCGCCATGCGTATGGCCCGACAGCTGCAAATCAAAGCCCGCCTTGGCGGCCGCAGCCGCGCTGCGCGGCTGGTGGGCCAGCAGCACGCGCACTGCCTCCAGCGGTGCGCCGCGCAGGGCCGCTTCCGGGTCGCTGCGGTGGGCCGGGTCGAAGTGGCCGGCGCTGTAATCGGTCACGCCGGCCAGCACCAGCGGCTTGCCGTCGTCGCCCGGTGAGCGAATCACCACGTGTTCGTTCAGCAGCACCGTCAGGCCCAGGCGGCGCAGCTCGTCGACCCAGGCGTGGGCGCCTGAGTAGTACTCATGATTGCCGGTGACAAAAAAAGTACCGTGGCGCGACTTCAAATCGGCCAGCGGCGCGGTGTGGGCGGCCAACTCTGCCACCTTGCCGTCGACCAGGTCGCCGGTGATGGCCACCACGTCGGCGTCCAGCGCGTTGACCTTGTCGACGATGCGGCGCAGGTATTCGTGCTTGATGGTGGGGCCGACGTGGATGTCGCTGATCTGCGCCAGGGTAAAGCCCTGCAGCGCGGGCGGCAGGCCCTTGATGGGCACGTCGACCTTCACCACGGCGGCGGTGCGCCGCGCATTCAAAAAGCCCAGCACCGTGACCAGCACGCCCAGCAGCGGCACGGCTTCGGCCGAGGCGATGCGCAGCCAGGCCAGCGACAGGCGGCCGGGCGCCAGCATGTCGGCCAGCCACAGCAGCAGCAGGCCGGCGTCGCGCGCGACCGTCAGCACAAACATGGACGAGAACAGGCCCATGAAGAGCAGGCCCACCCAGGTCAGCACCTCGGCCAGCGGTTGTTTGGCCACGCGCCCGGCCATCAGGCCCAGCGGCATCAGCAAGGCGGACAGCACCAGGCCGACGATCAGCAGCCATTGGCCGGCAGGATGGGCGTCAAGCCCCGGCACAAGGCGTGCGCCGATGTAAACATGGAGCAGCGCGGTTACAAGCGCCAGCGGCAGGAAGTTCATGAAAAGTCCAGAGTGATGAGCCCCGCATATGGGTGCATGCCGCATGCATTCAATGCCGGCGCGGCTATTTGCGACGGGCGGCGGCGGTGCACCAAGGCCGTGCGCGCGGCTAGCGGGCGTTTCATGCGCTCACAAGTGCGACAAAGCGTGCGCGGGAATACGCGGCTTTGCGGGCTACCCTCGGCCCTTCTTTTCATTTGCCGCTTTTTGCCGCATATCAGCCGGCCTCCTCCGCCCATGCGCCTATGACCCTATGACCGTCGCCCTCCAGGCCACCACTCCCGCCACCTTTGAAATCAAGAGCGCCAACCTGCCGCTGGTAGCCTTGCTGCTGAAGTCCACCGACCTTGTCGCCCTGGCGCGCGAGCTGGAAGCGCGCTTCGGCGACATCCCCGACTTCTTCGACCAGGACGCGCTGATGATCGACCTGTCGCCACTGCCCGATGCGGCGGGCGAGGTCGACTTCCCCGCGTTGATCAGCCTGCTGGGCAGCTACCAGCTGGTGCCTCTCTGCGCCAAAGGCGGCAGCCCCGCGCAGATGGCGGCGGCGCTGCAGGCCGGTTTGCTGCCCGTGCCTGATGCGCACCTGGTGGCCGCGCGGCCCGCGGTAGCGGCGCCGCCCGCACCCGCCATGCCAACGCCTGTGGCTCCCGTGCATCTGGAGCCCCAGGGCGCGCTGGTCATCGACAAGCCCTTGCGCTCGGGCCAGCAGGTCTATGCGCGCGGCCGCGACCTGGTGGTGCTGGCCATGGTCAATGCCGGCGCCGAAGTCATTGCCGACGGCCACATCCACGTCTATGCGCCGCTGCGCGGCAAGGCCATGGCCGGCGCGCGCGGCAACACCGAGGCGCGCATCTTCTCGCTCACGCTCGAGGCCGAACTGCTGTCGATCGCCGGCGTCTACCGCACCAGCGAACACCCGCTGCCGCCCGGCATGGCCGGCAAGCCCACGCAGGTGCGGCTGGTGCCGGGTGACGAGGGTGACAAGCTGGTCATGAGCGTCATGACCGCGTAGAACATGGCCCCCACGCTTTTCACTTCGCCTTCGGCTCCGTGTAATGCGCTGCCCCCCGAGGGGGCGCTGCGCCTGCAGCCCGGCAAAGCCGGTTCCGCGGCCCCGACTGAACCATGCGGGGCACGCACCGGAAAACCGTGACTGATCTCTCTTTCGCTCTCAAAAGGACATTTATCTAATGGCAAAAATCATTGTGGTCACCTCCGGCAAGGGCGGCGTGGGCAAAACCACCACCAGCGCCAGCTTTGCCACCGGCCTGGCGTTGCGCGGCCACAAAACCGCCGTCATCGACTTCGACGTGGGCCTGCGCAACCTGGACCTCATCATGGGCTGCGAGCGCCGCGTGGTGTATGACCTCATCAACGTGATCCAGGGCGAAGCCACGCTGAACCAGGCGCTCATCAAGGACAAGCAGTGCCACAACCTGTTTGTGCTGGCCGCCTCGCAGACCCGCGACAAGGACGCGCTGAGCAAAGCCGGCGTCGAGAAGGTGCTGAAAGACCTGGCCGGCATGGACTTCGAATACATCGTCTGCGATTCGCCCGCCGGCATTGAGACCGGCGCGCTGATGGCCATGCACTTCGCCGACGAGGCGCTGGTGGTGACGAATCCCGAGGTGTCCTCGGTGCGCGACTCCGACCGCATCCTCGGCATGCTGTCGAGCAAGACCCAGCGCGCGATCGCCGGTGGCGACCCGATCAAGGAGCACCTGCTGATCACCCGCTACAACCCCGGCCGCGTCGACCAGGGCCAGATGCTGTCGCTGGACGACATCCAGGACATCCTGCGCATCAAGCTCATAGGCGTGATCCCCGAATCCGAATCGGTGCTGCAGGCCTCCAACCAGGGCGTGCCGGCCGTGCACATGCAGGGCAGCGACGTCTCCGAAGCCTACAAGGACGTGGTCGACCGCTTCCTGGGCGACAAGGACAAGCCCATGCGTTTCATCGACGCACAAAAGCCCGGGCTCTTCAAGCGCTGGTTCGGGGGGAAATAAAGCATGGCGTCCTTCCTGTCCTTCCTGCTCGGCGAAAAGAAAAAAACCGCCAGCGTCGCCAAGGAGCGGCTGCAGATCATCCTGGCCCACGAGCGGACGGGGCGCGGGCATGAGCCCGACTACCTGCCCGCACTGCAGCGGGATTTGATTGCGGTGATTGCCAAATACGTCCGGATCAATCCCAATGACATCAAGCTGCACCTCGAGCGGCAAGACAACCTGGATGTGCTGGAAGTCAAGATTGAGTTGCCCGACAAGAAGTGACCCGAAACCTGGATGACGTCTTTGGCTGTTCGGTATTTGGCGTTCGGTATTCCTGCTCCCACCCCTTGTGGATGCGCCGAGGAGCGCAGGGCCAGACGGATCAGGGCTGGCGTTGTCTGAGCGAAGCGCAGCGTAGCGAGTTTAGCCAGACCCCGGCTGGACCGAGCACCACAGGTTGCCCGCAGCGAAGCGGAGGGACGCAGCAACCAGGGTCGCCTTTTCTTTGCTTACGTTCTTTTGGCGAAGCAAAAGAAAGTGAGTTGCCGCCGGGCAACCCCCGGCCAGCAAGCCTCAGCAAAAAGCGCAGAAACCGAACTCACAGCTTAAGCTGTGAAGGCAAGTATCTAGCCATGAGCTCGTCGTAATAAGCCCTCAACTCCGCCAGAACCGGCGGCCGCTCATTCTTCGAATAAAGGTCGTAGGCGTTGAACTTCTGCACCCACGGGAGATGCGCCGCATCCTGGGCATCGGTCAAGTGCCCATACGCCCCTTCCCTGTGCCACGCATAAAACGAGTGATACCGGATCATGTACAGCGCCGGCAGCGGCAAATGCGTCTTCATCAGCTGGTACAGGTACTCGTCATGACCCCATGACATGTGCACCGCATCCAGCCCACAGCCCGGCGTGTAGATGCCGTTCTCGCTGCTGTAGCGCGCGTCGCCGCTGTCCGGGTTCAAGCCGAAGTACTCGGGGTAGACGATGCGGTCTGAAAACCGGCAGCCCACCGGAAAGGTGTCGCCCACCACCGCCCACTGCGGCTCGCCGAACAGGCACAGCACCTTGCCCAGGTCGTGGATAAAACCCGTCAGCACAAACCAGTCCGGGTGGCCGTCGGCGCGTATCGCTTCGGCGGTTTGTAATAAGTGGCTGATCTGGGGCAGCTCGATGTCGGGGTCCGACTCGTCGACCAGCGTGTTGAGGAACTCCAGCGCCGCCCAGGGCGTCATTTCGCGCTGACCGAACTTCAGCCACTGGGCTTTTTTGGCCAGCACAAAGTCCAGCGTCTGGTGCTGGTGGTTGTTGCGGTAGAAGCTGCGCACACGGTCTATGCCCGGCTGCGCATAGTCGCGGTAGGCCGCGCGTTCGGGCTCGCTGGCCAGCAGGGCGATGGGTGGGGATGAGGGGCTGGCGGCGGTGTGGGGCATGGCGGCGTTCATCTGCGATTGTAGAAAAGCCGGGCTCGCAAGGCTACCGGCTCAGCCCTGGTCCAGTTCCTGAAGCAGCCCGCTCACTGCCGCCTTTAGCTGGGGCAGGGAATGCTGAATGACCTCCCCAGACTGTGTCGTGGTCTACCCGGGCATAGCCGTGGATCAACTGGTTCCTGAAAGCCACGATCTGCGGCAGGTAGGGGACACGAGCGGCCAGGTCAGGCCGTATCTTGGCCAACTGGTTCAGCGCCTCGCCGATGATTTCAAACTTGCGCTCCACCGCCGAGTACACCAGCGGTGTGCCGGCATAACCCCCGGCATCGAGCCCGGCCGTGAATTGCCCAATGGTGGAGGCGGCCTCCTGTACATCCCACAACCAGGCCCGCGGATCACGCTGCATAGACGAGCTCACGCGAACTGTTGATACCGGCCAGCACGTAGGGGTTGCGCACGCTGCGCGGCTCCACCAGATCCACACCGCGCCCGAGCAACTGCTCCAGTTCGGACTTCAAGGCAAAGTAGCCGTCCAGGCCGCGCTTGGCGCCCGGTGCGAACTCCACCAGGAAATCCGCATCGCTTTGTTGCGGGTCAAAGTCCGTGCCGCGCGCAGCCGAGCCAAACACTTCCAGCTTCTGGATGTGCAGGCGCCGGCAGATGCGCGAAATGTCCGCGCGTTTTTGGTCGATCAGGGAGTGCATCCTGGCGCAATAGTACCAGCGAGGCCTCGCATCCTGATGGCGATTTTTGCGGCTCACGGGAAAAGCCTACCCTGCGCGCAAACCCGGCTGGCGGGCCGCCCCGCCGCAGGTATATTGGGGCGGGCATTCCCGCCCTGCCAGAACTGCCAGAAAGCCTTCCATGCGTCTCAGAGCTTTTTTACGCGTCCTCACCACCGGCCTGCTGCTGGCCTCGGCCCTGGCCGGCGCGTCCATCGCCCAGGCCCAACCCAAAATCGGCGTGCTCATGCTGCACGGCAAAAACCCCGGCAGCAACAACGACCCCAACATGAGCCGCCTCAAGCCCGTGCTCGAAGGCGCCGGCATGCTGGTTCTGTACCCCGACATGCCCTGGTCGCGCGGCCGCTACCTCGACGGCAACTGGGACAAGGCCATGGCCGAAATGGCCGTGCACGTGCAGACCCTGCGCAGCCAGGGCGCCACCACCATCGTGCTGGCCGGCCACAGCATGGGCGTGCCCGCCGCCATGGGCTTTGCCGCGCGCGGCGGCGACGTGCAGGCCCTGGTGCTGCTGGCGCCCGGCCATGTGCCCGCGCGCTACTACACCTCCCAGCAAAACACGGCAGTGCGCGAAAGCGTCGACGAAGCCCGCAAGCTCGTCGCTGCCGGCAAGGGCGATTCGCGTGAACGTTTTTCCGACATCAACCAGGGCAAGCAGCAGCCCGTCGTCGCCACCGCCAAAGACTATTTGAGCTACTTCGACCCCGCGTCCGACGCCGACATGGGCGTCAGCGCGCCCCGCATCCCGGCCGGCACACCCGTGCTCACCGTCGTCGGCGACGCCGACAACATCAGCGGCTATGCCCGCGCCTACTTCGTCGACAAGCTGCCCGCCAACCCCAAAAGCCAGTACCTCGAAGTCAAGGCTACCCACCTGACAACCCCCGTGGTGGCCAGCGAGGCCGTCGTGCAGTGGATCAAGGCCGCCGTTAACTAGGGAGCGGGGACGGCCCGCGGGCGCGGCTCAAGCCTGCTCGGGCTTGCCCTCAAGGGATTTGTCCTTGGGGCTGCTGCCCACGGCCGCATGGTTCAGCGACAGGCTCACGCTGGCCCGCTTCTGCACCTTCTGCGCCGTGTCCACCGCATCCGGGTCCGGCGCCACACCCCAGGCCATGGCCGTGGTCAGCACCACCAGCGAGGGAATGGCGCGCAGATAACGCGGGCGAAACAAAAAGTCGGCAATCTTCTTCATGGTTTACCTCGGCGATGACAACGTCAACAAACAACCAGCGTTGATGCTGCACCGCGAAGCTTGGAACCATGCGTCTGCCGCGTTGCGCTATGTATCAAATTGCGCCAACGCCCAGCCGGCGCGGCCCGGCGGACCGCGTCTTTACTTTGAATCCACCGGTCGGCTGAGGCCGAAGCCACTTCTTCCATCACCCGTTCGGGCTGAGCCTGTCGAAGCCGCTCAACCACCTGAACCGTTCGGGCTGAAGTATCGAAGCCAGTTCCCGCACCACCCCGTTCTGGCTGAGCCACCCCGTTCGGGCTGAGCTTGTCGAAGCCTTGCGCCTCACAAACCCTTCGACAGGCTCAGGGCGAACGGGGAATCAGCCTGGCCCGTTCAATGCCCGCCATTCCCCCCACTGCCCCGGCGCGACTGCAGCTGGTTACTCCCACCCACATGCGACTCCCGATCGTTGCGGCTATTCGCCGTGCGCTGGCCCTCATTGCGCTGCGTGGGCTTTTGTTCGCCCACCTGGTTGACGTCGTTCTCCACCTTGCCGCCGTGGCCCGAGGCCTTGCGGTTGTTGCTGGTGTCGTCCTGCTGGCCGGCGTCGGCGGCAGGGGTGGTCGGTTTGCGTGCCTTGTTGTCGCTGCTGGATTTGTTGCTGGGCATAAAAGTCTCCTGGTCAGGGGGTTGAAACATGGGTGAAGCTGTCGGCCAGGCCGCTTGCGCAACCAGCCACCCCACCCGCATATTCACCATTCTGGAAACCCTGAAAGCCCGCCCATGTCGGACAGCACCCTGTACCCCCGCACGACAAGGCGAAGGCGCCTCAGCCCGCCGAGGTGTCCGAGAACTGCGCCTCGATCTTGTGCCCATCCAGGTCCCGCACATAACAACCGTAATACTCAGGCCCATACAGGGGCCGCGGGCCCGGAGCGCCATCCCCCGTGCCGCCCATCTCCAGCGCCTTGGCATAAAACGCATCGACCTGCGCCTTCGACGCAGCCAAAAAGCCAAAGTGCGAGCCATTGCCCACAGCGGCCTTGCCCCCGTCATGCGGCACGCCCACCCAGAACTCCGGAAACTCCCGCCCAAAGGCCACGGCACCCGGGTGCTCCATCATCACCTTGACCTCCAGTGTGCCCAGCACGGCGGTGTAGAAGGCTTTGGCGCGCTCGAAGTCGTTGGTGCCGACGGAGACGTGGGAGATGATGCTGGGGGGGAGACTAGAGACCGTCATGATTTCTCCTAAGTAATTACTATGGGGTGTAAAACCTGTCAGGCTACCCGCATCGTCAATATCAAGCCAAAACTGTCCGTCAGCCCTGCGAACGAAGCGGGAAATTCATTTTTGTAATGGCTTTCTTTTATGGAGTCGGACCAGATCATTTAAAAGATAGTTGACACGCCGCTCATTAGCCCAAGCGGCGGTGGACTTATTCATCCGCCAAAATAGAAATCCGTCGGTTAAGGCGGTTGCACCAACTTTTAGCGATATCCATGCGACACAGAGAAATACGCCGAGCCCAAACAAAAAAGACATCAATGTGGCGAAGTCACTGCTGGTCAATATTTCAACAAAAGAATCCATGGAGTCCGGGCGAGTTGCGGCAAGGGTAACGCCAATAGACGCCACAACTAATGCAAGTTGTATCAGCTTCTCCCGAGTCTTTGCATCGAGCAGAAAATCTCGAAATTCCGAGGCGAAACCGATCTGGGCGCCCACAACCGTAGTTCTTTCTAGCTGTTGCAATTCTCGAATACGAAACGCCGTGTCAGCGAACTCACAATAACGACAACCAAATAATTTGGATAGCTGATGCCGGCGAGATGCATCCAAACTCTTAAAGCTGGAGTTGTCTAAGGTGTTGAGTCGATCAAATAAGCGTTGCCGTTTGCGCTCTCGGAAGTGCTTAAGACCAAACATCAACAGCACGTCGCCAGTCATTGCAAGTGTGATGTACCAACTTATCGGATCTGCAGATTTCGCACCTAAAACATACGCAAGATTACCCGAGAGAAACGACAGCCATCCAAGAATAAGAAACCACATCGCGCCCGAATATGCCGGTGGATTATTTTGAGAACCTTCGAAAAAACGAAAGTACTCAAGTGCTGTTTTCCTAAGCTCATCCATTTTAAAAATCTCTGATTAATGCGAGTATTCGAAAAATATCAGATCAACCGCCGAATATTATTCAAGGGCAGATATTAAAGGTGAACTCATGGTCCTCCTAGATCAAATTAAGCACGGCCCCTCCGATCGACCATTAACCATACTCAAGTCGATTGCCTTTGCTAACCTGCATTCTTGATGCACTAACGCATTACCGATTCGCCTATGGTTGACTCCGTGACCAAGGTTCGCCGCTCAGAGATCATGCGGCTGATACCTGTCAAAAATACCAAACCCGAACGCTTGGTCAAATCCGCAGTTTGGGGCGCAGGATTTCGTTATGGTCGTAGCGCCAAACGCAAACTGCCCGGATCACCAGACCTAGTATTCCCTAGCCTCCGGGCGGTCATTTTTGTGCACGGTTGCTTCTGGCACGGTCACACCTGCCACCTGGCACGGACGCCCAAAAGCAATGTAGAGTTTTGGACAAACAAGATTGATTCGAACAAAAAGCGAGACCTCCGCGTGATAAAGGCGCTACGGTCGGACAACTGGCTTGTCATTACTGTGTGGGAATGCTCGCTAGAGACTAGTATTAGGAGAGCAATCTCCGTGCTTCGGAAAAGGCGCGAATTGACCCGTGGACACAGCTTAAAGCCTCGCTCAGGTACTATTCGCACCAGAACTAGATGAGGAGCG
The DNA here is from genome assembly GCF_943369675.1 of Polaromonas sp. YR568. Taxonomy (GTDB): domain Bacteria; phylum Pseudomonadota; class Gammaproteobacteria; order Burkholderiales; family Burkholderiaceae_C; genus Polaromonas. Next base: position 13,782 of record NZ_CALROB020000005.1, on the reverse strand, counting down.
GCAGTGTCAAAAGAAGAAAACCATCATCCAGCCGTCAATGGCCAACAATCCGCACAGAACGAAGCGCCGACAACTCAACGCTTGGACGTGGTGTCGTTCTTCGCTGGATGTGGTGGGCTCGACCTTGGTTTTAAGGGTGATTTTTCCTATAAAGACACTAGTTATCCAGCACTTCCGTTCAACATTCGCGCGGCATACGAACTCGACAAGCACTGCAAGACGACGTACGAAAAAAACCTCAGTAGTCCATTTCATCTGTGCGACCTTAAATCTGCAGACGTCGGTCAGATGCCGGCCGCAGATATCTTAATAGGCGGGTTCCCATGCCAGGAGTTTTCCATCTGTGGACCCAAAGGAGGATTCACGAGCAAGAGGGGCGGACTCTACAAAGCAATGTCACGCTATGCGAAGAAATGGCAACCCGCATTGGTAATAGCGGAAAATGTTTCGCACCTTCCACGATTGAACGGTGGGCTCGACTTAGCAGCGATTAAGCGCTCTTTCAAAAATGCTGGGTACCGATGTGCGCTGTGGAAGTTATTTGCTCCAGACTATGGAATTCCCCAGGCCAGAGACCGCGTCATTTTGATATTTGTTCGCAATGACTTGACCGTCGATCCAATGCCCCCACCAAAGCTGTTTAAAGATAGCCACCGCTCGGTCAAGTGGGCTATTCAGGACTTGCAAAAAATTAAGGATGAAACAGTTCCTAACCAGAGCCAGTATTTCAAGGCGAATCTCGCCAAAAACGGCCATGGACAGGGTGACGAGCGGAGTCCAGCAAATGCGCCGGGGTACACCGTTCGAGCAAATGCCAAATCCAGAATTCAGTTTCACTATTCTCTGAAGCGCCGCCTCACTGTACGTGAGTGCGCAAGACTACAGACATTCCCAGATTCTTTTGCGTTTCCCCACGCAGCAACTGAAAACATTAAACAAATCGGAAATGCCGTCCCACCTCTACTTGGTTATGTTGTCGCAGCGGCAATAGCTAGATATGTCTCGCTGCCAGAAGTGCGGCAGAAACTTCAAAAACGAGACGGAGGCTGACTATGGCGACCAAATTAAAGGTGATCACGATAAAGACTCTGGCAGCCTTTGCTAGCCAGGTCGAGGATCTTTTAAATAATGCCACGGAAAAAAGTTCCGAGAACCCTTTCGAAGGTCACTGGTATCGCGGCGTTGGCAATGCCACATATTCACTGACCCCAAGTTTATTTAGGCATCCAACGTTCACGGCTGTCGAAGACTTTATTAAGCTCGAAGCAAAAATGCTGGAAGACTTTCAACGGCATAAAGTCCTCCACACCGAGGATATGTCGGGAAGTTCTCAAGAACAGGACTTGCGGACGCTGTTCTACATGCAGCACTACGGCATTCCTACTCGACTACTTGACTGGACAACCAATCCGTTCATCGCGCTCTATTTCGCTCTGAGTACCGCCGCTACAAACAACCTTGGCCAGGCAGTTGAAGATGCGGCCGTTTGGGTCCTGAACCCCGTTGGTTGGAACAAGGTCTCACTCTCACAAATTTCACACGGCAATTCTGGGCCCTTGAGATATTCGGATGCCGTCGAAAATTATGCGCCTCGAAAGCTTTACGCCGGTAGCCTTGAGCCGACGGCGATAAAAACACTTTATGACCTTCCCGCTTGCATATTGGGAATATCCAACAACGCCAGGATGTTCGCGCAAAGAGGTGTATTTACTGTTTTTGGTCGGTCGCTACACCCGATGGAAAAACAATTCGGTACCGGTTCATTTGCCCAAGAAAGTTTGACAAAACTTGTTTTCCCAAAAACAGTAATTGGACCGCTACTCAACTTACTACTTCGATTGGGCTACACGGATTCGGTTTCGTATCCAGATCTTCATGGGCTCTCCATGGAGATCAAGCGCGCTCGCGGCTTTAAGGTTTAACCATGCTAAAAGTTACTTCTCACGAAGCCAAGAATCTCAGGTGGTGGTACGAACAACACTTGCTGAAAAGACTAAATATGGACCCGGCTTATCAACGCCGCTCGGAAATATGGAGCAAGTGGAAGCGCTCCCACCTCATTGATTCAATCATCAATGATTTCGATGTGCCAAAGTTTTATGTCGCCAACTTTAAAACCGCGATCTCTCAGCAACTGAATGAGGATAACGACACCTATGCAATCATTGATGGAAAACAACGCTTCGGAGCACTGTTTTCCTTTCTAAGCGACGAAGTGCCGTTAAATCCATCGTGCGTTTTAGATGACGACCCTTCCATCAAGCTTGGAAAACTGAAATACAGCGATCTTCGGGCGCTCTACCCTACGCTGGCGCGCAAGATTGATGAGTTCGTTCCGACAGTAATGAACGTTGTGACCGACAACGAGCACAAGATCGAAGAATTATTTGTTCGCCTAAACATGGGCGAGGCGGCCACCGGGGCAGAACGACGAAATGCAATGGGTGGGCCGGTTCCCATAATGGCGCGCGAACTAGCGCAACACCCATTCTTTTTAAATAAGATCAAGTTCAGCACCAAGCGGATGCAAGAACATAACCTGGTCGTAAAGCTGCTTCTCTTTGAGTTCAAGGATGGATTTGTCGATACCAAGGCAAAAAATTTAGACGACTTTGCCAAAGGCGCAATTGACTGGATGCACGAACGTGAGTCCTCGGAAAATGAGCCGTTGGTTGGCCCATACTCAGAAGCGCGAGATCGAGTCCACCACACTTTAGAAGCCCTAACCACAGAGTTCAATGAACAGGATCCCTTGTTGTCTAAACAGGGTGAAATTCCAATTTACTATTGGATTGCTCGACAGCATCCAGCATGGACGAACGAACTCCGTGATTTCATACTGCATTTTTCAGACGAACTCCTGAAAAACCTTCGCGCCCAGCGAGTAGATCCGAATGCCGGTGACCCAGAGTTGAACTCGTACTACACGATGAGTCGTACGACAAACGATCAGGGAAGCTTGGACGGTCGATACAAGATCTTCTATAAAAGATTTTCTGACTTCCGAAAGCCTGTGGGCAAACGCAAGTAATCCTATTGCCACACGTAGATATTCGTAGTCTGGATCGCATTCTGCTCAACGAACTCCCGACTCAGTTCAGCTTCCATTTGCAATGATTGCCACGGAGTCGACTTAAACAGCGCCAAAGGTAGACGATATGCAGCCATTTGCAGTGGGCAAAGAGTACGCTCGTCAGCGATTGCTTGATTTCGTTGGTAGCCGTCAAGCACAGTCAGGCGTGCTTTGGGGCGCTAAAGAGCCCGGATGCATCATTTGCACGTCAGGTGGAAAGCATGGCAAAAACGCGGGCTATTCCGATGAAGCCTTACCCGACGGAAGCTGGTGGTACTTTGGCCAGGGCATGAATGGTGACCAGCAGCTGACGAATTCGGCCAACTCCAAGTTGGCCTCGCGGCAGCTGTCTGTCTTGCTGTTTACCACTCGTGAGCCGACCTCCAAGGAGGTTGCAGCACAAGGCGGATACGGAAAGCTGTTTGGATATCGTGGCCTTTTCAACGTCGCGGATCACCAACCCTATATCCCTGCGACTGGAATAAGGGCCGGTAACCACCTTATTCGTTTCCGTCTGGTGCCTGCCGAGGAAGGCGAAGAAGCACAAGATAACGAGAACACCCTTCCGCAAGGGCTGGGCCCAAACGGACTGCAGGAGTGGTTAAGGGTGGCGACAAGTCAACCCGTACCTGTCGGGTTGGCCCTTGTTCAGTACTACCAGCGTTGCGCGCAGATCAGGCGCTATGCCAAACTGCGTGCGCATGGAATCTGTGAGGGTTGCGGAACACAGGCCCCATTTTTCAGCCAAGACGGGACGCCGTTTTTAGAGGTCCATCACCTAGTTCGACTTGCCGACGACGGGCCCGATACGCCAGAAAATGTTGCGGCCCTCTGCCCAAACTGCCATCGCCGCGTACACCACGGTTCAGACCGCCTCGAGTTCAATGCCGGAATAGTCAAGTCAATCTTGGCAAAAGAGGACGGCCTACGCTGAAGCTTGCTCGAGCCCTGCGTACTTAGACATCAGCGCCACCACCCCCGGCTTCGCACACCGCTGCAACGCCAGCAGCACCCCATGGTCAGGCCGCGCCACCCGGTGCCGGCTGCGCAGGTCGTCCTGGATCTGGCCTAGCAGCGAGGCGGCCATCTCCGCATCGGCCATGGCCCTGTGGGCGCGGCCGGCTTTGGGCAGGCGGTGGTAGTCGATCAGCACGCCTAACTTGTGGCTGGGGGCCTGGGGGTACAGCCTTCTGGCGACCAGCATGGTGCAGGCAAAGGCCTGGCTTGCCGCTTCCCCCGCCAGGCTGAGTTCGGCTTCCCAGAAACGGCGGTCAAAGGAGGCGTTGTGGGCCACCATGGGGGCGTTGCCGACGAAACGGCTGGCTTCCCGCATCACCGTGTCGGCCGCGGGCGCGGCGGCGACCATGGCATTGCTGATGCCGGTCAGGCTTTCAATAAAAGACGGGATGTAGCGGCCGGCGTTCATGAGGCTTTGGTACCGGTCTACGACCTGGCCGTGCTCGACCAGCACGATGGCGACTTCGGTGGCGCGGTCGCCCATGGCGGGTGACAGGCCCGTGGTTTCGAAGTCGATGACGGCGATGCGGCTGCTCATGGCTTGATGGTGTTGTTGCTGTTGTTCTTGTCGTTGTCGTTGTCGTTGTAGTCGTTCATGCAAAGAAAAACACCATGAAGTTCGCCTGCGTGATGAGGCTTCCCTTTCATGGTGTTGATCGTGGCCTGGTCAGTCATGCGTGCATGGGCCAGGCATTGGCGCGTGGCCTGTTTACTTGTAAAACGACTCGACCTTGCCTTTGAGCTTGATCATCAGCGGGTTGCCCTTGCGGTCGACCTTGTTGCCGACCGGCACCTTGATCCAGCCTTCGCTGATGCAGTACTCGGCGACGTCGAAGCGTTCCTTGTCGTTAAAACGTATGCCGACGTCGTGCTCGAAGATGGCGGCGACATGGTGCGGGCTGCGCACGTCGGTCGAGAGGTGGTCGGGCAGCGCTGGGCGCTCCTGGGTGGTGGTCGTGGTGGTTTGTTCGGTCATGGATCAGAAACTTGGGTCTATCAAACGTCGATGTTGGCGGCGCGCAGGGCGTTCTGTTCAATGAACTCCCGGCGCGGCTCGACTTCATCGCCCATCAGCATGGTGAAGACGCGGTCGGCTTCGATGGTGTCGTCGATCTGGACCTTGAGCAGGCGGCGCACGGTCGGGTCCATCGTCGTTTCCCACAGCTGGGCGGGGTTCATCTCGCCCAGGCCTTTGTAGCGCTGGCGGGCGGTGGCGTTCTCGGCCTGGGCTATGAGCCATGCCATGGCCTGGCGGAAGTCGCCGATCTTTTCTTCCTTCTGGCGCTCGCCTTCGCCGCGCATGACTTTGGCGCCTTCGCTGATCAGGCCGCGGAAGGTGGCGGCCGCTTCGGCGAGGGTGGCGTAGTCGGCGCCGTGCACAAAGTCTTGTGTCAGCACGCTGCTCTTGACGTTGCCGTGGTGGCGGCGGCTGATGCGCAGGATGGGCTTGTCGGTGCGGGTGTCGAACTCGCCGGCCACTTCAGCGGGGGCGCCGGTGGTGTTGAGTTCGCGCAGCTTGGCCTGCAGCGTGACGGCTGACACTTCAGCGTCGGCCACGGTGTCGAGGTTCAGGCTCACGCCGTCGGCAATCGCGCGCAGGGCTTCGGCGTCCATAAAGCCGCGCAGGCGGGCAATGACGGATTCGGCGAGCTGGTGTTTGCGCGCCAGCTCGGCCAGGGTGTCGCCGGTGAGGACGGATTTTTCGTCGGCGCTGGTTTGCACGCTGGCATCCTTCAGAGCGATGCGCAGCAGGAAGCCGTCCAGGGCGGCCGTGTCTTTGAGGTACTGCTCTTCCTTGCCGGCCTTGACCTTGTAGAGCGGCGGCTGGGCGATGTAGATGTGGCCGCGCTCGACGAGCTCGGGCATCTGGCGGTAGAAGAAGGTCAGCAGCAGCGTGCGGATGTGGGCGCCGTCAACGTCGGCGTCGGTCATGATGATGATGCGGTGGTAGCGCAGCTTGGCGACGTTGAAGTCGTCGGTGCCGGGCGTGCCGCCTATACCGCCGGCCTTGCCGATGCCGGTGCCCAGGGCCGTGATCAGGGTCAGGATTTCATTGCTGGTCAGCAGTTTTTCGTAGCGGGCTTTTTCGACGTTGAGGATCTTGCCGCGCAGGGGCAGGATGGCCTGGAATTTACGGTCGCGGCCCTGTTTGGCGGAGCCGCCGGCGGAGTCACCCTCGACCAGGTAGATCTCGCACATGGCGGGGTCTTTTTCCTGGCAGTCGGCAAGCTTGCCGGGCAGGCCCATGCCGTCGAGCACGCCTTTGCGGCGAGTCATGTCGCGGGCCTTGCGGGCGGCTTCGCGGGCGCGGGCGGCTTCAATGATCTTGCCGACGATGATCTTGGCGTCGTTGGGGCGTTCCTGCAGGTAGTCGTGCAGCAGGCGGCTGACGATGTCTTCGACCGGGCCGCGCACTTCACTGGAGACCAGCTTGTCCTTGGTCTGGCTGGAGAACTTGGGCTCGGGCACCTTGACGCTGAGCACGCAGCACAGGCCTTCGCGCATGTCGTCGCCGGTGACTTCAACCTTGGCTTTTTTGGCCAGCTCGCTGTCGTCGATGTATTTGTTGATGACGCGGGTCATGGCGGCGCGCAGGCCGGTCAGGTGGGTGCCGCCGTCGCGCTGGGGAATGTTGTTGGTGAAGCACAGCACCTGCTCGCTGTAGCCGCTGTTCCACTGCATGGCGACTTCGACGCCGATGTTGGTGCCCTGGTCGCTCTGGCGGTCGCCCATCGCCGCGAAAACGTTGGGGTGCAGCACCGTCTTGCCCTTGTTGATGAACTCGACAAAACCCTTGACGCCGCCGGCGCCGGCGAAGTCGTCTTCCTTGCCGGTGCGCTCGTCTTTCAGGCGAATGCGCACGCCGTTGTTCAGGAAGCTCAGTTCGCGCAGGCGCTTGCTGAGGATTTCGTAGTGGAAATCGTTGTTCTCTTTGAAGATTTCGGTGTCGGGCAGGAAGTGGACTTCAGTGCCGCGCTTGTCGGTGTCGTCCATGACCTTCATGGGCGAGACGTCGACGCCGTTGACCTGCTCGATGATGCGGTTCTGCACAAAGCCGCGCGAGAACTCCATCACGTGGACCTTGCCGTCGCGGCGGATGGTCAGGCGCAGCATCTTGCTGAGCGCGTTGACGCAGCTGACGCCCACGCCGTGCAGGCCGCCCGAGACCTTGTAGCTGTTCTGGTTGAACTTGCCGCCGGCGTGCAGCTCGGTCAGGGCGATTTCAGCGGCCGAGCGCTTGGGCTCGTGCTTGTCGTCCATCTTGATGCCGGTGGGGATGCCGCGGCCGTTGTCGGTGACGCTGACGGAGTTGTCGGTGTGGATGGTGACGACGATGTCGTCGCAGTGGCCGGCCAGCGCTTCGTCGATGGAGTTGTCGACGACTTCGAAAACCAGGTGGTGCAGGCCGGTGCCGTCGGAGGTGTCGCCGATGTACATGCCGGGCCGCTTGCGCACGGCTTCCAGGCCTTCCAGGATCTGGATGGAGCCTTCACCATAGGCTTCGGACGCGCCGGCCTGGTTGGTGTCGATCTTGGGCTGGAAATTGGAGCTTTCCTCGGTGGCTGCGCCTTCGGACACATGCACCTGTTCGGCTTCGTTGGCTTTGTTTTCTTCAGTCATATCCGGCTTCTTTTCCGATCTTTTTATCGATCTATCACGATCTGTTTCGCGAAATTTTTTCGAATCGCTTCGATTTCTTCAATCTCTTGAATGACCAAACCCGCGTTGGGCCGCGGGTCTGGTGGGTGTTGGCGTACGTCCTGTGCGCTAGATGCGCATCGGCATCACCACGTATTTGAAGGCCGCGTCGTCGGGGATGGTGAGCAGCGCGGAGCTGTTGGAATCGGCCAGCTCGATCTTCACCATGTCCTGGTCCATGTTGGCCAGCGCGTCGATCAGGTAGGTCACGTTGAAGCCGATTTCGATGGCGTCGCCGCTGTAGTCGATGTCGAGCTCGTCGACGGCTTCTTCCTGCTCGGCATTGTTGGAGGCCACGCGCAGGGTGCCGGGTTCGATGTTCAGGCGCACGCCCTTGAACTTCTCGCTGGTCAGGATGGCGGTGCGCTGCAGGCTGGCCAGCAGGGGCACGCGGCCCAGTGTGATGATGTTTTTGTGGTTCTTGGGGATCACGCGGTTGTAGTCGGGGAATTTGCCCTCGACCAGCTTGGTGACGAATTCCATGCCCTCAAAGCTGAACTTGGCCTGGTTGCCGGCGAACTGCATCTCGATGGCGCCCTCTTTGTCGCTGAGCAGGCGCTGCATCTCGAGCACGGTCTTGCGCGGCAGGATGACTTCCTGCTTGGGCACTTCGACGTCCAGCAGGGCCGAGGAGAAGGCCAGGCGGTGGCCGTCGGTGGCGACCAGGCTCAGCTGCTTGCCTTCGGCGACGAACAGGATGCCGTTGAGGTAGTAGCGGATGTCATGCACGGCCATCGCGAAGGAGACCTGGTTGAGCAGCTCCTTGAGGACTTTTTGCGGCACCGAGAAGCCGGGGCCGAAGTTGGCGGCTTCCTGGACCAGGGGGAAGTCTTCGGCCGGCAGGGTTTGCAGCGTGAAGCGGCTTTTGCCGCCCTTGAGGATCAGCTTGTTCTGCGAGGACTCGAGGGAGACGGTCTGGTCGCTGGGCATGGAACGCAGGATGTCGATGAGCTTGCGGGCGCCCACGGTGGTCGTGAAGTTGCCGGCGTCGCCGTCGAGTTCGGCCGTGGTGCGGATCTGGATTTCAAGATCGCTGGTGGTGAGCTGCACCTGTGCGCCGGTTTTGCGGATCAGGACGTTGGCCAGAATCGGCAAGGTGTGCCTGCGCTCCACGATGCCGGCGACCGATTGCAGAACCGACAAAACTTTATCCTGGGATGCTTTCAGAACGATCATGACTTCCTCTGTATATATCTTTAATTCTTTAATTCAAATTAGTAGTAGTAGATAAGGGCGGCGCAAATCTGTGGACAGTGCCATTTTCCCCTTTTTGATCAACCACTTGGCGTTTGTTTAACCATGTGTTCAGATGCCATGGAAACATGCTGCCGGATATGAACAACTTTCGATTGTCATCTGCTTCTGTGGATAAGCCATGGGTTGTTCAAAAGTTGTCCCCAAAGTTATTGCGAAGGCATTTACCCGGGGGATTTCGCCCAAAAAACTGAGCGCTAAAGGATTCATTTCACGCATGGGCAGTGCTTTCAGCCTTTCAGGGTCTGTTCCAGCACGTGCAATTGCTGGTTGAGTTCGGTCATCTGCTGGCGCTCCGCGGACATCTTGCGGACCGCGTGCAGCACCGTGGTGTGGTCGCGGCCGCCGAAGAGCTCGCCGATCTCAGGGAGGCTCTTCTGGGTCAGTTCCTTGGCCAGGTACATGGCAATCTGCCGCGGCCGGGCAATGCTGGCCGGCCGCTTCTTGGAATACATGTCGGCGACCTTGATCTTGTAATAGTCGGCGACGGTCTTCTGGATGTTCTCGACGCTGATCTGCCGGTTCTGTATGGACAGCAGGTCGCGCAGGGCCTCCCGGGCCAGCTGGATGGAGATTTCCTTGAGGTTGAAGCGGGAGTAGGCCAGGATCTTGCGCAGCGCGCCTTCAAGCTCGCGCACGTTGGAGCGCACGTTCTTGGCGACGAAGAAGGCGACTTCCTCGGGCATGGAGGCGCCTTCGGCCTCGGCCTTGCGGATCAGGATGGCGACGCGCATTTCAAGCTCGGGCGGCTCAATGGCGACCGTCAGGCCGGAATCAAAACGCGAGACCAGGCGCTCGTGGATGTCCGTCAGGCCCTTGGGATAGGTGTCGCTGGTCATCACGATGTGCGACTTTTTGGTCAACAAGGCCTCGAAAGCGTTGAAAAACTCTTCCTGGGTGCGGTCCTTGTTGGCGAAGAACTGGACGTCGTCGATCAGCAGCAAATCCAGGGAGTGGTAACGCTCCTTGAACTCGTCAAAAGTCTTGCGCTGGTAGGCTTTAACCACATCTGAAACAAATTGTTCAGCGTGGATGTAGAGAACTTTGGCGGCCGGGTTGTCGGCCAGCAGCTTGTTGCCGATGGCGTGCATTAAATGGGTCTTGCCCAGGCCGACGCCGCCGTAGATAAAAAGCGGGTTGTAAAGCTGGCCCAGGCTGCTGGAAACATGCAGCGCGGCGGCCCGGCCCATGCGGTTGGCCGTGCCTTCAATCAGGGTGTCGAAGGTCAGCGCGCTGTTGAGCCGGTTTTTGAACGGGGCGCCGGCGGCTTCTTCGGGAACGCCCAGGCCGGCGGGCTCGGGAATATTCGAGCCTTCGAAGGCCCGGACCATGGATGGCGATTTTACGGGCGCTTCGCGAGGAGCAAGCGCTAACTCAAGCGGTATGCTCTGGCCGGAAATCTTCTCGAGCAGGGCCGAAATACGGCCGGCGTACTGGGCGCGCACCCAGTCGAGCTTGAAGCGGTTGCCGACCAGAACGGTGACTTTGGAGAGGTCGGGCGCGACGTCAACCACCAGCGGACGGATCCAGGTGTTGAACTGCTGCTCGGGTAATTCCTGCGCCAGGTGGTCGACGCAGCTTTGCCACAAGTCCTGGCTCAGGTGTTGGACGGATGCCTCACTCATGCTGGTTTTTGCCGGGTTGCCGGCCTGGCAAAAGAGGCCAGGCGGCGTGTCGCTGCTTGTGGATATTGTTAATTTTGAGCACCGGCAATTGTAGTCCGGGCGGGGAGTTATCCACAAAATAATTGCTCCGGGTTTCACCTATTTTCGGGTCCGCCCGGGATGGTTCTCGCGCGGCCCTGGCGGCATTCCAGCGCCGCCCCCCGGCCCAGTCAGGCGCTTCTCAGCCTTTACCCCCAATGAAGGAGCTAACTTGTTGCCAGCGTTGGGAAATCTGCGATAATCATGGGTTTCCCTGATTCGCAGCGGGTTTCATACCCTGTTTGCACGGACTTGCAGAGATGGTTGTGTTGTACGGCCACCAAGATCATTCGAATCGCCAAGGGGAAGCTTCGTAGCTGACCGGCTAACAGGACTCATCATGAAACGCACATACCAACCTTCCAAAGTCAAACGCGCCCGTACGCACGGCTTCCTGACGCGCATGAAAACGCGCGGCGGCCGCGCAGTGATCGCCGCGCGTCGCGCCAAAGGCCGCAAACGCCTGGCTGTCTAAGCCTGTCGTTTTTGCTGGCCATCCGCAGTTTTCCGAACTGACGCCTGGCGCTCGTGCAGCGGCTTCAAACCCGTCCCCAGTTCCAGGCAGTCCTTGCCGGCGCCATTGTTGCAAAAACAACGCATTTCGCATTGCACCGCAATGCGCTGGACGCCAAGCCCGTGCAAGCCGAATCCGGCAGCCCTGTTGATTTCCCCGCGGCAAGGTCGCTGTTCCCCGTCCAGGACGTCTGGCTCGGGGCGATGGTTCCCAAACGCTGGGCCAAACGGGCTGTCACGCGCAATGCCATCAAACGCCAGATCTACACCGTGAGCGCTGATTATTCGCATCAGTACCCCCAGGCCGCTTATGTGGTCCGCTTGCGGCGTGATTTTTCGCGCAAAGAATTCATCAGCGCCACGTCCGAGCTGCTCAAGCAGGCCGTGCGCGCCGAAGTCCAGGCCCTGATGCAGGCGGGAGCCAAAGCGCCATGATTTCCGTGCGCCCTGTGCTGGCTGCCGTCGTCCGCTTGCCGCAAACGCTGTTGATCGGCCTGGTCAAAGGCTATCGCCTGTTGCTCAGCCCCTGGCTGGGCTCGGCCTGCCGCTTCGAGCCCACCTGTTCGGCCTATTCCCTTGAGGCGCTGCAGCAGCACGGCGCTGCCGTCGGCAGCTACCTCACGCTGTACCGCCTGGCCCGCTGCCAACCCTGGTGCGAAGGCGGGCACGATCCGGTGCCGCCGGCTTCACCTTCCGCGCGCCGCTTCCCTCTTTTCTCCCGCCTGGTCACGCCTGTGGCCCCTACCCCTTCTAAAAAGACGCCGTCATGAACGACATCCGCCGCACCATCTTGTGGGTGATATTTGGTTTCTCCATGGTCCTTTTGTGGGACCAGTGGCAGGTTTATAACGGCCACAAGGCGACCTTCTTCCCGTCCAGCACGCAGTCCGCCAAGGCGCCCGCAACGGCCGCTTCCGCGCCGGCAGCCGGCACTGCGGCATCCTCGGTGCCCGCACCCCAGTCCGCGAATGCGGCGCCCGGCACGCCCGGTGCGGTGCCCGCCGGCGCCCCGGCCCTCGCCGCGGCTGCCACCAAGGAGCGCGTGGTGGTGAACACCGACGTGCTTTCGCTGACCTTTGACAGCGAAGGTGGCACCCTGGTGCACTCGGCCTTCACCAAATACAAAGACCAGGTGCACAAGGAAGACGGCTTTGTGCTGCTCGACGAGAGCGCCAACCGCGTTTACGTGGCGCAGACCGGCCTGATCGGCAGCGGCAGCTTCCCCACGCACAAGACGCTGATGACGGTCGTTCCCGGCGAGCGTGCGCTGAAGGAAGGCCTCAATGAACTTGAAGTCAAGTTCGAGTCGGCCGACGTCGGCGGCGTGAAGCTGGTCAAGACCTATACGCTCAAGCGCGGCGCCTACGACATCGCGGTGCGCCACGACATCGTCAACACCGGCACGGCCGCCATTTCGCCGCAGCTGTACATGCAGCTGGTGCGCGACGGCAACAAGCCGCCCGGAGAGTCCTCCTTCTATTCGACCTTCACCGGCCCGGCGATTTACACCGAAGCCAAGAAGTACCAGAAGGTCGAGTTCAAGGACATCGAAAACAACAAGGTCGACGTCGAGAAGCAATCGAGCAACGGCTACGTTGCCATGGTGCAGCATTACTTTGCCGCTGCCTGGATCCTGGGCGACGGCGTCAAGCGCGACCTGTTCTTCCGCAAGGTCGACACCAACCTGTACGCCGTCGGCATGATCACGCCGCTGGACAGCATCGCGCCCGGCGCGACCAAGACCCTGGACTCGAAATTCTTTGTCGGCCCGCAGGAAGAAAAAACCCTGGAAGCGATTTCCCCCGGCCTGGAGCTGGTGAAGGACTACGGCTGGCTCACCATCCTGGCCAAGCCGCTGTACTGGCTGCTCGACAAGCTGCACGGCTTCATCCACAACTGGGGCTGGTCCATCGTGGCGCTGGTGTTGCTGCTGAAGATCGCGTTCTACTGGCTCAATGCCAAGGCCTACGCCAGCATGGCCAAGATGAAGGCCATCAACCCCAAGATCATGGAAATGCGTGAACGCCTGAAAGACAAGCCGCAGGAAATGCAGCAGGCGATGATGAGGATCTACAAGGAGGAAAAGGTCAACCCCATGGGCGGCTGCTTCCCCATCATGATCCAGATTCCGGTGTTCATCGCGTTGTACTGGGTGCTGCTGTCCAGCGTCGAGATGCGCAACGCGCCCTGGATTCTGTGGATCCATGATCTGTCGGCGCCGGACCCGTTCTTCATCCTGCCCATCGTGATGACCTTGACCACCATGCTGCAGACGGCGCTCAACCCCGCGCCGCCGGACCCGATGCAGGCCAAGCTGATGTGGTTCATGCCGCTGATCTTCAGCGTGATGTTCTTCTTCTTCCCGGCCGGCCTGGTGCTGTACTGGATCACCAACAACATCCTGTCCATCACCCAGCAGTGGGTCATCAACACCCGCATGGGCGTGCCGCCGCAGTTCAACCTGCCGAAATTCAAATAAGGCGGACACTGGATAAAAAAATGGGGCCGCTTCGCGGCCCTTTT
>NZ_CALROB020000004.1:0-166045 GCF_943369675.1 Polaromonas sp. YR568 | reverse complement strand
CATGGCGCGCCTGGCCTGGCACCGCGAAGCCGGGCATTGCTGTGTGATGGTGAGCGCCTCGCCCGACATCTACCTGCCGCAAGTGGCGCGGCAACTGGGCTTTGACGCGCTGATCTGCACCGAAATGGAAGTGGTGGGCGAGGGCGAGGCCGGGCGCCTCACGGGCACCATGCGCACGCCGAATTGCCACGGTGAGCAAAAGGTCGTCAGGTTGCGCACCTGGGCGGCTGGGCGGTTTGGCGCCGCCGGGCTGGAAGGGGTGACGCTGTATGCCTATGGGGATACTTCGGGTGACAAACCCATGCTGCGGTTGGCGCGGTATGCGTGGTATCGGGGAGAGCCTTGGACCGAATGACCGGGTCTTGCGCCGGCCAGCAAGCCCATGCAAAGGGCGAGGCGCGCCGCCGGCGCAAGACCAGGCTAAGAAGCCTCTACCAACAACCCATAAAACTCAGGCCGCCGATTAAGCGCCAAATCAAACTCCCCCCGTTTGCCGGGCGTACAAGCATCCAGATCGCAGTCGGCAACCGCCAGCTCATCCCCCAGTGTCCGCGTCCCGGCAACAATCTCACCGGTGGGCGCCACGATGCAGGTCCCCGCCATCATCTCGCAGCCTTCCTCGACACCGGCCTTGGCCACGCCCACCACCCAGCTGCTGTTCTGGTAGGCGCCGGCCTGCATGCACAGGTGGTTGTGGAAGCGCCGTTGCTCGGGGCTCTGGCCCGTGTCCTGGCCGGGGTTGTGCAGCGGCGTGTTGTAGCCCAGCGTGATCAGCTCGGCGCCTTGCAGCGCCAGCAGGCGGTAGGTCTCGGGCCAGCGCCTGTCGTTGCAGATGCACATGCCCAGCGTGCCGCCGAAAGCCTCGAACACCGGAAAGCCCAGGTCGCCGACTTCAAAGTACATTTTTTCGAGGTTCTGGAAGGGGTGCTCGGGATGGATTTCGGCGTAACCCGGCAAATGGATCTTGCGGTACTTGCCGATGATGCGGCCGTCCTTGCCGACCAGCACCGAGCTGTTGAAGTGGCGCGGCGTGTCCGCCGTGCCGGCCAGCTCCGCGTAGCCCAATGAAAAACCGATCTTCAGCCGCGCGGCTTCTTCAAACAGGCGCGTTACCGGCCCGTCGGGCATGGCTTTTTCGTAATAGCTTTCGAGTTCGGCCGGGTCAGTGACTTCCCAATGCGGGAAGAAGGTGGTCAGCGCCATCTCGGGGTAGACCACCAGGTCGCAGCCGTCCGCCGCGGCCTGGCGCAGCAGGGCGACCAGGCGGGTGACCACCTGTTCACGGTTTTCGGTGCGGGCGATAGGCCCCAGCTGGGCGGCGGCGACGCGGACGATTCGGGTCATGTGCCTGGGGTCCCCTCAGGCTTTGGGTTTGTAGGCCACCACGTCGATCTCCACCCGCGCGTCCACCATCAGGCGCGCTTCGGTCGTCGAGCGGGCCGGCTTGCCGTTCGCGAAGTAACTCATATAGACGCGGTTGAAGCTGCCGAAGTCGCGCGCGTCCTGCAGCCATACGGTGGTCTTGCAGACGTCGTCCAGCGTGCAGCCGGCCAGGGCCAGCGCGGCCTGGATGTTTTTCATGACCTGGCGCGTCTGCACCTCGATGCCGCCCTGCACGATCTCGCCTTTTTCGTCGCCGGGCACCTGGCCGGAGACATAAACGAAGTCGCCGGCGCGCACGGCGGGCGAAAACGGGCGGGGCTGGTGGTCGGAAGCGATGGGCGGGTTGCCCAGGTATTCAAGTGCGGACATTGCGAAGACTCCTTATTAGGTAAACAATGGACAGCTTGCCGGGCAGCGACCGGCAAGGCAGGGCAAACGGCCCCCGCACCCAAGCTGGTGCAAATGGCCGCGACATCAGGGGTGCAATGCCCCAAAGCCATGCAGCATAACCCCCTAAACTGAAATATATTTTCAGTTTAGGTGCTCAAAACCTAGGGTTTGTACCAATTTATAGGGTTTTTTGGGTGGCATATTCTTTGCAAGTTGAAAATTACTTTCACTTTTAAGGAGATCGGCATGCTGCAAAAATTCCTGCTCAACCGTCGCACGGCGGTTGCTTTGGCCCTGGTGGCGAGTGGTTCGGCGCTGTTGCCGATGGCCGCGCAAGCCCAGGCGCTTTCCAAATCGGCGCTCAACCTGGCGATGATCGCCGAGCCCGCCACGCTGGACCCGATGGCGACCACCGCCGACCTGACGGCCACCATCATGCAGCACGTGTACGAGCCGCTCTATACGTTTGATGCCAACTGGAAGATGGTCCCCATGCTGGCCGAAAGCCTGCCCAAGGTCTCGGCCGACGGCAAGCGCTACAGCATTCCCCTGCGCAAGGGCGTGATGCTGCACAACGGCCGCGAACTCAACTCCGAAGACGTGGTGCTCAGCCTGAAGCGCTGGATGGACGTCTCGCCGCGCGGCAAGGCGCTGGCCAAGGAAATCGACAGCCTGACGGCCAGCGGCGCCAACGGCATTGAAATCGTCCTCAAGGCCCCCTACGCCCCGCTGCTGCCGCAGCTGGCGCTGCCTTCCGGCATGGCCGCCATCATGGCCAAGGAATCGATTGCCACGCCGCTGAAAGAATTCATCGGCACCGGCCCTTACAAGTTCAAGGAGCGCCGCCCCGACCAATATGTGCTGCTCAGCAAGTTCGACCAGTACTCGGCCCGCAAGGAAGCCGCCAGCGGCTACGGCGGCAAGAAGGTCGCGATTGCCGAAGAGCTGCGCTTCATCCCCGTGCCCAACGCCAACACGCGCGTTGAAGGCTCGCTGGCCGGCCAGTACCACTTCGCCGACCTGCTGCCCACCGAAGCGCTCGGACGCCTGGAAAAATCCGGCGGCAAGACCGTGCCCATCCTCACGCCGTCCTTCGGCTTCCCGTACTTCGTGTTCAACACCAAGGAAGGCGTGATGGCCTCGCTGCCGCTGCGCAAGGCCGTGCAGACCAGCTTTGGCGAAGGTGAAATGCTGGCCGCCGGTTTCGGCGACACGCGCTTCTTCACGGCCGAGCCGAATCACTTCCCCAAGGGCACGCCGTTCTACTCGGCCGCCGGTTCGGCGCTGTACAACGAACGCGACGCCGCCAAGGCCAAGGGCCAGTCGGCCGCCGCCGGCTACAAGGGCGAGACCATCCGCATCCTGACCAGCCGCCAGTACGACTTCCACTACAACATGGCGCTGATCATGGCCGAGCAGCTCAAGCGCGCCGGCTTCAAGGCCGAGCTCAACGTCGTCGACTGGGCCACCCTGGTGCAGCGCCGCGGCGACTCCAAGCTGTGGGACATCTACATCACCCACTCGGGCCAGTTCCCCGAGCCCATGCTGTCGCCGCCGCAACTGGGCGACGGCGCGCCGGGCTGGTGGTCGTCACCGGCCAAGCAGTCCACGCTGGCCGCGCTGAACCAGGAAACCAACCCCGCCAAGCGCGGCGCCCTCTGGGGTGCGGTGCAGCAGGTGGTGTACGACGAAGTGCCTTACATCAACGTCGGCAAGTTCAACAGCCTGTCGGCCAAGTCGCCCGCGCTGCAGGGCTATGTGCCTTCCACCTGGCCGTTCTTCTGGAACGCAGGCCTGAAGAACTAAAACCGATTGTTGAGTTGAGCGAAGAAGGACAGGCATGACCCGTTATCTCTTGTCACGCGTCATGGGCATGCTGGTGGTGATGGCCATTGTGGCCGTCATCGTCTTTGTGCTCACGCGCGCCGCCTCGGGCGACCCGATCGCGGTGCTGCTGGGCGACCAGGCCACGGCCGAGGACATCGCCAGCGCGCAAAAGCTCTACGGGCTGGACAAGCCGCTGCCCGTGCAGTTCGGCTACTGGCTCAAGGAACTGTCCCACGGCAACCTGGGCCAGTCCATCTTTTTGCAGCGTCCGGTGACCCAGGCGCTGTGGGAGCGGGCCGAGCCCACGACTTTGCTGGCACTTCTGTCGGTTTTTATCGCGGCGCTGATCGGCGTGCCCTGCGGCATCGTCTCGGCGGTGTTTCGCGGCAAGTTCATCGACCAGCTCTTCACCGGTTTTGCCATGCTGGGCGCCAGCGTGCCCAGCTTCTGGTTCGGCCTGGTGCTGATGCAGATTTTTGCGGTCTCCATGGGCTGGTTCCCCGTCTCCGGTTACGGCGACCCGGGCGCCACGCTAATGGAGCGCGTGCACTATTTGATCCTGCCCTCGGTGGTGCTGGGCGTGCTCAATTCCGCGCTCATCATCCGTTTCACGCGCGCCTCCATGCTGGACGTGCTCGGTGAAGACTATGTGCGCACCGCGCGCGCCAAGGGCCTGTCTGAAAACGTGGTGGTGCTCAAGCACGCGCTGCGCAACGCGCTGGTGCCCATCGTCACCGTGCTGGGGCTGACGGTGGCGCTCATGATTGGCGGCGCCGTCGTCACGGAAACCGTGTTCGGCCTGCCCGGCGTCGGCAACCTGGTCGTCAGCGCGGTGCTGCGCCGCGACTACCCGGTGATCCAGGGCGCGCTGCTGGTGATCGCCATGATTTACGTGGTGATCAATTTCCTGACCGACCTGCTCTACATGCTTGTCGATCCCCGCGTGAAATATTAAGTATGAAAATCCCCCTCACGCTGAAAAAGCTGTTCCGCCGCCGCATCGTGCTGGCGGCCGGTATCTGCCTGCTGATCGTGGTCATCGTCGCGCTGCTGGCCAACGTCGTCAGCGGCTACGACCCCAACGACACGGCGGTGCGCGAGCGCCTCTCGGCGCCCACGGCCAAACACCTGCTGGGCACCGACGAGCTGGGCCGCGACCTGTTTGCGCGCATCGCTTTCGGCGCGCGTTATTCGCTGACCATCGCGGCGCTCACGGCCATTGGCTCCATCGTGCTGGGCACGCTGTTCGGCCTGGTCGCCGGTTTCTTCCGCCGGCTCGACGCGCCCATCATGCGCGTGGTCGACGCGATGATGTCCTTCCCCGACATCCTGCTGGCGATCGCGCTGGTCGCCATCCTCGGGCCGTCCATGCTCAACGTGGTGTTCGCGCTGGTGCTGGTCTACACGCCGCGCGTGGCGCGTGTGGTGCGCGCCTCCACACTCGTGGTGCGCGAGCTGCTGTTTGTCGAAGCCGCGCGCGCCGTGGGTGTGTCCACCGGGCGCATTTTGCTGCGCCACATCCTGCCCAATTTGATGTCGCCCATCCTGGTGCAGGCGTCTTTCATCTTTGCCTATGCCATCCTGGCCGAGGCCGCGCTGTCCTTCCTCGGCGTGGGCGTGCCGCCGGAAATCCCGACCTGGGGCACCATGGTCGCCGGCAGCCAGCAGTATGCGCATGAGGCGCTGTGGATCGTGCTGTTCCCGGGCCTGGCCATCATCCTGACGGCCTTGTCGCTGCAGCTGCTGGGCGACGGCGTGCGCGACCTGCTGGACCCGCGGCTCAAAAAATCCATGTGAGAAGGCATGAATAAATCTACTGCGCGCCACAATCCCGGCACTCCGGTCCTCACCGTACCTGTGTACGGCTCCGGCCCTCATGCCGGGCTTGAGGCGCTCGCTACGATTTCTTCACGCCTTCCCGGCACGTTTGAATCACGTGCGCCTTGATAAAAAACGACACCCCATGAATTCCCCCACACCCCTCCCAGCCGGCACACGCCTCGACGTGCGCCACCTGAGCACCTTCTTCGACACCGACGAAGGCCTGATCCGCTCGGTCGCCGACGTGAGCTTCAGCATCCGCCCCGGCAAGACCACCGCGCTGGTCGGCGAGTCCGGCTCCGGCAAGTCGGTGACCAGCCTCACGCTGATGCGCCTCTTGTCGCGCACGGCCTCCACGCAGGTCAGCGGCGAGGCGATGTTCACCAACCGCGCCGGCCAGACGCTGGATTTGCTGTCGCTGCCCGAGGCCGAGATGCGGCGCATACGCGGCAATGAAATCGCGATGATCTTCCAGGAGCCCATGACCAGCCTGAACCCGGTCTTCACCGTGGGCGAACAGATTGCCGAATCGGTGCGCCTGCACATGGGCCTGGACCGCAAGGCCGCGCTGGCCCACGCGCTGCGCATGCTGGAACTCGTGGAGATTCCGGCCGCCGCGCAACGCCTGCACGAATACCCGCACCAGCTCTCGGGCGGCATGCGCCAGCGCGTGATGATCGCGCTGGCCATGGCCTGCAACCCGACGCTGCTGATCGCCGACGAGCCGACCACCGCGCTGGACGTGACCATCCAGGCGCAAATTCTGGAGCTCATGCGCCGCCTGCAAGCCGAGACCGGCATGAGCATTTTGTTCATCACCCACAACCTCGGCGTGGTGGCACACCATGCGGACGACGTGGCCGTCATGTACGCCGGCCGCATCGTGGAAGCCGCACCGGTGCGTGAACTCTTTGCCCAGCCGCGCCACCCCTACACGCAAGGCCTGCTGGCCTGCCTGCCCGCACAGCAGCGCAAGCGCGAACTCGCCAGCGGCCAGACCGGCGCCAAACGCCGGCTCTACGCCATTCGCGGCCAGGTCTCCAGCCCGCTGTCGCCGCCGCCGGGCTGCGCGTTTGAGCCGCGCTGCGACCTGGCGATCCCGCCTTGCCGCGACGCCATGCCCGCCTTGCTGCCGGCAGGCCCGACCCGCAGCGCGCGCTGCATACGCGTGGAAGAAACAGCCACAGCTACGGTGGAGGCTGCATGAGCGCCCCTTTGATCGAAGTTAAAAATTTGCAGCGTTATTTCGGCGCGCCCGCCAAACCGGTGCGCGCGGTCGACGACGTCTCCTTCAGCATCCAGCCCGGCGAGACGCTGGGCCTGGTCGGCGAATCCGGCTCGGGCAAAAGCACCATAGGCCGCACCTTGCTGCGCCTGATCGAGGCCACCTCGGGCCAGGTGCTGTACCGCGGCGAAGACCTGGGCACGGCCTCCAGCGGCCGCATGCGCGCGTTGCGCAGCAAGCTGCAGATGATTTTCCAGGACCCGTACGCCAGCCTGAACCCCAAGATGCGGGTCAAAGACATCCTCGGCGAAGCGCTGCAGGTGCATGGCCTCGCCAAGGGCAAGGCGGCGCGCGAAGAGCGCATCGCCGAGCTGCTGGAACTGGTCGGCCTGCGCGCCGAGCACGCCAGCCGCTACCCGCACGAATTTTCCGGCGGCCAGCGCCAGCGCATCGGCGTGGCGCGGGCGCTCGCGGTCGAGCCCGAGTTCATCGTGGCCGACGAGCCGCTGTCGGCGCTGGACGTGTCCATCCAGGCGCAGGTGGTCAACCTGCTGTGCGACCTGCGCGACCGCCTGTCCCTGACCATGCTCTTCATCTCGCACGACCTCGACGTGGTCGAGTATTTGTGCGACCGCGTGGTCGTGCTGTATCTCGGCCGGGTGATGGAAGTCGCGCCCACGGCCGAGCTGTTCGCCGGGCCGCTGCACCCTTACACGCAGGCGCTGCTGGCCGCATCGCCCAAACCAGACCCCGAGCACAAAAGCGAGCGCATCGCGCTCAAGGGCGACATCCCCAGCCCGGTCAACCCGCCTTCGGGCTGCGTGTTCCGCACGCGCTGCCCGCATGCCATCGATGCCTGCGCCGTCACGCGCCCCGAGCTGCGCGACATGGGCAACGGCCGCTTCAAGGCCTGCATACGCGACGACATCCCCGGCGCCGTGCCCGCGGCGCCCGCGCTGATGGCCGCCTGACACGCCCGACAAATCAAGACACATCCCATGACCACATTGCAAGACCTCCTCGACCCGCAACTCGACCGCTCCTTCAAGGGCTTTCCCCACAACAGCGGGCCGGTGCGCCGCTCCGACATGGGCAAGCAGGGCTGGAACGTGCTCAAGGGCGACCTGCCGCTGCCGCTGGCCGTCGTCAAGCAGTCGGCGATGAAACACAACCTCGGCTGGATGCAGCGCTTTGCCAAAGGCCAGGGCGTGGACATGGCGCCGCACGGCAAGACCACGATGTCGCCGCAATTGCTCAAGCGCCAGCTGGACGAAGGCGCCTGGGGACTGACCTTCGCCACCGTTGCGCAGATGCGCGCCGGCATCACCGCCGGCGCCAGGAACCTTCTTATCGCCAACCAGGTGGTGAACGCCGTCGACCTGGCCGGCATCCAGGGCATGCTGCGCGAATACCCGGGCCTGCGCATCGTCTTCCTGGTGGATTCGCCGGCCCAGCTGGCGCTGATCGAAGCCTGGTCGCAGGCGAACGCCGCCGCCGTGGTGTCGCCGTTTGACGTGCTGCTGGAAATCGGCGTCATGGGCGCGCGCACCGGCGTGCGCAACGAAGCCCAGGCCATGACGCTGGCCGCCGCCATCCACGCCAGCCCGGCTTGCCGCCTGGTCGGCATAGAGACGTATGAAGGGCAGGGCGCCACGGGGGATTCGCTGGCGGACCAGGCTTATGCCGACACCCTGATGGAGCGCGTCTGCGACGTTGCCGTGGCCTGTGACCAGCAGGGTTTGTTCGACAGCCAGGAAGTGCTGATGACCGCCGGCGGCTCGGCCATCTTCGACCTGGTCAGCGGCTGGCTCAAGCCACTTCTCGCGCGGCCGGTGCGCGGCCTGCTGCGTTCGGGCTGCTACATCACGCACGACCACGGCAACTACAAGCGCCTGGTCGGCTCGGTCAATGCCCGCCTGCACGACAGCGACGGCCTGAAACCCGCCATCGAAGTCTGGGCCACGGTGCAGTCCTGCCCCGAGCCGGGCCTCGCCATCCTGGCCGTCGGCCGGCGCGACCTCTCCTACGACCTGGAAATGCCGATACCGCTGTCCTCGGTCAATGCGGCAGGCGGCACGCCCGTGGCCGTGCCCGCGGACTGGAAGATCAGCGCCCTCAACGACCAGCACGCCTATTTGCGCGGCGAAGGGCCTGAACATGCGGCGCTCAAGGTCGGCGACATGGTGGCCCTGGGCATCTCGCATCCCTGCACCACCTTCGACAAATGGCGATGGATGCCGGTTGTCGATGAGAATTACACGGTGTGCGACGCGCTCGTGACCTGCTTTTAAGCGCAACACGCATGCCCCCAGCCCTTACCTTTTACGCATGATTTATTTCATGACCTCTGCATGACGTCCCAAGTACTTGCCAGAATTGCCGACACCATGGCCAGCGCGCCCACTTCCAGGCGCAGCGTGCTGGCCCTGATCCTCGAGGATCCGCAGCGCGTGCTGGACGAAAGTTTTGAGCAGCTGGCGCAGCGCGCGGGCAGCTCCGTGCCCACCATCATGCGCACCTGCCGCGACCTGGGCTATCCGGGCCTGCGCGAATTCAAGCTTGCGCTGGCGCAGGAGATGGCCGTCAGCGGCTCGCCGTTGCACCGCCGCGTGCAATTGCACGACAGCACCGAAGAGGTGATCTCCAAGGTCATCAAGGGCGCGGCCACCTCGGTCAGCGGCGTGCAGTCGCAGCTGGGCGTGGAAGCGGCCGAAGCCGCGGCCGACGCCATCGTGCGCGCCACGCGCGTCGATTGCTACAGCGCGGGCAGCACCTCCAGCTTCATGGCGTCCGACGTGCAGGCCAGGCTGTTCCGCCTGGGCCTGGTGTCCAACGCCTACTTCGACACCCACCTGCAGCTGGTGTCCGCCGCCACCATCGGCAACAAGGGCGTGGTCTTCGCGATCTCGCACGTGGGCGGCATGCCTTCGCTGCTCGAAGCCGTTGAAGTCGCGCATTCGCAGGGCGCCACGGTGATCGCGCTGACGCAGCAGGGCACCGAGCTGGCCAAGCGCGCCGACATCGTGCTCGGCATCCACGTGCCCGACGATCCCGTCATGCACGTGGGCACCGAAGCCTACCTGGTCCACCTCACGGTGATTGAAATCCTCACGGTGCTGGTGGCCCAGCGCCTCGGCGACCTCGCCGTCAAACGCCTGGGCGGCGTGCGCGAAGTGCTCAGCACGCGCGGCGTCGATATGCGCCACTACCCGAAACTCGATTGGGACACGGTCACGGCCGTGAACGAAAGCAAAATTAAATGACGCGTGCGACGCTGCTGGAAAACGGCCTGGTGATTGATGGAACGGGCGCGGCCGGCTTTGCCGGCGACGTGCTGCTTGTGGGCGACCGCATCGCCGCCGTGGGTACGGGCCTCTGGGGCCAGCTACCCGAGGGCCTGGTGCAGGGGGACGTGAAACGCGTCGACTGCACCGGCATGGCGATCACGCCGGGTTTTGTCGACGTGCACACGCACGACGACGCCATCGTGCTCAACCATCCCGAGATGCTGCCCAAGGTCTCGCAGGGCATCACCACCGTGGTGACCGGCAACTGCGGCATTTCGCTGGCGCCCTTTGTGGTGCAAAAGCCCGAGCCGCCGCTGAACCTGTTGGGCGCCGACTCCTTCCGTTTTGATTCGGTCGACGCGTATGAGCGTGCCGTGGTCGCCGCGCAGCCGGCCGTCAACGTCGCGGTGCTCATAGGCCACACGACCTTGCGTTTTGCCTGCATGGACGACCTCGAGCGCGCCGCCACACCCGACGAAGTGGCGGCCATGTGCGCGCTGCTGGAAAAGTGCATGGAAGGCGGCGCCGCCGGCATGTCATCCGGCCTCTTTTACGAGCCGGCTTTTGCCGCGCCCGCCGATGAGGTGGTGGCCCTGGCCCGCGTGGTGTCGCGCTTCGGCGGCGTCTACAGCACGCACCTGCGCGATGAAATGGCGACCATCGTCGAAGCCCTGCACGAGGCCGGCGACACCGCCTTCAGCGCCGGCGTGCCGCTTATCGTTTCGCACCACAAATGCGCCGGCCCCGCCAACTGGGGCCGCACGAAGCAGACCCTGCCGCTGATCGAATCGCTGGCCGCGCGCCAGCCGGTGGCCATGGACGTCTATCCCTACGTCGCCGGCTCCACCGTGCTGCGCGAAGACCTGGTCGACGGCGTCATCGACATCCTCGTGAGCTGGTCCACCCCGCACCCCGAGATGACCGGCCGCACGCTGGCTTCCATCGCCGAGGAGTGGGGCGTGGACCAGAAAGCCGCCTGCCGCCGCCTGCAACCCGGCGGCGCCTGCTACTTCCAGATGCACGAGGACGACGTCAAACGTGTCATCGCGCATCCGCTGACCATGATCGGCTCCGACGGCCTGCCGCACGACCAGCACCCGCACCCACGCCTGTGGGGCGCCTTCCCGCGTGTGCTGGCGCGCTACTGGCGCGAGCAGAAGCTGTTCTCGCTGGAAACCGCCATCTACAAGATGACCGGCATGTCGGCCCGCAACTTCCGCCTGCACCAGCGCGGCCAGCTGCAGCCCGGCTGGCACGCCGACGTGGTGGTGCTGGACCCGGCCCGCGTGCGCGACGTGGCGACTTACGAAGACCCGATCGCACTCTCCGAGGGCATCGAGAAGGTGTTTGTGAACGGCGAGCTGGCCTATGTGGCCGGCACTGCCGATGCGGCGCATGCCAAGGTGCAGGCCAGGGCTGGTCGGCTGTTGAAACGCGGCGTGGCCTGATACCCGCTTCCAGTTCCCTCTCCCTCTGGGAGAGGGCTAGGGTGAGGGTGTCCCCGTTTTTGATGGGTCCTGCCTTTCATACGCCGCCAGCCCTCACCCCACCCTCTCCCAGGGGGAGAGGGTGTAAGACAGAGGCTAATCCAGCGAGTCGACCGTATCCGGATCAGGCACATCCCCAATCGCCTCGCGCGTCAGCGCCGCCTGGTTCTTGAGCCAGTCGCAAAACGCCAGCACCTCGGGCCTGGCCACATTACGCGGCCCAATGATCAGCCAGTAGCTCATGGGCGACTCCATGCGCGTCTGTGGCAGGGGCTCGACCAGGTCGCCTGAGGCCAGGCTTTCGGCGATCAGCGGCAAGCGGGCCAGCACCACGCCCTGGCCCGTCAGCGTCGCCTGCACCATCTGGTAGGCGTAATTGAAGTACAGCCAGCGCTTGGCCTCCAGCTTGGGGCTGGCGTGTTCGTCCAGCCAGCGCCGCCAGGTCAGCCATTCCAGGTGCGTCTGGTGGGCGTCGCCGGCCTCGATCAGCGTGAACTGCGCCAGGTCGTCGGGTTTTTTCAGGCGCGGCCCGCTTTTGAGCAACCAGGGGCTGATCACCGGCGTGATCTGCTCGCCGAAAAGGCGTATCGCGTTCGGCGGCATGTGGCTGGCCGGGGCGTAGCGCAAGGCCAGGTCCAGGTCCGAAATGTCCAGGTCCACCGCGACGTCCGACGCATCAATCCGGATGTCGATGTCGGGGTTGTCGCGCTGGAATCCCTCAAGCCGCGGAATCAGCCACATCGACGCGAAGGAGGCGAAGGTGGTGAGCGACACGCTCTTGCGCCCGGCCGTCTGGCGTATCTGCCGCACCGCGTTGTCGATGCGCTCCAGCGAGGGCGTGACGGCCCGCAGCAGGATGCCGCCGGCGGTGGTCAGCTCCACCGCGCGGGTATGGCGGTGAAAGAGGCTGACGCCCACGTCCTCCTCCAGGCCCTGGATCTGGCGGCTCACGGCCGACTGGGTCAGGGCCAGTTCTTCCGAGGCGGCGCGGAAGTTGAGGTGGCGCGCCACGGCCTCGAAGGCCCGCAGCTGGCCCGCCGATATCGGCCGGGAACGCAAATGGGTTTGTGAATGCAGCATGACAGTTCGAGGGTATTAGGGCAATTACAGCCTAATTGATTGATGCGAATATGGAATGAATAGCTTAACTCGATTTCATTGGACCGCGCAAGCCCGTGGCGAGATGATTCAACCCTCATCACTCACTTTGTGCCTTTTTTGGAGAACACCATGGACCACTCAGCTTCTCACGCAGGCGACCGCTTTTTGCAACAGGCTACCGATGCCACCACCGGCCAGGTTGACGGGTTGGCGGGCTTCTGGAAGCTGGGCGCGGGACGGGCGCTGACCCTGCACGCCGCCCAGGCCGGTGTATTGCGCATTGCGCATGGCCGGGTCTGGGCCACCTTCGACTTCGCCAGCCAGGACGCCGAAGTGCGCGCCGGCGACCATTTCCTGAGCCGGGGCGAAAGCCTGACGCTCAAGGCCGGTGAGTCGCTGGTGATGGAATCCTTCAGCACGGGTGTTGGCGCATCGGCCTATTTCAGCTGGGAGCCCGTCGCCGCGGGTGCCGCCGTCCGGCAGCCCGCCGCCGAGGAAGCCGGCTGGCGTGTCGGTGTGCTGCAGCCGCTTAGCGACCTGCGCGCCGCCTTCGGCCTGGCCGCCGGCGCCCTGGGCCGCTTGGCCCGCGGCCTGGTGCTGGGTGCGGCAGCCGCTGCGCAAGCGCTGCTGACCCCTTTTGCCATGATCTTCCTCACGGCCCGCGCCCGCCCCATGGCGGCCGGCCACGACTTTGATGTCTACAGGGACGACCAGCGCCGGCACCCGCACAACTACAACGTGCTGGCGATGTCCAACCTGGTTTAGTCAGTTCGCTCTCCGATTGATACCGTTCTAGTCAGTGGCTCCTTCCGCAAGGGAGCTTTGAACCCGCGGCTGCAAGGCTGCGGGTTTTTTTATGCGCGGCTTTTGGCTTTTTTGGCGGGCGGCGCTTTGGTTTTGACTTTCGGTTTCTTGACCGGCTTGGCCGCCCGCGCCTTGAGCGCGCAGTCCAGCGCCAGCCGCGCCCACGGCAGCATCAGGGCTGCTGATTCCATGGCCTCTTCAGGAGCACTGTAGTAGTTGAGGCTGTGCGCGGCGCGTTCGCCGTTGCGGGTGATCTCATAGGTGAAGCGCCCGCAGCCCTGGGCTTCAAACAGGCCGCGCGTGCCCTCATCGGCCTTGAGCCACAGGATCTCGCCGCCGCCCAGGTCGGCCACCAGCGCGAAGGTCAGGCCACTGGTGCTGATGCCAAAACCGCCGAACATGCGTTTGGCCGTGCAAGGGCCCACGCCCGACAGCAGCTCGCAGCAGTACATCGCAAAATCGTTCTTCGCAGAAGCCATGCCGCGACCATACCAAAGCACAAGCAGGCGCGCCAAGCCCCTCCTTTTCATCCCTCGCAAGGCTTTTGGGCGTAAGCCCCGGCGGGCCGCGATAATTTGCGCATGAGCGCCACACCCCAGACCCTTTCCCCTCCCGCCGCCACACCCCAAGCCGCGGTGCGCGTGGTGGTGATGGGCGTGGCCGGCTGCGGCAAGTCGGCGGTGGGGCGCCTGGTGGCCGGGCAACTGGGCCTGCCGCTGATCGAAGGCGACGACTTTCACCCGCCCGGCAACATCGCCAAAATGCAGCAGGGCATCGCCCTGGCCGACGAAGACCGCGCCGGCTGGCTGCGGCAACTGGGCGCCGAACTGGCGCGCCACCCCCAGGGCGTGGTGCTGACCTGCTCGGCCCTCAAGGCGGCTTACCGCAACAGTCTGCGCAGCGCGGCCCCCGGGCTGCAGTTTGTGCACCTGGCCATCAGCCCGGCCGAGTCGCTGCGCCGCGTGGGCCAGCGGGCCGGGCATTTTTACCCGCCCAGCCTGGTCGCCAGCCAGTTCGAGGCCTTGCAGGATCCGTCGGCGGAACCGGGTGTGCTGACCTTGGCCGGCGATGCGCCGCTGGAATCACTGGCGCAAAGCGCGGTGGACTGGCTCGCCGGCGCGGGCCGCCCGCGCTAGCGCTGCCCCGCCATCACGGCGTTCTGGCTTTCATGGATGCAACCACCAGGTCATGCAGGGCCTGCGCCGCTGCGGACAAGCTGCCCTCCTGCCGGCGCACCAGGAAAATCTTGCGTGTCAGGCTGCTCGCGGCCAGCGGCCGTGTCACCAAGGTCTTTCGCTGAAAGTGAAACAGCGTCAGCGCGGGCACCACGCTGATGCCCAGCCCGGCCTCGACCATGCCCGCGGCGGTGGCCAGCTGGTCGACTTCCAGCACGGTATTGGCCTGCAGCGGATGCAGCGCCGCTTCCAGCGCCTGCCGCACGCTGCTGTTGCGCGACATGTGGATAAACGGGTAGGGCGCCAGTTTTTTGAGCGTCGGCGAAGCCTCCGCCGCCAGCGGGTGGTCCTTGCGGCACACCAGGTAAAAGCGGTCGGTGCAGACCAGCCGGGTGCTCAGACCCGCATGGCTGGTGCCGGTGGAGGCCAGCGCGAAGTCGGCTTTGCCGCTGCGCACCAGGTCCACACAGGCGTCCGACAGCAGGTCGCTGAGGTTCAGTTCAATGCCCGGCCAGTTTTTCCTGAATTCGGCGAACACCGCGGGCAGCCAGCCCGCCGCCAGCGAAGGCAGGGCGGCGATGTGCACGCGGCCCTTGCGGCGCTCCACATGGTCGTTCAGGTCGCTGAGGGCCGCGCCGAAATCGCCGACCAGTCGGCGCGCCGAGTCCGCGAACAGGCGTCCCTCGGCCGTCAATTCCACGCTGCGCGTGTCGCGGTCGAAGAGGCGCGTGTTGAGCTCGCCCTCCAGCGTGCGGATCAGCGCACTGAAGGCCGGCTGCGAGAGGTGGCAGGTGGCGGCGGCCTGCGTGAAACTGCGCTGGTCGGCCAGGGCCAGAAAGGCGCGCAGTTGCCGCAGGGAAAGGTTGGGTTCGGCCATTTATTTGCCATTCAGCTTAATGGATAAGAATTTTCGATTTTACAAATAAATGCGCAAGGCCTAGATTCAGGGCTCCTCCATGCCCGCCCATGACTGAACCCACACCCGCTCCTCTTTTGATCGGCTGCGCCGCCGGATTTTCCGGCGACCGGGTGGATGCCGCCGGGCCTGTGGTGGACACGCTCATCGCGCGGGGCGGGCCGGCTTTCCTGATTTTTGAAACCCTGGCCGAGCGGACGCTGGCGCTCGCCCAGTTGCGCCGGCGCGCCAACCCGCAGGCCGGCTTTGAGCCTTTGCTGGACGACATGCTGCGGCCGGTGCTGGCGCGTTGCCTGGCGCACAACATCCGCAT
This sequence comes from Polaromonas sp. YR568, assembly GCF_943369675.1. Classification (GTDB taxonomy): domain Bacteria; phylum Pseudomonadota; class Gammaproteobacteria; order Burkholderiales; family Burkholderiaceae_C; genus Polaromonas. The sequence continues at coordinate 150,316 of NZ_CALROB020000004.1, read as the reverse complement.
CGTGAGCAACTTCGGCGCCGCCAACCCGCTGGCGGCCGCGCGGCATATCCGGGCCATGGCCGAGGGCATGGGCCTGCCGGCGCCGCGCATCGCGGTGATCGGTGGCGACGACCTGTCTGGCGCCCGGCACGAAGCGCTGCTGCGCGCACAGCTGGGCGACGCCATGGACAGCATCCGCACGGTGAGCGCGAATGCCTACATAGGCGCCGAAGCCATCGCCGCCGCGCTCGATGCCGGCGCGCAGATCGTGGTCGCCGGGCGCGTGGCCGACCCGTCGCTGACGGTGGGCCCGGCGATGTCGCATTTCGGCTGGCGCGCCGACGACTGGGACCGGCTGGCGCGCGCGACCATGGCGGGCCATTTGCTGGAGTGCGGCGCCCAGGTGTGCGGCGGCTATTTCGCCGACCCGGGCTACAAGGACGTGCCGGACCTTCACGACGTCGGCTACCCCATCGCCGAAATCAGCAGCGACGGCCACTGCATCATCGGCAAGGCCGCGCACACCGGCGGCCTGGTCAGCCTGGCCGGCGTCAAGGAGCAGCTGCTGTATGAAGTCCACGACCCGGCCGCCTACCTGACGCCCGACGTGATCGCCGACATCAGCGCCGCGCAGCTCACGCCGGCCGGCCCCGGCCGGGTGGCCCTGACCGGCGTGCGCGGCCATGCGCGGCCGGCCAGCCTGAAAGTCAATGTCTGCCATGAGGGCGGCTGGCTGGCCGAAGGTGAAATCTCTTATGCCGGCCCCCGCGCCGAGGCGCGCGCGCGGCTGGCCGCCGACGTGCTGCGCCGGCGGCTGCCGGAGCTGGCGCTGCGCGTGGACCTCATCGGCGTGCTCAGCGTCATGGGCGACGACGCGGGCCGCCTGCTGGCGCAGGCCCCTGCGGGCGATGCGCGCGACGTGCGCCTGCGCGTCGCCGCGACCCACACCGACCGCGCGCAGGCCGAGCGCCTGCCGCGCGAGGTCACGGCGCTGTACTGCTGCGGCCCGGCCGGCGGCGGCGGCGTGCGCACCTCGCTGACGCCGCGCCTCAATACCTTGTCCTGCCTGGTGCCGCGTGATGCCGTGCCGCTGCGTTTCGACATGCTGGACTCGCTGCTGGAGGCCGCATGAACGAAGCTCACGTCACGGTTCCGCTGTACCGCGCCGCCCATGGCCGCACCGGCGACAAAGGCAACCGTTCCAACATCAGCGTGATCGCCTGGCATCCCGATCTTTACCCCGTGCTGCTGGCGCAGCTGACCGAGGCCGTGGTCGCGCGGCGTTTTGCGCAGCGCCGGCCCGCGCGCGTGCAGCGCTTTGAACTGCCGGGCCTGGCCGCGCTGAACTTTGTGCTGGACGAAGTGCTGGACGGCGGCGTCAACGACGCACTCAACCTGGACACCCACGGCAAGGCGCTGTCGTTCTGGCTGCTGGATGTGCCGATTGAAGTCCCGGCTTCGCTGGCGCCCTTGCTCGCGGGGCCGGCCCTGACAGACAGCGACTGATTTTTCAAACTAAAAAGGAGACACCATGACCCCCTCAAACCCGAACTCGACGATCCCCCGCATCCGGCCTCTACTGCTCGCCGCCGCCGCGCTGTGCGCGCTGGCGCCCGGGCTGGCGCAGGCGCAGGGCTTTCCGGACAAGCCCATCACCTTTGTCGTGCCCTTTGCCGCCGGCAGCGCCACCGACCAGCTGGCGCGCGCCATCGGCCAGGCGGTGACCAACGACAGCAAGGTCAGCGTCGTGGTGGACAACAAGCCCGGCGCCAACAGTTTTATAGGCGCCCAGGCGGCGGCCAAGGCCAAACCCGACGGCTACACCGTCTTCATCACCACCAACACCACGCAGTCCGCCAACGAGCACCTCTTCAAGAAGCTGCCCTACGACCCGGTCAAGGACTTCGCGCCGCTCACGGCGCTCGGGCGCGGCGGCCAGATCATGGTCGTCAACCCCGCGCTGCCCGTGAACAGCGTCGCCGACTTCATCAAGCTGGCCAAATCCAGGCCGGGCAGGCTGTCCTTCGGCAGCGGCAGTTCCTCCAGCCGCGTGGCGGGCGAGCAGTTCAAGCAGATGACGGGCACCTACATCCTGAACATTCCCTACAAGAGCAATCCGCCGGCCGTGACCGACCTGCTGGGCGGCCAGATCGACATGATGATCACCGACATGACCACCGGCCTGCCGCAGGTCAAGGCCGGCAAGCTCAAGGCGCTGGGCGTGTCCACGCGGCAACGCTCCCCCTTGGCGCCCGATGTGCCCACTATCGCCGAAGCGGGCGTGAAGGGCTATGAGATGACCTACTGGTTTGCCGCCTATGCGCCGGCCGGCACTCCCGCCCCCGTGGTGGCCAAACTCGCCGACATGCTGGCCCGCGCCGCGCGCAGCCCGTCGGCCGCGCCCTTCTACCAGACCAGCGGCACCGAAATCTTCACCAGCAACCCCGAGGAGCTGCGCAAATTCCAGGCGGAAGAGACCCTCAAGTGGGGAAAGATCATCAAGGCGGCCGGCATAGAACCCGAGTGAGCGGGCCTTTTTTTGGGAGGGGGTGGCCCCGGTGATTCACCTATTCGTAATGCATTACGTTTAAGTAAAATGCCTGTCATGCTGGCGGCCCTGCCCGCCGAGCCCATAACAGGAACAGCCCCATGTCCAAAGCTTTTGCCTCGCAGTCCGACCTGACGGACAAGACCATCACCTTTGAGCAGCTCAGCGCGCATTGCTGGGCCTACACCGCCGAGGGCGACCCCAATTCCGGCGTGATCATCGGCGACAAGTTCATCATGGTCAGCGACGCCACGGCCACGCCGGCGATGGCGCAGGACCTGATCGCGCGCATACGCGGCATCAGCGACAAACCCATCAAGTACGTGCTGCTCACGCACTACCACGCGGTGCGTGTGCTGGGCGCCAGCGCCTACGCGGCCGAGGGCGCGACGGAAATCATCGCCAGCCAGGGCACGTACGAACTCATCGTCGAGCGCGGCGCGCAGGACATGCAAAGCGAGATGGAGCGCTTCCCGCGGCTGTTCCGCAATGCCGAAAGCGTGCCCGGCCTGACCTGGCCGACGCTGGTGATTGACGGCGGCAACCCCGTCAAAGGGGAGGTACCCGGCAAGCTGGTGCTGGACCTGGGCGGCGTGAAGGTCCAGGTCTGGCATCCGGGCCCCGGCCACACGCGCGGCGACACGATTGCCTGGATTGAAGAAGAAAAAGTGCTGTTCTCAGGCGACCTGGTCGAATACGAAGCAGGTGTCTACACCGGCGACGCGCAGCTCGAAGAATGGCCGGCCACGCTGGAAGCCCTGCGCGCGCTCAAGGCCGAAGCCATCGTGCCGGGACGCGGCGAGGCCATGAAAGGCGCGGCCAACGTCAACAAGGCGCTCGACTACACCAAACGCTGGGTCGAAACGCTCTACAAGGCCGGCAAGGAAGCCGCCGCTGCCGGCATGGACCTCAAGGCCGCCATGGACCACACGCGCAAAAGCATGGACCCGGTCTTCGGTCATGTGTTTATTTACGAGCATTGCCTGCCCTTCGACGTGAGCCGCGCCTTCGACGAAGCCAGCGGCATCAAGAACCCGCGCATCTGGACGGCGCAACGCGACCAGGAAATGTGGGCCGCGCTACAGGGCTAGGCCGGCGGGTTCAGGACTCCAGGTCCAGCCTGGACAGCAAGCCCTCAAAGGCATCCAGCGCGGGCTGCCCGTCCATCTGCTCCATGCGTTCGAGCACGTCGTCCTCGTCGACCACACAGTAGCCCAGGCTGAAGCGCTTGAAGCGCCGCACGGCCAGTTCGCCGTGGTGCAGGATCTGCAGGTTGATGTGGCGGGTGTCCTGGCGAATGCGCTCCAGCAGCGCCAGCACCTGCTTCTGGCCGCCTTCCAGTTGCTGGCAAAAGCGCATGCCGTCAAAAATCAGCAAACCGGTGATGTCCCGGGCGGCGTTGGACAGCCTCGCCCTGACGGCGATATCCTTGACGACGCTCAGGGGCGCCTCGGGCGCCAGCGTGCTGACGTAAAGGACTTCATACAGCGTTGTGCTTATTTTTATCATTGCGGCAAATGTAGTGGTCCGTCCCACAGCGCACAATGTCAAAAGACACACGCATATGCGCCTAAGATACGTCTTTTATGAACGAGCCAACGCCAACATCAGCGATCTGCCCGCCGCGCTGCAATGCCTGCGGTCTGCGCAAGACCGGCGCCTTCATGCCGGTCAACACGGAGGAATTGCAATTCATCGAAGCCTTCCGCACCGGCACCACGGCCGTTCGGGCCGGCGGCACCATTCTTTATGAGCAAAAGCCCAACGGCAAACTCTTCACGCTGTATTCGGGCTGGGCGTTCCGTTATAAAACCCTGAGCGACGGCCGCCGGCAAATCCTCAACTTCCTGCTGCCGGGCGACTTCATCGGCCTGCAGCAAAAATTCGCCGACGGCGCCATGCACGGCATCGAAGCCGTCACCGACACCAGCCTCTGCGTGTTCCCGCGCGACGGGCTGTGGGAGCTGTTCCGCGGTTTTCCCAACCTGGGGTACGACATCACCTGGCTGGCGGCGCGCGAGGAAAGCATGGTCGACGACCACCTGCTGACCGCCGGGCGGCGCAATGCCACCGAGCGTGTGGCCATGCTGCTGATGCATTTGTTCCGCCGGCTGGAGCGCGTGGGCATGGCCGAGGGCGGCACCATCGACTTCCCCATCAACCAGCAGCACATCGCCGATGCGCTGGGCCTGTCGCTGGTGCACACCAACAAGACCTTGCGGCGCCTGCGCCAGCTGGGGCTGCATGAGATCCAGGACGGCAGGCTGCGGCTGCTCAACACCCGGGCGCTGGAGCGGATTGCCGACTACTACGACACGCCGCCGCCGCAGGTTCCCCTGCTCTGAATCGGCGGTGTAGGCGGCCGCTGACACCAAGGCCATTTGGCGGATGACAAACGCCGCTCGCTCCCGGTTTTAAGGTGTCCCTCTTGCCCGCGATTTGCCTTTCGTGCCCTCGTGCAAAAGGCACATCGCGGCGGCAGGCCAGACACACTCACCAGGAGACACACATGTTCCACGCATCCGCCCCAGGCGCGCGCCTGCAGCAGCAACCACGCCGTTTTTCGGACCGCCAGCAGCAGCAAAGCAGCGGCTCGCGCGAGTTCCAGCCGCGCCAGCAGTCGCAACCCGGCGACGGCCCGTCCGGCCAGATGGGCGAGGGCAGCTATGAAGGCACGCGCAAGTACCAGGACAACATCAAGTCCTACCTCAAGGACGCCGACGTCAAGTCCGACGCCGAAGCCGCCAAACCGGAATCCGCACAACAGGCGGAAGAACTGAAGAAGGCCGAGGAAGAAGGCCGTTCACACACCAAGGCGCCCGGCCAGTAAGACAAACAAGGCAACTTGCGGGTCAGGATGGCTGGGTGTTCAAGGCCCTGAAATCCTGCTCGTAGCGTTGCAGTGTTTCCACCGCGTTGTGGCGCTGCGCCGGCGTGGTGCTGTTGTGCAGCTCCGCCAGGGTGGCGCAACTGTCATGGGTCAGCTTGTCCATGTAGTCGCGGTAAGCGGCATCCGGAGAAGTGAAGGTGCGCTCCACCAACCCGCGCACCGCAGCCTGGGTTTTCTCCGGCGTGCCCTGGCCGGCCACCAGGGGCCGCAGCGTCTGCACGGCGTCCTGCTGGCGCCGCACTTTTTCCGCGAAGCTGCGCGGCGCGTCGAAGGGTGAGCTGTCTATGCGCCGCCCGATCACGGACAGCTGCTTGGCGTCCAGCCCGCCATAGAGCATCTCGGCGCGCTTCACGGCCTCTTTGTAGCGCTTGTCACGCTGCTTTCTGGGCGAGGCCTCCAGCACCTCTTCGCGGTATTCGTCATTGCCCTTTGTGAAGCGGCGCTCCAGATGTTTGAGCTGGCCCGGCTGCAGCGACACCACCATGGTCGCCAGCGGAGGCTCCGCCTGCCGCGACAGCGTCAGCAGCTTGCCGCGCACGTCGGTGTAAATCGCGCAGGCCGCCGCGGCGTCCATGTCGGCAGGCATCTGCTGCTGCAGCTTTTGCAGCGCGGTGATGTAGACGGGCAGCTGCGTCTGGCGGTGCCAGGCCTGCAGCCGGGCCAGGTCGCCCTTGACCTGCAGGCTTTGCGCGTCGGTGAAGTCGAAGTGGCTGTCCAGGTGCCAGTAGACCAGCTCGGGCGCCTGGTTGTAGGCGACTTTCATGAGGCTGCAGCTCTGCGTCAACCCGGCCAGCGCCAGGACGGCCAGCACACCGATAATCCGTGTGCAGCGTCCCGCGCCCGCCCCGGCGGCCCGGGAAGGCATCATCACCCCAAGATCCAGAGGAAATTTCATGGCAATCCCAATCGATGTCGTCATCATGGCCGCGGGCAAAGGCACGCGGATGAAGAGCAGCTTACCCAAAGTCTTGCACCGCCTGGGCGGGAAAGCTTTGCTGGCGCATGTCATCGAATGCGCCGCCTCCGTGTCGGCGCGCAAGGCGGTCGTCATCACAGGCCACGGCGCGGAGCAGGTCGAGGCCGCCTGTGCCCGCTTTACACAGGCCGGTTCAGGGCTGGGCCTCGAATTCGCGCGCCAGGAGCCGCAGCTGGGCACCGGCCACGCGGTGCAGCAGGCGCTGCCGCTGCTGGCCGACGACGGCGTCACGCTGGTGCTCTCGGGCGACGTGCCGCTGACCCAGGCCGCCACGCTGCAGGCCCTGATCGCCCAGTGCGACGGCCAGCGCCTGGCGCTGCTCACGCTCAGCATGGCCGACCCCACGGGTTACGGCCGCATCGTGCGCGTGCAAGCGCACGCCTCCGAGCCCTTGCGCGCCGGCACCGAGGCTTCGTCGCAGGTGCGCGCCATCGTCGAGCACAAGGACGCCAGCGCCGCCCAGCGCGAGATCCGCGAAATCTACAGCGGCATCATGGCCGTGCCCACGCGCCTCTTGCGCGCCTGGCTGGCCCGGCTCGACAACAAGAACGCCCAGGGCGAGTACTACCTCACCGACATCGTGAAGTTTGCGGTCGAAGGCGGCGTGGCCGTCGTGGCCCACCAGATCACCGACGCCGCCCAGGTGGCCGGCGTCAACAGCCCGGTGCAACTGGCCGAACTCGAACGCGTCCACCAAAGCCGCCTGGCCGTCGCCCTGATGGAGCAGGGCGTGCGCCTGGCCGACCCGGCGCGCCTGGACGTGCGCGGCACGCTGGCGTGCGGGCAGGACGTCGAGATCGACGTGAACTGCGTGTTTGAAGGCGCCGTCACCTTGGGCAATGGCGTGCGCATAGGCGCCAACTGCGTGATCGCCAACTGCAGCATCGCCGCCGGCGCCGTGATCCACCCCTTCACCCACATCGACGGCGAAAAACTCGGCGTGCAGGTCGGCGAAGGCGCCCTCATCGGCCCTTTCGCGCGCCTGCGCCCCGGCGCGCAGCTGGGCGCCGAAGTGCACATCGGCAATTTTGTCGAGGTCAAGAATTCCACAATGGCCAAAGGCGCCAAAGCCAACCACCTGGCCTACCTCGGCGACGCCACGGTCGGCGAACGCGTCAACTACGGCGCCGGCAGCATCACCGCGAATTACGACGGCGCCAACAAGCACCGGACCGTGATCGAGGCTGATGTGCACATCGGGAGCAACTGTGTCTTGGTGGCGCCTGTGACCATTGGCGCTGGTGGCACTGTGGGTGGGGGGTCCACCATTACCAAGAGTACGCCGGCTGGGGCGCTTAGCGTTGCGCGCGGCAAGCAGGTCAGTTTGCCTAACTGGTCGAGGCCGGTGAAGGTGGTGAAGGGATAGGTTTCCCTTCTTCCGTTCTTTCGTTCTTTGGTTCTTTCGTTCTTTCCCACCGTTCGGGCAGAGGTATCGAAGCCTCTTCGTCGTTTTGGAGGCTGAGGTGGTTTGAGTTCCGGGGCCGGGCAACCCCCGGCCAACCGCCCTCAGCAAAGAGCACAGAAGAGGAGCGCGCAAGCCGGCGCAAGACCCGGCAAAACCAAGCTCAACTCACTAACGCCAAAGCCCCAAAATCCCCAACCCTCTCCCCCAGGCCGGCAGCCACCAGCTCAAACTCATCCGTCAACGCGGGCAGCTTGCCGTGGATTTGTGCACTCAGGCGCGGCAGCAGGTAGTCGCGGTGGTTCCAGAACACGCCGCCGCCCATGCTGATGCGTTCCAGGTCCAGCGTGGCGACGAGGTTGTAGAGGCCGCGTCCCAGCACGCGGCACAGCTCGTCCACGATGGTGTTGGCGCTTGCATCGCCCGCTTGCGCGGCGGCGAACAGCGCGGAGGCGCCGGGGTAGCCCGCGCCGGCAAAGCGCCGGGCAATGGCGTTGCCGGCCACCACGCCTTCAAGGTCGCCCCTGTTGCCGCAGCCGCACAGCGCGTCGCTGCTGTCGCTGACAAAGGTGTGGCCCGCGTGGCCGGCGTTGCCGTGCTTGCCGCGCAGGATGCGGCCGTCCACGCACAGGCCGAAGCCTATGCCGGTGCTCCAGGTCACGTAGGCGCAGTGGCTGAAGCCCTGCAGCGCGCCCCAGCGGCGCTCGGCCTGCAGCGCGCCGACGCCGTCGTTTTCCAGGCGAAGTTTTTCGGCAAAGCGGCTGCGCAGCGGCGCCTCCAGCGGCACGCTGACCCAGTCGTTGGGCAGGCCGCGCGCCGGGCCGGCCATGCCGCCGCAAATATTGGGGTTGGAGATTTCGAGCATGCCGCCTACCGCGACAAAAGGGCCGCAGGACGAGACGCCGACGGCTTCGATGTCCTGCTCGCGGACGCCGGCGGCTTCGCACGCACTGGCCAGCATGCGCAGCACCTGGCGCGCCACGGTGTCGGGCTGGCCTTCTTTTTCAGTGGGTTCCACGTGCCGCGACTGCAAGGCCGACGTTGCCTGTTCCAGGCTGAGTTCCTGTCCGGTGGTGATCAGGCTGACCGCGATCTTGGTGCCTCCCAGGTCGACGCAGGCTTTCATGCGGGATTTCTTCCTTAAAGGAGTTTGGCGAGCAGGCTGGCGATAAAGCTCAGCAGGATGGTGGTGGTCAGCGGGATGAACCATTCGCGCCCGAACAGGCGAAAACGCAGGTCACCGGGCAGCTTGCCGAAGCCGAGCTTCTGCAAAAGCGGGCTGAACCAGCTGATAAGCATCAGGGCCAGGAAGATGACGATGAACCAGCGGATCATCGGGATAGTTTAGCCCCCACGCTCCCCCACTGCGTGTGGGTCGCCGCCCCCCGAGGGGGCCGCCCGCCTGCGGTCTGGCAAAGCCAGTCCCGCGGCTCATGCTGGCTTGAAGATTCAGGGCGTATGCAGTGGGGGGACTTCACCAGCGGGGGCCGAGGGTCCGGCTTCGCCGGCCCCAGGCGCCGCCCCTCGAGGGGTGAAGGCGCTATACGAAGTGAGCGTCCGACGGGGGGGGGCTACAACCTGTTCATACGGTCGCCCGCGGCAAAGCCGACAGGCTCCCACACCGGCTGGCCTTTCGCGCCAAAGGCGATCACCTTGAACAGCTCGCCCATCTCATGCTCGGCAATCAGTTTTTGCACCATGACGCGCTGCTCCAGCGGCGCGTCTTCCATGCCGTCGACCAGGCCGCAGTTGAGCAAAAAGCGCCCCTGGCTGGTGTAGCCCAGCACCTCCAGCCCGGCTTCCTGGCCGGCCAGCGCGATGCCGGTGAAGTTGACGTGCGCGGTGATGTCCTTGCTGCCCACGTCGGCCAAGGCATCGGCGTCGGCCAGGTGGCCGCGGTGGCACATCACGGTGCCCATGCTGCGTTGCGGGTGGTAGTACTCGTGCTCCGGGAAGCCGTAGTCGAGCAGGAAAACGGCGCCGGCCTCCAGCCGGTCGGCCAGCGTGGCGACAAAGCCTTCGGCCTGGGGATGGATTTCGGTCAGGTAGTCGTGCGTGCCTTCCACCTCAAAGGGCGGCCGCAGTTCCGTGCGCCGGTCGGCATACAGGAAACCGCCCTCGTGCAACACCACGCCGCGCTCATGCCAGACACCTTGCAGGCGATTCAGCAGCTTGACCGGCATGGCGTCCAGCACCTCGTTGCCCAGCACCACACCGCGCATGGTGGGCGGTAGCTCCGTCGCCCAGTGCACCTTGTCGCCGTAAGCGGCCAGCCGTTCGCGCTGGCGCGCCTGCAGGCTGCCCGACAAATCGACGATGGTGTAGCGCTCAAGTTGCGGGCCCAGCGCCTCCAGCACCTGCTGCGCCAGCGCGCCCGAGCCCGCGCCGAACTCCCAGATTTCGGCCGTGCCGGTGGCCTGCAGGGCCTGGGCCGCCTGGCGCGCCAGGGCCTGGCCGAAGCGCGGCGAAAGCTCGGGCGCGGTGACAAAATCGCTGCCCGTGCCCGGCATCAGGCCGAATTTTCGCGAATCGTTGGCGTAGTAGCCCAGGCCCGGCGTGTAGAGGGCGAGGGCCATGAACTGGTCGAAACCCAGCCAGCCGCCGGCAGCCTCAATGGCCTTGGCAATAGGGGCGGCGAGGGCGGTCGGTAAAATAGAGGTATTGGTCGTCGGGGTCATAGAGGTCACCACCGGCCATTGTCGGTGATCATCCCGGCGCCTTCACCCCACGCCCCGCCCTCCTTTTGCCCCCTTTTTGACGTCAAACGCCCGCCCATGAACCCAGCCCCGTCTTCTCCCCCTGTGGTCCTTGTGACCGGCGCCTCGCGGCGGCTGGGGCGCGAGATCGCGCTGGCGCTGGCGGCCGGCGGCTGGCAGGTGGCGGTGCATTACCGCGCTTCCGAGGCCGAGGCGATGGCCACCGTCGCGGACTGCGCCAGGCTGGCAGGTGTCTCGGCCGCCTTCCAGGCCGACCTGGGCGACGAGGCCGCGGTGCGCGCTTTGCTGCCCGCCGTGGCCGCACGCATGGGCCGGGTCGATGCGGTGGTCAACAACGCCTCCACCTTTGAAGAAGACAACGCCGCCAGCTTCGGCTTCACGGCGCTGGACAAACATATGCACAGCAACACCGGCGCCGCCGTGCTGCTGGCCCAGGCCCTGCATGCCCATGTCGCGGCGCGCAGCGGGGAGGGTGCGGTGGTCAACCTGCTGGACCAGAAGCTCTGGAACCAGAACCCCGATTTCTTCAGCTACACCCTCTCCAAGGCCGCGCTGGAAGCGGCCGGCACCATGCTGGCGCTGGCGCTGGCGCCCCAGGTGCGTGTGGTGGGTGTGGCGCCCGGCCTCACGCTGACCAGCCATTTGCTGAGCGACGAGCAGTTCCAGGCTAGGCACAAGCTGTCGCCGCTGGGCCGGTCCTCCACGCCCGCCGACGTCGCGGCCACCGTCAAGTTCGCACTGGAAAACCGCTCCATCACCGGCACCACGCTGCTGGTGGACGGCGGCCAGCACCTGATGAAGTTCGAGCGCGATTTTTCGCTGATGTGAACCCGCGGCAACGGCTGACACACCCCTTATTCCACCCATCACAAACTGGCGCCATGTACACACCCCGGGGCACCCAAATCCTGAACCTCACCGGCTTGCGCTTTGACGCCAACCTGGGGATCCTGGACCACGAAAAAACCGCGCCGCAGCCCATCCAGGTCGATGCCGAACTGAACCTGGGCACGCAGCCGCTGCTGCCGCATGACGACGACATCAACCACGTGCTGGACTACCGCAAGGTGCGCCAGATCATCATCAGCGAGTGCACGGCGGAGCACAGGAACCTGCTGGAGAGCCTGATCGGCAAGCTTGCGCACCGCCTGATGCAGCTGCCCGGCGTGCTGGGCGTGCGCGTGAAAATCGCGAAACTTGAAATTTTTGACGACTGCGAAGTGGCCATTCGCGTCGAGACGGGACAGTGGTGAGCAATATGGGAGCAAGTGATATGAGCGCAGTCTGGGAAGAAGCCGTGGCGGAGTACGAACAGCAGGAAAGCTCCGCGCGCGTGCAGAACAGCATGAAGATAGAGCGCGAGGACCACAAACTCGAAAAGCGCCTGTGCCGCGAAGTCGGCCGCGCCATCGTCGACTTCAACATGATTGAAGAGGGCGACAAGGTCATGGTCTGCGTCTCGGGCGGCAAAGACAGCTACGCCATGCTCGACATCCTGCTCAAGCTGCAAAAGCGCGCGCCCATCAACTTCGAGCTGGTGGCCGTCAACCTCGACCAGAAGCAGCCCGGCTTTCCCGAGCACATCCTGCCCGAGTACCTGGGCAAGCTGGGCGTGCCCTTCCACATCGAAAACCAGGACACCTACAGCATCGTCAAGCGCGTGATCCCCGAGGGCAAGACGCTGTGCTCGCTGTGCTCGCGCCTGCGCCGCGGCATTTTGTACCGCGTGGCCGGCGAGCTCGGCTGCACCAAGGTCGCGCTGGGCCACCACCGCGACGACATGCTGCAGACCTTTTTCCTCAACATGTTTTTCGCGGCCAAGCTCAAGGGCATGCCGCCCAAGCTGGTCAGTGACGACGGCAAGAACGTGGTGATACGCCCCATGGCCTACGTCACCGAAAAAGACCTGACGCGCTGGGCCCAGGTGCGCGAATTTCCCATCATTCCGTGCACGCTGTGCGGCAGCCAGGAAAACCTGCAGCGCAAGCAGGTCGGCAACATGCTGCGCGAGTGGGAGAAAAAATTCCCCGGCCGGCTCGAGAACATGTTCGCCTCGCTGCAGAACATCGTGCCCTCGCACCTGATGGACAACAAGCGCCACGACTTCAAGGGCATCAAGGCCACCGGCGTGGCCGACGCCGACGGCGACAAGGCCTTTGACGCCGAGGAGTTCCAGGAGGCGCGCCTGCCCGGCGCTTCCGTCATCGGCATTCAATCCCGCTGATTTTTCCTGATGCTTTTCACCATGGAGGTTTTATGAAGCGCGCATTTACCACCATTTTTTCCATCGCAGCCCTGGCGCTTTTCATGGGCGGCTGCTCCACGGTGCGTGTGGTCGACAGCGACGTCACGGCCTTTTCCAACTGGAACGGCCCGCCCCCCGCGCCGGGCACGCCTTATCGCTTTGAGCGCCTGCCCTCCCAGCAGCTTGTGGGCTCGCCCCAGGATGCCATCGAAGGTATCGCGCGCACCGCCCTGGCCAAGGTGGGGATGGAACTGAATCCGCCGGCCGCGCGCTACAGCGTGCAGATCGTCGCCAACACCCAGATTGTCGAACGCTGGCCCTATGACTACAGCCCCTACGGCGGCTTCGGGTTTGGCAGCGGTGTGTTTGTGGGCGGCGGGAGCCGCGGCGCCTCGGTCGGCCTGTCCTTCCCGATAGGCGGCGGCATTGCCGAGCCGCCTTACTTCAAGCGCGACCTGAGCCTCGTGATGCGCGACCTGCGCACCAACCAGGTCGCTTTTGAAACAAGGGCGCTGCACGACGGCGTCTGGGGCGACACCCTGGCCGTGTTGCCCGCCATGCTGGATTCGGCTTTGCGCGGCTTTCCGCAGCCGCCGCCAGGCACCCGCCGCATCAACATTGAAATACCAAGGTGAGCATGGAGCCTACGCGCATCATCGCTATAAGACATGGTGAAACCACCTGGAACGTCGACACCCGCATCCAGGGCCACCTGGACATCCCGCTCAATGAAACCGGCCGCAAGCAGGCCGAGCGCATGGCGCTGGCGCTGGCCGACGAGCCCATCAGCGCCATTTACGCGAGCGACCTGACCCGCGCCTGGGAAACCGCGCAGTACCTGGCATGCATCCAGGGCATGGAAGTCACGCGCGAGGAAGGCCTGCGCGAGCGGGGCTTCGGCGATTTTGAGGGCAAGACTTTCGCGGAAATCGCGGCGCTGTTGCCCGAGCAGTCCATGCGCTGGCGCAAGCGCGACCCGGAATTCGCGCCCAAGGGCGGCGAATCGCTGATTGCCCTGCGCAGCCGCGTGGTCGCCACGGCCGAGCGCCTGGCGGCCGCCCACCCGGGCCAGCTGATCGCGCTGGTCGGCCACGGCGGCGTGATGGACGTGCTTTACCGCGCCGCCACGCGGCTGGACATCCAGGCGCCGCGCACCTGGCAACTCGGCAATGCGGCCATCAACCGCCTCCTTTGGACCCCCGAAGGCTTTACGCTCGTCGGCTGGGCCGACACCCAGCACCTGGACGGTGGCACACTGGACGACAGCGCAATTTCCGGCGCACCTGGCGCACTTCCCGGCGGCGCCGCCCGCGACCCGCTGAGCGCAGAATAAATAACACAAGAGATGCAACGGATCCCATGAGCACTTCGCCTTCCCGCCTGACCGACTTGATCGGCAAGCCGGTCAACGACATCGACACACCCGCCCTGGTCATCGACATGGATGCGATGAAACGCAACATGGCGCGCATGTCCGAGTTCGCCAAAAAGCACAACATCCGCTGGCGCCCGCACGCCAAGCTGCATAAAAGCGTCACGCTGGCCAAGATGCAGATACGCGCCGGCGCGGTCGGCGTGTGCGTGCAGAAAACCTCCGAAGCCGAAATCATGGCGGCCGGCGGCGTCTTCAACATCTACATCAGCAATGAAGTCATCGCCCCTTCCAAGCTGGCGCGCGTGGCCTCGCTCGCGCAAAAGCTCGCGGCCCAGGACGGCCAGCTGGCCATCGCGGTGGACAGCACCGAAGGCGTGATCCGCCTGGCGCAGGCCATGACCGAGGCGCGCACCAGCAACAAGGACAAGGCCGGCCCCGCCGTCGCCACCGTGATCGACGTCTTCGTCGAAATCGACGTCGGCCAGGGCCGCTGCGGTGTCGAGCCCGGCGCCGCCGCCGTCACGCTGGTGCTGGAGATCCGCAAACACCCGGCCCTGCGTTTTGCCGGCCTGCAGGCCTACCACGGCAAGGCGCAGCACATGCGCAGCTCACAGGAAAGGCGCGAGGCCATCGCCAAGGCCGTCGAGGACGTGGTGCTGACGAAGAAGCTCATCGAGGCCCAGGGCGTCACGGTCGACCTGGTCACCGGCGCCGGCACCGGCAGCCTGATGCTGGAGGCCTTCAGCGGCGTCTACGGCGAGCTGCAGGCGGGCTCATTCATGTTCATGGACGCCGACTACGCGAAAAACGAGCGCGACCCGGCCCAGCCGCAGTTCGAGCACGCGCTCTTCGTCAAGACCCAGGTCGTCAGCACGCACGGCGGCCATGCCGTGTGCGACGCCGGCCATAAAAGCCACGCCATCGATTCGGGCCTGCCGCTGGTGCACGCCTTCGACACCGAAAGCGAGCTGGAGTATTTCAACGGTGGCGACGAGCACGGCATATTGCGGCCCGCCGGCGACAGCAAACGCCTGCCCGGCCTGGGCCGCATGCTGTGGCTGATCCCGGGCCATTGCGACCCGACCGTGAACCTGCACGACGTGATGATTGGTGTGACCGGCGGGCTGCGCAGCGGCACCGTGCAGCGCATCTTCCAGGTCGATGCGCGGGGCGCGCTGACCTGAGGGGTTCTGCCGTCTCCACCCTGGAGCCGGCCCCCTGGAGCCGGCCCCCTGGATCCCTAGAAGTTCACGCCGTAGACCGCATACATGGGGGCGGCTTTGCCGTTGACACGCCCGCCGCGGTACTCGGCTTCGCGCGCCGACTGCAGCACCGCTTCATTGAGATCGGGATGCGTGGACGACAGCACACGCGCATCGAGCAGCTTGCCCTCGGCATCCAGCAGCGAAATCACCACCACGCGGCCGTGCACCCCTTGCGCGCGCCAGGCCTGCAGCGCATCCAGCGCCCCGGGTTTGCGCACGCGCGCGATGGAGATCTTCTGCCCCATGCCGTCGCCTTCCTGCATCGCGGGGGCTTGCGGGTGGTCGGCGTAGAGCTTGCTCATCTGCTTGAACAGCTCCGGGAACTCCGGCAGGCTGGAGATGGCCGCCAGCGGCACGGCCGGGTTGGGTGTGCGCGCTGTGGGCGGGTTGCCGGTGGCCGCGCAGCCTGCCAGCCAGCAGGCCAGCCCCAGGGCGGCGGCGCCCGCCGCGAAACCAAAACGCGGCGTCATGATCGTACGACCATGGCCCGGGCATCAGCGGTCTGAATGACAAGGGACATGGAGATCATGAGCACCCCATAGGCCAGGCAGGCAAGCGCTCCCAGCCAGGACAAAAAATTCCAGGCGTTGTAGCGGCCCGGGTTGGTTTTCAATTCCCTGGCATAGTCCGCCGACGCGCCGGGCAGGCCGCGTGCAGCGCTGTAGTCAAGCGCGGCATCGCCCAGAAAATAAAACCCCGCGATGCAGGCTGCCGCACCGAGGAAAAAAATAAACACCCGCGGCCGCTCGACGGCTTTGAGGAAAAAAAATGCAAGCGCCAGGGCCGCGCCGCCCGCGAAAAAAAGCTTTCCCGTCACCTTGTCCGAGCCCAGCGGCGCCAGTTCACGCCATACCCAGGGCAAAGGCGCAAACAGCCATTCGGACGCGGGCGACAGTCCGTTCCATCGCAGCCTGGAGAGGGGACCGCCGGCCAGTTCAGCAAGGGCGACGAGGCACACGCAGGTGGCCACGGCGATGTAGCAGATGTAGCGAAACGTCGTGCAGGTGGCCGGCGAGGCGCCCGACCAGTGGCGCTGCACCAGGTGGGTGGCCCATCCCAACGCCAGTGCGATGGTCCCGGCCGAGCCAACCCATGCGGCTGTTCCCTGCAGCATGGCGAAGCCCTCCAGCACAAACACAGGCAGGTAGCCGAACACCGCGCCGCTCAGGGCATAGGCCAGCAAGAAGGCCACCGTCATGCCCAGCCCCGTTGAATTGAAGAAGCGCTGCTCGGCGGGGGATTTCGTCCAGGCCGCCTGGGGGTCCGCCGCCGCCGACAAGGCCACCCACCGCCCCATGGTCAGGCGTTAAACATGTCGTTGCCGCTGGCCGGCGGCGCGACGCCCAGGTGGCGGTAGGCGGCCAAGGTGGCGATGCGCCCGCGCGGCGTGCGCTGCAGATAACCCTGCTGGATCAGGTAGGGTTCGATCACGTCCTCGATCGTGTCGCGCTCCTCGCCGATGCTGGCGGCGATGTTGTCCAGGCCCACCGGGCCGCCGTCGAAGCGGTGGATCACGGCTTCAAGCAGTTTTCTGTCCATCACGTCGAAGCCTTGCGGGTCCACGTCCAGCATGGCCAAGGCCTTGTTGGCGATGTCCAGCGAGATGTGGCCGCTGCCCTTGACGTCGGCATAGTCGCGCACGCGGCGCAGCAGGCGGTTGGCGATGCGCGGCGTGCCGCGTGAGCGGCGGGCGATCTCAAAACCGCCTTCTTCGTCCATGGGCGCGTTGAGCAGCTTGGCGCTGCGCCTGACGATGCGCGCCAGTTCGTCGGGTGTGTAGAACTCCAGCCGGGCGACGATGCCGAAGCGGTCGCGCAGCGGGTTGGTCAGCATGCCGGCGCGCGTGGTGGCGCCCACCAGCGTGAAGGGCTGCAGGTCCAGCTTGATGCTGCGCGCCGCCGGGCCTTCGCCGATCATGATGTCGATCTGGTAGTCCTCGAGCGCGGGGTAGAGGATTTCCTCCACCACGGGGCTCAGCCGGTGGATTTCGTCGATGAACAGGACGTCGTTCTTTTCCAGGTTGGTCAGCAGCGCCGCCAGGTCCTTGGGCTTTTCGAGCACGGGGCCCGAGGTCTGCCGCAGGTTCACGCCCAGTTCGTGCGCAATGATGTGGGACAGCGTGGTCTTGCCCAGGCCGGGCGGGCCGAACAGCAGCACGTGGTCCAGCGCCTCTTTGCGCTTTTTGGCCGCGCCTATGAAAATCTCGAGTTGGTCGCGCACCTTGGTCTGGCCCACGTATTCGTCGAACAGCTTGGGGCGCAGCGCGCGCTCAATAGCCTCCTCGCCGGGTGAGGCCGGCGCGGCCGACATCACGCGCTTGGCGGGCGGGAAGTCGCCGGGGGAGAAGTCGTCCGTTTGAATGCTCATGTCGGGGGTTATTTCGCCAGTGCCTTCAATGCCAGCTTGATACCGTCGCTCACGCCTATGTCCTTGGGCAGGGCCTTGAGCGCCAGCGCGGCGTCCCGGTCGCTGTAGCCCAGCGCCACCAGGGCCTGCAGGATGTCGGACTGGGCATCGTTGGTGACGCTGACGTGCACGCCGATGTCGGCGCCCAGCTTGCCTTTTAATTCCAGCAGCAGGCGTTCGGCGGTTTTTTTGCCGATGCCGGGCACCTTGATGATGCGGCCGGCTTCCTGCTGGGTCACGGCCTGCGAGAGTTCCTCGACGCTCATGCCGCTGAGCACGCTGAGCGCGGTGCGCGGGCCCACGCCGGAGATCTTGATGAGCTGGCGGAAGGCGGCCCGCTCGGTGGCGCTGCCGAAGCCGTAGAGGATCTGCGCGTCTTCGCGCACGACAAAATGCGTCAGCAGGCTGACTTTTTCACCCAGGCCGGGCAGGTTGTAGAAGGTGCTCATGGGCACCAGCACTTCATAGCCGACGCCGTTGCAGTCCACCAGGATTTCCGGGGGATTTTTTTCGGCCAGCTGGCCTGAGAGTCTTCCAATCATGGGCAAATCTTATCAGTCGGGCGCTGGCCACTGTTTGGGCGGACAATTGTGTTTTAGACCCGTCACCCGCCTTCTTTTTCAGGAAGTCCACCGCCTTGATTCTTCGCTACACCTTCACGCCGCCCAACAACACCCGCATGGGCCACCTGTGCGGCCCCATGGACAGCCACATCCGCACCATCGAAGCGGCGCTGGACGTCACGATCGCGCACCGCTTTGAGCAGTTCAAGATCGACGGCACCAAGGTCAAGGCCACGCAGGCGCTGGAGGTGCTGCAGGCGCTGTACGAAATCGCCCAGCGGCCCATAGAGCCCGAAACCGTGCAGCTGATGCTGGCCGGCGACACCGCGCTCAGCATCGCGCCCGACGGCAACGCGGCGCTGTCCACGCGACGCGCCGACCTGCGCGCCCGCACCACCAACCAGGGCACCTACCTCGAAAACATCGCCACGCACGACATCACCTTCGGCATAGGCCCGGCCGGCACCGGCAAGACCTACCTGGCCGTGGCCTGCGCGGTTGACGCGCTGGAGCGCAGCACGGTACAGCGCATCGTGCTGACGCGCCCGGCCGTCGAGGCCGGCGAACGCCTGGGCTTTTTGCCGGGCGACCTGAGCCAGAAGGTCGACCCTTACCTGCGCCCGCTGTATGACGCGCTGCACGAGCTGATGGGCTTTGAGCGGGTGCAGAAGGCCTTTGAGCGCCAGCAGATCGAGATCGCGCCGCTGGCCTTCATGCGCGGCCGCACGCTGAACCACGCGTTTGTCATCCTTGACGAAGCGCAGAACACCACGCCCGAGCAGATGAAGATGTTCCTGACGCGTATCGGCTTCGGCAGCAAGGCGGTGGTGACGGGCGACGTGAGCCAGGTGGATTTGCCGCGCACCCAGCTCAGCGGCCTGGTGGACGCCGAGCGCGTGCTCAAGCGCGTCAAGGGCATCGCGATTACCCGCCTGACCAGCGCCGACGTGGTGCGCCACCCGCTGGTGGCGCGCATTGTTGACGCGTACGACAAATCCCCGGGTGTCGCACCCGTGGAGGAGGGCGCCGAACCCGCCGCACCGGCGCGCCGCGCCAGCGCCCGGAGTCGCAATGGCTCTTAAGCAACTGAGCCTGTCGCTGCAGTTCGGCGAGCTGAAAAACGCCGCGCGCCACCGTGCCGCCCTGCCGCGCCATAGCGTGGCCCGCTGGATACGCCACGCGCTCGCGCACGACGGCGAGATCACCGTGCGCATCGTGGACGCCGAAGAAGGCCAGGCGCTGAACCGCGACTACCGCCAGCGCGACTACGCCACCAATGTGCTGACCTTCGACTACACGCAGGAACCGGTGGTCACCGCCGACCTGGTGCTGTGCGCGCCCGTGGTGGCGCAGGAAGCGAAAGACAACAAAAAAACGCTGCAGGCCCACTACGCGCACCTGCTGGTGCACGGCACGCTGCACGCCCAGGGCTGGGACCACGAAACCGGCGAGGAAGACGCCGAGGCCATGGAGGCGGAAGAGATCCGCATCCTGGCGGGGCTGGGTTTTAAGAACCCTTATCGCTGAAGCCCCGTCCTCAGGACTTCCACTTGTCCAGGTAAGCCGCATAACCGGCGCTCCAGGACGGGCCGCCGAAGCCGCCGCCGCTTTCGTGGACCACCGAAATCGGCCAGGTGCCCATGCTGAGCCCCAGCCGTTCGGCCTCGCGGCAAAAGTCGAGGTCGTAAAAATGAAAATCAAAGCGCTCGTCAAAGCGCAGGTTTTTGTCGATCATCAACTGGCTGTCGCAGGCCAGCAGCAAGCCGTCCAGCAGCTTGACCGGCACGCCCGAGGGGCCGAAGACACTCAGGTTGGAGGAGGGAAAGCCATTGCCGTGGGCCACCACGCCGCTCAGGTTTTCCTTGTCATCCCAGGTGAATTTTTCGTCCACAAAGGCCCAGCCCGGCTGGCGCGGCACGCGGCGCTGGTTGCCGGCCAGGCCGATGATGTCGTATTTCGCGAGCCCTTCCCGCAAGCGGTCGCCCCAGAAAAAATCGCACAGGTGCAAGTCGTCGTGGCAGAAGACCAGCAAGGCCGGTTTCTCCCGTGATTCTTCGATGGCCTGGTTGTAGACCGACGGCAGCCCTGCCGTGTTGCTCTCAAACACCCGTACCTGAACACCGCCCAGGGGGTAGTACAGGGCCAATGACCGGCCCAGCGCCGTTCCGGTAAAAAAAACCTTGAAGCTGGACCGCGTGGCGACGACGAAACGAATCATGGGTGACCTGGAGGTTTTGTGGTTTTGGGGAGGGCCGCAAGAAGTCGCTTGCCGGCCCGTTCATCTGCGGGTTTATACCCCAGCGGCCTTCATGGCGTTGCCGGCTCGATCCGCAGTGGAATCGTCACCGGCCCGTCGTTGACCAGGTGCACTTGCATGTCGGCGGCAAAGCGCCCCGTTTCCACCTGCGGGTGCTGCGCACGGGCCTGGGCCACGAAGTAGTCGTAGAGCCGGCGGCCGTCTTCGGGCGCTGCCGCGCTGGTAAAGCTGGGCCGGTTGCCGCCCGAGGCGTCGGCGGCCAGCGTGAACTGGCTGACGACGAGCAGGCCGCCTTTGACGTCCTGCACGCTGAGGTTCATCTTGCCGGCTTCGTCGGAGAAGATGCGCAGTTTGAGGATTTTGGCCAGCAGCTTGTCAGCCTGCGCTTCGGTATCGCCGCGTTCGGCGCAGACCAGCACCAGCAGCCCGCCGCCAATCCGGCCGACGGTCTCGCCGGCAACCACCACGCGGGCTTCCGCCACGCGCTGCAGCAGCGCCTTCATCAGTCTGTCACGCCGGCCGCGACGAACAGCGGCTTGCCCACCGGGCCCGACAGGAAGCTGACGAATTCCTGGGCCAGCGCCTGCTGCTTGCCGGATGCCAGCGGCGCGGCGGTGTAGGAGGTGTAGTTCTGCACTTCGGCCGGCACCGGGCCGACGAACTTCAGGCCCTTGCCCTGGTAAAGCAATATTTCCGTCATCGCGCCGAAGCCGA
Source organism: Polaromonas sp. YR568 (assembly GCF_943369675.1). Taxonomy (GTDB): domain Bacteria; phylum Pseudomonadota; class Gammaproteobacteria; order Burkholderiales; family Burkholderiaceae_C; genus Polaromonas. Next base: position 128,979 of record NZ_CALROB020000004.1, on the reverse strand, counting down.
TCTCGTTGCCTTTGCCCTTGATGACGTGCTCCATCACGGCGGCGCCGTCGGGGTAGCGCGTGGTCTTGCCCTCGACCTGCGTGTAGACGTCCATCTTCTTGAGCAGGCCTTCGAGGTAGAGGCCGGTGGACGCGCGGTTGAACACCAGCGAGTCGGCGGCCAGCACCGAGCGCTTGAGCCCTTCGGCATTGGAGATGTCCGGCGCCGGTGCGCCATCGCGCACCGCCACGCCCATGCCGACGCGGCCGACGTTGGCGCGTGTTTCGGCCAGCTTGCCGGCCGCCGCGAATTCGCCGATCACGGCCGGCGGCGCGATCACCACGTCAAACGCCGGGTTGGTGTCCATGCGTTTTTTGAGTTCGGGCGCGGTATTGAAGGTGATCTTCACGCCGTGGCCGTTCTGCTTTTCAAAGGCGGCGGCCGCGGCCTTCAGGCCCGGCTCGATGGCGCCGGCGCTGAGCACGGCGAGGTGGGCGTCGTGCGCGGCGGCGCTGCCTGCCGTGGCCGCGATCAGGGAGCAGGCAAAGGCCTGGGCGAGAAGCGAGATGCGTTTCATGAAAAACTCCTGGGCAAAGGGCTGGGCAAAAAGGGCTGGGAAATTATCGGGCGGGAAGAAACAGGAATGTCAGATCAGGTCGGACTCATCGCCAAAATGCGCTTCCACGTCGCTGGGCAACAACTGGATGGTGGCGCGCAGGCCGGGCACGGCACTCATCAGGGCCTGCTCGACGCTGGCCCGCACGGCAGCAGCCCGCCCCAGCGACCAGTCGGCCGGCATGTGCATGTGCAGGTCCACAAAACGCCGCCGGCCTGCGCGGCGTGTGCTGAGGTGGTCGAAGCGGATGGTGTGGTGCGCAAAGCCGTCCAGCGCCTTCTGGATTTCGGCCATCACTTCGGGCTCCACGGCCTCGTCCATCAGGCCCTGCGAGGAGCGCCACACCAGTTGCCCGCCTTCCCGCAGGATGTTGATTGCCACGCCTATGGCCACCACCGCGTCCAGCCACAGCCAGCCCGTCAGCATCACGGCGCCTATGCCAATGACAACGCCCACCGAAGTCCAGACGTCGGTTACCAGGTGTTTGGCATCGGCCTCCAGCGCGATGGAGCGGTGCGTCCTGGCCGCGCGGAACATCACCCAGGCCAGCAGGCCGTTGAGGCCCGTGCTGAGCACCGACAGCACCAGGCCCCAGCCTATTTGCGCCAGCGGCTGGGGGTTCAGGATGCGCTCGGTCGCCGCCCAGATGATGGCCGCCGCCGCGCCTATGATCAGCGCGCCTTCAAAGCCGGAGGAAAAGTATTCGGCCTTGTGGTGGCCGTAGGGATGGTCGTCGTCGGCGGGCCGCTGCGCGATGGTGACCATGGCCAGGCCGAACAGCGCGCTGGCCAGGTTGACGAAGGACTCCATCGCGTCGGACAGCAGCCCCACCGAGCCGGTGACGTACCAGGCCGAGGTCTTGAGGAGGATGGTGAGCACCGCCACGGCCACGGAGGCCAGCAGCATGCGCTGCGGCGTCAGGGCCTGGAGGTTGATCGCGCTCATGGGGCTATTGTGTACGAGGGGATGGCGCAAGGGTTGTTCCCAAGGCCGGCATCCGGCGCGGCCGCTAGCATGGGTTCGCGCCGCAGTCTCGGCGCGCGATCGACACCCGCAACCCTTGAACACCCTTGAACAAACCTGAGGAATCACCATGAAAATCCCACAACGCAGCGTGACCCTGGTACTGGGCGCCGTGCTGGCCGTCTCGGCCGGCGCCTTGTTCGCGCAGGCTTCGGGCCTCACGCGCACCCTGGTCGGCAAGGCCGACGTCTCCGTGCCCGGCCGTGAGGCCGTGGTGGCCCGCGTTGACGTGGCGCCGGGCGCCAAGGCCGGCCGCCACACCCATCCGGGCGACGAGATCAGCTATGTGCTCGAAGGCGAGGCCACCTTGCTGATCGACGGCCAGCCGCCGCGCCAGGTCAAGGCCGGCGAGTCCTTTGTCGTCCCGGCCGGCGTGGTGCACGACGCCCACAACAATGCCGCCGTGCCGATCAAGCTGGTGGGCGTATACGTCGTGGAAAAAGGCAAGCCGCTGGCGACGCCAGCACCCTGATCCCGGGCGGGCAGAGGCGCCGGTCAGGCGCTGCAAATTCCGGTCGCCAGTGCGACAATGGCCGCCGGAGTAATAACAATGAACTACATGCATTTGATCGCAGCCACCGCCTTGGCGATGGTTGCGGCCGGCGCGCACGCGCAGGCCCCCTCGGCCGCCACGGCGGCGGCCATCCCCGAAGCAACAAGCGCCGCAGCCCCGGCGGCCCCGGCCCCTCTTGAAGTGGTGACCCGGCAGGCCGGCTTTGTCAAAACCCTGAAAGGCAGCGTTCAGCTGCAGGAAGCCGCTGGCGGCGCGGCGCGCCCGGCCCAGGCCGGCGACGCGTTGCTGCCCGGCGGGCGCATCACGACAGGCCCCGACTCCGCCGCCAGCATCGTGCTGCGCGACGGCACCACGCTGGTGGTCGGGCCGTTGTCGCAGATGGAACTCAAGGCCTTCAGCTTCGACGCGACCACCCATGAGGGCAATTTGCTGGCCGCGCTGCTCAAGGGCTCGCTGCGCATGGTCACCGGCCTGCTCGGCAAGGCGCACCCGGAAGCGGTGCGCATCGAAACCCAGTTCGCCTTCGTTGGTGTTCGCGGGACGGATTTCATCGTGCAGGCGGACGAACAGCCATGAGCCGCCGTCATTCCCTTTTTGTGCCCGTCGCGCTCGCACTTGCGCTGCTGCTGGCGGCCTGCTCCACGCCAGGCACCCGGGTGGTGCTGCTGCCGCAGGAAGGCGGCGCGCCGTCCGCCGTGGTGGTGCGCGCCAAGGCCGGCGCCGAGGTGGTCGTGTCCCAGCCTTACCAGCGCGCCACGGCGGCTGCGGGTGCCGGGAGCGCCCCCAAATTGGACCAGGCCGACCCGGCCAAGGTGCACGCCGAAAACCGGTCGCTGTTCGAGATGCTGCCGCCCAGGCCGCAGCGCTACACCTTGTATTTCGACGCGGGCGGCACGGTGCTCACGGCCGAATCGCAAACGGTGCTGGAAGAAGTGCTGGCCGCGGCGCTGGCCCGCAGCGGCGGCGACATGGTGATCACCGGCCACACCGACACCGTCGGTTCGGGCGCGGCGAACGACGCCCTGTCAGCCCAGCGCGCGCAGCAGGTGCGGCAGATGCTGGCGGAGCGCCAGTTCCCGGCGGCGCGCATCGAAGCGGCCGGCCGGGGCGAACGCGACCTCGCTGTGCCGACCGCCGACGAAGTCGACGAGCCGCGCAACCGGCGCGTCACCATCGAGGTTCGTTAATTAATTAGTCGGGCGCCGGGCGGCGCGGGCTCAGCCCAGCGTCACGCGCGCGAACTTGCGCTTGCCGACCTGCAGCACATAGGTACCGGCCGCCAGCTTGAGCGCCTTGTCGCTGACCACGCTGGAATCCACGCGCACGCCGCCGCCGTCGATCAGGCGCGTGGCTTCGCTGCCCGAGGGCGCCAGGCCCGCAGCCTTGAGCAGCGCGCCTATGCCCATGGGCGCGCCCGTCAGCGACACCTCGGGAATCTCGTCGGGCACACCGCCCTTGCTGCGGTTGATGAAGTCCTGCTCGGCGGCGTCGGCCGCGGCGGCTGAGTGAAAGCGCGCCGTGATTTCTTTCGCCAGCGCCACCTTGGCGTCCTTGGGGTTGCGCCCGCCTTCCACCTCGGCCTTCAGGGCCGCGATGTCGGCCTCGCTCTTGAAGGACAGCAGGGTGTACCACTTCCACATCAGCACGTCGGAGATCGACAGCACCTTGGCGAACATGGTGTTGGCGTCTTCGCTGATGCCGATGTAGTTGTTCTTGCTCTTGGACATCTTGTCGATGCCGTCCAGGCCTTCAAGCAGCGGCATGGTCAGGATGCACTGCGGCTCCTGGCCGTATTCCTGCTGCAGGTGTCGGCCCATCAAGAGGTTGAACTTCTGGTCGGTGCCGCCGAGTTCCAGGTCGCTCTTCAGGGCCACCGAGTCGTAGCCCTGCATCAGCGGGTACAAAAACTCATGCACGCTGATGGGCGTGCCGGCCTTGAAGCGGTCGTTGAAGTCGTTGCGCTCCATCATGCGGGCCACGGTATAGCGCGAGGCCAGCTGGATCATGCCGGTGGCGCCCAGCGGCTCGCTCCACTCGCTGTTGTAGCGCAGCTCGGTCCTGGAGGGGTCCAGGATCTTGTCGGCCTGCGCGCGGTAGGTCTCGGCGTTGACCTTGATCTGCTCGGGCGTGAGCGGCGGGCGCGTGCTGTTGCGGCCCGAGGGGTCGCCGATCAGGCTGGTGAAATCGCCTATAAGAAAAATGACTGTATGGCCCAGATCCTGGAGCTGACGCATTTTGTTCAGCACCACGGTGTGCCCGACATGAATGTCAGGCGCGGTCGGGTCCAGGCCCAGTTTGATGCGCAGCGGAACGCCGGTGGCCTCGGATTTGGCCAGTTTTTGTATCCAATCGTTTTCCGGGATCAGCTCTTCGCAGCCCCGCAGGGTGACCGCGAGGGCCATCTTTACACGGTCGGTGACGGGGTATTTTGTAACAAGCGCTTGATTCATAAGGGTTTTTCACATGTCGGGGTGTTGTCCGACAGATATACTGGCGGCTCTCCTGCATCCAGCGGGCCATTTTAGTTGGCCTGCAAATTGCTGATCAGGAACCACATCGTCTGGATGGCTCCGGCCCCACCCCTGCATCAGGGCCGGCCACCAAAGCTCTCCATGTTTTATACAGCAGTCCGGTGCTTACGCAGCGCCCGATGCATTTTTGTTGGGAATTTTGCTTTGCAACTGCCATCCTCCTCCCAGGTACTGCTTCCCCTCGCCGCCGCCCTTCGCCGCCATCCCAAACGGGTCACCGCCAGCCTCGCAGCGCTGCTGCTGGGTACCGGTGTCACCGCTTTCGGCGTCGCGCCCATGGCACCCGACGCCGCCGACCTGCCGGTGCGCCAGGTGCTCGAAGCGGTGCAAGCCCTGCCCACGCAGGCCCAGACCGATTCACTGAGCGACTTCCGCTTCAAGCTGTTCCGCACCGAAAGCACGCGCAGCAGCGACACCGCCGACTCCCTGCTCAAGCGCCTGAACATCGACGACAGCGCGGCCGCCGCCTTTTTGCGCAGCGACGCGAATGCACGCAACATCCTCGCGGGCCGCGCCGGCAAGAACGTGACCGTCGAAGCCAGCGACAGCCAGCAGCTGCTCAAGCTCAGCATGCGCTGGCCCACCGACGACGAAACGATGTTCAAGCGCCTGGTGGTCGAACGCGGCGCCGCGGGCTTTACGTCGCGCATTGAAACCGCGCCTTATGTGGCCGCCGCGCGGCTGTCCAGCGGCAGCATCCAGACCTCGCTGTTCGCCGCCACCGACGACGCCCGCATCCCCGACGGCGTGGCCGTGCAGATCGCCGAAATTTTCTCCAGCGACATCGATTTCCGCCGCGCGCTGCGCAAGGGCGACCGCTTCAACGTGGTCTATGAAAGCCTGGAAGCCGACGGCGAGCCGCTGCGCACCGGCCGCGTGCTGTCGGCCGAATTCGTCAATGCCGGCAAGCCCTTCCAGGCCATGTGGTTCCAGCCCCCGGGCACGGACGCCGCCGGCGCCGCCAACAAGGGCGGCTATTACACCCTCGACGGCCAGAGCCTGCGCCGCGCCTACCTGAGCTCGCCGGTCGAGTTCTCGCGCATCAGCAGCGGCTTTTCGATGCGCTTTCACCCCATCCTGCAAAAGTGGCGCGCCCACCTGGGCACCGACTTCGCGGCCACCACCGGCACGCCAGCACGCACCGTCGGCGACGGCGTGGTCGAGTTTTCCGGCGTGCAGAACGGCTACGGCAACGTGGTTTTCGTCAAGCACCGCAACGGCCATGAAACCGTCTACGCCCACCTGAGCAAACTGCTGGTGCAAAAAGGCCAGAACGTGAGCCAGGGCCAGACCATTGGCCTGGTCGGCAGCACCGGCTGGGCCACCGGCCCGCACCTGCATTTCGAATTCCGCGTCAACGGCACGCAGCAAGACCCGATGACCATCGCCAAGCAGAGCGAAACCATTCCGGTGTCCACGGCTGCCATGCCGGCGTTCAAGGAACTCGCGGCGGGTGTGAAGACGCAATTGCTCGCGGCATCGACGATCACCCAAACCCGCGCTGAATAAGTACCCGTTCGCCCTGAGCTTGTCGAAGGGCTGCCAGGGCAAACAAAGGGCTTCGACAAGCTCAGCCCGAACGGTCAACTCCCCTCATTGGGACAAAATAGGCTGATGCTGGATATCTACATTGGCCTGATGTCAGGCACTTCACTCGACGGCGCCGACGGCGTGCTGGTGGTGTTTGACGGCGACAAGCCGCGTGTCCTGGCCGCCGCGACTGAACCCTTCAGCGACGCTTTCCACGCCGAACTGCTGGCGCTGAATACACCCACCCACAACGAACTGCACCGCGCCGCGCTCGCCGGCAACCAGGTCGCCGCTGTCTATGCCAAGGTCGTCACCGCGCTGCTGGCCCAGGCCGCCACGCAAGGCGTCTCGCCGCTGGACATCAAGGCCATAGGTGCGCACGGCCAGACGGTGCGCCACCAGCCGCAAAGAACGTCCAACGATCCCGCGGGTGCGGGCTACACGCTGCAGCTCAACAACCCGGCCCTGCTGGCTGAACTCACGGGCATCACGGTGGGGGCTGATTTCCGCAGCCGCGACGTGGCCGCGGGAGGGCAGGGCGCGCCGCTGGTGCCGGCTTTTCACCAGGGTGTTTTCGGCCGCGAGGACGCCGCGGTGTGCGTGCTGAACCTGGGCGGTATTTCCAACCTCAGCGTGTTGCCGAAATCGGCAGGCTCGCCGGTGCTGGGCTTCGACTGTGGCCCGGGCAATGCGCTGATGGATGCCTGGTGCCGGCAGCACACCGGCCAGCCTTATGACGCCGGCGGCGCGTGGGCGGCCAGCGGCAAGCTGCTGCCCGCGCTGCTGGCCAGCCTGCTCGACGAGCCGTATTTTTCGCAAGCCATTCCCAAGAGCACGGGCCGCGACCTGTTCAGCCTGGACTGGCTGGCGGGCAAGCTGCAGCCGTTTGCGGCTGAGCGGCCCGAGGACATCCAGAACACCTTGACTGAATTCACCGCCACGGCCTGCATCCTGGGCGTCGAGGCTTACGGCAAAGGCAGTGAGTCCTTGATCGTCTGCGGCGGCGGCGCCTTCAACACCCACTTGCTGGCGCGCCTGCAGGCCGGCTTGCCCTCATTGCGCGTCAGCACGTCCGACCTGCACGGCCTGCCGCCTTTGCAGGTGGAGGCGGCGGCCTTTGCGTGGCTGGCGCGGCAACTGGTGCGGGGCCGCCCCGGCAACCTGCCCAGCGTGACGGGCGCGCGCGGGCTGCGTGTGCTCGGCGCGGTCTATCCCGCCTGAAGACTCCGGTTAAGGGAGATCCTTGTAAGGCTCCGGCTGCGCCGCATCGCGCGGCCCCACCGTTCCCAGCCTGGCCTTCAGCGACTGCGGCTGCCCCGTCAGAATGGCCGCGTAGTTGGTGGTGTTGGACAGCACTTTCTTCACGTAATCGCGCGTCTCGCTGAAGGGAATGCTCTCGGCCCAGATGGCCGCGTCCAGCACCGGGCCGTTGCGCCAGGTGCGCGGCCGGCCGGGGCCGGCGTTGTAGGCGGCCGCGGCCATGGGCATGGAGCCGTTCAGGTCGTCCAGTGCGAGCTTGAGGTAGGCCGTGCCGATCGCGATGTTGGTGTCGCGGTCGTTGAGCTGGTCTTGCGTGAAGCCTTCCATGCCGATTTTTTTGGCGGTCCAGCGCGCCGTGGCGGGCATGACCTGCATCAGGCCCGAGGCGCCCACGCCGGAGCGCGCATCCATGATGAATCGGCTTTCCTGGCGTATCAGGCCGTAGACGTAAGCCGGGTCCAGGCTGATGGACTGCGCGCGTTTGGTCACCGTTTCGCGGAAGGGCATCGGGAAGCGCTGCTCGAAATCGATCTCGCCCTTGGTGCGCTCGCTGGTGTTGATGCAGCGGTCCCAGATCTGGCGGTCGCAGGCGAACTGGGCGGCGGCCAGCAGTTCGCGGTCGCCCATGCCGCCGCGCTTGTGCAGGTTGGTGCTGTAGTTCCACTCGCGCGTGCCCTCGGAGCGCAGGCCGAGGGCGATGGCGTAAGCGGCGCGGTTCAGGCCCGGGTTGAGGCGCGCGGCTTCTTTTTCCTCAGGCAACAGCGGCGCAGGTTTGGCCGGCACCGTGATCTTCTGGCCGGTTTCCTCAAGTGCCAGCTGTTCGTAGAAACCGCGCACCGACGCGAAGGACTGCAGCAGGGCCAGGGCCTCGGCGCGCTGCGGCGAAATCGTGATGCCGGTCGGGATGGTCTGCACCACGCCGGGCGTGGTGGCCACCACGACGGGCTTTGGCGCCGCATCGGGCGGCGCGGTGGCCAGCAGCGCGCGCGCCTTCCAGTAGCTCCAGGTCGGGTCCTTGCGCGCGTCCTCGCTCATGGCGTTGACGGCGGCCAGCACCAGCGGCCAGTTGGGCTGGTTGCCGGCGCGCAGCGCGGCCCGCACCTTCCAGCCCAGCATGTCGTCGCTGAGGTCGGTGTCCTTGGTGACTTTGGCGAAATACTGCAGCGCGTCGCCGGCCGGCGCCGTGCCCAGGCGCGTGGCAGCCTGCCGGCCAATCACGCCCCAGACCCAGTTGCGCTCTTCGGTGTTCAGCTGCATGCCCCATTTGTTTTCCACCTGGAAGGCCGCGCCGTCGACGTCACTGGCCGCCAGCTTGATCAGCGCCAGCGTGATGATTTCGCGGCGTGCCTTGCTCAGCGCGACGTGCTTGCCGGCCAGGAACTTGATGGGGCTGGCGTTCAGGTCGTTGAGCATGCCGCCGGCATCGGGCGCGACGATCTGCACCGCGGCCGCCGCCGCACGCGGGCGGTTGGCTTCGGTGGCCAGGCGTGCCTTGATCCAGACGTCCTGCGGCGTGAGGTTTTTGGTGCCCACCAGCCGCTCGGCGGCCGAGGTGCAGCCGTCGTCGGCCTCGCGCTGCGCGTACCAGTTTTTCTTCACCTCGTCGGCCAGGCGCGCATCGGCCACCGGGTTCTTCAGGTTTTCGACCAGCAGCGCGTAGCAGCGCACTTCCTTGTCGTCGTTCATGCGGTAGTTCGGGTACTCGGCCGCAAAGCCGGCCCAGTCGCGGCGCTGGCCCAGCAGCAGCAGCCAGTCGTTGCGCAGGCGGTCTTCCTGGTAGGTACCGGCGTAGCGGCTGAAGAAGTCTTGCAGCTCCTGCGGGCCGGCCTCGCCCAGGCGCAGCTTGAGTTCCCAGTAGGCGGCCCACGGCTCCAGCGCATGGCCCCTGGCCTGCGGCAGCAGCTGCGCCAGCCGGCCCCTGTCGCCGCGCTTGAAGGCCTTGTTCATCTCGACGATCACGGTGTCGCCCGCCGTGGAAGGTGCCTGAGCCGCGGCCGGGGTGGGTAGCGCAAGGCAGGCCATCGCGCCCAAAATGGGCGCCAGGGCCGCTGCCCGCAGGGGACTGGTAAGAAAGTTGTATAGCATCTGGGACATTATGGACAAATTAAGCACCCGTAAGGCGCTGGTTGAAGCGCGATTGAACATGCCGGACCGCCTGGAGCGCGCCGACCTGCTACAGCGTGTGATGCGCATCTGGCTGGTCGGTTCCACCCATGAGGTGATTGGCGCCTATTGGCCTATCAAAGGGGAGTTTGATCCGCTTCCCGCGCTGTACCGATGGCAGGAAGACGCGATCCTGAGTCAGGATTCTTCGTCAAACCCGGCGCTGGCCGAGGTGGAGACCGCCCAGCTCGCCACCGAAAGCATCGCCGCCCGCTCGCCGCGCAAGATCGGCCTGCCGGTGGTCAACAAGCTGCACAAAACCCTGACTTTCCACGCCTGGTATCCCGGCTGCCCGATGGAAGAAGACGCCTACGGCATCCCCAAACCCAAGGACACCGAGGTGATTGTTCCCACCCTGCTCTTCGTGCCCTGCGTGGGCTATGGCCCAGGCGGCTACCGGCTGGGTTACGGCGGCGGTTTTTACGACCGCACGCTGGCGACCTTGCAGCCGCGGCCGTTTACGGTGGGGCTGGGGTATACGCACGGCTGGCTGCCCGACATGGAGCCCGAGCCGCATGACATTCCGCTCGATGCCATCCTCAATGACAAAGGGGTGGTTTGGCCGGTTTGATTTGCCGGGTCTTGCGCCGGCGGCGCGCCCCCGCCCCCTTCTAAGACCTGCTGGCCGGGGTCGCCCGGCGTGCGACTCACTTTTCTTTGGTGACTTTCTTTTGGCGAAGCAAAAGAAAGTTACTGGCCGCCGGGCCACTCCCGGCCAGCAAGCCTATGCAAAGGCCACAGGCGCGCAAAGCCGGCGCAAGACCCGGCCAAGAGCAACTTAGTCTTCGAGCTCAGCCTTGGCCATCTCCACATCCAGCCTCTCCGTCGCATCCAGCGCCTTGCCGGCCGCAGCCTGCTCATACAGCTTGGTGGCTTCCTTCATCTTCTTGTCGCCTTCGAGCATGACCATGCCGTTGGCGTACTCGATCATGCCGATGGCGGAGCCTGGGTGCAGCTTCAGGGCTTCCTTGTAGAGCGACAGGCCCACGTCTTTTTTGGCGCCGTAGGTCATGCCGCCTATCAGCGAGCCGACCTTGTCGATCACCTCGGCATGGAAGGCCGCCAGCGCGATGTGGGCGTCGGCGTGTTTGGGCGAGAGCTTGATGGCCTGTTCGAGCGCGGTCTTGACCTTGGTGCCAAGGCCCTGCGCCAGGGCCTTGGCCACGCTGATGCCCTGGCTATAGCGGCCCAGCGCATAAGCCTGCCAGTACCAGGCGTTGGCGTTTTTCGGGTCGTCCTTTTGCTGGGCCTCGGCGCGGGCGGCGACTTCCATGAAGAGGTCGAGCTTGGTTTTTTCCTTGGTTTCCAGGTAGGTGGCGTACATGCTGGCCGCCTTGTTGGCCACCGTGATGCCGTCGCCGCCCGCCTTGAGGCCGGCGTCAAAGGCTTTCTGGAATTCGCCGTTGTGGAACAGCACCCAGGCTTGCAGCACGGCAGTGTCTTTGGGCAGCGGTTCGCAGTCGCCCAGGTGCAGGCGGGCCCAGCTCTTTTTCAGGCTGGCGGCATCGAATGCGTAGTCGCCGGCATGGGGAAAGGCAGTCCATTTGGCCATGTGTCTTGTCTCCTAGATAAAAATTATTGTGTTGTGAATGTGATGGACGGGCGACCCGACGGAACTCAAGCGGGGTTGCTGTACGCGCCGACCAGGGCCTGCAGGTGCGCACGCTGGCTTTGCTCGAGGTAGGGAATCAGCAAATTGAGCACGTGGTGCGCGCCGCGCAGTAGTGCGGCCTGGGCATTGGCCGGCTCCAGTGCGTTGCGCGGGTCGCGCACGTACTCGAAGCTGAGCCAGTAAGTCAGCACCACCACCATGCTGGTTGCCGTGGCCTCGACTTCGCGCGAATCAATCGTCACGGCGCCGGCGCGGCTCATGCCGTCCAGCAGGCCCTTGATGGCGCGCGTCTTGTTCTTGAGCACCCACTGGAAATGGGTTTCCAGCCGGCGGTTCTTGCTCAGCAGGTCGTTGAGGTCGCGGTAGAGAAAGCGGTACTGCCAGATCAGCTCGAACAGCGTGTGCATGAAAAACCAGGCGTCCTCCACGTCGCGCACGCCGTCGCTGGCATTGAGCAGCTCGCCAAGGGATTTTTCGTAACGGTCGAACAGCGAGTTGATGAGCTCATCTTTGGCAGGATAGTGGTAGTAGAGATTGCCGGGGCTGATGTTGAGCTCGGCGGAGATCAAGGTGGTCGACACATTGGGCTCGCCAAAGCGGTTGAAGAGGTCCAGGGTGACCTCCAGGATCCGCTCTGCTGTACGGCGCGGCGCTTTTTTCGCCATAAGTTGTCTACCTCGTATTGTTTTTTAACTCTAACCCAGCGTGTCCCGCCGCGAAACTAGGGAAGTCCAGCAAGCCCGCCGACATCCGCCTCCCGTGACCTTCCCGGAGAACCTTTGGGTTACGCCGGCAGCGCCCGGCGGGACGCGGGCCGCAGCGCGTGGCTCAAATCCTCCATCACATCCTCCAGCGAGGCGATGGCGCGGCCCACGCGGGTGGCGGCCGGCCTGGCGGCCACCAGGTGGCGCTTGGGGTCTTCCAGCGCCTCCAGGTTCAGGCTCACGCCGTGCCGCGCGAGCTTGGCCGATAGCGTGGTCTTGCGCGAGCGCAGCATCTGCCGGGTCTTCTGGTAGGCGTGCTCGGCCAGTTCGCGGCGCTGCCGGTAGCTGAAAGTGTTGGCCAGGAACATCTCGGCGTCGCGGTGGTCGGGCTCCAGCAGCACGATGTCGGTGTCGGGGTAGGCGTGCTCGTAGTGCTTCATGCCCAGCTCCAGCCGCGAATGGATCATGGAGCGGAAGGTCTGGCTCATCACGGCGGGCAGGCCACCGCTCACGATGCGCGGGATGGCCTGTTTCCCGGCCGGCAGGCCGCGGCGCATGACGCGCTGGTCCATGGCCAGGTCGGGCGCGCGCGTTGAATTGAAAGGCACCAGCGGGTTCAGGCAGAACATCAGGTCTATGCCCTCGTCCATGGCCACGCCGGCGTGCATGGTCTTCTTGAGGGCGCCGTCCACGTAGTAGTGCTTGTCGATTTCCACCGGCGGGAACAGGCCCGGCAGGGCCGAGCTGGCCTGGACCGCTTTGGAAATGGGCACGTGGTCCCAGCCGGGCCGGCCGAAGGGCGCGGCGTCGCCGCTGTCCAGGTTGGTCGCCACCAGCGTCAGGCGCGTGCCGAGCTTGCGGAAGTCGTTGGTGCGCCCGGGTTTGGAGAACAGCTTCTCCAGTTGCGTGTCGACTTCGTCGTTGGAGAAGATGCCCGTGGGCAGGGCCGGCCCCAGGGCCTCCAGCGCATGGAGCAAAGACTTGCGCCCGAAGGTCGCGCGCCATGCGGCCGATGCGAGCAGGCCGGGCAGCGTGATGCCGCGCCGCAGGAATTCGCCATAGGCCGGCACCATCAGCCAGGCCGGGTCGAACACCTCCGAGGCCTGGTCGTCGTTTTCGATAAAGGCCGCGCAGAGTTCGCGCGGCGTCATGCCGTTGGCCAGGCCCGCCGCGATAAAACCGCCGGCGGAGACGCCGACGTAGTGATGCAGCCTGGTGAATGAGATGCCCTGCAGGGATTCGTCCAGGGCGCAGAGCGCGCCTATCTCGTAGATGGCTCCCAATGGTCCGCCGCCGGCCAGGGCCAATGCAATGCGCGGCGAGCTGGTGGAGTGCTTGATTTTTGAACGCTTGGCAGAGGTCATGGAAAGAAAGTGTAGACGGCGGCCTCGTGAATATTTGCTGCTTTGCAGCAAAGCGGCGCGGGTGAAGAGATGCGCGCAGGCGAAAAAAAAGGGACGGCATGTCCCTTTTTTTCAGAAGCCAGCCGTGCTTAGGCGGACTTGCGCGCTGCCGGGCGCTTGGCCGGCGCCTTCCTGGCGGCAGGCTTTGCGGCGGTCTTGGCAGGCGCTTTGGCGGCTGGGGCCTTGCCGCTCATTTTCTGCACGTTGCGGTTGAGTTCGTCGATGCGCGCGATCAGCGCGTCCACGTCCTTGGCCGAAGGCACGCCGAGCTTGTTCAGGGCCTTGGCGACGCGGTCTTCAAAAATGTTTTCCAGCTTGTCCCACTGGTGGCCGGCCTTGGACTGGATGTCGGTGGCCATGGTGGCCATCTTGTTGGTGGCTTCGGAAATCTTTTCTTCCGCGACGGCCTGGGTTTTGCGCTGGATGGACAGGCCTTCCTTGACCAGGGTCTCAAACACTTTGCCGCCTTCTTCCTGCGCCTTGGAGAAGGCGCCCAGGCCGGCCAGCCAGATTTGCTGTGCGGACTCTTTGACGGCGCCCGAGAGTTGGGGGCCTGTTTTTTTGTCGGCGCTCATTTTTTGCAGTTTCTTGACCATGATGGACTCCAGACGGTTATGGTTGTGGAAGGTTGCGCGGACAGTATGCCGCACAGACCTGAAAATATAAGCTTTCCACGCGGCGGCGTTTAGGTGCCCCGCTCTATGGAAAAGCACGCCCCAAGCCGCTGAGCGCGGGTTTCTGCTGAATAGAGAGTCATGCGCTTTAAGCAAGAATCGCTTTTTGATCGACAGTTCAGCGGAGAACACACAACATGCATTATTTCGTCACGGGGGCCACAGGCTTCATCGGCAAGCGCCTGGTCAAAAAACTTCTGGAACGAAAAGGCACGACCGTACATTTCCTGATCCGCAAGGAGAGCGCCGGCAAGGTGGCGGCGCTGAGGGAATACTGGGGCGTCAGCGCCTCGCGGGCCGTCGCGGTGCACGGCGACCTCACCAGCAAGAAGCTGGGTGTCAGCAGCGAGGACGTGAAAAAGCTCAAGGGCCAGGTCGGGCATTTTTACCACCTGGCCGCCGTCTATGACCTGGGCGCCGACGAGGAAAGCCAGGTTGCCGTCAACATCGAAGGCACGCGCAGCGCGGTCGAGTTCGCCAAGGTCATTGACGCCGGGCACTTCCATCACGTGAGCTCGATCGCCGCGGCCGGCCTTTATGAAGGCGTGTTCCGCGAAGACATGTTCGAGGAGGCCGAGAACTACGAGCACCCCTACTTCATGACCAAACACGAGAGCGAAAAAATCGTGCGCAAGGAATGCAAGGTGCCCTGGACGGTATTCCGCCCCGCGATGGTGGTCGGCGACAGCACCACCGGCGAGATGGACAAGATCGACGGCCCTTACTACTTCTTCAAGCTGATCCAGCGCATGCGCCAGCTGCTGCCGCCCTGGATGCCGGCCGTGGGCCTGGAAGGCGGGCGCATCAACATCGTGCCCGTCGACTTCGTCGTCGACGCGCTGGACCACATCAGCCACAAGACCGGCATCGCCAAGAAGTGCTTCCACCTGGTGGACCCGGTGGGTTACCGCGTCGGCGATGTGCTGGACATCTTCAGCCGCGCCGCCCATGCGCCCAAGATGAACCTGTTCGTGAACGCCGCCTTGCTGGGCTTTATCCCGCGCGGCGTCAAAAAGAGCCTGATGGCGCTGGCGCCGGTGCGGCGCGTGCGCAATGCCATCATGGCCGACCTGGGCCTGCCCGAGGACATGCTGACCTTCGTCAACTACCCGACCCGCTTTGACTGCCGCGAAACCGTGGGCGCGCTCAAGGGGACGAGCATCGAGTGCCCCAACCTCAAGGACTACGCCTGGCGCCTGTGGGACTACTGGGAGCGCCACCTGGACCCCGACCTGCACATTGACCGTTCCTTGCGCGGCACGGTGGGCGGCAAAGTGGTACTGGTCACCGGCGGCTCTTCCGGCATAGGCCTGGCCGCGGCGCACAAGTTCGCCGAAGCCGGCGCGATCACCGTCATCTGCGGGCGCGACCAGGACAAGCTCGACGAAGCCTGCAAGGAAGCCAAGGCCAAGGGCTATCAGTTCGTGGCCTACCCGGCCGACATCGCCGACATGGCCGACTGCGACCGCTTTCTGAAGCTGCTGATCGCCAACCACGGCGGCGTCGACTTCCTGATCAACAACGCCGGCCGCTCCATACGCCGAGCGATCGAGGCAAGCTACGACCGCTTCCACGACTACGAGCGCACCATGCAGCTCAACTACTTCGGCTGCCTGCGCGTGACCATGGGGCTGCTGCCCGGCATGGCGGCAAAACGCAAGGGCCACGTGGTCAACATCAGCTCCATCGGCGTGCTGACCAACGCGCCGCGCTTTTCAGCCTATGTCGCCTCCAAGGCCGCGCTGGACGCATGGACGCGCTGTGCTTCCAGCGAATTCGCCGACGTCGGCATCAGCTTCACGACCATCAACATGCCGCTGGTGCGCACGCCCATGATCGCGCCTACCAACCTCTACAACAACGTGCCGACGCTGTCGCCCGAAGAGGCGGCCGACATGATCGCGCAGGCCTGCATCTTCAAGCCGGTGCGCGTCGCCACACGCCTGGGCATCACCGGCCAGCTGATGCACGCGCTGGTGCCGCGCATCGCGCAGATCGCCATGAACACCAGCTTTCGCATGTTCCCCGATTCCTCGGCCGCCAAGGGCGACAAGGGCGCCAAACCGCATCTCTCCGCTGAGGCCGTGGCCATGCAGCAGATGATGCGCGGAATTCACTTCTGACCGGCGCGGGAAACGCCCTTGCGGGGCTTGCTCCGTAAGGGCGGTCATGGCTGATTCCGCCCGTTTTCTTCATGGCCGCCTTCCCAGGGCCAAGGGCATAATGCAAGCCGGTGCCGCGCTGCGCCGGTACATGGAAGGTTCAATTCATGATTTTGGTTACAGGGGGAGCCGGGTTTATCGGCGCCAATTTTGTTCTTGACTGGCTGGCAGGCACCGACGAGCCGGTTGTCAACCTGGACAAGCTCACCTACGCTGGCAATATGGAAACCCTGGCGCCCCTGAAGGGCGACCCGCGGCATATTTTTGTCAAAGGCGACATCGGTGACAGTGCCTTGGTCGCGAACCTGCTGGCCACGCACAAGCCGCGCGCCATCGTCCATTTCGCGGCCGAATCGCACGTGGACCGGTCCATTTCGGACCCCGAAGCATTCATCCAGACCAATATCGTCGGCACCTTTCGCCTGATCGAGGCCGCGCGCCAGTTCTGGGCCGGCCTGCCGGCCGGCGAGAAAAACGCGTTCCGTTTCCTGCAGGTCTCCACGGATGAGGTCTATGGTTCCTTGCGTCCCACCGACCCGGCATTCAGCGAAACCAAGCGTTATGAGCCGAACAGCCCCTATTCGGCCAGCAAGGCCGCCAGCGACCACCTGACCCGGGCCTACCACCACACCTACGGCCTGCCGGTGCTCACCACCAACTGCTCCAACAATTACGGCCCCTACCATTTTCCGGAAAAACTGATCCCGCTGATGATCGTCAACGCCCTGGCCGGCAAGCCCCTGCCGGTGTATGGCGACGGCCAGCAGGTGCGCGACTGGCTGTACGTCAAGGACCATTGCAGCGGCATTCGCCGCGTGCTGGAGGCCGGCAAACCCGGCGAGGTCTACAACATAGGCGGCAACAACGAAAAACCGAACATCGACATCGTCCATGCGGTGTGCGCGTTGCTCGATGAACTGCGCCCGCGCGCCAGCGGCAGCTACCGCGAGCAGGTGGCTTTCATCAAGGACAGGCCCGGCCATGACCGCCGCTACGCGATTGATGCCCGCAAGATGACGCAGGAGCTGGGATGGACGCCCGCTGAAACCTTTGAAACCGGCATCCGCAAGACCGTGCAGTGGTACCTGGACAACCCCGAATGGGTCACCCATGTGCAAAGCGGCGCCTACCGTGACTGGGTCCAGGCCCAGTATGCGGCGGCGCCCGCGTGATGGCGCCCATGAAAATACTGCTTTTCGGCAAGAACGGCCAGGTGGGCTGGGAGCTGCAGCGCAGCCTGGCGCCGCTGGGTGAGCTGGTGGCGCTGGATCGCCACAGCCGGGAATTTTGCGGCGACCTCGCCAACCTGGACGGTATCCGCCAGACGGTGCGGCAGGTGCGGCCCGACGCCATCGTCAATGCCGCCGCCCATACCGCGGTCGACAAAGCTGAAAGCGATGTGGACAGCGCGCGCAGCATCAATGCCGAGGCACCGGGCGTGCTCGCCGAAGCGGCCCATGCCGCCGGCGCATGGTTGCTTCACTACTCGACGGACTACGTCTTTGACGGCAGCGGCAGCAAGCCCTGGGAAGAGGCCGACCCCACCGGCCCGCTCAGCGTGTACGGCCGCACCAAGCTGGAAGGCGAGCAGCGCATCGCGGCCCGGTGCGCGCAGCACCTGATTTTGCGCACCAGTTGGGTCTATGCGGCGCGCGGCGGCAACTTCGCCAAAACCATGCTGCGCCTGGCCGCGGAACGTGAGCGCCTGACGGTCATCAACGACCAGTTCGGCGCGCCCACGGGCGCCGAACTGCTGGCCGACGTCACGGCCCACATGCTGCGCGGCGCGCTCACGGCGCCCGCCGCGCGCCTGGCCGGAACCTACCACGTGGCGGCCGCGGGCGAGACCACGTGGCACGGTTATGCGCAGTTTGTCCTCGACTGCGCCGCAAAAAGCGGCAAAGTGCTCAAGGCCTCACCGGACACCGTGGACCCTGTCGCCACGTCGGCTTTCCCGACGCCGGCGCAGCGCCCGCATAATTCGCGCTTGAACACCGCTAAACTTCGTGGCGCCTTTGGCCTGCAGCCCCCGGCCTGGCAGCAGGGCGTTGCCCGCATGCTGGCTGAACTCACCTGATCCACCCTCTATGACTCAACGCAAAGGCATCATCCTGGCCGGCGGCTCCGGCACCCGCCTGCACCCCGCCACACTGGCCATCAGCAAGCAATTGCTGCCGGTTTACGACAAACCGATGGTGTACTACCCGCTCAGCACGCTCATGATCGCCGGCATCCGCGAGGTGCTGATCATCAGCACGCCGCAGGACACGCCGCGTTTCGAGCAGCTCCTGGGAGACGGATCGCAGTGGGGTATGAACCTTCAGTACGCGGTGCAGCCCAGCCCCGACGGCCTGGCCCAGGCCTTCATCATCGGGGAGAAGTTCCTGAACGGCGCGCCCAGCGCGCTGGTGCTGGGCGACAACATTTTTTACGGCCATGACCTGCACAGGCTGCTCAGTGAAGCGGATGCCGAAGCGTCGGGGGCGACGGTGTTTGCCTACCACGTCAAGGATCCCGAGCGCTACGGCGTCGTGGCCTTCGATGCGTCCGGCCGGGCTCGCAGCATTGAGGAAAAACCCGCCGCGCCGACAAGCAATTACGCCGTCACGGGCCTGTATTTTTACGATGCCCAGGTCGTCGAGATCGCCAGGTCGATCAAGCCCAGCGCCCGCGGCGAACTTGAAATCACCACGGTCAACCAGCGCTACCTGGAGCAAGGCCAGTTGAAGGTGCAGATCATGCAGCGCGGTTATGCGTGGCTCGATACCGGCACCCACGACAGCCTGCTGGACGCCAGCCAGTTCATCGCGACGCTGGAGCATCGCCAGGGACTCAAGATCGCGTGCCCCGAGGAAATCTCCTGGCGCAACGGGTTTATCGACGACGTCCAGCTCGAGAAGCTTGCGCAGCCGCTCGCCAAAAGCGGCTACGGCCAGTACCTGCAGAACCTTCTGAAGGAGGCCGGCCGGCCATGAAAGTCACACCCACTTCGATCGCGGACGTGCTGATCATCGAGCCGCGTGTTTTCGGCGACCAGCGGGGGTTTTTCCTCGAGAGCTTCAACCAGCGCCAGTTCAATGCCGCGACCGGCACCGATTTCAACTTCGTCCAGGACAACCACAGCCGGTCGGCGAAAAACGTGCTTCGCGGCCTGCACTACCAGGTCGGGCAACCGCAAGGCAAGCTGGTGCGCGTGGTGCGTGGCGCGGTCTTCGACGTGGCGGTTGACATCCGCCCGTCCTCGCCGACTTTCGGCCAATGGTTCGGCCTGGAACTCAGCGAAGAGAACCACCGGCAGCTCTGGGTGCCGCCCGGCTTGGCGCACGGCTTCCTGGTGTTGAGCGACAGTGCCGAATTTTTGTACAAGACGACCGACTATTACGCTCCGGAGCAGGAGCGCTGCATCGTCTGGAATGACCCCACGCTGGGCATCGCCTGGCCCCTGGAGGGCGGCTCGCCCCTGCTCTCGGGCAAGGACGCCGCGGGCCTGGCGTTTGCCGCAGCCGTGTCCCTGCCTTAAAACCTGTTCTTAAAGGCTTGCCGAGCCGACGAGGTCGCTGTCCTGGGCGTCAGGGGTAAATCCGCTGACGTGTTTGAGCAGCAGTGTCCGCAAGGTGGCCGTGTCGTTGGCCTTCACGGCGCGCCGCAGCCGCTCCAGGTCGTCCTGGAACTCCGCCCAGGGCACAAATTCTTCGTGTGCTTTCAGAATGCGCGGGTGAAGCGTTTCGACGGGGTTGTCGCCGATCAGCAGCTCTTCGTATAACTTCTCGCCGGGGCGCAGGCCTGTCACCTCGATGGCGATGTCGCCGTCGGGGCGGTTTTCGTCCCGCACCGTGAAGCCCGAGAGCTTCACCATGCGGCGGGCCAGGTCGATGATGCGCACCGGCTCGCCCATGTCCAGCACATAGACTTCGCCGCCCTCGGCCATGGCGCCCGCCTGCAGCACAAGCTGGGCCGCCTCGGGAATCGTCATGAAATAGCGCGTCACGTCGGCGTGCGTCAGAGTGATGGGGCCGCCGGCTTCGATCTGGCGCCGGAACAGGGGCACGACGCTTCCGCTGCTGCCCAGAACGTTGCCGAAGCGGACCATGGCAAAGCGCGTGCGGTTGTCGACGGCGCTGCCGCCCTGCACGAAGCTGGGGGCCGGCGTGGCCGACAGCGCCTGCAAGACCATTTCGGCCAGGCGCTTGCTGGCGCCCATGACGTTGGTGGGGCGCACGGCTTTGTCGGTGGACACCAGCACGAAGTGGCTGACGCCGGTTTCTATCGCGGCGCGCGCCGTATTGAAGGTTCCCAGCACGTTGTTGGCAATCCCCTCGGCGGGGTTGTTTTCGACCAGCGGGACGTGTTTGTAGGCGGCCGCGTGGTAAATCGTGTGCGGCTGGTAAGCCCTGCAGATTTCCAGCATGCGGCCGTAGTCGCGGACGTTGGCCAGCAGCGGCGCGAGTTCCACGGCGCTTCCGTCGCGCTCGGCCATGCGCCGACAAAGGTGCCCAAGTTCCTGGTGGATGCTGTAGAGGCCGAACTCGCTGTGCTCGACCAGAATCAGGCACGCGGGCCGTTCCTGCAATATCTGGCGGCACAACTCGCTGCCGATGCTGCCGGCGGCGCCGGTGACCAGTACCACCTTGCCTTTGAGGTTGCGCGCCAGCAGGGCGCGGTCGGGCGGCACGGGGTCGCGGCCCAGCAAGTCTTCCACATCAAGGTCCTTGATGTCCGCCAGGGCCACGCGGCCGTGGGCAAGGTCGCTGAAGCCGGGAAGGGAGCGCACGTGGACCGGCAGCGGCTGCAGGTCGTTCAGGATCTCGTTGCGGCGCGCCCGGGTGATGGACGGCAGCGCCAGCAGCATGTCGGTGATGCCGTCTTTTTCAATCAGGTCCGGCAGCTCGGCTGGCGCGTAAACCGGCACATGGTTGATGGTGAGGCCTTGCAGCGCGCGGCTGTCGTCGACAAAGCCGAGCAGCTTGAACTCGTGGGAGGTGGCGATGGCGTTGGCGATCTGCACGCCGGCCGATCCCGCGCCGTAAATCAGCAGGCGGCTGACCGGCATGCCCCGGCGCTGGCCGGCTGAAAGGCTGCTCAGCCATTGCCGCGCGGCGGCCCGGCTTCCCCCCACAAGAAGTATCAATATCAGTGGCTGCAGCAGTCCGAGCGAGCGCGGCACATCGGGCCATGACATGAGCACCAGCAGGCCGAAAAACAGCACGGCGTACAGCGTCACGGCAATCACCAGCGCCCGCATGGCCGCCATGCCGCTGTGCCGGAAAACCGCCCGGTAAAGCCCGGTGCGCCAGAAAATCGGGGCTGCCAATACCGGCGCCAGCGCGTAAGGCCACCACTGGTGGACGCTGTAGGGCCAGTGCAGAGTGTCCAGCCGCAGCGAGTACGCTATCCACACGGCCACAATGCCCATGATGACGTCGGCGAGCGCCACCACGAGTTGCTTGACGCGCCGCGACTGGCCCAGCAGTTGTTGTTTGATCATTGGCTTCGCATCGTAGGTAAGGCCGGCCATGCGGCTCAGTGGGACACGCCGTCGCGGCGCAACACCTTGGCGGCGGTCAGCCACAAAATCCGGATGTCGAACCAGAGCGATCGGCGGCGCAGGTATTCCGCATCCAGCGCCACTTTTTGGGGTATCGGCAGCTCGTCACGGCCGTTGACCTGGGCCCATCCCGTGAGCCCCGGTACCAGCGCATCCACGCCTTGCGCCGTGCGCAGGGCAATCAGGTCATCCTGGTTGAACAGCGCCGGGCGCGGCCCCACAAAGCTCATGTCGCCCACCAGGATGCTCCAGAGCTGCGGGAGTTCGTCGAGGCTGCTTTTGCGCAGAAAGGGGCCGATCGGCGTAAGGTGCGCCGCCGGGTTCGCCAGCAAATGCGTGGCAACGGCCGGCGTGCCCATGCGCATGCTGCGGAACTTGGGCATCCTGAATATCCGGTTCCGGCGGCCGACGCGGTCGGACCAATACAGAGCGGGGCCGGGTGAGGTGAGGCGGACCAGGACCGCTACGATCAGGATGGGGAGAGCCAGGACGACTGACGCCACGATGGCCAGGGCCAAATCGAATAGCCGCTTCAAAGGAATGCCGCCTTTTGCTGTTTTGAACTCTTCATGAATGATCCTTTTAATACCCAGCCTCCCGGGTAGCCCTGTAGTTTCCACGTAACAGCATCTGCGACGCTAGATTCTATGCTGACGTCATTCGGGGCAAGGCAGCCCTTTCAAATAAGGAATGCAGGCTCCGCGCCACCCCGGCAGGGTTGAATATGAAGTTTCATGGAGCTATACTGTTCATCAATTGAACAAGCCCCCCCTCAGAGGGGAATGCCAACGGGTGGCCCCGGAGCGCCCCATCCTGATCCGGCCGGTCAAATCCAATTAAAGATGTCCACTGAAGAGTCCCATTTGCAGGTGCTGCGTTTGCTGCAGACGAATCCGCGGGTTAACCAGCGCGGCTTGGCGGATGCTTTGGGCATCAGCCTCGGCAAAACCAACTATTGCCTCAAGGCATTGATGAGCAAAGGTTTGATCAAGGTACAGAACTTCCGCAGCAGCGATAACAAGCTTGCATACGCCTATCTGCTGACGCCGTCGGGAATGGCGGAGAAATCGAAGCTGACCGCGGAGTTTTTGAAGCGAAAGCTGGCGGAGTATGAGTCGTTGCAAGCTGAAATCGAGCAATTAAAAACCGAGATCGACAACGAATGAACTCATCCACGATTCAAGCGCGGCCTGTAGTTCTCTGTGGCGGGTCTGGAACGAGGCTCTGGCCGCTTTCGCGAACGGGGTTTCCCAAGCAGTTCCTTTGTCTTACGGGTGAAGAGAGCCTGTTTCAACTGGCTACCAAACGATTGATGGGCGTGGGGGACGCGCAAATCAATGTTGCGCCTCTGTACATCGTCACCAATGAGGAGCACCGTTTTCTGGCGCAGGAGCAATTGCGCGAGGCGGGCATTGAGTTGGGGTGTTCGCTTCTTGAGCCCGTGGGGCGCAATACCGCGCCGGCCCTGGCTTTGGCAGCCCTTGCCGCGATGGAAAATGGGGACGATCCTGTCCTGCTGGTGACCCCCGCTGATCAAACCATCGCCGACCAGCCGGCTTTCGCTGCCGCCATGCAAGCGGCGATTCGTGAAGCTGACACCGGTGCCATCGTCATCCTTGGCATTACGCCGGATGGTCCGGAAACCGGTTATGGCTACATCAAGGCGGTACCAAACGCCGTCTCGACAGCGCCGGGTTTTACGGTGGAGCGTTTTGTCGAGAAGCCCGATGCGGCAACGGCTCAGGCTTATCTCGATGAGGGCGGGTATTACTGGAATGCCGGCATGTTCGTGCTCAAGGCCTCAGTGTGGATGGCGGCGCTGGAACGCTTCCGCCCGGATATCGCCCAAGGCAGCCGCGCCGCATGGGAAAAGCGCAGCGTCGACCAGAAATTTGTTCGGCCTGGAAAGCAGGAATTCACCGCCGTTCCGGCCGAATCCGTCGATTACGCCGTGATGGAACGCTGCCGCGGCAGCGATTTCCCGCTCAAAATGGTCGCGCTCGATGCCGGCTGGAGTGACCTGGGCGCCTGGGATGCCGTCTGGAAAGTTCTGGCCAAGGACGACAAGGGCAATGCCTGCTTTGGGGATGTCCTGACCGTCGACAGCCGCAATACCCTGGTTC
The DNA here is from genome assembly GCF_943369675.1 of Polaromonas sp. YR568. Classification (GTDB taxonomy): domain Bacteria; phylum Pseudomonadota; class Gammaproteobacteria; order Burkholderiales; family Burkholderiaceae_C; genus Polaromonas. Next base: position 105,140 of record NZ_CALROB020000004.1, on the reverse strand, counting down.
ACGCCACCAGCCGCCTTGTCAGCCTTGTTGGCGTCGACAACCTCATCGTCATCGAAACTCCCGATGCCGTCCTCGTGGCTGACCAATCCCGCAGCCAGGACGTCAAGCACATCGTCGCGCAGCTCACTGCGGGCGGCCGGGAAGAACTGGCGATGCACCGCAAGGTTCATCGCCCCTGGGGCTGGTACGACAGCATCGACGACGGGCAGCGCTTCAAGGTCAAGCGTATCCAGGTCAAACCCAAGGCAAGCCTCAGCCTGCAAAAACACCATCATCGGGCAGAACATTGGGTGGTGGTCAAAGGTACGGCGGAAATCACCTGCGGCGACAAGACGATCATGCTGACCGAAAACCAGTCAACGTATATCCCCTTGGGTGAGGTCCATCGCCTGACCAACCCCGGCACGATCCCGCTGGAGATTATTGAAGTGCAGTCGGGCAGCTATCTGGGTGAAGACGATATCGTCCGTTTTGAAGATCAGTACGGACGGAGTGGCCGATGAGGACCGACGCAAAGATCTATGTCGCCGGCCATCGCGGCATGGTCGGCTCGGCGATTGTCCGCCAGCTGCTGGCGGCGGGCCACCCGGCCGAGCTGTTGCTCACCCGCACCCACGCGGAGCTTGACCTCACGGACCAAGCCGCGGTGCGCCGGTTTTTCGAAACGGAAAAACCCACGCAGGTGTATCTCGCGGCCGCCAAGGTCGGCGGCATCCACGCCAACAATGCCTATCCCGCCGAGTTCATCTATGAAAACCTGATGATCGAGGCCAACGTCATCGACAGCGCTTACCGCAGCGGCGTGCAAAAACTGCTGTTCCTGGGCTCCAGCTGCATCTACCCGCGCCTGGCCGCGCAGCCCATGCGCGAAGATGCCCTGTTGACGGATACGCTGGAGCCGACCAACGAACCCTACGCGATTGCCAAGATCGCAGGCATCAAGCTCTGTGAAAGCTACAACCGCCAGTACGGCGCCAGCCATGGCCTGGATTACCGCAGCGTGATGCCGACCAACCTGTATGGCCCCGGGGACAACTACCACCCCGAGAACTCCCATGTGATTCCGGCGCTCATCCGCCGCATCCATGAGGCCAAGGTGGAAAGCGCGCCGCGGGTGGTCATCTGGGGCAGCGGAACACCGAAGCGGGAATTTCTGTATGTCGATGACATGGCCGCCGCCAGCGTCCATGTGATGAACCTGGACAAGGCGAGCTACGACCGGCACGTGTCGCCCATGCAAAGCCATATCAATGTCGGTGTCGGTAGCGACATCACCATACGTGAACTCGCCGAGTCCGTCGCCCGGGCGGTCGGGTATTCCGGCGAGTTCAGCTTCGATACCAGCAAGCCCGATGGTGCGCCGCGCAAGCTGATGGACAGCGCCAGGCTGAACGCGCTGGGCTGGCGTGCCGAGATCGGCCTTGCGCAGGGATTGGCGGCCGCGTACCAGGATTTCCTGGCGTCGCAATCGACCTCACAACCGCCCTCACATGCGGCCCAAAAATAAAGAAAGCCTCACACGATGTCCTCAAAGCAAAAGGTTGCATTCATCACCGGCGTGACCGGGCAAGACGGCTCGTACCTCGCCGAACTGCTGCTGCAGAAAGGCTATATCGTGCACGGCCTCAAGCGCCGCACGAGCCTGTTCAACACGGACCGCATCGACCACCTGTACCGCGATCGCCACGAGCGCGGCGTGCAGTTTTTCCTCCATCACGGCGACATGACCGATTCGTCCTCGCTGATCCGCATCATCCAGCAGATCCAGCCGGACGAGATCTACAACCTCGCGGCGCAAAGCCACGTGGCGGTCAGTTTCGAGGAGCCCGAGTACACGGCCAACTCGGATGCCTTGGGCGTGCTGCGCCTGCTGGAAGCGATCCGCATTCTCGGCCTGGAGAAGAAGACCCGTTTCTACCAGGCGTCCACCAGCGAGCTGTATGGCCTGGTGCAGGAAACCCCGCAAAAGGAAACGACACCCTTCTATCCGCGCAGCCCCTATGCGGTGGCCAAGCTTTACGGCTACTGGATGGTGGTCAATTACCGCGAGGCCTACGGCATCTACGCATGCAACGGCATCCTGTTCAACCACGAAAGTCCGGTGCGGGGCGAAACCTTTGTGACCCGCAAGATCACGCGCGCGCTGGCGCGCATCAAGCTCAACCTGCAGGACTGCCTCTACCTCGGCAACCTCGACGCCAAGCGCGACTGGGGCCATGCACGCGACTACGTCGAAATGCAGTGGCTGATGATGCAGCAGGAAAAACCCGAAGATTTCGTAATCGCCACCGGCGTGCAATTTTCGGTCAGGGATTTTGTCGATGCCGCGGCCAGGGAGTTGGGCATGAGCATTCGCTGGGAAGGAACAGGCGTCGATGAGAAGGGCTATGACGGCGACGGCAGGTGCATCGTCAGCGTGGACCCGCGCTACTTCCGGCCGACCGAAGTCGAGACCCTGCTGGGTGATCCGACCAAGGCCAGGGAAAAGTTGGGCTGGACGCCCACGACCACGTTCGCGGAACTCGTCGCGGAAATGGTGCGCGAAGACCTCAAGGCCGCCGAGCGTGATGAGCTGATCAAGCAGCATGGCTTCAAGACGATGGATTACCACGAGTGACCGTGCAACTTCATCAGTCGCTAGTGAAACTTTTATGCCGGCTGTGGCCTCACATCAGCCCGCGTCGCCGTATCCAGCTGGGCATCCTGTTCGTGTTGATGGTCCTCGCTTCGCTGGCGGAAGTGATCAGCATCGGGGCGGTGTTGCCGTTCCTGGGCGTGTTGACCAATCCGGAGCCGGTTTTCAGGCAGCCTTACCTGCAAGGCATGATCCAGTCGCTCGGGTTGACAGAGGCCAGGCAATTGCTGTTGCCCTTGACCGTGGTGTTCGCCGTGGCGGCCGTTGTGTCCGGTGTGATGCGTTTTATTCTTCTGTGGGCGCAGACGCGGCTGAGCCATTCCATCGGCGCGGACTTCAGCATCAGCATCTACCGCCGCACGCTCTACCAGCCCTATGCGGTACACCTGGCGCGCAACAGCAGCGAGGTCATTGCGGGCATTTCCGGCAAGGCGAACGGGCTCGTGAACGGCACCATTCTGCCCATCCTCGCCATCGTCAGTTCCCTGCTGATGCTGGGGACCATCGTGGCGGCCCTGACCGTGATCGAGCCGCTGATTCCCTTTGTCGTGCTGGTGGTCTTCGGTACAATTTATGTGTTGATTCTCCTGGCGACCAAGAAGCGGCTTGTCGAAAACAGCATATGCATCAGCCGGGAGCAGAACCAGGTCATCAAGGCGCTGCAGGAAGGCCTCAGCGGGATTCGCGACGTGTTGATCGATGGCGCACAGGCGGCCTACTGCAAGACCTACCTGAATGCAGACCAGCCGCTTCGGCGGGCAATGGCCAACGTCCAGATCACCAACAGCAGCCCGCGCTTCGGCATCGAGGCGCTCGGCATGGTGGTTATCGCCGTGCTGGCCTATGTGTTGGGCAAGCGGCCGGAAGGCATTACCACCGCGATCCCCGTGATCGGCGCCATGGTGCTGGGCGCGCAACGCCTGTTGCCCGTGATGCAACTGGTCTATTCGAGCCTGGCGCACATCCATGCCGGCCGCGCGCCCTTGCAGGACACCCTGGAACTGCTCGACCAGCCCTTGCCGGCTTATGCCAGCGAGCCCCGGCCGGAGCCAATCGCGTTCCGCCACAGCATCGATCTGAAGGGCCTGCGCTTTCGCTATACCCCGGAGGGTCCGCTGGTGTTGAATGAATTGAACCTGACGATACCCAAGGGTGCCCGCGTCGGTTTCATTGGCAAGACGGGCAGCGGCAAAAGCACGCTGCTGGACATCGTGATGGGTCTGTTGCCGCCTACGGAAGGGACCATGCAGGTCGACGGGGTGGCGATCACTCCGCAAAACCACCGTGCCTGGCAGGCGAATATCGCGCATGTGCCGCAAGCGATTTTCCTGTCCGACAGCACGATTGCCGAGAATATCGCTTTCGGGGTGCCCGCGAACCAGATCGATCGCGCTCGCCTGCGCGCGGCCGCCGAGAAGGCGCAGATCGCACAGACGATTGACACTTGGGACAAGCAGTACGAAACCATGGTCGGCGAGCGCGGCGTTCGTTTGTCCGGGGGGCAGCGCCAGCGCATCGGCATCGCCCGGGCGCTGTACAAGCAAGCCAACGTCATCGTGTTCGATGAGGCCACGAGTGCATTGGATAACGACACCGAACAGGCGGTGATGCAGGCGATCGACAGCCTCGGCGGTGAACTGACCATCCTTATCGTGGCCCACCGTTTGACGACCTTGAAGAATTGCTCTCAAATCGTCGAGCTCAGCGCCGGCGCTGTAAAACGGGTGGGCTCCTATGCCGAAATCATCAGCCATCCTTCACAAGGTATTTCCCCATGATTCCCTACGGCCGACAAGATATTTCCCAAGCCGATATCGATGCTGTGCTGGAAGTCCTGAAATCGGACTTCCTCACACAGGGACCGATGGTCCCGTTGTTCGAGCAGACCATAGCCACTCATGTGGGCGCCGGGCACGCTATCGCGGTCAACAGCGCCACCGCGGCACTGCACATCGCCTGCCTGGCGCTCGAAGTGGGAGAGGGCGACTGGTTGTGGACGTCGCCGATCACCTTTGTCGCCAGTGCCAATTGCGGCCTGTACTGCGGAGCGAAGATTGACTTTGTCGACATTGATCCCGCCACCTACAACATGAGCGTGGAAAGGCTGACCGAAAAACTGGCTTTGGCGGAGAAGGAAGGCCGGCTTCCCAAGGTCGTCGTTCCGGTGCACTTCAGCGGCCAGTCCTGCGACATGGCGGGCATTCACAAGCTCAGTCAGCAATATGGCTTCAAGGTCATCGAGGACGCCTCGCATGCCATTGGCGCCAGCTACCAGGGCCAGCCGGTCGGGAACTGCCGCTACAGCGACATCACGGTGTTCAGTTTCCATCCGGTGAAGATCATCACGACTGCCGAAGGCGGCATGGCGCTCACCAATGATCCCGCTTTGGCGAATCTGATGCAGCGCTTTCGAAGCCATGGCATCACCAGTGAGCCCAAAAAAATGCAGCCGCGGCCGGCCGATGAAATCTGGAATTACCAACAGATTTGCCTTGGTTACAACTATCGGATGACCGACATCCAGGCGGCCTTGGGCGTGAGCCAGATGAAGCGGCTGCAGGAGCTGGTTCAAACGCGCCATCGCGTCGCCCAACGCTACGACAGCGAACTGGCCCGCTTGCCCATAACGCTGCCGTGGCAGCATCCGGACTGCTACTCCAGCTATCACCTGTATCCGATTCAGGTCGATCAGCAGGCAAGTGGCATTACCCAGCGACAGGTTTACGACGCGCTGCAGGCTGCCGGAATCAATGTGAACCTGCACTACATCCCTGTCTATCGGCAGCCGTATTACGAGGCCATGGGCTTCCGTGCAGGCTATTGCCCGGCGTCTGAGCGGTACCACAAACACACCTTGAGCATCCCGATGTACCCGACGCTGACCGGCATCGAGCAAGGCAAGGTTATTCAGGTCCTGACCGAGGCATTCGCATGAAGCTTGCGTTGGGAGGGGCCCAGTTCGGCCTCGCATACGGCGTTTCGAATCGAAGTGGGCAGGTTTCCCGCGAGGCGGCGCGCGATATTGTCGGCTTGGCCCGGGCGGGCGGCGTGGATACCATAGACACCGCGATCGCCTATGGCGACAGCGAAGCCTGTCTGGGCGAAGTCGGCGTCGCTGGTTTCAGGGTGGTGACGAAGCTGCCCGCGCTTCCCGAGGATGTAGACAGCGTGGAGGCCTGGGTGCGTGGCCAGATCGAGGCTTCTTTTGCACGCCTGGGCGTGACGCGGATTCATGGCCTGCTGCTGCATCGTGCTGAACAGCTCGAAGGGCCCCATGGGCAGGCGCTTGCTCATGCTTTGCAGGCGCTCAAGCAGGAGGGGCGGGTGGCCAAGGTTGGCGTGTCTATTTACGAACCGGAGCAGTTGGCTTCGATCATGCGGGTCTGCGCGCCTGATCTGGTGCAGGCTCCATTGAACCTGCTCGACCGCCGCCTGGTGACGTCCGGCTGGTTGCAGCGCCTGCATGATGCGGGCGTGGAGGTGCACACCCGCTCCGCTTTTCTCCAGGGGTTGCTGCTCATGCCCAGGGCCGCCATCCCCGCCCGCTTTGAGCGCTGGAACCCTCTATGGGACGCATGGCACGGTTGGCTGAATGCCCATGCCGTGACCGCGACCCGTGCTTGCCTGCAATATCCGCTTTCCTTGCCCCAGGTCGACCGCGTCGTTGTCGGTGTGGCAAGCGCCGAGGAGTTCAAGAGCCTGCTGCGCGATTGCGCAGATGCGGAGGTGGCGGCCCCCCTGCCGCTGCCGGATCTTGCCTGTACCGATGCGGATCTGATCAATCCTTCAAACTGGAATCAGGCCGCATCATGAAAATCGTTGCTATCGTCCAGGCCCGCATGGGCTCGACCCGATTGCCCAATAAAGTCATGAAGACAATCGGCGGCGTGCCGATGATCGCGCTGCTGTTGGCCCGTCTTTCGCGTTCCGTCGAGTTGGACAAGATCATCGTGGCCACGTCGATCGATCCCAGGAATCGCGTCCTGGTCGATCATGTTCAAGGCTTGGGTTATGCCTGTGAACAGGGCAGCGAGAACGACGTCCTGGATCGCTTTGTCAAGGCCGCGAAGGCGCACCAGGCCGATGTGGTCGTGCGCATCACGGGCGACTGCCCGATGGTGGATCCCGCGCTGGTCGATGAATGCATTCGCCAATTCCGGCTGGCCGGGGTCGATTATTTTAATAACACGAGCCCGGCTACCTATCCCGATGGACTGGACATCGAAGTTGTGACCCTGGCCGCGCTCGAGCGGGCGCTACGGGAAAGCGACAGCCAGTTTGATCACGAACACGTGACGCCTTATGTCCGGACGTCCGGGCGTTTCGCGACGGCCGCAATGCAGAACGAACAGGACCGGTCGGGTTTGCGCTGGACCGTCGATGAGCCTGCTGATTTCGAGGTGGCGAGCAATGTCTTTGCGCACTTTGCCCCGGAAATCCATTTCGGCTGGCGCCAGGTGCTTCAACTGCAATCGGATGAACCCGCGCTGTTCGCGGCCAACCACCAGATACAACGAAACGAAGGAGCGACAATGGGTAACGGTCAAAAACTGTGGAAACGAGCCAAGCAGATCATTCCGGGCGGCAACATGCTGCTCTCCAAGCGTGCTGAGATGTTCCTGCCCGAGCAATGGCCGGCTTACTTCAGCAAGGCCAAAGGCTGCAAGGTCTGGGATCTCGACGGCAAGGAATACATCGACATGTGCATCATGGGTGTCGGCACCAACTCGCTCGGATACGGTCATCCCGAGGTGGATGAGGCGGTGCGCAAGACTGTCGACGCCGGCAACATGTCGACGTTCAATTGCCCCGAAGAGGTGTACCTCGCCGAGAAGCTGATCGAACTCCACCCTTGGGCCGACATGGTCCGCCTGGCCCGCTCCGGCGGTGAGGCGAATGCCGTGGCAATCCGCATTGCCCGTGCCGCCTCCGGGCGCGACAAAGTGGCGATCTGCGGCTATCACGGATGGCACGACTGGTATTTGTCCGCCAACCTGGGCGCCGAGAAGGGGCTGGATGGCCACCTGCTGCCGGGCCTTGAGCCGAATGGCGTCCCGCGTAATCTGGCAGGCACGGTCTTTCCGTTCAACTACAACAACTATGCCGAGCTGGAAGCCTTGGTTCAGGCCCACGACATCGGCGTGATCAAGATGGAGGTGGTGCGCAACATGGGGCCGGAAGACAACTTCCTGCAGAAGGTGCGCAAACTGGCCACCGACCGCAACATTGTGCTGATCTTTGACGAATGCACGTCGGGCTTTCGCGAGACCTTCGGCGGCCTGCACAAGAAGTATGGCGTTGAGCCCGATATGGCCATGTTCGGCAAGGCCTTGGGCAACGGTTATGGTATTACCGCAACCATCGGGCGCCGGGACATCATGGAAGCCGCCCAGAGCACCTTCATCAGCAGCACTTTCTGGACCGAACGCATCGGCCCGACGGCCGCCCTGAAGACCCTGGAAGTCATGGAGCGCGTCCAGTCATGGAACACCATTACCCAGACCGGCTTGGGAATTCGTCAGCGCTGGCAGCAACTGGCCGACCAGCATGGGCTTGAAATCTCTCACTGGGGCCTGCCGGCGCTGACCGGGTTTTCGTTCCTCAGTCCGCAGGCGTTGGCCTATAAAACCCTGATCACCCAGGAAATGCTCGACAAGGGCTACCTGGCCAGCAACAGCGTCTATGCCTGCACCGAGCACACTCCCGAGATCGTTGACGGGTATTTCGATGCGCTTGCACCGATCTTCAAATTGATCAGGGAATGTGAAGACGGGCGCGACGTCATGGCTCTGCTGAAGGGGCCGTTGTGTCATGCGGGCTTCAAGCGACTGAACTGAGCGCGATGAGAGTCATTTTCCGCGCGGATGCCTCGCTGGACATCGGCACCGGCCACGTCATGCGTTGCCTGACGCTGGCGGACGCCTTGCGTGTGCAAGGAGCGCAGTGCGTTTTCGTGTGCCGGGAGCATCCGGGGAATTTGCTCGACCTGATCCAGGCTCGCGGCCATGCGACCCACACGTTGCCACTTGTTGCCGAAGTGGGCCGGAGCGTCAGTGCCACGGGCTATGGTGGCTGGCTGGGCGCCGACTGGGCCACGGATGCAGAGCAAACCGTGGCGGCAATAGGAGGGCCTGCAGTCGATTGGCTAATCGTCGATCACTACGCGCTAGATGCGCGCTGGGAAAAATTGGCGGGCACTGCAAGTCGGCATCTGATGGTTATTGACGATCTTGCAAATAGAAGCCATGACTGCGATTTATTGCTAGACCAAAACCTCAATCGTCAGATTGACGATTACGCGGGCCTAATACCTCTGCATAGCAAGATTTTTATAGGCCCGATGTTTGCTCTCTTGCGAGAGAGATTTACGTCACTGCGTGACTACAGTATCGGACGGCGCGAACAGCACAAGCTGGCGCATATATTAGTCAGCATGGGCGGGGTAGATAAAGACAATCTTACCGGCAAAGTGTTAAATGCGCTAAGTCATCTTCCACTGCCTTCGACTTGCCAGATTACCGTTGTGCTTGGAGCAAATGCACCTTGGATATCTACAGTCCAATTGCAAGCGGCAGATATGCCTGCAACCGAAGTTTTGATTAACGTTCAAGACATGGCCCAGCTTATGGCTGACAGTGACTTGGCTATTGGGGCTGCAGGCAGCAGCGCATGGGAAAGATGTTGTCTGGGGTTGCCCACGCTAATGTTGGTCATGGCAGAGAATCAGCGCGAAGCAGCAACTTCGATTGAGAGCGCGGGTGCGGCCTTCGCCATCGACTCAGGGGAGAACTTGCAAAGTGAATTGAGTTCGCAAATTGCGGCGCTGATCAAGGACAAAAATCTGATGAAAAATTTGACAAATAATGCGCTAAACGTAACCTCCGGACACGGATGCGCGATTATGGTCAAAGCACTTATGGAATATCAAAAATGAAGAGTATGGGCCTATTGCGAGCGATCGCAGAAGAAGAGGTTGGCCTCATGCTTGCCTGGCGAAATGCTCCAAGTGTGCGCGCCAATATGTACACGCAACATGAAATTGGTGAAGAAGAGCATCGTCGTTGGTGGGGTGATGTTTCGAAATCAAAAAACCAAAGTTATTTCATGTACGAATTCCACGGCATACCAAGAGGTGTGGTTTCGTTTAGTCTCATCGACGCATTCAACCAGAACGCATTCTGGGCTTTTTACGCCGCGCCGGACTCAGAGAAGGGCACCGGCGGGAGAATGGAGTACTTGGCCTTGGAGTACGCATTTCGAGAGCTTTCACTACATAAATTGCAATGCGAGGTTCTGGCCTTCAATTCCGCGGTGATCAAGATGCACATGAAATTTGGATTTAAATCTGAAGGTGTATTTAGAGAACAGCAAAAAATTGGAGATAGCTTTATATCCGTTCATCGTCTTGGATTGCTTAGATCTGAATGGCTAGAGGCGCAGCCGAAGATGGAGGCCAAAATATCGGCCCTCAACCGAGAAATCACATGATCCAACAAATTGCTATTGATGGCCGTAAGATTGGCGCGGAATATCCCCCTTTCATCATTGCCGAGATGTCGGCCAATCACAACGGCAATCTCGACACCGCATTGCGCATCATCGAGGCCGCCAAGAAGGCCGGCGCCGATGCGGTCAAGCTGCAGACCTATACGCCCGATACCATCACCCTGGACAGCGATGCCCCCGAGTTCCACATAAGGGGTGGGTTATGGGACGGACGCACCCTGTACGACCTGTACCGCGAGGCGCATATGCCTTGGGACTGGCATGCGCCCCTGTTCGCGCACGCCAGAAAAGTCGGTATCACCATCTTCAGTTCGCCGTTCGACACTACCGCCGTCGACCTGCTGGAGGACATGAATGCGCCCGCCTACAAGATCGCTTCGTTCGAGGCTGTCGATCTGCCCTTGATCAAGTATGTCGCCGGTACCGGAAAGCCGATGATCATCTCGACCGGCATGGCGGATGCGGAAGAGATAGGCGAAGCGATAGAGGCCGCACGTGCCGGCGGCTGCCGTGAGCTGGCCATTCTTCATTGCGTCAGCGGCTATCCGGCTCCTGCCGCCGATTACAACCTTGCGACGCTCCCCGAAATGCAGCGGCGCTTCGGACTGGTCACCGGCCTGTCGGACCATACGCTGGACAATACGACTGCGATTTCCAGTGTGGCGCTGGGCGCGTCCATCATCGAGAAGCACTTCACGCTGGATCGCAGCGGCGGCGGGCCGGATGACAGCTTTTCCCTTGAACCGGGCGAACTCGCTGCACTGTGCAAAGATGCGCGCACCGCCTGGAGCGCCCTTGGCAAGGTGGACTTCGGGCGCAAGTCGAGCGAGCAGGGCAATGCGCAGTTCAGGCGCTCCCTGTATTTCGTCAAGGACCTTAAAGCCGGAGACTTGATCACCAGCGATGCGATTCGCAGCGTCAGACCCGGCTTCGGCCTCGCGCCGAAACATCTGGATGACGTGGTCGGCCGTTACCTGGGCAGTGATGTGGCGTTCGGCACTGCCGTGACCTGGGACCATCTGAAGGGGCGCTGAAGTCGCCTCCACCGCATAAGGTTTATTGAAAGAATCCGCATGAGAATCGTTGCAACCATTGAAGCACGCATGACCTCCAGCCGACTGCCGGGCAAACCGCTGCTGACTGCCGCGGGTGCGCCCATGCTTGAGCATCTGGTGCGCAGATTGAAGGCCGTGCCTTCGATCGATGCGATCGTCCTGGCAACGACGGTCAATGCCGCCGACGCGCCGCTGGTTGAACTCGCCGGGCGTCTCGGCATCTCCGTATTTCGGGGGGACGAGCAGGACGTGATGCAGCGCGTCATCGATGCCGCCGACTCGGCCGGTGCCGATGTGGTGGTCGAGATCACGGGGGATTGCCCGATCATCGACCCCGAACTCATCGAGCAGACCATCCGGATGTTCAAGGCCCATCACGCGGACTATGTGAGCAATGCCCATGTGCGAAGCTATCCCGACGGCATGGATACCCAGGTGTTCACGTTGGATACACTCAAGCGGTCAGCGCAGATGACAGACGATCCGCTCGATCATGAACATGTGACGCTGCATATCCGGAATCACCCGGAAATGTTTACACAACTGCATCTGGTCGCGCCGCCCGAGACTCACTGGCCCGAGCTGGGCCTCACGCTCGACGAGCGCAGCGATTACGAGCTACTCAAGAAAATCATCGAACATTTCGATGCGCACAATCCCTTGTTCTCCTGCCTCGATGCGGTACGCTTTCTGCGCCAATTCCCCGAGTTTGCCGAGATCAACAAGGACGTCGCGCGCAAGGGCAATACTTGATGGAACACGTTGCAGTCGTCGGCCATGATGCGGGAGGCGCCGAAATCCTGAGCAGCTGGCTGAATCGCGCGCGTTGCAGTTCCAGCGTTGTCGTTGCCGGGCCTGCTGCGGCGATATTCAGGCGGAAATGTCCCGAGGCCGAATACCTGAGCCTGGATGAGGCACTGGACAAATGCACCTGGGTGCTGTGTGGCACCGGCTGGCAGAGCAGTTTTGAGCGCGAAGCGATTGTGCTTGGCCGGGCAAGGGGAAAGAAAACGGTGGCTTTCCTGGATCACTGGGGCAACTATCGTGAACGTTTCCAGGAGGCCGGACAAAGCGTGTTGCCCGACGAGATATGGGTTGGCGACGAAGATGCGGAGCGCATTGCCCGTCCCCTCTTCCCGGAAATTCCAGTCGTGTTGCAGGCGAATCCGTATGTCGAGGATTTGCTGGCGCAGATCGCCTCGATGAGCGCCGGTAGATCCTCTCCATCGGCGACGAGTGTCTTGTATGTCTGCGAACCTGTTGCCGATCATGCCCTCGCGCAATATGGCGATGAGCGCCACTGGGGCTATACCGAACACGACGCGCTGCGCTTCTTCCTGGAGAACATCGATCGGCTGGGGCAGAAGATCGATGCCATCCACATTCGTCCCCATCCATCGGAGCAGGCGGATAAATACCATTGGGCTCGCGATTTCACGGCGCTGCCGATCAAATTCGGCGGGCAGCGGACCTTGCTTGAGGAGACCATCGAGTCCGACATCGTCGTCGGCTGTGAATCGATGGCGATGGTGGTCGGCCTGTTGGCCGGGAAACGCGTGATCAGCACCATTCCCCCGGCTGGCCGGCCTTGCCAGTTACCCCAGGGCGGGATCGAGCATATGCAAAGGCTGGCCGCAGGGGCCGCGTACCATGTCTGAGTCTTGCGTCATCATCGGTCTCGGCCAGATCGGGGTGGGATACGACCTCGACCTTCCGGCCGACGCCGCCGTTTACACGCATGCCCGCGCGATTGTTGCGCATCCCGCATTTCATCTTGTGGGCGGTGTGGATGTGTCGCCCGAGCAGCGCGCCCGCTTTGAGCAACACTATGCCGTGCCCGCTTTTGATTCTGTCGAGTCCGCACTGCGGCTGCTACAGCCGGATGTGGTGGTGATCGCGACGTCTTCCGCATCCCATGGCGCCATCCTCGCCGAAGTCGTCAGGACCTGCCGGCCCAAACTGATAGTGTGTGAGAAACCCCTGGCATACCAATTGGAGGAGGCCCGGGCCATGGTGCGGATATGCGAAGACGCCGGAATTGGCCTCTTCGTGAACTACATTCGCAGGACCGACCCTGGCGTGATCGAGATCAAGCGGCGGATCGAAAGCGGTGAGATCAGCACTCCGGTCAAGGGAAATGCCTGGTATTCGAAAGGAATACTGAACAACGGCTCGCACTTTCTCAATCTGCTCGAATTCTGGCTGGGCGATATAACAAGTACCACGGTCATAGATTCCGGCCGCCTTTGGGATGATCACGACCCTGAGCCCGACGTGGAAGTCCGTTTCGAGCGCGGTGCCGTGGTTTTCCGCGCGGCCTGGGAGGAAGCCTTTTCCTATTACGGCGTGGAATTGCTGAGCCATTCCGGGCGCCTGAGGTATGAGCGGGGCGGCGAGCTAATCGAGTGGCAGGCAGTGTATTCCGACCCGCGCTTCAAGGGCTATAAAATCCTGGGTGGCGAACGGGAAGAGATTGCCAATGGCATGGCGATCTACCAATGGCACGTTTACGACCAGATCCGCGACTATTTTGCCGGCAAGGCCACCGCGCTATGCACCGGGCTACAGGCCTTGAAGACGCTTGAAGCAATCGAATTGATCATTAAACAGAGAAAATCATGAGCACAGAAAAACTGGCGCTGTTCGGCGGGCCCAAGGCAATCACCGAACCCTTCCAACGATACAACTCGCTCGGCAAGGAAGAGGTCGAAGCGGCCCGCCGCGTGGTCGAGAGTGGCAATCTGTCTCAATTCCTGGGGTGCTGGGAGCCTGACTTTTTCGGCGGCCCCAAGGTCCGGGAATTCGAAAAGCAATGCGCCGAGTATTTCGGCGTGAAACACGCCATCACGGTCAATTCCGCGACTTCCGGCCTCATCGCCGCAATCGGCGCGGTCGGTATCGAGCCGGGCGACGAAGTGATTGTGCCGCCCTGGACGATGTGCGCGAGCGCCACCGCAATCCTGCACTGGAATGCCATCCCCGTTTTTGCCGATATCGACCCGGTGACCTTCTGCCTCGATCCCGCGTCGGTAGAGGCCAACATCACCCCCTATACAAAAGCCATCATGGCGGTCGATATCTTTGGCCACTCGGCGGATATGGATGCGCTGATGGCAATTGCCGAGAACCATGGGTTGAAGGTCATCTCGGACACTGCGCAAGCGCCTGGCGCCCTCTACAAGGGCAAGCTGGCGGGTACGTTGGCGCATGTGGGCAGTTATAGCCTGAACTACCACAAGCACATCCATACCGGCGAAGGCGGCATCCTGGTCACGAATGACGATGCGATTGCCGAAAAGCTGCAATTGATCCGCAACCATGCCGAGGCAGTCGTCGCCGACAAGGGCGTGACCGATCTGCGCAACATGCTTGGCTACAATTTTCGCCTCGGTGAAATCGAGTGCGCCATCGGCATCGAGCAACTCAAGAAGCTCAAAGGTTTTGTCGCCAGCCGGCAGCATGCCGCCGCAGGGCTGGCCGCGGGCCTGGCGGGCCTGGCCGGGCTGCGGACACCGGTTGTCCAGCCCGACTGCACGCATGTTTATTACGGCTACCCCATGCTTCTGGACGTGGCGCAACTCGGCGTGTCGCGTGCGCGCATCATTGAGGCGCTGGAGGCCGAGGGGCTGGTAGGGCTGGGGGGCGGCTACGCAAACGTGCATCTGCTGCCCATGTACCAGCAAAAGATCGCCTACGGCTCGTCGGGCTTTCCGTGGTCGTCCGATATCTGCCGCCGTGACGTGAGCTATGCGAAGGGCATCTGCCCCGTTGCGGAGGCGCTGCACGACACGACTTACCTCGGCTTCGAAATGTGCCTGCACCAGCTTACGGATCCGGAAGTGGAGGCGATGGTGCGGGCATTCAGGAAGGTCTGGGCCAATCTGGATGCACTCAGGTCCGCACTCCCCACCGACAGGGGCCATTGAGTTGATCGACGGTTTCGTCAGTCTGTCGGGACGCAAGGTGTTGCTGCGTCCCTTCGAGCAATCGGACATTACGCCCGAGTACGTCGCGTGGCTGAACGATCCCGAGACCGTGAGATACAGCAATCAGCGATTCATCGTGCACACGGAATCATCGTGCCGTGCATACCGGGAAAGCTTCCTGAATACGCCCAATCTGTTCCTGAGCGTGAGAACGCAAGGTGAGGACCTCGCCATCGGCACCATGACGGCGTATGTCTCCCCGCAGCACGGGGTTGCCGATATCGGCATCATGATAGGGCGCAAATCGGCCCGGGGGCAGGGCACCGGCCAGGATGCCTGGAATACGCTGGTGAGCTGGTTCATCGATGAGCGCCGGATCCGCAAGGTGGCGGCGGGCGCGATGGGCAGCAACAAGGCGATGATCAGGGTAATGGAGCGGTCGGGCATGCACTGCGAGGCAGTGCGCCCGAGGCACGAGCTGCTGGACGGCGAGCCCCAGGACCTGCATTTCTACGGCAAATATGCGCAGGCGGCCGATTGAGCGCGCTGATGGTTGAGGAAGAGGGACGCATGAAGGTTTTGAAGTCTATCTATTCGTGGTTAAGGCAGCGGATTCCGGAAGTCTATTTCCGGATTCGGCATGCCGGTTCGATATTCTCGAAGCGGTTCTTCACGCTGTCTGTCTCCGGCCATATCGAACTGGAGAGCGACTTTGGCCTGGATGAGAGCAAGGCAATAGACCGGGGCAATAAAGCGCCGGACGGGCGCTATTACAGCAGGTACCACACCGTCGACTGGGCCGGCCTGCCGCCCTCTATCAAACAGGCGATCAGGAATTACGACAGCGTGCTGAGGATGTTCCTCGGCGATGGATACCTCGTCAACGACGGGCTGGTGTGGCGCAACTACGCGATTCCGGAGGCGTATCGCAACACCGAACTGTTCAGCCAGAACTGGCACTACGACAAGGTGGTCGATTTCAGGAATGTCCAGCTCTTCGTGCTGGTGAGCGATGTGTCGGTCGACGACGGCCCATTCGAGTTCGTCGCCAACCCGGACGAGCATAAGCTCCTGCCATCGGTCATGGATAGAAACAACAAGGATTTAAACCTGATCGCGCGCAAGCTCACGGGCAAGCGCGGCGACACGCTGCTTTTTTCAACCGGTTCGACGCCGCATCGCGCGGGTATTCCGGCTGAAGGCCGGTATCGGGATATCTTCAGCATCGCCTTCTTTCCCGCTTACACCAACATTGGGCAAAGTTCGATTGCCCTGCTTGCGGGGCCGGATTGAAACGGCGTGACATCGCGCTCCGAAAATGCAGTCCGCAACGGTCATGACATGAGCGAAATCCTGCTTATAGAACCCTATGCATTCTTGTCGAATGAATACAGGGGCAATAACAAATACGCCATCTATGCGGAAAAGTCGATCGCCTATTGGGCGGAGGATACGCGCCTGACCGTGGCCATCGCCTATCCCGACGCGATTCCCGCCGACCTGGACATCGATGACATAAAAGCCAAAATCCACTGGACCATGCCGTTGTGGTTCCGGTGGATGGGACAAGCCGACAGATACGAGGATTTTCAGCACTCCTGCCTGTTGTTCGTCGTCTGCCTTGCGCAGGAGATGCGAGCGCTCGGGGTGAAGTCCGTGGTCTTCTTCACGGGGGTCGCCCATCACATTGAGTATTCCCTGATCGAGGCCGCTTGCCAGATTGCAGGGGCGCAGCAGATCTATCTATATCCGATGCCTTTTTGCGCATCGCCGAGCCGTTTGCTGCCTGTGGTGCAACACGCTTCGATCCGGGACCGGAGCATTCTGGCGCTGAAGGTTTCGGACAAGCAGGTTCGGGACGAGGTGATAGCCTACCGGGACAACCATCTTGCCGCCAAGCCACCGCAGCTGAACGAAAAGATCGACAGGACGGCGACAAGCTACGGTTATGCGCTTGCACGTGTCGCGATTTTCGGCGCCAAGGCCATCGCGAAAGTGATCTTGAGAAGACATGCCGGCGTCGTCCGGCATCCGATCGATGAGCGCAAAGACTACGATGCCTTGTCAATACTGAGAATCGTCCAGCACCAGAAGCGCGCGCTCGACTACTACCTCTCGGGCATGCTGGACGAGGCTGCGGTCGACCGCCTGATCGAAGTGGAAGGGGCGCTGCCCATCCTGTACGCCCACTATCAACCGGAGGCCTCGACCTTTCCGGAGGGGGGCGACTATCCGACCCATCTGGATGTGGTCATTGCCATCCGGAAACTGGGCTATCGTGGGAAAATCCTGTACAAGGAGCATCCCGGCAGCTGGATTTACTATTCCGGTATCGTTGGTTTCTCCAGGGTGGGGCTGTGCCGGTCAATCGAGTATTTCAGGCAGCTTGCGGCCCTGGGTTGCGTCTTCGTGCCGCCGACCTACAAATTGAGCGAGGCCCGGAGCCGGAAGCTGTTTCCGATCACGGTGACGGGCTCCATCGGGATAGAACGCAGCATGGTCGGACTCGCCACCTGTTGTGCGGGGCTCCCCTGGTTCAGGGGGGCGCCGGGAATTTACGATCTTGCCGGGACTTTCGGCGAAGACGGCGTCTTTTACGACCGGCAGCGCTGGCAGTTCGAGCCGATGGAAGGCGTGGAGTGGTTTGACCGGGCCCTGTCTATGAAGACGATCAACAACTACCCGGGCATAGGCACCGGCGTTTCATCGGGTTCGGCGACGGACAAGGCCGAGTTTTTGGGCGAGTTCGGCGAATTGATGAGACAGCTGGACAACCACGTCGCGGCACAGTGATGAGTTACCTTGCAAAAATAAGAAGAAGGTTGTTGGCCGAAACCGGGTCTGTATGGTTTCGCCTCGCGCACGGCTTGATGCGTGGAAAGATAAGGTCGGACTTTCCGTCGATCGCCAGGTGCCGCTTCGGGATCAACACGGTTTTTCGCGGTGCGCTCGCTTTGAGCAATAGCGTATTGATCATGGGCGATCAATGCGCCGTGGCCAACTCGGCGGAACTTGGCGCAGGTGAAAACGGCGTGATCGAGATCGGGGATGGTGTGTCGATCGGCCCCAGAAGCATGATCTCCACGAGCGGCGGGACGGTGAAAATCGGCAGCCGGACATCATTTTTTTCCGACTGCCTTGTGTCCGGCGAGGTCGCCATTGGCGAAGACTGCCTGTTTGCCAACAACGTCACGGTTCTGAGCGGTACGCATCAGATACGCGGCGGCGGCACCATACGTGAAAACGATGCGGCATTCATGAGGTCTCCGGATTACCGTCCGTGCGACCCCATTACCATCGGCGCCGACTCGTGGCTGGGAGCGAATTCGGTGATTCTTCCCGGCGTCAGCCTGGGCAGGGGTACCGTCGTCGGGGCCAACGCCGTGGTGACGAAAAGCTTCCCCGACTACTCGATCCTGGGCGGAGTGCCTGCCAGGATCATCGGGTCCCGGCTTGCCGAGACCTGAGTACCGGCCTGGTTGTCGCCAGGCACGTCGCACTCAACATGCATTGATTGGATCACCAAAGTGAATTTAATTTCCAGAGTCCGCGCCAAAATCAAATCGATCGGTGACCGTAAGCAACAGGCGCGTTACGGCGGTCAGCGCCCCGTCTATCCGAAGAGCGGAGATGGCGGCTTGAAGATACATCTGGGTGCGGGGCCCATCAATATCCAGGGTTGGGTCAGCATCGATGCGCGCCAGGCGCCGCATATCCATTTGAGGTCGGAAGGGTTCGCCCTCAACGAGTTTGCGGATGGCGCCATCAGCGAGATCTACATGTGCCATGTGCTCGAGCATTTTTCGTTCGAGGAAATCGGCGAGATTCTCCGCAATTTCCGCAAGAAGCTGAAAGTCGGCGGCGTGCTGCGGCTGTCCGTGCCCGACTTCGACCGCCTGGTGACCGTCTACCAAGCCAACGGCAACAACCTCGAACTGATCAAGTTCGCCTTGATGGGCGGGCAGGACTACGAGCACAACTTTCACAAGTCGGTGTTCAACCACGCGGCGCTGGCCGGCCTGCTGGCGTCATGCGGGTTCGAACATGCGACGGAATGGAGTACCCTGGAAGAGTTCGGCGCGCACCTCGGTGACTGGTCGGAAACAGGTTTCCAGACCCCCAAGGGAGAGTTCCCCATCAGTCTGAACATGAAGGCGATCAAGGCGCAGGCCTGAGCACGCCAAGCGCGATGCGAAACGTCGATCTACCCAATTCATGCACATAGAAAATCAATCCATCTGCATCGTGGCATCCACGCTGCCCGTCGGCTTCATCGCGGCGCAGATGGATACTTTGAAGGTCAAAAAGATCTATGTGCTGAGCAAGGCGCACGAGCTGTCCTATCAGAGCTTCACGAAAAAGAATCCGCAAGTCGGGATCGTCCGTGTCCCTTCCGGCCTGGTACTGCAATCGCTCTATTTCCTGTTGGTCCTGTTGAAGGCGCGCGCAAGCGGTACGCAGGTCGTTTTTTTTCACGAATGCTGCCTGCCCATACTCGACCTGCTGCTGACGGTCATCAAGCCGCGTGGCTACTACTTTCCGCAGGTGACCATGTCGGGCTTCCAGGAAATCGAGCCAGCGGCGTTCCCGAGAACCAGGCTGTACCGGCTGCTCGGCTTGCTGGGTGTCGTCGACCGCTTCAGGTTCTATCGTTCGCCGGCGGTGGGCGACAACGAGAGTGAATACGTGATGTCGATCCGCGGCTACCCCAGCTCGATAACGAGCAAGGACGTGGGTTTTTCGCGGGAGGTGGTGTCCAGGTGTTATTCGTGCAGCGGCCAGAAAACCAATAAAATCCTTTTTGTTGCAGGGAAAAGTTTTGTTTCCGATGCAAGCCAATCTACACTGTTCCGATCCCTGATTGACGCCGCCCATGGCCGAGGCTACGTGTGCCACGTCAAGGATCACCCCAACCCGGTTTATCGCCTGAATTTGCAGGTCGACGGCGCGGTTGTCATTGACCCCTTGTTGCCCGTCGAATTGATGGACAAGGACTATCATCTCGCCGTCGGGGTTTCATCGTCGGCGCTGCTGGGTTTCAATGAGCGCGCAGTCAGCCTGGTCCATATGTTCGACGACATGTCGCCGGACGACAAACGCTTGTGCGTCCAGCATTTCGAAGAGGCCTTCCCCGGCAACAAAATCAACTATGTCCGCTCCCTGGTGGAGTTTGGAAAACTGTTATGAGAGCCTGACAATGAATGCAGTTCTGGTTACCGGCGCCGACGGCTTTATCGGCTCCCATCTTGTGGAGCGCCTGGTGCAACTGGGCTACAAGGTCCGCGCCTTCGTCCATTACAACTCCTTCAACTCGTGGGGCTGGCTGGACCAGTGCCCGGCCGAGATGAAGGGGCAGTTCGAGGTTTTTTCCGGCGATATCCGCGACCCGCATGGCGTCAAGACCGCGATGCAGGGCTGTGACGCGGTGCTGCACCTGGCCGCCCTCATCGCCATCCCGTATTCCTATCACTCGCCCGACACCTATGTCGACACCAACATCAAGGGCACCTTGAACGTCCTGCAGGCGGCGCGCGAGCTGGGCATCAAGCGGCTGGTCCATACCTCGACCAGCGAGGTCTATGGCACCGCGCGCTTTGTCCCGATCACCGAAGCGCACCCGCTGCAGGGGCAGTCTCCTTACTCGGCGAGCAAGATCGCCGCCGACCAGATGGCGTATTCTTTCTACGCCTCGTTCGGATTGCCTGTCGTCATCGCCCGTCCATTCAATACCTATGGTCCGCGCCAGTCCGCGCGCGCGGTGATCCCAACCATCATTGCGCAGATCGCCAACGGCAAGAAGCAGATCAGTCTGGGCGCTGTATCCCCGACCCGCGACTTCAATTTCGTACAGGACACGGTGAACGGTTTCATCGCTGCCCTGGAGTCCGATCGCGGCATAGGCGAAGTCGTCAATTTCGGCAGCAACTTCGAAGTGTCGATCGGCGACACGGCCCGGCTGATCGCGGAGGCGATGAACGCGGAGGTGGAGATCGTCACGGATGAGAACCGCCTGCGTCCCGCCAATTCCGAAGTCGAGCGGCTGTGGGCTGACAACACCAAGGCGCTGGAATTGTTCGGATGGGCGCCGGCCTATGGCGGCCGCGACGGACTCAAGCGCGGGCTCGCCGAAACGGCGGCATGGTTTCTGCGCCCCGAGAACCTACGCGGTTACAAGGCCGACATTTACAACATCTGATCATTCCCACCAAAATGCAGACACCACACGATATCCCCGCGCAGGTAGTGCAGGCCCTCACGCAGGTGTGCGGCGCGGGCCCGGTCGCCTTGCACGAGCCCCGTTTCGGCGGCCAGGAGTGGACCTATCTCAAGGACTGCCTGGACTCTACCTTTGTCTCATCCGTCGGCGCCTATGTCGACCGTTTCGAGGCGGACCTGGCCAAGTTCACCGGCGCGAAACACGCCGTCGCCGTTGTCAACGGCACCGCCGCCTTGCATGTCGCGTTGCTGCTGGCTGGGGTCGTGCCCGGCGACGAGGTGCTGATCCCCGCGCTGACTTTCATCGCGACGGCTAATGCCGTGCGCTATTGCGGCGCCACGCCACACTTCGTGGACAGCAACATGGAGACCCTCGGTCTCGACCCGGCAGCCCTTCGCGAGTGGCTCAAGCATTGCAGTGAACAGCGCGGGGGCGTCTGCGTGAACAAGCAGACCGGGCGCCCGATCCGTGCCCTGCTGCCCATGCATACCTTGGGGCACCCGTGCGACCTGGCCGGCCTGCTGGCGGTGGCCGGTGAGTTCGGCCTTGCACTGGTCGAGGATGCCGCCGAGTCGCTGGGCAGTTACTACCAGGGTCGCCATACCGGAACCAGCGGCTTGGTTGGAACCCTGAGCTTCAACGGCAACAAGACCATCACCACCGGCGGCGGCGGCGCCATCCTGACCAACGACACGGCCCTGGCGCGTCGTGCGAAGCATGTGACCACTACCGCGAAACGCCCCCATAGCTGGGCGTTTGAGCACGACGAGGTTGGCTACAATTACCGCATGCCGAACATCAATGCCGCCCTCGGCTGCGCCCAGCTGGAGCAATTGCCCGGATTTCTGCAGTCGAAGCGCCGTCTCTATGCCAGGTACCTGGCCGCCTTCGCGGCGACGCCCGAGATCAGCCTGGTGGCCGAGCCCGCCGGCTGCGAAAGCAATTACTGGCTGCAGGCCATCCTGCTGAGCGAGGATGTCGCCGGGCAGCGCGACGAGGTACTGAAAGCAACCAACGATGCCGGGCTGATGACGCGGCCGGTCTGGACCTTGCTGCATCGCCTGACCCCCTATCTCGATGCCCCGCGCGCGCCTCTACCCATCGCCGAGTCACTCGAGCGTCGCCTGATCAACATTCCCAGCAGCGCGGGTTTGGCGTGAAGCCCCTGCTGCTCATCGGCGGCGGCGGCCACTGCCGCTCCTGCATCGATGTGATCGAGAGCCAGGGCCAATACACGGTTGCCGGCATCGTCGACTTCAACGAAACGGATGCGGCGGCCCGCCTGGGCTATCCCTGGTTGGGAAGAGATGACGACTTGCCGGACCTGCTCAAGAAATACCCGTCGGCGCTGGTCACGGTGGGGCAAGTCAAAAGCCCGGATACCCGAATCGCCCTGTTTGAAAAATTGCAAGCCCTGGGCGCTGATTTCCCCACTATCGTCTCGCCGCTCGCACATGTTTCGCGCCATGCCGTGGTGCTGCCGGGTACGATCGTCATGCATGGTGCGATAATCAATGCCCGCGCCAAGGTTGGCGCAAACTGCATCATCAATTCCCAGGCCTTGGTTGAGCACGATTCGGTCGTGGCAGCGCATTGCCATATCTCCACTGGCGCCAGGCTGAACGGGGATGTGCATATCGAAACGGGCTCGTTTATTGGCAGCGGTGCGGTCGTCCACCACGGCGTGCGGATCGCCAGCCGTTGCGTCGTCGGCGCAGGCGCCATAGTGGCGAAAAACTTGACCGAAGGTACTGTCTTTCGGGGTACGCGATGAAGAGTGCTCGCACGTTGATTATTGCCGAAGCCGGGGTAAACCATAACGGCGATATCGCCATGGCCAAGCGTCTCATCGAGGTTGCGGCCGAGGCGGGCGCCGACATGGTCAAGTTCCAGACCTTTTCTGCCGATCGTCTCGCCACCGGCACCGCCGGCAAAGCCGAATACCAGGCCCAATCCACCAGCGCGTCCGAGTCGCAGCACGCCATGCTGAGCCGCCTCGAGCTGAGCGCCGAAATGCACGCAGTGCTGGTCGAACATTGCCGCCAGCACGGCATCGCCTTCTTCAGCACCGGCTTCGATGTCCAGAGCCTGGATTTTCTGGTCGGACTGGGGCTTGACCGGATCAAGATCCCTTCCGGCGAAATCACCAACCTGCCCTATCTGCGCCATGCGGGCGGGCTGGGCAAGCCCTTGATCCTTTCTACGGGCATGGCCTCGCTGGGCGAGATCGAAGGCGCGCTGGCCGTGTTCGAGGCCGCCGGCGTCACTCGCGACCAGGTGACCGTGCTCCACTGCAATACCGAATATCCCACGCCCATGTCCGACGTGAACCTGCGTGCCATGCAGAACATCGGCAAGGCGTTCGACGTCGCCGTCGGCTACTCCGACCATACGCAGGGCATCGAGGTCGCGATTGCCGCGGTTGCCCTGGGCGCTTCTGTGATCGAAAAACATTTCACCCTGGATCGCAGCCTGCCCGGCCCCGATCACGGCGCGAGCCTGGAGCCTGATGAACTCAAGGCGATGGTGAGGGCTATCCGCAATATCGAAGCCGCCATGGGTGACGGCGTCAAGCGTGCCAGCCCCAGCGAAACCAAGAACAAGCCGATTGCCAGAAAGTCCCTGGTCGCCAATGCGCCGATCCGCGCGGGCGAAAAGTTCACGGCCGAAAACATCACCGCCAAGCGCCCTGGCACGGGCATATCGCCGATGCGCTGGGATGAGGTCATCGGTCGCATGGCATCACGCGACTTTGCCGCCGACGAGTTGATTTCACTGTGAAAACGATTTGCGTCGTCACCGGCACCCGGGCCGAATATGGCCTGCTGCGCTGGCTCATGGAAGGCATCCGGCAGTCGCCGAAGCTCGCGCTGCAGGTGATCGCCACCGGTGCGCACCTGTCGCCGGAGTTCGGCCTCACGTATCGCGATATCGAGGCGGATGGTTTCGTCATCGATCGCAAGGTCGAAATGCTGCTCAGTTCGGATACGCCATCCGGTGTGACCAAATCCATGGGTGTGGCGATGATCGGTTTTGCCGATGCATTCGCCGAACTTCGCCCCGATATGGTGTTGGTGCTGGGCGACCGGTACGAGATATTTTCCGCCGCCGCCGCGGCGACGATTGCACGCATTCCGGTCGCGCACCTGCATGGCGGAGAGACGACCGAAGGCGCTTTCGACGAGGCCTTGCGCCACTCCATCACCAAGATGGCTTACCTGCATTTCGTCGCGGCCGAAGCGTACCGCCGCCGCGTCATTCAATTGGGCGAGGATCCCGCTCGCGTCTTCCTGGTGGGTGGCCTGGGCATCGACAATATGCTCAAGCTGGATCTCCTCGATCGCGGGGCGCTGGAGGTGGCGCTGGATTTCAAGCTGGGCCCGAAAAACCTGCTCGTCACCTTCCACCCGGCGACGCTGGAGCCGGGCGCGGCGGCCGGGCAGATGGACGAACTGCTGGCCGCGCTGGATACCTTGCAAGACACTCACCTCATCTTCACCATGCCCAATGCCGATACGGAAGGGCGGGCCTTGAGCCGGCAGTTGGAGGCCTACGCCGCCGGCAGGCCGAATGCGAAGGTCTATGCCTCGCTCGGGCAGCTGCGTTACCTGTCGGCCATCGCCCATGTCGATGCCGTGGTCGGCAATTCCTCGAGCGGGCTCGCGGAAGTCCCCAGCTTCAGGAAGGCGACCATCAATATCGGCGACCGCCAGAAAGGCCGCCTCAAGGCGCAGAGCGTGATCGATTGCGCGCCGGACCGGGAAGGCATCAAGGCGGCGCTGGCGGAAGCTTATTCCGCAAATTTTCAGGCAAGTCTGGGGCAGGTAGTGAGTCCCTATGGAGATGGCGGCGCCAGCCAGAAAATCCTGCATACCCTGGAGAATCACGATTTTTCGGGTTCCCTCAAGAAAACATTCCATGACTTACCCGGCATTGAAGCGGCAGGACCACCATGAGCGCCTCCATTGAACTCTGGCGCCAAGGCATCCTGCCCCTCAGTGCGAATATCCAGCAGGCGATCCTGAATCTCGACGAGGTCGCGATCAAGATCGTGCTGATCGTCAACGAGAGCGGACGGCTGGAAGGCACGATCTCTGATGGCGATATCCGCCGCGGCCTGCTCAGGGGGCTGGATATGAGCAGCCCCTTGTCGGAGATTGTCCATCGCAACGCCCTGGTCGTGCCTCCGGGCTTGGGGCGGGACACTGTTTTGCAACTGATGACGGCCAACAAGATCCAGCAGATTCCCATCGTCGACGACGATCAACGTGTAGTCGGGCTGCATCTCTGGGATGAGGTCACAACTCCGGCCGCGCGTTCCAACCTGATGGTGATCATGGCAGGGGGCAAGGGAACGCGCCTGATGCCGCATACGGAAAACTGTCCCAAGCCCTTGGTGCCGGTGGCCGGCAAGCCCATGCTGGAACACATCATCGAGCGGGCCAAGTCGGAAGGCTTCAACCATTTCGTCCTGGCCATCCATTACCTGGGCCACATGATCGAGGACTATTTCGGCAACGGTGAAGAACTCGGCGTGACCATCGATTACCTGCGCGAGCCTGCGCCGTTGGGCACGGCCGGCGCGCTCGGCCTGCTCAACCCGCGGCCCGATGCGCCCTTTGTGGTGACCAACGGCGACGTGATCACCGACATCCGCTACGGCGAACTGCTCGATTTTCACAACCGCTATTCGGCAGCGGCGACCATGGCTGTGAGGCTGCATGAATGGCAGCATCCGTTTGGCGTTGTGCAGACGAACGGCATCGACATCGTCGGCTTCGAGGAAAAACCGGTTGCGCGCAGCCACATCAATGCGGGCGTGTATGCCCTCATGCCTGAAGCCCTCGACTGTCTTGTGCCTGAGGTGCCATGCGACATGCCCACATTATTCGAACGTCTGCAGGGTAAAACCATGCGCACGGTGGCCTACCCGATGCACGAGCCGTGGCTGGATGTGGGTAGGCCCGACGATTTGAAGTTTGCAGCAGATTCCATTAGCAATAGTTTGGTGAAAGAGTTGAAGCCATGAAGAGAGATTTAATCAAGCAATACAATTTGCCGCCCGAAATCAGGTTCTGCAAGAAATGCACGGTTTCCAACCAGCGTCCGCGCATCACCTTCGATGAACATGGCGTCTGTTCCGCTTGCAATTACGCCGAGTACAAACGCACGCAGATCGATTGGGCGCAGCGTGAGAAGGAACTGGTTGAGCTGTGTGACCGGTATCGCAAGAGCAATGGCGAATACGATGTCGTTGTGCCATGCAGCGGCGGCAAGGACGGCAGCTTTGTGGCTCACCAGTTGAAGTTCAAATACGGCATGAATCCATTGGCGGTGACATGGGCGCCGTTAAAGGCAACCGCCATCGGGCGCCAGAATCTTGATGCATTCATTGCCTCCGGGTTTAACCATATCCTGGGCACGCCGAACCCCCAGGTAACCAAGAAGCTCACGCACTTGTCGTTCAAGCATCTGGGTGACCCGTTTCAGCCGTTCATCTACGGGCAAACCAATTTCCCGCTGCACATGGCGGTCAAACACAACATCCAGCTCATCATGTATGGCGAGAATGGTGAGATCGAGTACGGCGGCGACATGAAGAACGCCTTCCGGCCGACGCGCGACATCCAGGATCACGACAAGCATTACTTCTCGGGCTTGCCGCCGGAATTCTGGGCGGAGCATGGCGTCTCCTTGGCGGATTTGTATCCCTTCATGGCGCCCAGCTATGAGGACACCAAGAAGAACAAGACCGAAATACATTTTCTGGGCTATTACAAATTCTGGGATCCGCAGGAGAACTACTACTACTGCAGGGAACATACTGGGTTTACACCCAACACAGAACGTTCGGAGGGTACGTACTCGAAGTACGCAAGCCTGGATGACCAGATTGACGGATTTCACTACTACCTGTCGTACATCAAGTTTGGTATTGGCCGCACCACCTCCGATGCGGCCCATGAGATTCGTGACGGGAAGATCACGCGGGAAGAGGGCGTCGCGTTGGTCAAGCGCTATGACCACGAGTTTCCGAGGAAGTATTACAAGGAATTTCTGGAGTTTTGTTCGATTACCGATGCTGAAGTGCACGAGGTCATCGACAGCTGGCGCTCGGATCACATCTGGCATCAACAGGATGGTGAGTGGAAGCTGCGCCATGCGGTTTGGCACGAAGGTGCTGAATAAGTGCATGAGCAATACCCGTCTTATTGCCCGGCTCGATATCAAGGGCCCGAACCTGATCAAGGGAGTACACCTTGAAGGCTTGCGTGTTATCGGCGATCCCGGTGAATACGCGAAGAAATACTACGAGCAGGGCGCGGACGAGCTGCTGTATATCGACATCGTCGCCAGCCTGTACGGGCGCAACAAGCTGACGGACATCATCCGCGCGGCCGCCAAGGATGTCTTCATTCCCATCACGGTGGGCGGTGGCATCCGCAGTGTCGAGGATGTCAGCGACCTGCTCGGCGCCGGTGCCGACAAGGTGGCGATCAACACCGCCGCGGTGCTCCGCCCCGAGCTGATCCATGAGGTTTCCCGGCGTTTCGGGTCGCAGTGCATGGTGCTGTCGATCGAGGCGAAACAGCAGTCCCCCGGCCACTGGGAGGTGTACACGGACACCGGGCGCGAAAGAAGCGGCATCGATGTCGTCGAGTGGGCGCGCAAGGGCGAGGCCTTGGGCGCCGGGGAAATCCTGGTGACGTCGATTGATCGCGAAGGTACTCGCCAGGGGTTCGATCTGGCGCTAACGCGGGCGATCACCGATGCTGTCGGCATTCCGGTCATCGCAAGCGGTGGCATGGGCAAGGCTGAGGACCTGGTCGCGGTGGTCAGGCAAAGCGGGGCGAACGCGGTGGCGATGGCGGATATCCTCCATTACGAGCGCGCGACCCTTGGGGAGTTGCGGCAAGCCGCGAAAGCCGGCGGAGTCCAGGTGCGTGCATATGAGCGCTGATGTTGTCGTCATCGATTACGGGGTGGGAAACCTGCTGAGCGTCAGCCGCGGCCTGGAGCATTGCGGCGCTTCTGTGCTGGTGTCAAACGACCCGGAAATCATCCTGGCCGCGCCGCGGATCGTACTGCCGGGTGTCGGTGCCTTTCGCGATGCCATGGCCGAGCTGCAACGCCGCAAACTGGATGACGTGGTGCGTGCTTTTGCCCGCCAGGGGAAACCCCTGCTGGGCATCTGCCTGGGCATGCAGCTGTTGCTCGACGAGAGTGAGGAATTCGGCGTGACCGCCGGCTTGGGACTGATTCCCGGGCGGGTGATTCCCATCCCGACCAGCACCAGCGACGGGCGCGCGCAGAAAGTGCCTCACATCGGCTGGAGCGAACTGTCCCTGCCGCCCGGCAGAAGCAGTTGGGACGGCACGCTGTTGCAGGGCATGGGCGCCAGCGAGGCGTTCTATTTCGTCCACTCCTTCATGGCCGCCCCGCAAGACCCCTCACACCGCGTGGCCGATTGCCAGTACGGCGGTGCCGCCGTGAGTGCGGTGATCGGGCGGGCGAATATTCATGGCTGCCAGTTTCATCCGGAAAAAAGCGGGACCGCCGGCCTGAAGGTGCTCAAGCATTTCCTGTCCCTATGAAGATACTCGCCCTCGTTCCCGCGCGCGGCGGCTCCAAGCGGCTTCCCGGCAAAAACACGCGGGCGTTACAGGGCAAGCCTCTGATCGAATGGAGCATCCAGGCCGCGCAGGGGATTCCCGAAATTGTCGACGTCGTGGTTTCCACGGACGATGAGGGAATTGGCGACATCGCCCGCAAAGCGGGCGCATCGGTGCCGTGGTTGCGGCCGGCGGCGTTGGCAACAGACGAGGCCTCGTCGGTGGACGTGGCCCTGCATGCGCTTGACTACTATGAAGGTCTGCATGGCCCCGTGGATGGCTTGCTGCTGTTGCAGCCGACCTCGCCCTTCCGCAGCCGGGAATCGGTATTGCGGGGGCTGGACATGTTCCGGGCGCATGCGTTCCGCTCGGTCGTCGGCGTATCGCCGGCAAGCACACATCCGCTGTGGTGTTTCCGGATCGACGGCGTGTCGATGAAGCCTTTTGTCGAGCGTAGCCAGGCGGATCTGCGTGCCCAGGCCTTGCCACCTGCCTACGCGCTCAACGGCGCGTTCTACCTTATTTCTCCCGCCGAGCTGCGGGCATCGCGCTCTTTCTGCAATGAAGGAACGGTGCCCCTGGTCATGGATTCGCCCATGGAAGGCGTCGACATCGACACGGAAACGGATTGGCAGTGGGCCGAGTATCTGCTTGGCCTTGCGCTGCCAAAGTAATGCCATGCCGGCATGGCTTTTCCTACCGGGCGGCTCGCCTGTCCCCGCCACCGGCGCTCATGACCACAGCCCTTCGATGACATGAATACAGAAAAGATTCCCGGCCGACTGGCCGTCGTGTTGCTGGTCCTCCTGTTCCTCTATGCCACGACCTACCAGTTGCCGTTCACGGCCGCCATCGATTGGGTCCAGGCAACCGACGTCTACTCTTACCTGCACATCTCGCAATCCGCACCCGGGCTTCCCGCGGAACGTATTGCCTACCACTTCTCGCAGCGGTGGATTCCGCATTACCTGGTGGGCATCGTTTCGGTTTTGTTCTCCGTCGATCTTGGCATGGTCTACACGCTGGCGGCGTTTTTCGTGACCTTCGCCATTGCATGGGTATCCTTCGGCGTCTTGCGGCGAAGTACGCCGCACGCCGGATTCGCATGCCTGCTCTTCCTCATCGTTTCGTTGTCGGCGTTCTCGTACCGGCTGATCATCTTTGTGCCGGGCCTTCTCATCGACCTGGTCTGCGTGCTTGGCCTGGCAATCACCCTGAGTGGCCTGATCGATCGCAAGATCGGCTGGATCCTGTTTGGCATGGTGGTTGCCACCCTGGGCAAGCAGCTGTCGCTGCTGCTCTTGCCCGGCGTGTTGCTCTACACCCTGGCCGTCTTCGGCCGTGCGCAGGGTAAGCGGGCGGCATTGGTGAAGTGTTTCTGGATCGGCGCCGTCACCATAGGCACCTATGCCTTGTTGATCGCGACGTCGGCACATTTTGCGTATCCGAATTCAATTACACGCACGGTCCTGTTTGCCCTTTTCCCCTGGCTGGTATCGGCTCAATTTTCCGTCCCTCGGTTAGCGGAGCATGTTTCCCGTGTCCTGGTGCCGTTGCTCCCTTTCATCGGCATGCTCGCGCTGGCATGTTGGAGGCGGATCACGGCCAGGGAGATGATGCGGCGTTTGGTGGTGCCCGAGAATGCCGCCCTGATTCTGATGGTATTGGGGCCGATGGCGTATGCCTTCCTTCCCGGCCCGCAGGTACAGATGGGCAATCAAAGCCGCTATGTCGCCCTCAGCATGCTTCCGATGGCTCTGCTGACCTTGCGCTGCCTGCCCGATGTCCGGCTCGATTTGTCCTGGGGCGACTATCTCTGGCTGGGCGTCGTCCTGTGCGGCATTTCGTATCACCACCGCTACACCGCCGTGCAGGCAACGCCCGGTATATTCATTGCCGTGCACCTTTTGAGCCTGCTGTGTTTGCTGGGCTGGTTTGCCTGGAAACTTCAGGCGGAGGGAAGGGCTCCCTTGTCCGCGGCTCAGGAAGCCTGACCGGGCTCGATCGAAAAGGGGCGCCCCAACAGCCGGATCGCCCCAAGCAGGGCGCGACCCCTGGCTGTGAGAAGCAGGCCACCATCCTGCGCCACGACCAATCCGCTACCCTGCATCATCTCCAGGCGTGTCAGCAGGCCGTCTTCCGCATTGAAGGCGGTATCGAAGGCCGCAAGCTCGAGCGAGCCTTGCGGCGCCGCGTGAAGGTAGGCCAGCATTTTCAGCGTGACCGAGTTCAGCAGGTTGATCAACACCATCAGGTAGAACAGCCAGGCCGCCGCAAACAGATACAGCTCCACCAGGTCGAGCCGAAGCGCCGAGAGTTGATAAGCCAGGAGCGCCAATGTGGCGGCGCCGCCCAGCACCACCCCCTTGGGCATGAAGCGCGCGCCTCCCGTCACGCGGCAGAGCAGTACATGCAGCATGAGGGTGACGGCAAAGAGCAGGGCGACCGTCTGCAGGACGTGCAAGAGGCTCATAGACGCTTCAAGCCGTAGATTGCCAGCACCCACGCGCCGACGGCATGGACACGCCGGCCGAGCCGGGTGATCGAATAGACCGCCGCCTGCTCCCGGGCAAATCCCAGGTGGACCATCTGCCCGAGCCTGCTGTCCCTCAGGTCCTGGATACCGACGCCACCGGCTTGCATGCGCGATTCCAGGCTTTGCGGCGTAACGGGCTGCTGCTCCGATTCCAGCGTCTGCATGGCGGCCATGATGCCCACCGAGATGCTCTTCCGGCAAATGCCGATCAGGGCGAAAACAAACACGTAGTGCAGGGAAAAGTAGATGAATGCGCCCGTCGCAATGCCCAACAGGGCGTGATGGTCGATGCCGGCGCCGGCCAGCGCGGCCACGATCGTGACGCAGAGGTAGGCAAGGAAAATTCGCGAGTGGACGCGGTTCACCCGTGTGTAGCTGTCGGTGCCGGCGGCCGTCTTGTCGATAACGATATAAACCAGGAACGCCGCAAAAAAGGCGATGGCGCCGTAGATGCTGATATTTTCGATATCGCTCGAATAACTGGGGAAGGGAAACATGCGGGATCCAATAGCCGAAATTGAAACGGTGTCCATAGCTGGTTCCGTCCGGCGCAGGGGGCGTACAGAGGAATTGCTACTTCGGGCGCATGTTAAACTACGAAGGTTTTATCCGCCAATCTTTCCATGGGTACCGCGATGGGTTCGAGTATTCGCCGATCAGTGATGTCACCTGCGTTTGAAACACCTCTTTGTGCGCGCCTCAGGCGGCTGGAACTGACATGAAAGCCGTTATTCTGGCCGGCGGGCTTGGAACACGCATCTCCGAAGAGACCGCCCTCAAGCCCAAACCGATGATCGATATCGGCGGCAAGCCCATCCTCTGGCATATCCTGAAAATCTACTCCCATTTCGGGATCAACGATTTCATCATCTGCTGCGGCTACAAGGGTTATGTCATCAAGGAGTACTTCGCCAACTACTTCCTGCACAGCTCGGATGTCACCTTCGACCTGCAGCGCAACGAAATGGAAGTGCACCACCGCTATGCCGAGCCCTGGCGTGTCACGCTGGTGGACACCGGTGAGGAAACCATGACCGGCGGACGCCTGAAGCGCATCGCCCGCTTCGTTGAGGGCGAGGAAGCATTCTGTTTTACCTATGGCGACGGCGTCAGCAATGTCAATATTGCCCAATTAATCGCCTTTCATCGCGAGCACCAGCGGCTGGCCACCCTGACGGCCGTGTTCCCGCCGGGCAGGTTCGGCGCGCTGAATATCGCGCCCGACCACAACGTCATGTCTTTCAAGGAAAAGCCCAAGGGCGACGGCGGCATGATCAATGGCGGCTTCTTCGTTCTTTCCCCCAAGGTCATAGACCTGATTGCCGGGGACCAGACCAGCTGGGAGCGCGAGCCGCTGGAGATGCTGGCCGCCTCCGCGCAACTGAAGGCCTATCCGCACGAAGGTTTCTGGCAGCCGATGGACACGCTGCGCGACAAGAATCATCTCGATGAATTGTGGGCATCGGGCAAGGCGCCGTGGAAGGTCTGGGGATGAATCCCGGGTTCTGGAAGGGTAAAAAGGTCTTGCTGACCGGCCACACCGGCTTCAAGGGCGCGTGGCTGGCGTTGTGGCTGCAGCGCCTGGGCGCCGTCGTCAGTGGCTATGCGCTGGCACCGCCCAGCTCGCCCAGCCTGTTCGAGCTTGCCGACGTGCGCAGTGGGATGCACTCGCTGGTCGGCGATGTCCGCGATGCCGCCGCTCTGGCGGAGGCCGTCGCCAACGCCGCGCCGGAAATCGTGATCCACATGGCCGCGCAGTCGCTGGTGCGTGTTTCCTACGACGCGCCCGTCGATACCTATGCCGTGAATGTCATGGGCACGGTGCACCTGCTCGAGGCCGTGCGCCAGACGGCCGGCGTCAAGGCGGTTGTGGTGGTGACGACCGACAAGTGTTACGAAAACAGGGAGTGGGCCTGGGGCTACCGTGAAAACGAAGCCATGGGCGGCTACGACCCCTACAGCAGCAGCAAGGGTTGCGCCGAGCTGGTGAGCGCGGCCTACCGGTCCTCCTACTTCAATCCCGATGCCTATGCCGCGCACGGCGTGGCCGTGGCCACCGCACGGGCCGGGAATGTGATCGGCGGAGGCGACTGGGCGCAGGACAGGCTGGTGCCGGATATCCTCGCCGCATTTGCCGGCGGCAAGGCAGTGCAGATACGGCACCCGAATGCGATACGCCCGTGGCAGCACGTGCTGGAGCCGCTATGTGGTTATCTCACCCTGGCGGAGCGCTTGTACACGCAAGGGCCCGCGTACGCGGAAGCCTGGAATTTCGGGCCGAACGATGCCGACGCCCGGCCGGTCAGCTGGGTGGCCGACGAGCTGGCGAAGGCGTGGGGCGGCGGTGCCGGATGGCAGCCCGTCGAAGGCGTGAACCCGCACGAGGCACACTATCTCAAGCTTGACATCTCCAAGGCGCGCAGCCGGCTGGATTGGCATCCGCAGTTGTCGCTCCCCCGGGCCTTGGCGCTGGTGGTGGAGTGGGCAAGGGGTCAGCAAGGCGGCGCGGATGCGCGCGCCCTGACATTGGAACAGATTGCCGCGTATCAATCGCAGGCGCAAAATTGAACAGCATGCAAAACGCAAGAACAGAATCCATACGTGAAGAGATCGCCAGGCTGGTCGACGAGTACGCCTCGATCACGTTCGCGCCCCAGCCCTTCCTTCCGGGCGCCACCGCTGTGCCCCCGTCGGGCAAGTTGCTGGGCGCGGGGGAGCTGAAGAACATGGTGGCCGCCTCGCTGGATGGATGGCTGACCACGGGCCGCTTCAATGCCGAGTTCGAAAAAAAACTGGCCGCGTTCATCGGCATCAAGCACCTGATTACCGTGAACTCCGGGTCTTCGGCGAACCTCGTGGCCTTCAGCACGCTGACCTCCCCCAAACTCGGCGACCGGGCAATCCAGCCCGGCGATGAAGTGATAGGCGTCGCCGCCGGATTCCCCACCACCGTCAATCCGATACTGCAGTTCGGCGCGGTGCCGGTTTTTGTGGATGTCGACCGCCTGACCCACAATATCGACGCGAGCAAGATAGAGGCCGCCATCTCGCCGAAAACCAAGGCCATCATGCTGGCGCATTCGCTCGGCAACCCGTTCAATCTCGACGTGGTCACCGAGCTGTGCAAGCGGCACAATCTTTGGCTGATCGAGGACTGCTGCGATGCGCTGGGTTCGACCTATCGCGGCCAGATGGTCGGTACCTTTGGCGACATCGGAACCCTGAGTTTCTATCCCGCCCACCACATCACCATGGGCGAGGGCGGCGCGGTGTTCACCCGGCACGACGAACTCAAAACCATCGCCGAAAGCTTTCGCGACTGGGGCCGGGATTGTTACTGCCCTCCGGGCAAGGACAACACCTGCGGCAAGCGGTTCTGCTGGAAGCTGGGCGACCTGCCTGAGGGGTACGACCACAAGTACACCTACAGCCACCTGGGGTACAACCTCAAGATCACCGATATGCAGGCCGCGTGCGGACTGGCGCAGCTCGAGAAGGCGCCTGCCTTCATCCAGGCGCGCAAAACGAACTTCGCGTTCCTGCACCAGCGCCTGCAGGATTGCCAGGAGTTCCTGTCCCTGCCGGTGGCGACCGAGCACTCCGACCCGTCCTGGTTCGGCTTCCCCATCACACTCACGGACGAGAGCCCGGTGAGTCGCCTCGACCTGCTGACCTACCTTGATCAGAACAAGGTCGGCACCCGGCTTCTGTTCGCCGGCAACCTGACGCGCCAGCCCTATATGGCGAATGCGAAGTACCGCGTCAGCGGCGACCTCACCAACACGGACAACGTGATGAACAACACATTCTGGATCGGCGTCCAGCCCAGCCTGGGCGAGGAGATGCTCGACTTCGCGGCGCGGAAGATAGAAACCTTCCTGGGCGTCAACTTTTGAACCATGTGACCAGCCCGCAAGAGAACATGGCCATGGACTGCAAAAACTTGCGCAAGACTGTCCTGGACATGGCCTATGCGGGCGCCACCGTGCATATCGGTTGCGCGTTCTCCATCATCGAGTTGCTGGCGGTCCTGTACCGCGATCACCTGCGCTATCCCGGCAACGCGCCCGACGCGGCCGGCCGCGACTACCTGGTCCTGAGCAAGGGGCATGGCGTCATGGCGCAGTACGCCTGCATGTACGAAAAAGGCTGGCTCCAGCAAGAGGCCATCGCCACCTACTTTTCCGACGGCAGCGACTTGAAGGGTTTGTCCGACTCGCGCATTCCAGGCCTGGAGGTCACGTCCGGCTCGCTAGGCCACGGCTTTTCCGTTGGCGTGGGCCTGGCCCTGGGCGCACAGCTCAACGGCACCGGGCAGAAGACCTACGCCATCGTGGGCGATGGCGAATTGAACGAAGGGCCGATCTGGGAGGGCGCCATGTTTGCCGCCCACCATGAGTTGAACAACTTCATGGTGATGGTGGACGAGAACGGCCTCCAGGCCATGGGTGCCACCGACGACGTGATTCGCCTGGGCTCCATCAAGGACAAGTTCCTGAGCTTCGGTTTCGATGCGCTTGAGGTCGATGGCCATGACGAAGCGGCGATCGACGCGGCGATCCGGCAACTCTGGTCGGATCCGTCGCGCCGGCCCAAGGCACTTATAGCCCGGACGGTGAAAGGCAAGGGCGTCAGCTTCATGGAGAACAACAACATCTGGCATTACACGCGGCTCGATGCCGAGACGTATGCCCTGGCCGTCGAAGAAGTGGTGCGGGGCGAATCATGAGAGCGGCGTTCAGCGAAACACTGGTCAGCCTGGCCAAGGCCGACCCGCGCATACTGCTGCTGACCGGTGATCATGGCTATGCCTTGTTCGACAGCTTTCGCAAGGCGTGCCCGCAGCAATACATCAATGCGGGGATCGCCGAGCAGAATATGGTAGGCGTCGCCGCGGGTCTGGCGCGCAGCGGTTTTCATCCCTTTGTGTATGGCCTGAGCGCCTTCATTCCGATACGCGTTGTCGAGCAGATCAAGCTCGATGTGGCGCACGACAATCTCCCTGTGGTGTTTATCGGCGACGGTGCCGGCTTCGTCTACAGCCATCTGGGGACCAGCCACCAGGCGACCGAAGACATCGCGTGCACCAGGTCCATCCCGAACCTCTCGATTTTTTCGCCGGCGGACCGCTTTGAAGTGCCGGTCTGCATGCGTTGGGCCCACGCCTCGAGATCGCCGGTGTATCTCCGCCTTGGCAAGTCCGACCGCGGCGACGTGCATGCGGCGACGCCGGGCATGGACGTGGGCGGCGTCTTTCCCGTCGTCACCGGCGGTCCATTCGCCGAGGTGGCATTGATCGCCACCGGCTCGATGGTCAGCACCGCGAAGAAAATCGCCGCGGATCGTTTTCCCGGCGCCTCGGTCTGGAGCGTGCCCAGCATCAAGCCCATCGATTCGCGGCAGGTCGCCGATATCTGCCGCCGGCATCGTGCGGTGGTCGTTCTGGAAGAGCATTCGGTCCTGGGCGGCCTGGGGGCGGCCATTGCGGAAATCGCCGGTGAATCCGCGCCCGTCCGGATACTGCGGATCGGAACGTCGGATCGCTTTTCGCACCATTGCGGCAGCTACGAATACCTCCTGCGCGAGCACGGGCTCGACCAGGCGGCGATTGAGGTGCGCATGGCCGCCTTCCTTGAGCAGGCCGACTGATGCGCATTGCCATCCTGGGCGCAACCAGCGAGGTCGCAAGAGATCTGGTCGCCCTCCTGCTCGAAACCGGTGGGGATGAGCTCTTCCTCTACGCGCGAAGGCCGGATGCCGTCCAGGCGTGGCTGGCGCCCCGCGATCTCCCTGCCCCGGCCGCGAATGCATCCCTGGATGCATTCCCCGGCGACCAGGCCTTCGATGCCATCATCAACTTCGTGGGCGTCGGAGATCCGGCCAAGGCGCTGGCGCTGGGCTCATCCATTCTCGACGTGACGCAGGCTTATGACGACATGGCGCTGCGCTATCTGAGGAAACATCCGGCCTGCCGGTATATTTTCCTGAGCAGCGGTGCCGTCTATGGCGGCGACTTCGCGGCGCCGGTCACGGGTGAGGAGCCTGCGCAAGTGGCTATCAATCGCCTGTGCCCCGGCGACTGGTACGGCGTGGCCAAGCTTCACGCCGAATGCCGCCATCGCGCCAGGCCGGAAGAGGCCATAATCGACCTGCGCGTCTTCAGCTACTTCAGCCATACTCAGGATATGTCGGCGAGCTACCTGATGGCGGATGCGATACGCGCCATCAAAAGCGGTACGCTGTTGACGGCATCGGGCAACAATATCATGCGCGACTATCTTCATCCGGCCGATTTCATGCAACTGGTCAAGGCGGTGCTGAAAGCGCCGCCGGGCA
The DNA here is from genome assembly GCF_943369675.1 of Polaromonas sp. YR568. Lineage (GTDB taxonomy): Bacteria > Pseudomonadota > Gammaproteobacteria > Burkholderiales > Burkholderiaceae_C > Polaromonas. Next base: position 67,316 of record NZ_CALROB020000004.1, on the reverse strand, counting down.
ATGCGGCCGTCGATTGCTACAGCCAGGCTCCGGTAGACAAGCTTTCCCTGTTCGCGGCATTGCAGGAGCGTTTCGGATTGCAGTACAGGATGGCCGCGGACACGCCGGCTTCCGGGCGCGGCGGAAAAATCAACTATTACTCGAAAAGCCGGGCCGCCGAAGGATACGGATATCGCCCCGCTTTCGGCTCGCTGGATTGCATACTCGGAGAGTCCGAAAAAATTCTCAACGGACGCGCGACATGAAAAAACTCATCAGTATTGTGACCCCCGCCTTCAATGAAGAGGGCAATATCGAAGAGCTGATCTCGCGGGTGAGGACGGTCTTCGAGTCCCAGCTTCCCGAGTACGACTACGAGCATATCGTGATCGACAACGCCTCTGGCGACCAGACCGCAGCCATCGTGAAGCGGCTCTGCGCGGCGGACAAGCGCATCAAGCTGATCGTCAACTCACGAAATTTCGGCCATATCCGCTCACCCGTCCATGCCATGAAGCAAGCCAGGGGCGATGCCGTCTTTTCGCTTGTTGCCGACCTCCAGGATCCACCTGAATTGATTGCCGAGTTCGTGCGCATATGGGAGAAGGGCGAACACCAGATGGTGCTGGGCATCAAAAAAACGAGCGCCGAATCGCCAGTCTTCTTCTTTGTGCGGAAGATGTATTACGCGCTCGTCACCAAGCTCTCGGAAGTGCAGCTGGTCAAGAACTTCACGGGCTTTGGGCTCTACGACCGGCGCGTGATCGACGCGATCCGCTCGATCGACGATGCGTATCCCTACTGGCGCGGACTGATCTGCGAAGTCGGTTTCTCCAAGTACCTGTACCCCTACAACCAGCCGGTGCGATCGCGCGGCATTACCAAGAACAATTTCTACACCTTGTACGACATCGGCATGCTCGGGATCACCACGCATTCCAAGCTGCCGCTTCGGATATGCACCATTTTTGGTTTCATGGCATCGCTCCTGAGCCTGCTGATCGCGGTGATGTATCTGATCGTCAAGATCCTTCACTGGGACGAAATGAGCCTGGGGATTGCCCCGCTCGTCATTGGCATGTTCTTCTTCGGGTCCATTCAACTGATGGTCATCGGATTCCTCGGCGAGTATGTGGGCAACATCCATACCCAGGCATTGAAGCGGCCGCTGGTCGTCGAGCTTGAACGGGTAAATTTCGAATGAGACGGCGGCGCTTGCGACGGTCGTGGCAACGATGAACAAGCCGCTGCCGCGCTGGATTGCGTACATTCCGCACGCGGCGATTGCCGCCTTTTTCCTGGTGTGCTTCCTCCTGTTCCAGGGGGACCTGCGGAAGGTCGATCTCCGGGCATTGCCCCAAGCCTACGGGGTGTATGCCTGCGTACTCGCGCTCGCGTTCACCGGCTACGTCGTCCGCGCGGTGCGTTGGCGCATGTACCTGCAGCAGCTGGGTTACGACTTTCCACTGCTTTTCGGCGTGCTGACCTATATCGCCGGGTTTGCGTACACGCTTGCCCCGGGCAAGGTGGGCGAGTTGATGAAGGCGACCTACTATCACCGCTACGGGATTCCATTGAGCGCCGTGGCGGCTGCATTCTTCGTCGAACGCCTCGTCGACCTCGGCGTTGTTGTCTGTCTGGCACTGGTGTTCCTGGGCTTTCAGGCCAAGGGTTACGGCACCTTGCTGGCGATAGCCGGCCTGTGCGTGCCGGTGGTTGTCCTCGCGATTGCCATGCTCGATGCGGAGCAGTTGCGCAGGATAGTCCGGGTCCCCTTCGTCCGCAAGCCGCGCCTGGACGCCATCGGGGATGCAATCTTGAATGCGACGCTGTCGGCGAAGCAGCTCCTGACATTGCGCGGGCTGACCGGCGGTCTGCTGCTGGGCGCTCTCGCCTGGGGCGCGGAATGCACGACGCTTTTTGTTTTGGCACAGATCGTCCCGCAGACCTCCATAGGCTTCGGAGATTCGATCGGGATATACGCTTCCGCCATCGTCGTCGGTGCGCTTTCATTTCTGCCGGGCGGACTGGGCACCACCGAGGTCTTGCTGGTGGCGTTGCTGGTTGGCTACGGGTTCGCGATGCCCGATGCGCTTTTGCTCACGCTCGTATGCCGGTTGTTGACCCTCTGGTTCGCGGTCGGGCTGGGCTGGGCTGCAGTCGGACTGTTGCGGGTTTCGCGGCAGGGAGCCGCGCAATGACGCTGGCAGCGCGCGACATTGCGGGCTCCGCCTGTGGGTTGCCCAAGGTTTCGGTGGTGACCGTCGTCTTCAACGGGGAGATGCACCTCGAGACCACCATTCTCAGCGTGCTGGACCAGGATTATCCGCACCTCGAATACATCGTCATAGACGGTGGTTCCACCGACGGCACCCTGGACATCGTCAGGAAGTATACGCAGAGAATTTCCTGCTGGCGCAGCGAGAAGGATCAGGGTATCTACGATGCCATGAACAAGGGACTGCGGCTGGCGACCGGTGCATGGATCAATTTCATGAACGCCGGGGACGCGTTTCATTCCGCGGACACGCTGACCAGAGTTTTCTCTGTGCCGACCGGAGGCAATACGGTGATTTATGGCGGTGTGGAAATCAGGTATCCGGATTTCAAGCGGATCGAGCAACCCGGCAGGCCGGCCAGGCTCTGGCAGGGCATGCAGTTCTCGCACCAGTCTGCGTTTGCGGAGGTCGGCTACCACCGTGAGCATCCATTCAATGCCGCGAACCGGATTGCCGCCGACCTGGAATTTTTCTACCAGGCCTACCGTGCGGGCGCCGGTTTTCTGAAGACGGAGCAGATTGTCTCGAGCGTGTTGACCGGAGGCCTTTCGGAAGGCAACCGCGTCAGGACCATATTGGCGTCCCGGGATGCCGTGTGCCAGGGGCGCGCGCGCCCCTTGATCCGTCTTTACTTCTGGGGGCGTGTCATCAGTTCGATGTTCAGGTCGGCGATGAAGCGGCTCCTGCCGGCTTCGCTCGTCAAGAAGCTGATAATGCTCAAGTGATTGATGCCCGCCATGAATAACGTATCCCAAGCGGACAGAAGAAGCCAGGAACTGGTTTGTTTGCTGCTGGGTTTTCTGGTCTTCTTCGGTAGCCTGGTCCTATCCGGCCTCTATACACAGGCGGATCAGGCCAACTATCACAGCACTTACAGTATCTTGCCTGGCATGAGCTGGGAGGCAGGTCAGCTTGCCTATCAGTCGAGGATATCCGGCGCCGAGGGTATGCACTACCTGGTTTCCCTGATAGGTAGCACGCTCGAAATCGACAAGGACCTCCTGATGTCGGTATGCAACGGCATCCTGGCTGCTTACTCAATGAGGCTGTTTCTGACCTGGGGTGCCGATATCCGGATTGCCGCCGCCATCGTTGCCACGAACTTCTACGTTCTCGTTCTCTATTTTGCCGCCGAGCGCCTCAAGTTCGGTTTTCTGTTCCTGGTTCTGGCGCTGCTGAGCACCGGAAAGCCCGTCCGCATGTTCGTTTTTTCATTCATGTCGATCTGGTCCCATTTCTCGATGTTCCCCATATGGCTAGGGGTCTGGCTGTCCGGCTTTCTCGCGAAAGTGGAGAAAGGTGAATTGCATCGAAGTACTTGGCTTAAGTTCGCATTGCCCGCTGGGCTGATTGCGGTGGGTCTCGCATTCAAGTCCAACTACCTACTCTGGAAACTCAATACCTACATTGCTACGCGGGAGGCATTCAGCTTCACGTCGCTGGTGCCCGTCCTGATCCTGCTTGGATTTTCGTGTTTCTATGCGAAAAGGTTGATCGGACCGGTGCTGAGCTTCCTGCCGGTGATGATTGGCATCGTCATACTGGGCGGCTCGCGGCTGAACATGCTCGGCTACTTCATCTTCCTGTATTACGGACTGAGGGCGAATGCCGGGCTCAACGTTGGCGTCCTGGCAACCCTTGCCTATCTCGCCTACAAGTCGTTCGGTCTTGTCTCGAACATCATCGTTCACGGCCATGGGTTCCCCTAAAATTGAAATTTCCTGACCTAAAATCACGCTCGTTGGTGGATGTGGTGGCCCTGCTGTCGCTGGCGGTGCTGGTTGTCACCCACCTTCCCGCGGCGCTCGAAAGCTATCGCATACGCCGGCAGGTGGCCGCCCTATTGCCACTGGCGGCCGATGCACAGGCACTGGTGGGCGGCAATGCGCTCAAGGGGGCCGCATTCGACGCGGCATGGGTGCCGGTGGTGCTCAAGAACCAGGCGGCAGTCGAGATTGCCGCGCCGACGGGGATAATTACATTGACCTTTGCAGAGATCGGTGGCGGAGGGAAAAGCCTGAAGCTCATTCCCATGATTGAAGCGGGCGCGGGACTGTTGCCGCTCGCGCAGGCGGCTGAGGCGGGCGCCGTCTCGTCGCGGAAAATCATCTGGGTCTGCACATCGTCCCTTACACGTTCGCGTAACCCCTACGTCATGGCCAACAAGGGCACGCTGGAAAGCAAGTACGCACCTGATGCCTGCCGCCATCGAGCGGCCAGCGCGGACATCCTATGAAGATCGACGGCCGTCGCGTTGCCGAACCACAGCGTCCGCATATCGCAGACGATGCCTGGCTGCGCGCGCGGCCGCGGGAAGCGTGAACGCAGATGGCAAACCGCCTGATCATTCATGGCGCCAATATCCATGGCGGCGGCGGGAAAACGCTGCTGTCCGCGTTGTTGGGCGCTGCCCGGCCTCCGTTGAATGCCGTTGCACAGGTGGATCGCCGTATGGTGCTTCCGCCGGACATGGCCGCCGGCATCGAAGTCCGTAAGGTCCCGCCGACCATCGCCGGCAGGTTCTCCGCCGAGAAATGGCTTCAATCGAATGCGCGCGCGGAGGACGTCGTGCTGTGCTTCGGCAATCTGCCTCCGCTTTTCGCGCTGCGCTGCCCCGTGGTGGTATTTGTGCAGAACCGCTACCTGGTCGAAGCTGTCAGCCTGGGCCGGCTGCCATTTACCACCCGGCTCAGGCTGCAGTTGGAACGGCTGTGGTTCAAAAGCAGACTTGCCAATGCCGATCTGTATGTTGTGCAGACGGCGTCCATGAAGCGACTCCTGGAGCAGAAGACGCGCGGGCGAGTGCCTGTCGAGGTGATTCCGTTCGGTGCGGAGAAATCCCCGTCCCATGTCCCGGCCAGTCCCGGTTCCCAGCCGCCGGTGGATTTCGTCTACGTCGCTTCCGGCGAAGCGCACAAGAACCATGGGCGCCTGCTGGAGGCCTGGCGTCTCCTGGCGGAGGAAGGCCTTTTCCCGACATTGCGCCTGACGCTGGACGATGCCGCGTTCCCCATGCTGTGCCGGGAGCTGCGCGATCTATCCGTCCGGCACGGCTTGCAGATAACCAATATCGGCGCCGTGCCGCTATCTGATACAGGCAATCTCTACGCCGGCGCGCGTGCCCTGATCTACCCGTCGCTGCTGGAGTCTTTCGGGTTGCCCCTGATCGAGGCGGAACAGCGGGGCATGCCTATCGTGGCCGCCGAGCTCGATTACGTGCGTGATGTGGCCGCACCGCAACAGACCTTCGATCCTGCATCGGCAGTGTCGATCGCACGGGCGGTGAAGCGCTTCCTGGCCGTCTCAGACCCCGCTACGCCGCTACGCACGCCAGAGGCCTTCCTGCGGACCATTCTTGAAACGGCGAAGTCTTGAGAATACTGATCGTCAGCCAGTATTTCTGGCCTGAAAATTTCATCATCGGTGATTTCGTCCGCAAGCTTGCGGAACGCGGTCACGAGGTGGTGGTGGCCACGGGCAAACCCAATTACCCCGATGGCCGGGTGTTCCCGGGTTACCGTGCCGGCGGCATGGTGCGGGAGCGCTTCCTGGACAAAGTGGATGTGGTGCGTGTGCCGATCTGGCCCAGGGGGCGGGGCGGCGGCGTCAACCTGGCCCTGAACTACCTGTCTTTTGTCTTTTCCGGCTTGTTGTGTTTCCCCTGGCTGCTGCGCTCGCGTTCCTTTGATGCCATCGTGGTGTTTGCGCCTTCGCCGATCACCCAGGTAATCCCCGCGATCCTGCTGAAATGGCTGAAACGGGCGCACCTTGCCGTGTGGGTGCAGGACATGTGGCCCGAAAGCCTGGCGGCGACGGGGTTTGTCCGTAATGCCGGCTTGCTGAAGGCGGTGGGCGGGATGGTGCGCTGGATCTACGCTCGCTGCGACACGCTGCTGCTGCAATCCAGGGCTTTTCAGGCTCCCACGGCGCGTTATGCCGACCCCGAAAAACTGGTTTATTTCCCCAATTCCGTGGATCCCGACGTGCCGGCGGGGGGGCCGGACGCGTTGCCGGCGGAACTCTCCAGCCTTTTGGCACAGAAATTTTGTGTGGTGTTTGCCGGCAATATAGGCAAGGCACAGGCGGTCGAAACCGTGGTGCAGGCGGCCGTATTGCTGCGGGACGCGCCCGAAATCTGCCTGGTGCTGGTGGGCAGCGGCAGCATGCTGGATTGGGTCCAGGGCCAAAAAAACCTTTTAAAGCTGGATAATCTGGCCTTGCCCGGCCGTTTCCCGGCCGAATCCATGCCGGAGCTGTTCCGCAAGGCTTCGGCCTTGCTGGTGACGCTGAAAAGCGGGGGCGTGCTTGACCACACGGTGCCGAGCAAAATACAGGCTTATCTTGCCGCGGGGCGCCCGATTGTGGCGGCATTGCAGGGGGAGGGCGGCAAAGTGGTGGAAGAGGCCGGTGCGGGCATGGTGTGCGAGCCTGAAAATGCGCAGGCCCTGGCCGATTGCATGCGCAGCATGCACGCCCTGCCGCTTTCCGCGAGGGACGCCATGGGGCAAAAGGGGCGGGCTTGCTTCGATGCAAATTTTGATATGAATCGCCAGGTGGGACGGCTTGTGGACATACTGCAGGCGCGCCGCTCTGGCTTGAAAGGGTGATTACAGATGCGTGTACTGGTACTCGGCGCAAGCGGCATGCTGGGCAGTGCGGTTTTTCGGGAATTTGATGGACACGCGCCGCATGAAGCCTGGGGCCTTGTGCGTAACGAAGCCTTCCTGCACTATTTTTCAGCCGACCAGCAGCGCCGCATCCTGACCGGCGTGGACGTTCTGGATGACGCAGCCCTGCGTGCTGCCTTAGAGCGCGTGCGCCCGGACGTGGTCATCAATTGTGTCGGCCTGATCAAGCAGAAGGAGCACGCGGAAGATCCCCTGGTGGTCCTGCCTATCAACGCGATGCTGCCGCATCGCCTCGCATCGCTGTGCGCCTCCCGCAATGCCCGCTTGTTGCACATCAGCACGGACTGTGTATTTTCCGGCCGCAAGGGCATGTACACGGAGGCCGATACGTCCGATGCCGAGGATTTGTACGGCAAATCCAAATACATCGGTGAACTGCGTGACCTCGGGCATGCGGTGACCTTGAGAACTTCCATCGTCGGGCGCGAGCTCAACTCCAGCCGCGCGCTGGTGGACTGGTTTCTGGCCCAGCAAGGCGCGGTCCATGGTTTCAGGCGCAGCATTTTTTCAGGCATGACCGCGATCGAGCTGGCGCGGGTCATGCGCGATGTTGTATTGCCCGATGCTTTGCTGCATGGCCTCTACCATGTTTCATCCGCGCCCATCAGCAAGTTCGACCTCCTGAAGCTGGTGGCCGCGCAGTATGGGAAAACCATCGACGTGTTGCCGGACGACGCGATGGTGATAGACCGGTCGCTCGACTCATCGCGGTTCCGGCAGGCGACGGGCTACCGGGCGCCGTCGTGGGAAAACATGGTGCGCGTGATGCATGAGGCGGAAAAATGATATTGAAGGTTTGCAATGTTCAAAAATAAAGTACTTCTGATCACCGGCGGGACGGGTTCCTTCGGCAACGCCGTGCTCCAGCGCTTTCTGGATTCCGATTTTTCCGAAATCCGGATATTCAGCCGCGATGAGAAGAAGCAGGAAGACATGCGGATTGCGCTGAACAACGACAAAGTCAAGTTCTACATCGGCGACGTCCGCGAATACCAGAGCGTCAACGACGCCTTGCGCGGTGTGGACTATGTGTTCCACGCGGCGGCGCTCAAGCAGGTGCCATCCTGCGAGTTCTACCCGATGGAAGCGGTGAAAACCAATGTGCTGGGCACCGAAAACGTGCTCAACGCGGCCATTGCCAACAACTGCAAGCGCGTCGTGGTGTTGAGCACGGACAAGGCGGTCTACCCGATCAATGCCATGGGCATCTCCAAAGCCATGGCCGAAAAACTCACCGTGGCCAAGTCGCGCACCATTTCAGCGTCGGGCCCCGTGGTCTGTTCGACGCGCTACGGCAACGTGATGGCGTCCCGTGGGTCCGTGATCCCGCTGTTCATCAACCAGATCAAGGCCGGCAAGGCCCTGACCGTCACCGACCCCAACATGACGCGCTTCCTGATGTCCCTGGAGGATTCGGTCGACCTGGTGCTGCATGCGTTCGAACATGCCCAGCAGGGCGACCTGTTCGTGCAGAAGGCCCCGGCCTCGACGGTGGCCGACCTTGCGGCGGCTTTGCAGCAGCTGTTCGGCGACAGCAAGCCCGTGAAGATCATCGGCACGCGCCACGGCGAAAAGCTCTACGAGTCGCTGATTTCGCGCGAAGAAATGGCGAAGGCCGAGGACATGGGGCGGTATTACCGGATTCCCGCGGACAACCGCGACCTCAATTACGACAAGTATTTCGTCGAGGGCGAGGCGCACATCTCCGAGCTGGACGACTACACCTCGCACAACACGGAACGCCTGGACATCGACGGCGTCAAGGCCACCCTGATGAAGCTTTCGGAAGTGCGTGAGGCGCTTCATGCTTAAGGTCATGACGCTGGTGGGCACCCGGCCCGAGCTCATCAAGATGAGCCGGGTGATCGCCGAGCTGGACGCCCAGGTCGACCACGTGCTGGTGCACTCCGGCCAGAACTACGACTATGAACTGAACCAGGTCTTTTTTGACGACCTCGGCATCCGCAAGCCCGACCACTTCCTCGAAGTGGCCGGCGAGACGGCCGCCAAGACCATCGCTTCCGTCATTGAAAAAGCCGACGACGTGCTGGTCCTTGAGAAGCCGGACGCCATCCTGCTTTACGGTGACACCAATACCTGCCTGGCCGTCATTGCCGCCAAGCGCCGCAAGGTGCCGGTTTTCCACATGGAAGCCGGCAACCGCTGCTTCGACCAGCGTGTTCCGGAAGAGCTCAATCGCAAGGTGCTGGACCATTTAAGCGATATCAACATGGTCCTGACCGAGCATGCCCGCCGCTACCTGATCGCCGAAGGCATACGTCCCGAAACCATCATCAAGACCGGCTCGCACATGTGCGAGGTGCTGGCGCATTACATGCCCCAGATTGAAAAGTCGGACGTGATGGAGCGGCTGGGCCTGAAGGCACGGGAATTCTTTGTCGTCAGTGCGCACCGCGAAGAAAATGTCGATACCCCGGCAAACCTGCAAGACCTGGTGGACACGCTTAATGCGCTGGCCGCCAAATACAGGATGCCGGTCATCGTCTCCACGCATCCGCGCACCCGCAAACGGCTGGACCTGCTTGAAGGCGCGACGTTTGACCCGCTGATCCAGTTTTCCAAGGCCTTCGGATTTTTCGACTACATCAAGCTGCAGATGGGCGCGGCCTGCGTGATTTCCGACAGCGGCACGATCACCGAAGAAGCTTCCCTGCTGAACCTGCCGGCCGTCACCATACGCGACGCGCACGAGCGCCCCGAAGGCATGGACGTGGGCACGCTGGTCATGAGCGGCCTGCGCAAGGAACGCGTGCTTGAGGCGATCCAGGTCGTCATGTCGCAGCATGCGGCTGCCGGCCCCCGTATGCGGGTGGTGGACGACTACCAGACCGGGCCCGTGTCCAAGCAAGTGACGCGCGTCGTGCTCAGTTATGTGGACTACGTCAACCGGACGGTCTGGGGAAAATAAGCCGCAAGATTCCTGCACTAGCCAATACCGCGCGTGCGATTGCTCACGCCGTTGACCTCAAAAAAGCCATGCCATCCAGAAACCACCACCTGACCCTCTGGCTTATCGCCATCGCCTTGCTGTTTCCGCTGTTTTTCCAGCTCTCCGGCGGCATCTACTACAACGTGAACGCCATCACGGATTCAGGCGGCCTGGTCAGCAAACTGCCTTTGCCGATCTCGGTCATCGCCTGCCTGCTCGGGATGCTCGCGCTTGCCAGGAATTACCGGCAGGCCCTGCCGGCCGCAGTGTTCATTGGATCGTTTTCCGCATTGATGCTGGTTTCCCTGTTGTTTGCCGGGGCCGACCAGCCGATGCAACAGAGAAAGGCGCTGATCGCACTGCAATTCCTGTTGCCGACGATGGGGCTGGTTCTCGGCCAGCTGGTGTCCGATAAAGAAAACATCGTTCCGAAAGCCTTCATGTGGGTGCTGTTGCTGCTCGTCCCGGCGCAGCTCCTCGCCGGCTGGTGGCAGAAGACGCTGACCCTGACGCACAACCTGTACCTGTTCAGCATTTACCAGCACTTCCAGTTTGTGCCCGTCATTTTTGTGGCAGCGTTCTGTTTCGTCATGGTGCATTTGTGGGAGCAGCACAGAACGGCATTGCGCTTCCTGACCGTGGTCATGGGCATTTATGCCATTGCCAGCGCATCCTTCCTGGCCATCGGGCTTTACAGCGCGTTTGTCATCGCCTTTTTTGTCCGGAAGATGTGGCAACTGAAGACGGGGCGGCTGATTGGCTTCATCCTGTTTGGCACGGGTATCGTGGCTGCCGGATTGGTCATTGGGCTTTACTACGGCATCGCGAAGACGAACACCAGCATCATTGATGACAATGGGCAGTACCTGGGGAAATTCCAGACATTGGCCGACGGGAAGATGCCTGTCAACCTGGAGCAACGCCTGGGTGACTGGAAGCTTTTTTACGACGGCATCAGCGAGAGCCATCACACCATGCTGCTGGGCCATGCGGAACCGCTGCCGCGCGAAGTCAAAACCAGCGCCCACAACTGGTACCTGGATTTTGTCTACAGCTTCGGGCTGGTGCCCCTGATGCCGCTGTTGGCGCTGATGATGTTTACCGCCGTGCTGTTGTACCGTTCCCGGAAAACGCTGACCGGGCAGACCTGGTGGCTTGCGGCGCTGGTGGCGTTCATGGTGCTGATCGACAGCAATTTCAAGGTGACCTTGCGGCAGCCCTATCCGGGGATTTTTGCGTTCTTCATCTGGGGCCTGCTGCTGACGCGCCTGCGTTTGCCTGAGCCACCACAGCGTGGCGGCTGACGCCGGCCGCGGTCCCATGAGCACGCCTTCTCCAAGCCTGCGGGGCGGGATCCTGGTCAGCACGGCCGGCGTGTTTGGTTCGGCCTTTTTGTGGCTGCTCAGTTTCAAGGCAGTCGCCCTGTGGATGGGTCCGGAAGGCGTGGGGCTTTTCTCGCAAATGAGGCAGATGGCGCAGGCCGCCACGGTGGGGGCGACGTTTGGCGGCACGAATTCCGTGGTCCAGGGCCTGTCGGAGCGCCACGAGGAAGCCGCCCGCAGGCAATTCCGCGCGACGGCGGCGCGCCTTGTCGGCATGTCCGGCCTGATGGTGGTGCTGGCCATACTTGTCGCCGCGCCCGCGCTGACGCAGTTTTTCCTGTCATCCGGCGCGCCGGCGCTTGTGGCCACGGTGCGCTGGCTCGCGCTGGCGGTGCTGCTCAATGTCGCCGGAACCTATGCACTGGCGGTGCTCAACGGCTACCGCTCCTATCCTTATCTGGCCCTGGCGCAGATCGCCGGGCCCGCCGCGCTGGTGATGTTGCTGGCGGGCGCGTGGTGGTGGCGCCTGCCGGCCGATCCGTTTGTGCTGTCCCTGTCCTTTGTGGTGTGCTTCGGCATTACCTGCCTCGCGGGCCTGTTCGGGATGTCGCGTTTGCCCCGGCTTGCCGCCGCATTGCCGGCGCCGCGGCTGGCCAAGGCTGAAAGCCGGGTCTTTTTGCGGTTTGCGCTGTCCAACCTTGCGGCGGCGCTTTCCACCACCCTGGCATTGCTGTTGATCCGCTCCTGGGTGATCGAGGCGCGCGGCCTGGCCTTTGCCGGCCTGTTCGATGCGGGCTGGACATTGACCTTCAACTACACCACGCTGTTCCTGACCGCCTGCAGCGCGATTTACCTCCCGCTGCTGACCCGGGCCACCGACGCGCAAAGCCAGAAGGCCTGCATGCTCAAAACCGCCTACCTGGTGCTGGCCGGCGGTGTGCTGGTTTGTTACGGCATGGTCCTGTTGAAGGCTCCTCTGATCAAGCTGCTGTACAGCCCGGAGTTCCAGCCGTCCGGGGAAGTCCTCTCCGTTCTGGTGATCGCGGTGCTTTTCCGCAGCATCTCGTGGGTGTACGGGACCATGATTCTTGCCACCCGGAATTCCCGCGTGTTGCTGCTCTCCGACCTGGCGCTGAATCTCAGCCTGCTGGCGACCGTCAAGTTTGCGCTTGTGGGTTTTTCTTCCCTTTCGGCGCTGGCCTGGGCCTTTGTGCTGCCGAACTTTCTCTACCTGGTGTTTGTGGTGGAATATGCGGGATACAAAAACCCGTTGATGCGGCGCAGGCTGATCTGGCCTTTTTTGCTGGCGGCAGCCCTTCCGCTGGCGGCGCTGGTGTTGACGGGCGCGGGGGCTGCGCAGGACTGGTCCATTGAGCAATGGTGTTGCCTGCTGGTGGGACCGGCCGTGGCCGCCGCATCCCTGGTCGCTTACAAAAGGGTGGTGCTGTGAAAAATCTGCGTGCGGATATTGAGCGTTACCAGCGCTTCATGGGGAATACCGGGCCGGTTTCGACGCTCAGGCTGGTCGCAAGCTGCTTCAACCCGCGCATGGCGCCGGTGGTCCTGATCCGCCTGGCGGAATTTTTCCACGAGCGGCGGCTGGGCGTGCTGGCCAAACTGTTCACCATGGCGAATGTCGCCATTTTCGGTATTGAGTCCTCGCCTCTGGTGAGGATAGGCGGCGGGCTGTTTTTGCCGCACACCGTGGGCACCGTCCTGGGCGCCGAGAGGATTGGCGACAATGTCACCATCCTGCAGGGGGTGACCCTGGGCACGGCGGAGCCGGACAAGGGGTTCACGGTTTCGCTGCGGCCGGTCATCGGCAACCACGTGGTACTTGGTGCGGGCGCCAAAGTGATTGGCCGCGTGACCGTCGGCGACCACGCCAAAGTGGGCGCCAATGCTGTGGTCTTGCAGGACGTGCCTGCCCATGCGATTGCGGTCGGCGTGCCCGCCAGGATCATTCTCCGTGCAGAAGCAGACAACGCCCAGGAAAAAAATTGACACTTCTTTCTTTAAGCGCCTCGCTGGTGCTCTACAAACCGGATCTGGCAACGCTGGAACGCACGCTGCTGGCCTTGCAGGAAGCGGGCCGCGTGGCCAAGGAAGACGGCGAGCGTTTTCTGGAGTTGACGCTCGTCGACAATTCCTGCGACGCCGCCCTGCATGAGCGTCTGGGCCAGTGGCTTGAGGCACGCCGTGCCGCCATGCCCGACTGGACCGTGCACCTGCTGCGTTCGCCCGGCAATGTCGGCTACGGCAGGGGCAACAACCTTGTCATCGAGGCGGCCCGTTCGGATTACCACCTGGTGGTGAACCCGGATTTGTTCGTGGCGCCCGAGTCGTTGCGCGAAACATTCCGCTTTCTGGAGGACCACCCCGAAACCGGCCTCTTGACCCCGGCCGTGTTTGGCGAGGACGGTGAGCGGCACTACCTGTGCAAGCGCCATCCAACCCTGCTCATCATGTTCCTGCGCAGTTTTTCTCCCAAATGGCTGCAATCGTGGTTCAAGCCGACGCTTGCCGAATTCGAGATGCTGGATTGCGACTATGACAAGCCGATTTATGACGTGGAGTACCCGACGGGGTCCTGCATGTTTTTCCGGACCAGCGTCCTGCAGCGGATCAAGGGGTTCGATCCCGACTATTTTCTGCATTACGAAGATGCCGACATAGGCCGCAGGGCCTTGCAGGTGGCGCGGGTCGTCTATGTTCCCGACGTCAAGGTGGTGCACCAATGGGCGCGGGACACCCATCGCACCTGGGCTTCGAGGCTGGTCACCGTTCGCTCCGGCCTGCTTTACTGGCGCAAGTGGGGGGGCGTGTTCAGCAGCAATCCGGATGATGCGTTCAGCCGCAAGAGTGCCTCGATTGGCCGCGCGCAGGCCGCGAAGACAGGTGCACCGCGACCGATCGCCTTGACTGACCCGGGAAAGATCGTCCTGGTGACCGGCGCCAACGGTTTTATCGGAAAAGCGGTTTGTGCCGACCTGGCGTCAAGGGATTGCCATGTGCGCGGCGTCGTGCGGCACCAGCAGCGCATGGATTCACAAGGCAGATTCGAGTGCATGTCGATGGACGAAATCGACGCGAACACGGATTGGTCGGCGGCGCTGGACGGCGTGGACAGCGTCATTCACCTGGCCGCGCGCGTCCATTTGATGCGCGAAACCGCGGCAAACCCACTTGCCGAATTCCGCCGGACCAATGTGGCCCTGACCTTGAATCTCGCGCGCCAGGCAGCGGCCGCCGGGGTGCGGCGGTTTATTTTCATCAGCTCCATCAAGGTCAATGGCGAAGTGACGCCTGTGGGCCAGCCCTTCAACGCTGAAGATGTGCCGCATCCCACCGATCCTTACGGCATCTCCAAGCTTGAAGCCGAGCAGGGCTTGTTGGCGCTTGCGGCCGAGACCGGGCTGGAGGTCGTCATCATCCGCCCGGTGCTGGTTTACGGGCCGGGCGTGAAGGCCAATTTCCACTCGATGATGCATTGGCTGCTCAAAGGCTGGCCTTTGCCGCTGGGCGCCTTGCCCAATCGGCGCAGTTTTGTGGCCCTGGAAAACCTGGCGGACCTGATTGCGCTTTGTGTGCAGCATCCCGCCGCCGCCAACCAGATTTTCCTGGCCAGCGACGGCGAAGACCTGTCGATCTCCGGGCTGTTGCGCCGCACCGGCGCGGCATTGGGTAAGCCGGCCAGGCTGCTTCCGGTGCCGGTCATGGTGCTCAGGGGCGGGGCGCGGCTGGTGGGGCAGGAGGCCGTCATGCAGCGGCTGTGTGATTCATTGCAGGTGGACATCTCGAAGACCCGGCGTGTGCTGGGTTGGCAGCCCCCGGTGGACGTGGACGATGCGCTGAGAGAAACCGCCGAGCACTTCCGGCGTAGCGGCGCATGAGCAACAGCGCTTCCCAGGCCGTTTTTTTGACGGGGCGGACCAGCACCATCGGGTCCTTGCTGCTTCCCTTGCTGTTGCAGCGAGGCCTTCATGTGCAGGCATTGGGACGCCAGGCCCTGGCCGAAGAGGACCGTGTGCCGGGCCTGGCATGGTATTCGACGGACCTGGCGCAAGCTTCGCAGGAATTGCCCGAAATCGAAGCCGGCACCCTCATCCACACCGCAAGCCTCTGGCTGCTGCCGAGCTGGCTCGCGAAGTTCCACGCACGCGGCGTGCGGCGCGTCATCGCGTTCAGCTCGACCAGCCGGTTTACCAAGCTGGCATCGGCCAGCCCGTATGAGCTGGGCGTGGTCAACAAACTCATCGCGGCCGAAGACCACCTGGCGGCCGAGTGCGAGCGTTTGGGCATGGCCTGGACGATTTTCCGGCCCACGCTGATTTACGGCGGCGCTGGCGGGGATCGCAATGTCGCCGACATCGCGCGGCTGGTGCGCCGCTTCGGCTTTTTCCCGCGCTTCGGCCAGGCCAGCGGCCGGCGGCAGCCGGTGCATGCGCGCGACCTGGCCCTGGCCTGCGTGCAAAGCCTGGATGCGCCCGCGAGCTACAACAAGGCTTACAACCTGAGCGGCGGCGAAACCCTGGCCTATGTCGACATGGTGCGGCGCATCTTTGAAACCCTGGGCCGCAAGCCGGTGTTCATCCCCGTCCCGATCTGGGCTTTCCGCATCGCCGTGCGGCTGGCGCGCCTGCACCCGCGCTTTGCGCACCTGACGGCCGACATGGCCCTGCGCATGCAGGCCGACCTGGTGTTCGACCACCAGGACGCGGCGCGCGACTTCGGCTACCGGCCCGGCCGCTTCGACCCGTCCTACCTGCTGACGCTGCGCTGACCTGCCGGGGCCTGTCATCCGGAAATCCCCGGCGATGCTGCACAATTGCGCCATCTTCCCTTTTTAAGCCCTTTGGCCATGAGCGACACCCCCATGACTGATCCCGACCTCTCTCACGTCGGCCCGCGCGACAAGGCCGAAATCCTGGCCCAGGCGCTGCCCTACATCCGAAAGTTCCACGGCAAGACCCTGGTCATCAAGTACGGCGGCAACGCCATGACGGACCCGGCCCTGCAGGCGGACTTCGCCGAGGACGTTGTGCTGCTCAAGCTGGTGGGCATGAACCCGGTGGTGGTGCACGGCGGCGGCCCGCAGATCGAGGCGGCGCTCAACCGCCTGGGCAAAAAGGGCCAATTCATCCAGGGCATGCGCGTCACCGACGAGGAAACCATGGAAGTCGTCGAGTGGGTGCTGGCCGGCCAGGTGCAGCAGGACATCGTGGGCCTGATCAACCAGGCCGGCGGCAAGGCCGTGGGCCTGACCGGGCGCGACGGCGGCATGATCCGCGCGCAAAAACTCAAGATGCTCGACAAGGACGACCCAACCAAGGAGCACGACATCGGCTTTGTCGGCGACATCGTCAGCATCGACCCCAGCGTGGTCAAGGCCCTGCAGGACGACGCCTTCATCCCGGTGATCAGCCCCATCGGCTTCGGCGAGGCAAACGAGAGCTACAACATCAACGCCGACGTGGTGGCGGGCAAGCTGGCCACGGTGCTGAAAGCCGAGAAGCTGGTGCTGCTGACCAACACGCCCGGCGTGCTCAACAAGGCCGGCGAGCTGCTCACCGACCTGAGCGCCCGCGAGATCGACGAGCTGTTCGCCGACGGCACGATTTCGGGCGGCATGCTGCCCAAGATCGAAGGCGCGCTGGACGCGGCCAAGAGCGGCGTGAACGCGGTCCACATCATCGACGGCCGGGTGCCGCACGCCATGCTGCTGGAAATCCTGACCGACCAGGCCTACGGCACCATGATCCGATCACACTAGCCACCCAGTGATGACGCGCCCGGACTCTTCGCAAGCTGCCACCGTGGAACCGGCTTTGCCGGGCCACAGGTGGCGCCCCCTTGAGGGGGTGGCGCCAAAGGCGCCATGGGGGGAATCCAGGTGAGACTTCTGTTAGTTGAAGACGACGTGATGGTGGCCAGCGGCATCAAGCTGGGGCTTAGCGACGCCGGTTACGCGGTCGACTGGGTCGGCAGCGCCGAGCGGGCCGAGGAAGTCCTCCAGGGCGAAACCTTTGACGCCGCCATCATCGACATCGGCCTGCCGCGCATCGACGGGTTGGAACTGACCCGGCGCCTGCGCCGCGGCGGGCTGACCATGCCGGTGCTGATCCTGACCGCGCGCGACGCCCTGCAGGACCGCGTCCAGGGCCTGGACCTGGGCGCCGACGACTACATGGTCAAGCCCTTTGAGCTGCCCGAATTGCTGGCGCGCCTGCGCGCGCTGCTGCGCCGCTCGCAGGCGGCCACCAGCGCCACCCTGAGCTTCGGCGCGCTGGAACTCGACACCGCCAACCGCGAAGCGCGCGCCAACGGCCAGTTGATAGAACTCGGCCCGCGCGAGTGGACGGTGATGGAATACCTGCTGATCAACGCCCCGAAACCCGCCAGTAAAGACAAACTCTTGCAGGCCATGACAGGCTGGGACAAGGAAATCACGCCCAACGCCATCGAGGTCTACATCTCGCGCCTGCGCGGCAAGCTGGAGCCGCACGGCATCGCCGTTCGCTCGATCCGGGGTTTTGGCTATCGCCTGGAATTGACGGAAGCGGCGTCCGGCGCGGGCGCCGAATAAGCGGCGCGGCCATGGACTCCCCCGGCCAACCCCGGGCCGCCGGCCTCAAAGGCCGTCTCCGCAGCCTGGCCCTGCGCACCGGCAACAGCCGCCTGGTGCCCGCCGCCATGAAGTCCGGCCTGCAGCGCCGCCTGCTCTTGCTGTTGCTGGTGCCGCTGGGAATTTTCGCGCTGGTGAGCATTTACTTTGACTACCGCACCGCCGGCAACGTCGCCCTGCAAAAAGACCAGCAACTGCTGCGGCTGATTCCGCTGCTCGCCGATTCGGTGGTGGCGCCCGGCCCCACGCCAGGCAAGGGCCCCGTGCTGCTGCTGGCGCCCGAGGTGGAGGATTTCCTCAAGGGCCGCACCAAATCCGCCGGCTTCCGTATTTCGGGCGCCGAAGGGCAGTTCCTGGCCGGCGAGATCTGGATTCCCGAAATTCTGCCGGCCACGCACGACCCCGAGTTCCACAGCATTGAATTCAACGGCGTGATCTACCGCATCGCGGCCCAGCGCATCAAGACCGCCGCGGGCGAGCTGATCGTGGAACTGGCCGACGGCTCGGACCCGCGCCAGCAGTGGGTGCGTTCCGTGCTGCTCAAGGTGCTGCTGCCCAACATCATCCTGGTGCTGGCGGCCGGCTTTGCCGTCAACTGGGCCGTCACGCGGGCGCTCAAGCCGCTGATCGAATTGAAAGACGCGGTGGAGCGCCGCAGCCCGCGCGACCTCAGCGCCATAGACCCGCTCACCACGCCCGCCGAAGTCCAGCCGCTGGTCAGCGCGCTGAACCGCCTGTTCGGCCTGGTCAACGACCAGGCGGAAGGCCAGCGCCGTTTCGTCGCCGACGCCGCGCACCAGCTGCGCACGCCGCTGGCCGGCCTGCAGGCCCAGGTCGAAGCCTGGGCGCAGGCGGCCAAGGTGGCGCAGGCCGGCGGCTCGGACGGTGCGGTCACGCTGCCGGCCGACAAGATCATCAAGCTGCGCAACGCGACGCGGCGCACTTCCCAACTGGCCAACCAGCTGCTGGCCCTGTCGCGCGCCGACGCGTCGGCCGCCGCGGCCCAGCCCATGCAGCGGGTGGACTTGAAGGATTTGTGCGAGTCCATCCTGCCGCTGCACCTGGATGCCGCCACCCGCAAAGGCATAGACCTGGGCCTGGAAGCCCAGCCCGCCCAGGCCACCGGCTATGAATGGCTGCTGCGCGAACTGCTGGGCAACCTGGTGGACAACGCCGTCAAATACACGCCGCCCGGCGGCACGGTGACCATACGTTGCGGTCCCGGCCCGCAGGGCGTCGGTGACGCCGGGCAATCCGGCGTGTTCCTGGAAGTTGAAGACGACGGCCCGGGCATCGCGCCGCACGAGCGCGCCAAGGCCTTGCAGCGTTTTTACCGGGTGCAGGGCACGGTGGGGGAGGGCAACGGCCTGGGCCTGGCCATTGCCAGCGAAATTGCCCGTGTCCACCATTCCCAGCTGGAACTGGACGACGCCGTCGCCGACGCCCCGGGACCGCGTGGATTGCGGGTCCGCCTGAGTTTGTAGTTCCCCGGCCACAGTGAGCGCTCGCTGTTACGAAACAGAACGTTGTAGCTTCGCCTCACGCGGTAAAACCCGGGCATCGCAAGCCCTGATCCGTCACTTCCCTGTGCGAGAATCAATTGCAACGATTTCCGGTTTTTTGAAACATTCTCCATTCCATCGCCTATGTCCGACTTAGCGTCTGAATCCGAAGTGAGCCCGCAGGCCACGCCAGCATCCGCCGAGCCTGCGGTGCGCAAGCGCCCCAAACCGGGGGAGCGCAGGGTCCAGATCCTGCAGGCGCTGGCGACCATGCTGGAGCAGCCGGGCGCCGAACGCATCACCACCTCGGCCCTGGCCGCCAAGCTGGACGTGAGCGAAGCGGCCCTGTACCGCCATTTCGCCAGCAAGGCCCAGATGTTCGAAGGCTTGATCGAATTCATCGAGCAAAGCGTCTTCACCCTGATCAACCAGATCGGCGAACGCGAACCCGACCACGCTGCCCGCACCCGCAAGCTGGTCGTCATGATCCTGCAATTCGCCGAAAAGAACCCCGGCATGACCCGCGTCATGGTCGGCGATGCCCTGGTGTTTGAGAACGACCGGCTGCAGGAGCGCATGAACCAGTTCTTCGACAAACTGGAATCCAGCCTCAAACAAAGCCTGCGCGACGCCGCGGCCGCCAGCGGCGCCGCCACCCCCACGGTGGACGCCCAGGTCCGCGCCTCCGTCATCGTCGCCTTTATGGTCGGCCGCCTGCAGCGTTTTGCCCGCTCAGGCTTCAAGCGCTTGCCGTCCGAGCACCTCGAAGCCAGCCTCGCGACCATATTGGGCTAACAAGAGCCATCCCTGTCGGACGCGCACTTCGTGTCGCGCCTTTTCCCCAGGGGACGGGCGCCTTGGGGCCGGCAAAGCCGGACCCCGGCCCCCACTGATAAAGAATCACCCCCTCGCGCGGCCCGCGGGTCAACTGACGGTCTCAGTCCGTTAGGCTCATCCCCACCTTGCCGGCCGCGCCCACGATTTCCTCCCAGGTGCTGGCGTCGATCTCGATGCCGTCGCGCTCACGTTCCACGCGCGCGCGGCGCTCGGGCTCACCGGCAATCTGCACGCCGTGCACGCCGTCGGCCGGCGGGCTTTTGCGCAGCCATTCGACAAAGGCCATCGCCTCGCTTTCCATCGCCGACTGCGTGCCGAGCTTGCCCGGGTCTATCAGGATGGTCAGCATGCTGTTGTAGACGGCGCGCACGCTCACCGTCGGGTGGTGCCAGGTGCCGCCGCCGGTCAGCGCGCCGCCTAGCAATTCGCAGGCCACGGCCAGGCCGTAGCCCTTGTGTTCGCCGAACGGCATGAGCGCGCCGAAAAATCCATTGGCCTGCGGCACCACCACCACGCCCGGGTCGGTGGTCGGCTGGCCGTGCTCGTCAATCAGCAGGCCGGGCTGCACCGACTTGCCCTGGTTGTGCGCCACGCGCATCTTGCCCTGGGCCACGCGGCTGGTGGCGAAGTCCAAAATGAAATGGGCCCCCACGCTCGTCACTTCGTGTACTTCGCTGCCCCCCGAGGGGGCTGTGCTTGCTTGGGGCGGCCCGGCGCGGCGCACGTCGGCGGGCTGTTTCAAGGGTATGCCTATGCAGCAGGGGTTGGTGCCGTAGCGGCCGTCGGCGCCGCCCCAGGGCGCCACCACCGGACGCGTCATCACGTTCACGAAGTGCAGCGACACCAAGCCTTGCGCCACCGCCATCTCGGCGAAATGGCCTATGCGGCCCAGGTGGTGCGATTCGGCCAGCGCCAGGATGCAGCTGCCTTGCTCTTTGGCGCGGGCCATGCCCAGCAGCATGGCCTGCTCGCCGACCACCTGGCCGTAGCCGCGCTGGCCGTTGAGGCTCAGCAGCGCGCCGGCGTCCAGCACGGTCTTGACCTGCGCATTCGGCGTGAGGCCGCCTTCAAGCACCGCGTCCACATAACGCGGCAGCATGCCCACGCCGTGCGAGTCGTGGCCGCTGAGGTTGGCCATGACGAGGTTGGCGGCGACCTTGTCGGCTTCTTCGGGCGAGCTGCCCGCGGCAACGAGGATGCGGGCGCAGTGGGCGCGCAGATCGGGGGCTTGAAGGGTTTTTTGCATGGCCTGCGTTTACATCACCGCGCCAACTTGCCAGGGCACGAACTCGTTCTGGCCGTAGCCGTGTTTTTCGCTCTTGCTCGGCTCCCCCGAGGCCGTGGCCAGCACCATCTCGAAGATGCGCTGCCCCATCTCCTGCACCGAGACACCGCCGTCGATGATCTCGCCGCAGTTGATGTCCATGTCTTCTTCCTGCCGCTGCCACAGCGCCGAGTTGGTGGCGAGCTTGAGCGAAGGCGAGGGCGCGCAGCCGTAGGCCGAACCGCGGCCGGTGGTAAAGCAGATGATGTTGGCGCCGCCGGCCACCTGGCCCGTGGCGCTGACCGGGTCGTAGCCCGGCGTGTCCATGTAGACAAAACCGTGCGCGCCCACGGGTTCGGCGTATTCGTACACCGCCTCCAGGTTGGAAGTGCCGCCCTTGGCGACCGCGCCCAGGGATTTCTCCAGAATCGTGGTGAGCCCGCCGGCCTTGTTGCCCGGCGAGGGGTTGTTGTTCATCTCGCCTTCGTTGATCTCGGTGTAGTGCTCCCACCATTTGATGCGCGAGATCAGCTTCTCGGCGATGTCCGGGCGCACCGCGCGCCGCGTGAGCAAATGCTCGGCGCCGTAGATCTCTGGCGTCTCGCTGAGGATGGCGGTACCGCCGTGCGCCACCAGCAAGTCGACCGCCGCGCCCAGGGCAGGGTTGGCGCTGATGCCCGAATAGCCGTCGGAGCCGCCGCACTGCAGGCCTATGGTGATGTGGGCGGCGCTGCAGGGCTCGCGTTTCACGGCATTGGCTTGCGGCAGCATCTCCTTGATCATCGCGATGCCCTTGGCCACGGTCTTGGCCGTACCGCCCGTGTCCTGGATGCTGAAGACGCGCAGGGTTTCACCCTCGCGCAGGCTGCCGTGGGCCAGCCAGGCGTTGATCTGGTTGGACTCGCAGCCCAGGCCCACCACCAGCACGCCGGCGAAGTTGGGGTGCGTCGCATAACCCGTCAGCGTGCGCTGCAAAATCTGCAGGCCCAGGCCGTCCGAATCCATGCCGCAGCCCGTGCCGTGCGTGAGCGCCACCACGCCGTCGACGTTGGGAAAGTCATTGAGTGCGGAAGGATTGTTCTGCCGCGAAAAATGATCGGCAATCGCGCGCGCCGCGGTGGCCGAGCAGTTGACGCTGGACAGGATGCCGATGTAGTTGCGCGTGGCCACACGCCCGTCGGGCCGCTTGATGCCCATAAACGTCGCCTCGCGCTTCGCGGGCGCCGGCTTCACGTCGGCGCCGAAGGCATAGTCGCGCGCGAAGTCGCCCTTGTCGGGCCCCATGTCCAGGTTGTGCGTGTGCACGTGTTCACCCGGCGCGATGGGCTTGCTCGCGAAGCCGATGATCTGGTTGTAGCGCCGCACCGGCTCACCCTCGGCCAGCGCGCGCGTGGCGATCTTGTGGCCGGCGGGGATCAGGCCTCGCACAGTAATGTCTTCAACCTGGGTGCCGCCCACCAGCTGGGCGCGGGCAATCAGGACGTCGTCGGCGGGATGGAGGCGAATAAAGGGCGTCATGGTGGGGATCTCTGCGTTTTCAATCAAGTGCCATCGCGGAACCGGCTTTGCCGGGCCGCAGGTGGCGCCCCCTGAGGGGGAGGCGCCGAAGGCGCTTCGGGGGTGGGTTCATTTTAGTAAAACATCTTCGGCAGCCAGAGTACTGCCGCAGGGAAATAAGTGATGATGCCCAGGCTCAATAGCAGCGGCACCAGCCAAGGGAGGATGGCCATTGTGGTCCTCTCCACTGAAAGGTGGGCCACGCGCGCCAGCACAAACAGCACCATGCCCATGGGCGGGTGCAACAGGCCGATCATCAGGTTGAGCACCATCACCAGGCCGAAATGCACCGGGTCTATGCCCAGCTGCGCGGTGATGGGCAGCAGAATGGGCACCAGGATGGTGATGGCGGCCGTGGGCTCCAGGAAGCAGCCGACAAACAGCATCAACAGGTTGGCCAGCAGCAAAAACACCCAGGGGCTTTGGGTAAAGCCCAGCACCCACGAGGCAATTGCCGTGGTCACGCCGGTGGCCGTCAGCATCCAGCCGAAGATGGACGCGGCCGCCACGATGAAGAGCACGGTGGAAGTGGTCTCGACGGTGTCCAGGCACACCTTGACGAACATCTTGAACTTCAGCGCCTTGTACCAGAAGAAACCCAGCACCATGGCCCAGACGCAGGCCGCGATCGCGCCTTCGGTGGGCGTGAACAGGCCGGTCGTCATGCCGCCTATCAGCAGCACCGGCGTCATGATGGGCAGCACGGCCTCGAATTTGAAAATCTTGTCGAGCACAAACAGCGCGACCAGCCCGGCGATTACCGTCACCTGCGCCGGCGCGCCCGCCTTCGTGATCAGCAGCCACAGGACCAGCGGCCAGGCCGCCACCACGCCCAGCTCGATCAGGGCCTTGGCCAGCTTGCTGCCCGAGAACTTGATGTCGGCGCCCCATTTGTTCTTGTGGGCAAAGTAAGCCACCGTCAACATCATCAGCACCGCCATCAACAGGCCCGGCAGCAGACCGGCCAGGAACAGCGCGCCAATCGACACATTGGCCATCATTCCGTAGATCACAAACGGCAGGCTGGGCGGGATGATGGGGCCCAGCGTGGCCGAAGCGGCCGTGACGCCGACCGCGAATTCGGACGAGTAGCCGTGCTCTTTCATGGCCTTGATCTCGATGGTGCCCAGGCCGGCGGCGTCGGCAATCGCCGTGCCGCTCATGCCGGCGAAGATCACCGAGCCCAGCACGTTGACGTGGCCCAGGCCGCCCTTGAGCCAGCCCACCAGCGCCAGCGCGAAGTTGTAGATGCGGGTGGTGATGCCGGCGTTGTTCATCAGGTTGCCGGCCAGGATGAAGAAAGGCACGGCCAGCAGCGGAAAGCTGTCAATGCCCGACACCATGCGGTGTATGACGACAAAAGGCGGCAGGTTGCCGGTGACCAGGATGTAGACCAGCGAGGCGCCGGCCATGGCGATGGCCACCGGTATGCCGGCGCCCATGAAAATCAGGAAGAATATTTTGAGCATGATGGTGAGGTATCTCCCGCGTTCAGCGGTCTTCCATGGTGGAGTCGGGGCGTTCCAGCACGCTGTAGCCGCGCCGGTAATGGATCAGGGCCACCTGCACCGAACGAAACAGCATGGCGGCAAAGCCCAGCAGGCACAGGCCGTAGACGATGTTCATGGGCATGTCCACAATGGTCATGCGAGTCTGGTTGCCGATTTTTTCCATCATCTGGATGGTCATGAACACCGCCGCGCCGTAAAAACCTATGCGCAACACGTCCGTTACCGTCGACATCACGCGGCCCACCTTGGCAGACATGTGGCGGTAGAAAAAATCCACCTGGATGTGGTTGTTCTTGGCCACGCCTATGGCCGCGCCTATGAAGACCACGGCGATCAGTTCATAACGCGCAATCTCCTCGGTCCACGCGGCCGAGTCGTTGAAGACATAACGCGTGATGAACTGGTACAGCACCGTGGCGCCCAGCACCCAGAAAAAAGCCAGTGCCACCCAGCCTTCGACCGTGACGGTAGACAGGTCCACCGCCTCGTCCTCGGTGTGGAAGGAACCGTCGTCGCTGATGATTTTTTCGCTCATCTTGTCTCCTTGTTTTTGTCTTGCAGGCAGGGCGCCGGTAGTCGCCCGGAAAGCGTAGCGAGCGGTCCGAGGTCGCGTCGAGAAGCGCAGCCGTACTCCAGTACGGCGAGCATCACAGGTGCGAGATCGGTCCGCGCAGTAGCTTTACGGGCGGCTACCTATTTGAGATTAACGATGCGGTCGTAATCGGCCTGGCGGTAGCCTTGATCAGCCGGCGTGGTGTTCTTCAGCACCGCCGCACGGAAGGCGTTCTTGTCGACCGTGATCACGTTGTTGCCCTTTTTCTTGAACTCTTCCACCAGCCTGGCTTCCGAGGCGATGATCTCGCGGCCGGTTTTTTCGGCGGCTTCCAGCATCACGTCGCTGAAGATCTTTTTCTCGTCGGCGCTGAGCTTGCCCCACAGCTGGCCCGAGACCACGGTCAGCAGCGAGTCGACGATGTGGCCGGTCAGCGAGATGTTCTTCTGCACTTCATAGAACTTCTTGGCTTCAATGGTGGGCAGCGGGTTCTCCTGCGCGTCCACCGTGCCGTTTTGCAGCGCCAGGTAGACCTCGGCAAAGGCAATCGGCGTCGGGTTGGCGCCCAGCGATTTCGGGAATGCCATGTAGGCCGGCGCATCCGGCACGCGGATCTTCAGGCCCTTCATGTCTTCCGGCTTGGAGATTGGCCGCGCCGCGCTGGAGGTGACGTGGCGCGCGCCGTAGTAGTTGAGCGCCGTGATGTGGTTGCCGCTTTTCTGGTCGTAGCCGGCGGCCAGTTCCTTGAACACGTCGCTCTTGGCGAACTTGAGCTGGTGCTCGGCGTCGCGGAAGATGAAGGGGAAATAGCCGATCGCCAGCGGCGGGTAGGTGCGGCCGGCAAAGCTGGCACCCGTGAGGATGATGTCCACCGTCCCCAGCGTCAGGCCCTGGTTGATGTCGGCCTCTTTGCCCAGCGTGGAGGCCGGGAACACCTGGATCTCGTACTTGCCGTTGGTGCGTTTCTTGATTTCGTCGCCGGCCCAGACCGACCATTTGTGGAAGGGCTCGGAAGTCTCATAGACGTGCGCCCATTTGAGCTTGGTCTGCGCGACGGCAAGGCCGGAAAAGCCCAGCGCTCCGGCCATCAGCGCGCAGGCGGCAAGGGTTTTGACGGCGAATCGTTTGTTGTGCAATGCGTTCATGGTTGTCTCCTCGAAGGGTGTTGCTGGCATGAGGGAAGGGAAACGGCGTGCGCGCCAGTGCGCACGCCGTGAAGCCGGGGTCTAAGAGCCTGTTCAATGTCTAAACGGGGCCGCGTTGGGATGCAATCGGGATGAGTGGGCCGACCGGGCACGCTGCATGGGCTCATGCCCATGCAAGAGCTCGGGTGGCTCAATCGCCCGATTTCATCCCAACCCGAAGGGCAAGCGCCTTCTCGGGCGGTCTGCGGCGTTGCGGCGCTAGCCCATAGCTGCACTATGGGCGTCGCACCGCGCCTTGCATCCCATCCCGAGAAGGTACTTGCGCGGCCTCGTTTAGACATTGAACAGGCTCGTTGCTCAGTTCTTCAGGTTGAGCTTGTTGACGAGTTGCTTGAAGTTGTCGTTGTCATGCACCATCTGCGCCTTGAAGGCGGGGCCGTCGGCATAGGCATAACCCAGGTTGAGCTTGTCCATGACTTCGCGCATGACGGGTTCTTCGGCGGCTTTTTTGGTCATCGCGCGGATGTAATCGACCACTTCAGGCGGAGTGCCTTTGGCCACGCCCAGGCCGCGCCAGGTGCCGATGGAGAGGTCGACCTTGCGTTCCTTGAAGGTCGGCACATTCTCAAAACCCTTGACGCGCTGGTCGGCCATCACGCCGAGGATCTTCAGCTTGCCGGCCGCCACGTGCACGGCGACTTCGGCTGGGCTCACGCCCACGGCGTCCACATGGCCGCCCAGCAGGGCCAGCACGGCGGGGCCGGCGCCCTGGTAAGGGATGTGGTTGAACTTGGCGCCGGTTTTTTCTTCCAGCGAAGCGGCGGCCAGGTGCCAGATCGAGCCGTTGCCGGCGTTGCCGACCTTCACGTCGCTGCCGGTCTTTTTGGCGGCGGCAAGGAAGTCTTCAATCGTGTTGTAGGGCGAATCGGCGCGCACCGTGATGGCGGCCGGGTCGGCGTTGAGGCGGGCTATCGGGATGAAATCGTCCTGCGTGATCTTGGTGATGCCCATGTGCGGCAGGATGGTCACTTCGACAAACAGCATGGCGATCTTGTAGCCGTCGGGTTTGGCGTTGACCACGTCGGCCAGGCCGATGGCGCCGCTGGCACCCGGCTTGTTGTAGACCACCAGCGGCTGCGTGGTGTATTTTTTGGCCGCTTCCGCATAGGCGCGCGCCAGCGAATCGGTGCCGCCGCCGGGCTGGAAGGCCACCATCACTTCAATCGGCTTGTTCGGGTAGGCCTGCGCCCAGGCGCCGCCGCTGAGGCTGGTGAGCAGCAGCAGGGCCGTGGCCAGCCGCTTGGAGGTGTTCAGGAGGTTCATGCTTTTGTCTCGCTTTCTTTTCTTGTAGGAGTCAGGGGTCAGGGGTCAGGGGTCAGGGGTCAGGGGTCAGGGTTGAGGGAAGGGGAACGTTATTTTTTGGCGGCCTTCGGCTGCTTGGCCTGGCGCCAGCTCACGCTGAAGCGTTTGTGCGACTGGTCCATGTGTTCGTGCATGGCGATGCGCGCGGCGTCGGCGTCATGGTTGCGCACCGCGTCCAGGATCGCCTGGTGTTCCGCGATCGCCGAGCGCCAGGAATCCACCGTTTCAAAGTGGCCGCCCAGGCGTTCAAACAACGGGCCGCGCCGCGAGTCCCAGAAGCGCTGTATGGTTTCAATCAGCACCACGTTGCCGCAGGACTCGACGATGGCGGTGTGGAACGCGCGGTCGCCTTCCAGCGGCAGCACGCCGTGGTCGGCGTCGTGCTTCATGCTGGTGATGGCCTTGGTCATCGCGTCTATGTGTTTGCGTTTGGCCTGCGTCGCGGCCATGGCGGCGACCTCGCCTTCGACCACGCGGCGCGCGCGTATCAACTCCAGCGGCCCCCATTCGTCGGGCGAAATCTGTTCGGCCTGCCCATTTCCATGACCGTCGTGGCTGGGCGGCTTGGTGCGGTCCAGCACATAGACGCCGGAGCCGGTGCGCACTTCGACCCAGCCTTCGACTTCCATCGCGATCAGCGCTTCGCGCACCGAAGGCCGGCTCACGCCCAGCTGCCGCGCCAGGTCGCGCTCGGCTGGCAGGCGCGCGCCCACGGCCCATTCGCCGGCGGAGATCAGCGTGCGCAGCTGCTCGGCGATCTGGCGGTACAGGCGTTGCGGTTCGACGGTCTGCAGGGGCATGGAGGAGGAAGCGGTGAAGGCGGAGGGCTTAAGGGTTAGCCAGAATTGGACAAGTGGTCAGGCCAATTAATAATCCCATGAAAGCCCCGGGCCAACATCCGGCAAAACCCTGTAGGAGCATTGATGAGACTTGAAGGAAAAAAAGCACTGGTCACGGCGGCGGGCCAGGGCATAGGGCGCGCCAGCGCGCTGGCGCTCGCGGCCGAGGGCGCGCAGGTGTGGGCGACCGACGTGAATACGAAATTGCTGGAGAGCTACAAGGGCGTGGCCAACATCACCGCGCTGCCGCTGGACGTGCTCGACAAGGCCGCCATCCACCAGCTGGTGGGCGGCCTGCCGGCGCTGGACGTGCTGTTCAACTGCGCGGGTTTTGTGCACGGCGGCAACGCGCTGCAGGCCACCGATGAAGAACTCGAATTCGCCTTCCAGCTCAACGTGCGCGCGCAGTTCTGGATGATCCAGGCGGTACTGCCCAAGATGCAGGCCAAAAAAGGCGGCAGCATCATCAACATGGCCAGCGTCTGCAGCAGCATCAAGGGCCTGCCCAACCGTTTTATCTACGGCACGACCAAGGCCGCGGTGATAGGCCTGACCAAAAGCGTCGCGGCCGATTTTGTCGCCGACGGCGTGCGCTGCAATGCGATCTGCCCCGGCACGGTCGACACGCCCTCGCTGCAGGACCGCATCAACGCCAACGCCGACCCGGTGGAAGCGCGCAAGGCCTTTGTCGCGCGCCAGCCGCTGGGCCGCCTGGCCCAGGCGCATGAAATCGCGCCGCTGGTGGTCTTCCTGGCCAGCGACGAATCCGCCTTTGTGACCGGCCAGGCCTACAACATCGACGGCGGCATCACCATATGAACCAGCTAGACCTCCAAGGTCGCCACGCGGTCATCACCGGTGGCGCCGTGGGGCTGGGTTTTGCGATCGCGGAACGTTTTCTCGCCTCGGGCGGCACGGTCACGCTGTGGGACATCAACCCCGAAGCGCTGGCTAAAGCCAAAGCCGCGCTGGGCGCCGGCGCGCACCCCGTGGCCGTCGACGTCGCCAGCCATGCGAGTGTGGTCGAGGCGGTCAAACAGACCGTCGCGCACAACCCGGTAATCGACGCACTGGTCAACTCGGCCGGCATCACCGGCCCCAACGTCAAACTCTGGGACTACCCGCCCGAGCAGTGGATGCAGGTGCAGCAGGTCAACCTCAACGGCCTGTTCTTCTGCTGCCGCGAAGTCGTGCCGCACATGCGCGCGCGCAACTACGGGCGCATCGTCAACATCGCCTCGGTGGCCGGCAAGGATGGCAACCCGAACGCCAGCGCCTACAGCGCCAGCAAGGCTGCGGTGATCGCGCTGACCAAATCATTGGGCAAGGAACTCGCCGATACTGGCGTGCGCGTCAACTGCGTCACGCCGGCTGCGGTGAAGACGCCGATTTTTGAGCAGATGACACCGGAGTTCATCCAGTTCATGCTCTCGAAAATCCCCATGGGCCGCTTCGGCACGCCCGATGAGGTGGCTGCCCTGGTCGGCTGGCTGTGCACCGAAGATTGTTCTTTTTCGACAGGCGCCGTGTTTGACCTTTCCGGCGGCCGTTCAACGTATTAACTTTTAACCTGATTCATCCAAAGGAAAAACCATGAAACTCGTTCGTTATGGCAACCCCGGCAAGGAAAAGCCCGGCCTCATCGATGCCAACGGCAAGCTGCGCGACTTGAGCAGCGTCATCAAGGACATCGGCCCCGACCAGCTCGGCGACGCCGCGCTCGCCAAATTGAGCAAACTCAAGACCGACAAGCTGCCGCTGGTCAAGGGCTCACCGCGCTACGGCAGCCCGGTCACCGGCACCCGCAAGTTCATTGCCATCGGCCTCAACTACGCCGACCACGCCGCCGAATCCGGCTTGCCCATCCCGGCCGAGCCCGTCGTCTTCATGAAAGCCACCAGCTGCATCCAGGGCCCCAACGATCCCATCATGCTGCCCAAGAACTCGGTCAAGACCGACTGGGAAGTCGAGCTCGGCGTGGTCATCGGCAAGCAGGCCCGCTACGTTTCGCAAAAATCCGCGCTGGACCACGTGGCTGGCTACTGCACCATCAACGACGTCAGCGAACGCGAATTCCAGATCGAGCGCGGCGGCACCTGGGACAAGGGCAAAGGCTGCGACACCTTCGGCCCGCTCGGCCCCTGGCTGGTCACGCGCGACGAAGTGCCGAACCCGCAAAAGCTGTCGATGTGGCTGGAAGTCAACGGCAAGCGCGTGCAGAACGGCAGCACCAAGACCATGATCTTCAGCGTCGCCAAAATCATCAGCTACGTGAGCCAGTTCATGACCCTGGAACCCGGCGACGTGATCACCACCGGCACCCCGCCCGGCGTCGGCCTGGGCATGAAGCCACCGGTTTTCCTGAAGAAGGGCGACACCATGTCGCTGGGGATTGAAGGTTTGGGTGAGCAGCACCAGACTGTGGTGCCGTTCAAACTCGTAAAGTAAGAAGTAAAGCTTTAAGGCCGGCCTTTGGAATGCTGGAGGCGCGGCCCGTTTTAGCTGCGGGCAAATTTGAAGAGTCCTTCAAATTGGCCTGCATCGGCGGCTCTTAGCGCGTCTATGTATTGACGGCGGGTGTCTCCATCAGGCCCGAGGTCCGCATTCGCACCCCACGAAAAGCGCTCGGCGCCCAGACTTTTGACCAGAACGTCGGCCATCATGCGGGCGTGACGTCCGTTGCCGTTCGGGAATGGATGGATCAGCACCAGGCTGTGATGAAAGCGCACAGCGATTTCATCGGCTTCAAAAGCTTTCTCCGCGACTTGATAACCTGTGTTGTCCAGCAACTGGCGCAGCTTCACGCTGACCTGTTCCCAGGCTATGCCGATGCTCTTGTCGGTTGACCGGAACGTTCCCGCCCAACGCCAGGTCTTGTCGAACATGCGCTTATGCAGCGTGCGTACAAAGCCTTCATTCAGCAACTCTTTGCCA
Source organism: Polaromonas sp. YR568 (assembly GCF_943369675.1). Taxonomy (GTDB): domain Bacteria; phylum Pseudomonadota; class Gammaproteobacteria; order Burkholderiales; family Burkholderiaceae_C; genus Polaromonas. Next base: position 35,969 of record NZ_CALROB020000004.1, on the reverse strand, counting down.
CGCTGGCGTGGGCCGAAGGCCCAGCGCTGGCCAGCGAGGATGTTGGCTTGTTCGTATTCATTGAGCTCGGCTTGAGTCGTGATGTGCCTGGGAATCAACCCGCCCATTTCGTCTGGATCAATCGGCGTCTGGCCGGGCGCGTAGTCCAGCTTGATCACCATAGGGCACGCCTGGATTTTTGCGCCAGCAGCATTTTGGCCAGGGCATCAATTTGCCGTTGCCGGTTTGCGCCTTGCACGGTCTGGTCTTCGAGCGCCATGGTGTGCTCAACGGGTTTCATTTCCTCTGAAATAACTTCTCGTGCGCGGTCCAATAGCATCTGTTCCAAGGGTTGCCGGGGCACCAGCGCATAGCGAAGCTCGCAATTGAGGGCGTCGGCCATTTTTTGCAGGCTCGCCAGGGTGATGGTTTTATCGGCCTCGGCTTTCTCCAGCTTTCGAAGCCCCGACGCAGTCATCTTCAGGCGGCGCGCCAGGGCCGTTGCACTCATGCCAAGTGCGGTGCGGATGGTCGCCGCCCAGCCATGCGGAGGCCTTGATGGCAGATCTGCTTCACGCCACCTGGAAAGGGCTGTCTCCACCTGAAGCAGCCTTAAGGCGTCAAAATTTGAGGTACTCATAGGTTTGTATTTTATCAATAAAAATATACCTATAGGTATATAAATATATATAAAAAGAGAACCTAAAGGTATCGAAATAAGGGGAGGCCGCATACCCGTGAACCGTAGAATTGTGCGATTCGCAGGGTTAACCCGTGCTCGTCCTAGGCCAGATGCCCTAGAAACTCCCCTGGTCTTTGCAATGTCATCAAAGTGTTGCAAAATAGAACGACCGTTCGTTTTATTTTGTAGCACCCATGCCCGTCACAGAACTTCCCGCCAAAGCCTCCCGCGCCCCCGTTGTGGGCAGCGCTGTGGCCAAAAGCCAGCAAAAAGGCCAGCAGACCAAGGCGGCCATTGTGGATGCGGCCCTGGGCCTGGCCACGCAGATCGGGCTGGAAGGCCTGAGCATAGGCGCGCTGGCCGAGGTCATGCGCATGAGCAAGTCGGGCGTGTTCGCCCATTTCGGCTCGCGCGAGGAACTGCAGATCTCGGTGATCCGCGAATACCACGTGCGCTTTGAGGAAGAGGTCTTCTTCCCGGCCCTGCAGCAGCCGCGCGGCCTGCCGCGCCTGGCGGCGCTGTTCCACAACTGGATGAAACGCACCTCGCTGGAGATCGATTCGGGCTGCCTTTACATCAGCGGCGCCGTTGAGTTCGACGACAGGCCGGGCCCGGTGCGCGACGCGCTCGCGGGTTCTGTGCGCACCTGGCTGGCCGCCATGTACCGCGCCGTGGTGCAGGCCAAGGAGGCCGGCCACCTGCGCCCCGATGCCGACGAGCACCAGATGGCCTTTGAAATCCACGGCCTGATCCTGGCGCTGCATTACGAAGCCCGCTTCCTCAAGACGCCCGGTTCCATGGACCGCGCCAACACGGGTTTTGCCAACATCCTGGCGCGTTACGGCGATGGCGCCGCAACGGCCGCTTCCTCCACTCCTTCTTCCGCTTCGCCCAAAAAAGCTTCGGGCAAAGCCTCCCCTTCCAAACCGGTTTAACGCTAAAGGACCCACCCACCATGCCACAGTACAGCCCGCCCCTGCGCGACATGCAATTCGTCATGCACGAAGTGCTCAAGGTCACCGACGAATTCAAGGCCATCCCCAAGCATGCGGACGTCGACGTTGACACCATCAACGCGGTGCTCGAGGAAGCCGGAAAGTTCGCCGCCGAGGTGACCTTCCCGCTGAACATCAGCGGCGACGAAGAGGGCTGCAAGCTCGACAAGACCACGCACGAAGTCACGCCGCCCAAGGGCTTCAAGGAAGCCTACGCGCAGTACGTCGAAGGCGGCTGGGCCGCGCTCAGCTGCGACCCGGAATACGGCGGCCAGGGCCTGCCCTTTGTGCTGAACCAGTGCCTGTACGAGATGCTGAATTCGGCCAACCAGGCCTGGACCATGTACCCGGGCCTGTCGCACGGCGCTTATGAAGCCCTGCACGCCCACGGCACCGACGAGCAGAAAAAACTCTACCTGCCCAAGCTCACCAGCGGCGAATGGACCGGCACCATGTGCCTGACCGAGCCGCATTGCGGCACCGACCTGGGCCTCTTGCGCACCAAGGCCGAGCCGCAGCCCGACGGCACCTACCGCCTGACCGGCAACAAGATCTTCATCAGCGCCGGCGAGCACGACATGGCCGCCAACATCGTGCACCTGGTGCTGGCCCGCCTGCCGGACGCGCCCCAGGGCAGCAAGGGCATCAGCCTGTTCGCCGTGCCCAAGTTCAACGTCGGCAAGGACGGCGCCATCGGTTCGCGCAACGGCATTTACTGCGGCGGCCTGGAGCACAAGATGGGCATCCACGGCAACGCCACCGCGCAGATGGTGCTCGACGATGCCGTCGGCACCATGGTGGGCGCGCCCAATAAGGGCCTGGCCGCGATGTTCGTGATGATGAACGCCGCGCGCCTGGGCGTGGGCAACCAGTCGCTGGGCCTGACCGAAGTGGCCTACCAGAACGCGCTGGCCTACGCCAAGGACCGCATCCAGATGCGCTCGCTCTCGGGCGTCAAGGCCAAGGACAAGCCGGCCGACCCCATCATCGTGCACCCCGACGTGCGCAAGATGCTGCTGACGGCCAAGGCCTATGCCGAAGGCGGCCGGGCGCTGGCGATCTACTGCACGCTGCTGCTCGACAAGGAACTGCACCACCCCGACGAGAAGGTGCGCAAGGACTCCGGCGAAATCGTGGCCCTGCTCACGCCCATCGTCAAGGCCTTCCTGACCGACAACGGCCATATTTCCACCAACGCCTGCATGCAGGTCTTCGGCGGCCACGGCTTCATCAAGGAATGGGGCATGGAGCAGTTCGTGCGCGACAACCGCATCAACATGATTTACGAAGGCACCAACACCATCCAGTCGCTGGACCTGCTGGGCCGCAAGGTGCTGGGCAACAACGGCGCCACACTGAAGAAATTCGGCAAGGTCATTGGCGCGCTGATCGCCGAAGAGGGCGTCAACGAGAAGATGGCCGAGTTCATCAACCCGCTGGCTTACCTGGCCGACCAGATGACCAAGTTCACCACCGAACTGGGCTTCAAGGGCTTCCAGAACCCCGACGAAGTGGGCGCGGCTGCCGTCGACTACCTGCGCGTGGCCGGCCACCTGGTGTTCGGCTACTTCTGGGCGCTGATGGCGCAGACCGCGCTGCGTGAAATCGCCGCCGCGGAATCACAAGGCAAGCCGACCGACAAGTTCTACACGGGCAAGCTGCAGACCGCGCGTTTTTACTTCGCCAAGCTGTTTCCGGAAACCGCCACGCTGATGCGCACGGCGCGCGCCGGCAGCAAATCGCTGATGGAAACCGACGACGCACTGGCCTGAAGTTTTTCAACGAGCAACACACTCAAAGGGGACAAGCATGAAACACGAATTTCTCGCAGCGATTCTGGGCGCAACATCCTTCTGCGCACTGGCGCAGTCCACACCCGTGGGCTTGTGGCGCAGCTTTGACGACAAGACCGGCGAGCCCAAGGCCGAGGTGCGTGTCACCGACAACGCGGGGGTGTTGAGCGGAAAAATCGAAAAACGCCTGCTGCCCGGCGTCAAGCCCGAGGACCTGTGCACCGAGTGCACCGACGACCGCAAGGACAAGCCCAAGCTCGGCCTGGAAGTCATTCGCGGCGCGAAGAAATCACCCGATGCCGAGGTGTGGGTTGACGGCAAGATTCTGGACCCCGAGAACGGCAAAAGCTACAACCTCAAGATGACGCCCATTGAAGGCGGCAAGAAGATGGAAGTGCGCGGCTCCTTCGGGCCTTTCGGCCGCACCCAGGTCTGGCAGCGCTTGCAGTAAACGCGGCGGCTCTCACGCAATTCAGATTCAGAGAAAGAAAACCATGTCACGATTCCAAGTCAAAAAAGTCGCCGTGCTGGGCGCCGGCGTCATGGGCGCGCAGATCGCCGCCCACCTGGCCAACGTCAAGGTGCCGGTGATCCTGTTCGACCTGCCGGCCAAGGAAGGCCCCAAGAACGGCATCGTCATCAAGGCGGTCGAGGGCCTCAAGAAGCTCAAGCCGGCACCCTTGGGCGTGCCCGAGGACGCGGCGCTGATCCAGCAGGCCAACTATGAAGAGAACATGGAGCTGCTCAAGGAATGCGACCTCATCATCGAGGCGATTGCCGAGCGCATGGACTGGAAGACCGACCTGTACCACAAGATCGCACCCTTCATCGCCGAAGGCGCCATCGTCGCGAGCAATACCTCGGGCCTGTCCATCACCAAGCTCAGCGAGGCGCTGCCCGAATCCATCAAGCCGCGGTTTTGCGGCATCCACTTCTTCAACCCGCCGCGCTACATGACGCTGGTCGAGCTGATCAACACGCCGACCACCGAACCCAAGGTGCTGGACGACCTGGAAGCCTTTGTCACCAGCGCGCTCGGCAAGGGCGTGATACGCGCCCACGACACACCCAACTTCATCGCCAACCGCGTCGGCATCGCCAGCATGCTGGCCACCATCAAGGAGGCCGAGGCCTTCAAGCTCACCTACGACGTGGTCGACGACCTGACCGGCAAGAAGCTGGGCCGCGCAAGTTCGGGCACCTTCCGCACCGCCGACGTGGTGGGCCTGGACACCATGGCCCACGTCATCAAGACGCTGCAGGACAACCTCGGCCCCGGCAAGGTGGAAGACCCGTTCTCCGACATTTACGGCACGCCGCCCGTGCTGGCCAGGTTGCTGGAATCGAAAAGCCTGGGCCAGAAGACCGGCGCCGGCTTCTACAAAAAACAGGGCCGCGACATCCTGCGCCTGGACCCGGAAAGCATGGAATACGTGCCGGCCGGCGCCAAGGCCGATGAGGTCGTGGGCCGCATGCTCAAGAAGCCCGCGGGCGAGCGCCTGAAGCTGCTGCGCGAAGCCGAGGGCGCCGAAGCGCGTTTCCTCTGGGCCATCCTGCGCGACCAGTTCCACTACGCCGCCGTGCACCTCGAAAGCATTGCCGAAACCGCGCGCGACATCGACTTCGCGATGCGTTGGGGCTTTGGTTCCAAGCAAGGCCCGTTCGAGCTGTGGCAACAAGCCGGCTGGAAACAGGTCGCCACCTGGATCCAGGAAGACATTGATGCCGGCAAGGCGCTGTCCAAGGCGCCGCTGCCCGAATGGGTGTTCAAGGGCCCGGTGGCCGATGCCGGCGGCGTGCATACCGAGCAGGGATCGTGGAGCGCCTCCGCCAAAAAATTCATCCCGCGCCGCAAGTTGCCGGTGTACGAGCGCCAGTTCTTCCCCGAAGACGTGCTGGGCTCGAAAGCGCCCGCCTTTGAGACGGCCGGCACCACGCTGCATGAAGACGACGCGATCCGCCTCTGGACGCTGGGCGGCGCGAACGATGACGTGCTGATCGCCAGCATCAAGACCAAGATGCACGCCATCAGCCCCGACGTGGCCGAAGGCCTGGCCATGGGCGTGGACCTGGCCGAGAAAAGCTACAAGGGCATGGTCATCTGGTCCAACGACGAGATGTTCTCGGCCGGCGCCGACCTGCAGGCCATGCTGCCCGCCTTCATGATGGGCGGCGCCAAGGCGATCGAGGGGGCCGAGGCCGAACTGCAGAACGTGATGCTCAAGCTGCGTTATGCGGCCGTACCCGTGGTGTCGGCGATTCGCGGTATTGCGCTGGGCGGCGGCTGCGAAATGGCGGTGTATTCGGCCAAACGCGTGGCCGCGATGGAAAGCTACATCGGCCTGGTCGAAGTCGGCGTGGGCCTGGTGCCCGGCGCCGGCGGCCTGACCTACATCGCGCGCCGCGCCGCGGAGAACGCGAGCACCTCGACCAACAAGGACATCCTGCCCTTCCTGACCGAAGGTTTCACCGCCGCAGCGATGGCCAAGGTCGGCACCAGTGCGATTGAAAGCCGCAAGATCGGCTACCTGCTCGACAGCGACGTGATCGTGCCGAACAAGGACGAGCTGCTGTTCGTCGCGCTCAACGAGGCGCGCGCGCTGTTCAACTCGGGCTACCGCGCGCCGCACAAGCGCCAGTTCCCGGTGGTCGGCCGCAACGGCTGGGCCACCATCAAGGGCCAGCTGGTCAACATGCGCGACGGCGGCTTCATCAGCGCCCACGACTTCCACATCGCCGGCCTGATCGCCGGTGTGGTCTGCGGTGGTGACGTGGATGCGGGCACGCTGGTGACGGAAGAGTATTTGATGACCTTGGAGCGCAAGGCTTTCTGCTCCTTGCTCGAACACCCCAAGACCCAGGAACGAATCATGGGAATGATGAGCACGGGCAAACCCGTCCGTAACTGATGTCTGACCACAAACCCAACCGCCTGGAGCGGCAGCTGGAACGGCTCACCGAAGTGCCGGCCTTTGCGCGCCCCTGGTTCCGCAACGTGGTGCTGCGCCGCGCCGTGCCCTTTACCGGAACCGCCGGCCTGGACTTCCTCGAGATGGGCGCGGGCCGGGTCGAGATCGGCATCAAAAACGAGAAGAAAGTGCAGAACCACATAGGCGGCGTGCACGCCTCGGCCATGAACCTGCTGGCGGAAACCGCCACCGGCATGGTGGTGGGCATGAATGTGCGCGACGACTGCATCCCGCTGGCCAAGGAATTGAAGATGGCGTTCAAGAAGCGCGCCACCGGCGCCCTGCGCGCCGTGGCCACGCTGAGCGACGAGCAGCGCGCGGCCATGCTGGCCAGCGACAAGGGTGAAGTCACCGTGCCGGTCACCGTGACCGATGAAGCTGGCGTGAACCCGGTGGAGTGCGAATTTGTCTGGGCCTGGATTCCCTCCGGCCCGCGAAAGTAAGCCTGCGCATGAAGACGGTGGACACCCTCACCCCAACCCTCTCCCGCCCGCGGGAGAGGGAGCAAGAGCGGGAAGCCTCTGTGTCTGGCTCCCTCTCCCGCGAGCGGGAGAGGGCAGGGGTGAGGGTGCGTTCCCGTTCCCTGCGCCAGGGGCAGACCGATGCGGAGGCCCTTTTGTGGGCCAAGCTGAGAAGCCGGCAACTCAAGGACTTGAAGTTTCGGCGCCAGCATCCGATAGGCCCTTACTTCGCCGATTTCGCATGTATTGAGATAGGTTTGGTATTGAATTGGATGGCGGCCAGCATGCAGAGGAAGCCGCTGGCAGCCATGACGAGAAACGTGGCAGCGACATGGCCGCCTTGGGTTTTCAAACTTTACGTTTTTGGAACAACGACGTCTTGAGCAAGACAGAGGCTGTACTTGAAAAGATATTGCAAACAGCCGAGACCCTCACCCTCACCCCCGCCCTCTCCCGCAAGCGGGAGAGGGAGCAAGAAAACAGCAAAGGAACATCATGAGCAAACAAGTCCAGGAAGCCTACATCGTCGCCGCCACGCGCACGCCCATCGGGCGCTCGCACAGGGGCTATTTCCGCAACACGCGGCCCGACGACCTGCTGGTCAAGGCGCTGCAGGCCGTGCTGGCGCAAGTGCCTTCGCTGGATCCCAAGGCGATTGAGGACATCATCTGCGGCTGCGCGATTCCCGAAGGCCCGCAAGGCCTGAACGTGGCGCGCATAGGCGCTGTGCTGGCAGGCCTGCCGACCAGCGTGGGCGGCATCACCGTCAACCGTTTCTGCGCATCCGGCCTGTCGGCCATCCAGATGGCGGCCGACCGCATCCGCGTGGGCGAGGCCGACGTGATGCTCGCCGCCGGCACCGAGAGCATGAGCATGGTGCCCATGTCGGGCAACTCGCCTTCGCTGTCGCCCAATATGTTCCTCAACGACGAGAACGTCGGCATCGCCTACGGCATGGGCCTGACGGCCGAGAAGGTGGCCCAGCAGTGGAAGGTCTCGCGCGAGGCGCAGGACCAGTTCGCGCTCGAGTCGCACCTCAAGGCCATCAAGGCCCAGCAGGCCGGCGAGTTCAGCATGGAAATCACGCCGGTCGAGGTGACCGACCGCACGGCCAACCTGGAAACCGGCGAAGTGATCAGCAAGACCCGCACCGTGAGCCTGGACGAAGGCCCGCGCCCCGACACCTCGCTCGAAGGCCTGGCCAAGCTCAAGACGGTGTTCGCCGCGCGCGGCTCGGTCACCGCCGGCAACAGCTCGCAGACTTCCGACGGCGCCGGCGCGCTGGTGCTGGCCAGTGAAAAAGCGGTCAAGCAGTTCGGCCTCAAGCCGCTGGCGCGTTTTGTGAGTTACGCCGCCAAGGGCGTGCCGCCCGAAATCATGGGCATTGGCCCCATCGAGGCGATTCCCGCGGCCTTGCGTTACGCCGGCCTCAAGCAGGAAGACATGGACTGGATCGAGTTGAACGAGGCCTTTGCCGCGCAGTCGCTGGCCGTCATCAACACGCTCAAGCTGGACCCGGCCAAGGTCAACCGCATGGGCGGCGCGATCGCGCTGGGCCATCCGCTGGGGGCTACCGGTGCGATCCGGGCGGCTACCGTGATTCATGCGCTGCATCGCCATCAGCTGAAGTACGGCATGGTGACCATGTGCGTCGGCATGGGACAAGGCGCGGCAGGTATCTTTGAGCGCGTCTAAGGTTTCAACGGATTTTCTTCGGCTGCCATCAAAAGCATGGCGAGCAGTTGTCAGTGATGGGAGCCGGCAAAGACCGGCAAGGGTATCAACAGGAGACCATCATGCAGATCCAGAATCTCGACACGGGCACATCGCAGCTCTCACTGCGGGTTTACGACGTCACGCAGGCCGCCCACACCAGCGTGGTCATAGGCGGCGCGATGGGCGTGCGGCAGCACTTCTATGCACCGTTCGCGCAGTGGCTGTCCAGCCAGGGTTTTCGCGTCACCACCTTTGATTACCGCGGCTCGGGCGATTCCTTGCCGGCTACGGCCAAGGGCAGCTTGCGCGGCTTCAAGGCCGACCTGCTCGACTGGGCCAGCGACTATGAAGCCGTGGTCGATGCCGCCAAGGCGGCTTTGCCGGATGCGCCGCTGTATTTGCTGGGCCACAGCCTGGGTGCGCAGCTGCCGGGTTTCCTCAAGAACCAGGACAAGGTCGCCGGCCTCGTCAGCATCGCGGCGGGCAGCGGCTACTGGCGTGACAACGCGCCGCAGCTTCGGCGCATGATTTTGTATTTCTGGTACGTGCTGGTGCCGCCGGCCACGCGGCTCTTCGGCTATTTCCCCGGGCGCACGCTGCGCAAGGTCGGCGACCTGCCGGCCGGCGTGATGATGCAGTGGCGCAAATGGTGTTTGAACCCGCAGTACAGCGTGGACGCCGAGGGCGAAAGCGCGCGCCTGAGTTACGGCAAGGTCAGCTTCCCGGTCACGGCGCTGTCCATCACCGACGACGAGCTGATGACCTGGCGCGGCACGCAAAACCTCATCAACCTGTATGCCAACGCGCCGCGCACCTTTGAGCGCATCGCCCCGGCCGACCTCCAGGTCAAGCGCATAGGCCATTTCGGTTTCTTCCGCGAGCAGTTCAACCACACCCTCTGGCCGCACGTCCAGAAAATCATCGAAGGCATGGCCGGCGTCGCGAAGACGACGGCCTGAACCCGCACCTATGGCGACCCTGCATCCCTTTGACGAAGCGCTGCGGCTTGAAGCTGCTGGCAGCGACAGGCCCGATACCTGGCTGGGCCACAGCAGCCCCGGCTACTGGAACATGGTGGGGCCCTTTGGCGGCACCACGGCGGCCACCGCGCTGCGCGCCATCCTGCTGCACCCGGCCCTGCTGGGCGAGCCGGTGGCGCTGACGGTGAACTACGCCGCCGCCATGGCCGAGGGCGCATTCACCGTGACGGCCAGGCCCGCGCGCACCAATCGTTCGACCCAGCACTGGACGGTGGAGCTGTCGCAGGACGGCGATGCCGGCGGCGCCGTGATGACGGCCACCGCCGTCACCGCTGCGCGCCGCGAGACCTGGAGCCAGAACGACACGCCCATGCCCGCGGTGACCCTGGACGATGCCTCGGGCCGTCTGCGCTTTGCCACATCCGAGTGGACCAACCGCTACGACATGCGCGCGGTGCGCGGCATCATCCCGCAGGTGTGGGACGGCAGCGGTGTGGACAGCCTCACGCAGCTGTGGGTGCGGGACGATCCGCCGCGCCCGCTGGATTTCCCGGCGCTGGCGGCCCTGGCCGACGTGTTCTACCCGCGCGTCTGGCTGCGCCGCGCCACGCGCGTGCCGGCCGGCACGGTCTCCATCACGACCTACTTCCATGCCGACAGCCGGCAGCTCGCGGAATGCGGCAAGGGGTTTTTGCTGGGCCAGGCGAAGGCCCAGGCCTTTCGCAACGGATTCTTCGACCAGGCCGCGCAGCTGTGGAGCGAAGCCGGCGTGCTGCTGGCCACGAGCACGCAGCTCGTCTATTACAAGGAATGAGACACTTGGCGTCTCAACGGAAAACACCATGAACACTCCCACCCCCATTTCCACCGGCAGCATCCCTGAAATCCTGAGCCATGTCGACGCCGGCGTGATGACCATCACGCTCAATCGCCTGGACAAGAAGAACTCCATCACCTCCGCCATGTACGGCGCCCTGGCCGATGCGCTGGAGTCAGCCAACCACGACGCGGCCGTGCGTGCCGTGGTGATCCAGGGCCATGAAACGATTTTTTCGGCCGGGAACGACATTGCCGATTTCCTGGACAAACCACCCGCCACGCCCGACGCACCGGTGTTCCGTTTCCTGCGCGGCATCAGCAGCTTTCCCAAACCGCTGGTCGCCTCGGTGTGCGGCCCGGCCGTCGGCATAGGCACCACGCTGCTGCTGCACTGCGACCTGGTTTACGCGGGCGACAACGCCGCGTTCTCCATGCCCTTCGTCAACCTGGGCCTGTGCCCCGAGGCGGCGTCCAGCTTCCTGGTGCCGCAGCTGATGGGCTACCCGCGCGCAGCCGAGGCGCTGCTGCTGGGCGAGCCCTTCATGGCCGAGACCGCATTGGAAATCGGCATGATCAACCGCATCGTGCCGCCCAGCGAGGCCAATGCGCTGGCACAACGCCAGGCGCAAAAACTCGTGACCAAACCACTCAGCGCGCTGATGGAAACCAAGCGCCTCATGAAAAAAGGCAACGCCACCCTCGTGGCCGAGCGCATGTCCGAAGAGGCCACGAGTTTTGGACGCATGCTGGGCGAGCCCGCCGCGCGGGAAGCTTTTACGGCGTTTATGGAAAAGCGCCGGCCAGACTTCAGCGCAGTCTGAAGTCTGCGTCCGAAGGACGACCGCGCAGCGGGCCGGCGGTTTCGCTAAAAGCGCCGGCCAGATTTCAGCGCAGTCTGAAGTCTGAGTCCGAAGGACGTTGAGCCTCTTGCTCCTTCCCCCTCTGGGGGAAGGCTGGGATGGGGGCTTCGGCCTGAAGTGGGGCCGCGATGAATCGCGCGCCGCGAGCCCCCATCCCTACCTTCCCCCAGCGGGGGAAGGAGTAACACCAATCTGCACCGGCGCACCGGCCCGCTTAAATCTCGAACCGTATCCCCTGCGCCAGCGGCAGGCTCGATCCGTAGTTGACGGTGTTGGTCGCGCGGCGCATATACGCCTTCCACGCATCCGACCCCGACTCGCGCCCGCCGCCGGTTTCTTTCTCGCCGCCGAACGCACCGCCGATTTCCGCGCCGCTGGTGCCGATGTTGACGTTGGCGATGCCGCAGTCGGAGCCGCGCGCCGAGGTGAAGATCTCGGCCTCGCGCAGGTCCTGCGTGAAGACGGCTGAAGACAAGCCGTGCGCCACGGCGTTGTTCATGGCGATGGCGTCGTCAAAGTTGTCGTAAGGCACAACGTAGAGGATGGGCGCGAAGGTCTCGTGCAGCATGGGGCCGGCTTGCTCCTTCAATTCCACGATGGCGGGGCGCACATAGTGGGCCGAGCCTTCGCCCGTTTGCTTGTCGCCGAAGTGCACGGTGGCGCCCAGCTTCTTCGCTTCGCCCAGCGCGGCCTGCATGGCCTCAAACGCGCGGCCGTCGATCAGCGGGCCGACCAGCGTGCCGTCTTTCAGCGGGTTGCCGATGGGCAGGCGCGCGAAGACAGCGACCAGGCGCTTCACCAGCTCCGGGTAGATGGAGCGGTGCACGACCAGGCGGCGCAGGCTGGTGCAGCGCTGGCCGGCGGTGCCGGCCGCCGCGAAAGCCGCGCCGCGCACCACGAGTTCCAGGTTGGCCGAGGGGCAGACGATGGCCGCGTTGTTGCCGCCCAGTTCCAGCAGCGAGCGCTTGAACAGGCCGGCGCAGGCGATGGCCACGTTCCTGCCCATGGCGGTCGAGCCGGTGGCACTGACCAGCTTGACCTGCGGGTGCTTCACCAGCGCTTCGCCGGTGGCGCGTTCGCCGACCAGCAACTCGCTCAGGCCTTGCGTCGCCAGGCCCAGCTCTTTGGCGGTCTGCAGCAGCAGGCCGTTGAGTGCGATGGCCGACAGCGGTGTTTTCTCGGAAGGCTTCCAGGCCAGCGTGTTGCCGCAGACCAGCGCCAGCGCGGCGTTCCAGGCGAACACCGCCATCGGGAAGTTGAAAGCCGAGATGATGCCGACCACGCCCACCGGGTGCCAGGTTTCCAGCAGCTTGTGGTCGGGGCGTTCGCTCGCAATCGTCAGGCCGTACAACTGGCGCGACAGGCCGACCGCGAATTCGCAGATGTCGATGACCTCCTGCACTTCACCCAAGCCTTCCTGCAAAATTTTGCCGGTCTCCAGCGAGATCAGCTGGCCCAGTTCGGCCTTGTGGCGGCGCACGGTTTCGCCGAAGGCGCGCACCAGTTCGCCGCGCTTGGGCGCGGGCACGTTGCGCCATTCAAGAAAGCGCTGGTGCGCGGCGTTGAGGGCACCGTCAACGTCTGCGGCGCTGTGCACGGCCACGCGGGCCAGGCGGCTGCCGTCAATCGGCGTGAACACGTCGATGGCCGTGCTCGCCTTGCTGTCCAGCTCGGCGCTGAGGCCCAAGGCCTTGAAGAGGGATGAAGCGTCGTTCGCGTGACTCATGATGAAGTCCTTTCGTGGTGTGTCTCTGGAAGAAATCAGGCTGTGGTGGCGAGCTTGCGCAGGCCGCGGCCCAGGCGTTCTGCGCCTTGCCGCAGCGCCTCCGCTGCGGGATTGGCAAAACTCAGGCGCAGCCAGGGCTGTGCGGCGCCGCTGATGCTGAAGGCGGCGCCCGGCACCACCAGCACCTGGTGTTCGAGGCCGAAGTCCACCCAGGCCTGCGTCGGCAGCAGGGGCAGGGCGTTGCTGAGCTTCGCCCAGATGAACATGCCGCCCAGCGGCTCATCGAATTCGAGCAGGTCGCCGCAGTGCATGCGCAGCGCCTCGGCCAGCACCGCGCCCTTGGCGGCATAGGCCGGACGCAGCGAATCCAGATGCGAATGGAGCCGGCCGGAGGTCAGCATGGCGGCCAGCGTCAGCTGCTCCAGCGAGCCGCTGTGCACGTCCGCCGCCTGCTTGGCCAGCACCACGCCGCGCGCGATGCCGGCCGGCGCAAGCAGCACGCCCAGGCGCAGCGCCGGGGCAACCACCTTGGAATAGCTGATCATGTAGGCGACCTGCGCGGGCGAGCCGGCCTGCTGGTTCAGCTGCGCGAGTGGTGGCGGCGGTGCTTCGCCAAACCAGAGTTCGCCATAGGGGTCGTCCTCGATCAGCGTGACGCCGTAGTGCGCGGCCAGTTCCAGCAGGCGCAGGCGGCGCGCCAGCGGCATCACGGCGCCGGTGGGGTTGGCGAAGTTTGGCACGACGTAAAGCACACGCGGGCCTTCAGCTTGCAAGATGGGTTCCAGTTTTTCCACGTCCATGCCTTGCGCTTCGGTCGGTACTTCGACCAGGCGCGCGCCCGCGAAGCGAAAAGCCTGCAGCGCCGCCGGATAGTTGAAGGATTCCACCGCCACACCTTCGCCGGGCTCGACCAGCACGCGCGCGAGCAAATCAATGGCCTGCTGCGAGCCCGTGGTGATCAGCACATCCTCCGCCTGCGCCGCCAGGCCGCGCTGGTGCAGCAGCGCCGCGCTGGCTTCACGCAGCGCGGGCAGGCCCTCGGTGGCGCCGTACTGCAGGCTGCGGCCTTGCAGCTGGCCGGCCACTTCCAGCAGCGACTCGCGCAGCCATTCGGCCGGCAGCAGTGCCGGGTCGGGGTGGCCGCCGGCGAGGGACACCATGCCTTCGCGGCCGGCCAGCGCCAGCATGGCGCGTATCGGCGAGCCGCTGGCCTGCGCATACAGCGGGCGCAGCGGCCCGCGCGCGGGCGTCATGCGCGGGCGGCCGTCATGCCGAAAATGCCGGTGGCGTTGCCGGCGTCGAAGGCCAGGTCCAGGCGCGGCTGCACGGGATCGTTGGCCGCGTTGTTGGTTTGCAGTTCGTCGCGTGTGATGAATTCGTAAAACGAGCCCGGCACTTCGCGCCAGACGCGGCCTTGCGCGGTGATGAAGTCGCGCTGCACGTCGGCTGCGCGAAACGCAGTCTGGCGCACGCGGCCGCTGGCCGAGACTTCGACCTTGTCCTTGATGGGCCGGCCCAGCGCGCGCTGGCGCTCGGCCACCGCATCGACGTCGTCCACGCGGTCGGTCGCGTGGTTGAAGGCATTGCCTTCGGTGGAAATCCAGGCCATCTCGGCCGATTCGGCCAGTAGCAGCTCGTAGTCGTCCATCGCGAACACGCCGTGCTGGCGGTCAAAACACTGCAACAGCTGCGGCAGCAGGCGCAGCGCCTGCGCCAGGGGCAGCACGCCATCGCGCGTGAGCTGCTCCAGGTCGGCGACGTCCTGCGGGCCCAGCGGGTCGCGCGAGGTCGACAGCACGCGCGTGACGGCCGACTGGAAGGGCGCGGAGAACTGCTCGGGGTGCAGCTCGGAGACAAAGAACTGCGCGATCTCTTCGGGGAAATCGCGGTGGCTGTAGGCCCGGCCCGTCATCTTCAGCCGCGGCAGCGGGTAGGTGCCCTGCAGTTCAAACCCCAGCGGGCGCAGCACGCGCGTGAAGGCCGCCTCGCCGGCCGGCAGGGCGCCGCTGGGCCAGCGCACGGTGCGCAGCGCGCCGTGGTCGAACACCACCTTGCGCTGCTGGCCCACCACGTCGCTCGCGATGTAGTCCTGCCCGGCAGGCACACGCTGCACCAGGCCGTGGAACAGCGCCATGTTGAGCGCCTGGGCCAGTTCCGCGCGGCTGACGGTGCCCGAGGCGGCTTGCTGCAGGGCAGGGTGGACGTACATCTGTTCATGGATGGTTTGGACGGCTTCGGGTGGAAGGCAGGCGGCGAGCAGCTTCTGGAGGTGGGTCATTTCAGGCTTGTTGTTGGCGGGGAAAGCCGGATTTTCGGCAGTTTCAACCATGCGCACAAAGGATCAATTTCGATGGATGCATGAGATATATTCATGCGATGCGCCGAAAAATCCCCTCCACCCAGGCCCTGCTGGCTTTTGAAGCGGCCGCCCACCGCGGCAGTTTCACGCTGGCCGCGCAAGACCTGTCGGTGAGCCAGAGCGCCGTCAGCCATCAGGTGCTGGGGCTGGAGCAGGAGCTGGATGTGAGCCTGTTCCGCCGCCTGCCGCGCCAGCTCGAATTGACCGACGCCGGCCGCTCGCTGCTCGCGCGCGTCAGCCCGGCGCTGGATGCGCTGGAGGCCGCGATGCTGGACCTGGTCTCGTCCAAAGGCGAGGGCGGCACGCTGGAGTTGGGCGTGGTGCCGACGTTTGCCACCAAGTGGTTGATCCCGCGCATGCCGTCTTTTTTGAAAGCGCACCCGCACGTCACGCTGAACCTGGCGACGCGCCTGCAGCCTTTTGATTTTTCATTGACGGGGCTGGACGCGGCCATCCACTACGGCCGGCCCGACTGGCCGGGCACGGAATCGGAATACCTGATGGGCGAGGACAGCGTGGTGGTGTGCAGCCCGGCCCTCATCAAAAAGCGCCAGCTGCGCAAGCCGGCCGACGTGATGAAGTTCACCCTGATCCACCAGAGCACGCGGCCGAACGCCTGGCGCGACTGGTTCCAGCTGGCCGGCATCGCCGACACCCAGAGCGCCGGCACCGGCCCCAAGTACGAGCTGTTTTCGATGATCGCGCAGGCCGTCAAGGCCGGCCTGGGGCTGGCCGTGCTGCCGCGCTTCCTGGTGGCCGACGACATCGCCGACGGCACGCTGGCCGTGCCCTTTGAGCTCTCGCTGAGTTCGGACTTCGCCTACTACCTGGTCTGGCCCTCGCAGAAAACCAGTTGGCGGCCGCTGGTGCAGTTGCGTGAGTGGCTGCGTGAGCAGGCGGCCGCGCCCTGAACCGCGAGCCGCTCAAAGATCCTCGTGGCGTTGTTGCGCTCTATGCCTTTGTGGTGAGGGGGGTAGCCATGGTCACAGATGCCTTGTTTTCAATCTGCGTTCATCTGCGAAATCTGCGGATAAATTCAAGTTTTGTCCGCCGCCGCCAGGCTTTGCGCGGGCCTGCGCAGCGTGCTGTCAAACGGGTTGATCTGCGCGCCTATGGCCGCGGCTTCGCGCTTGAGCAGCTCCACCACCGTGGGCAGGCGGTCCGGGCTCAGGCGTGAGGAAATCGTGCCGACGCTGAGCGCGGCGACGGCGCGGCCTTCGCGGTCCAGCACCGGCACGCCGACACCGGCCATGCCGTCCAGCAGGTTGGTGTTGCGCCCCGCGTAGCCGAGCTCGCGCACGCGCGCGATCTCGGTGCGCAGGTAGACCTCGTCATAGACACCGAACTCGCGCACGCGCGGCAGGTTGTAGCGGATGACTTCCTCGCGCTCGGTCTCGGGCAGGAAAGCCAGGATGGCCAGGCTGCCCTGGCCCATGCCCAGCGCCACGCGCCCGCCAATGTCGCCGGTGAAGGAGCGTATCGGGAAGGGCCCTTCGCTGCGGTCCAGGCAGACCGCGTCAAAACCGCTGCGCACCAGCAAAAAGATGGTGTCGCCCAGGCTGGCGCACAGGCGCAGCATGGACGGCCGGCACAGTCCGCGCAGGTCCATGGTGTTGCCGGCCTGGGCGGCCAGCGCGAAAAAATCGATGCTCAGCCGGTACAGCCTGGAGGCCGCTTCCTGCTCCACCACCCGCTCGGCCACCAGGCTTTGCAGGATGCGGTGGGTGGTGGCCTGCGTCAGGCCCGTGGCCCGGGCGAGGTCGGTGATGCGCCCGCCTTTGGCCTGGGTGGCAGCCAGCGCCCGGATGATGGAAAAGGCGCGCTGCACGCTGCTCGAGCTATTGTCTTCATCTTTCACGGCGTCTCCTTTGGCGGAATCGGTATGCCATGAAGTGTATATAAATTCCATTCAACGGAATAAATCAAATAAAGATATCTCTATACGGAATAACCTATTGACGATTTTTTATGGGATGCCCTAGCATGAAGTCATCAGGGTGTCATCGTTTTGCACGTCGTTTTGTCTGTGCGGCGCTGTCCGTCCCCTTGTTGCAGAGGTGCTTCCCATGTCCTTTTTGACCTTGTCGAACGTGAACAAGTCTTACGGCGCCACCCGCGCCGTGGCCGACATGAACCTGTCGGTGGACAAGGGCGAATTCGTGTCGCTGCTGGGCCCTTCGGGCTGCGGCAAGACCACCACCTTGCAGATGATTGCGGGCTTTTGTGAGGTCACGTCGGGGCAGGTCACGCTGGACGGCCGCGACATCACCCATGCCAAACCCAACTCGCGCGGCCTGGGCATCGTGTTCCAGAGTTATGCGCTGTTTCCGCACATGAGCGTCTACGACAACGTGAGCTTCGGCCTGGAGATGCGGCGCGTGGACAAGCAGGAGCGCGCGGAACGCGTGAAGGCCGCGCTCGGGCTGGTGCACCTGGAGGCGCATGCCGGCCGCTACCCGCGTGAACTCTCCGGCGGCCAGCGCCAGCGCGTGGCTTTGGCGCGCGCCCTGGTGATTGAGCCGCCCGTGCTGCTGCTGGACGAGCCGCTGTCCAACCTGGACGCCAAGCTGCGCGAGGAAATGCAGTTCGAGCTGCGGCAGATCCAGCGCAAGGTCGGCACCACCACGGTGATGGTCACGCACGACCAGACCGAGGCCATGTCCATCAGCGACCGCGTGGTCGTCATGGAAGCCGGCCGCGTCACGCAGATCGACCAGCCGCACCGGCTCTATGAACACCCGCAGACCCGCTTCATCTCCAGTTTTGTCGGCAAGGCCAACCTGCTGGAAGGCCGCGTGACGGCCGGCGGCCCCTGGGCCACGGTGAACGTGGGCGGCAACGTGCCGGTCGAAGTCGAAGCCACCGGCATATCGCAAGGCGACGCGGTGGTGCTGAGCCTGCGCCCCGAAAAAATACGCCTGGTGCCCGAGGCCCAGGGCCGCATAGGCGGCACGGTCAACGAGCGCTTCTTCCTCGGCAGCCAGTGGCTCTACCAGGTGTCGACCGCCGCCGGCCTGCTCGCCGTGGTCTGCCCCAATGACGGCACGGCGCCCGCCGAAGAGGGTTCCAACGTGGGCCTGGACTGGGCATCGCAGCAGGTGCGCCTGCTGCCCGGCGCCTTGGCGGTGCCGGCATGAACACGGCAACGCGCTTTTGTTCCCTCTCCCTCTGGGAGAGGGCTAGGGTGAGGGTCTTCGCCACGACCGAAGCCCTCACCCCCACCCTCTCCCAGAGGGAGAGGGAGAAAGAGGGGCAGCCATGAACAGGCCCAGCGCCGCACGCGCGCCCTGGCTGCTGTCGGCGCCGGCTTTCACGCTGTTCGCCTGCCTGCTGCTGGTGCCGCTGGCACTCACGGCCGTGCTGTCCTTCCAGGTCTTCGACCACGCCACAGGCGTCAAGAACAGTTTCACGCTGGCGCATTACGCCGCCGTGCTGACGGACGACTACTACCACGGCATCTTCTGGCGCACGCTGTGGATCTCGGCGCTCACCACGCTGATCTGCATCGTCATAGGCGCGCCCGAGGCCTATGTGCTGAGCCGCATGCGCAGCCCCTGGCGCTCCATTTTGCTGCTGGTGGTGCTGGCGCCGCTGCTGGTGTCGGTGGTGGTGCGCGCTTTCGGCTGGAGCATGCTGCTGGGCCCCGAGGGCGTGGTCAACCAGGCCATGCGCGCCGTGGGCCTGCCGTCCATGCGCATCCTCTATACCGAGGCGGCCGTGGTCATCGCGCTGGTGCACGTCATGCTGCCCTTTATGGTGATCCCGGTGTGGACCTCGCTGCAAAAGCTGGACCCGGGCGTGGAAGACGCGGCGCTGTCGCTGCAGGCCTCGCACTTCACCACCTTGCGCCGCATCATCTTTCCGCAGGTGCTGCCGGGTATTTTGTCGGGCAGCCTGATCGTCTTCGGCCTGAGCGCGAGCGCCTTCGCGATTCCCGGCTTGCTGGGCGGCAGGCGCCTCAAGATGGTCGCCACCGTGGTCTATGACGAATACCTGCACGAGCTCAACTGGCCGCTGGGCGCGGCGATTGCGCTGACCCTGCTCCTGGCCAACCTGGCCATCATGCTGAGCTACAACCGCGTGCTGGAACGCTCCTACAAAAAATCACTCGGATAGGGAGCGCGCAGCATGTCCAAGAACGGTCCCCTCGCGCTGCTTTTCAACGCGCTCGTCATCACCTTCATGCTGGCGCCGCTGGTCATCGTCTGCGTGGTGGCCTTCACGCCCGGCAACACGCTGGCCATCCCGACCACGGAATTTTCCCTGCGCTGGTTTCGCGCGGTGTTCAGGCATTCCGACTTTGTGCAGTCCTTCAAGAACAGCCTCTGGCTGGCGGCGATTTCGGCCACACTGGCCACGGTGCTGGCCGTGCCGGCCGGGCTGGCGATTGCGCGCCACACCTTTCCCGGCCGCGATTTCCTCAACGGCCTGTTTTTGTCGCCGCTGATCATTCCGCACCTGGTGCTGGGCGTGGCCTTGCTGCGCACCTTCTCGCTGATAGGCGCGACCGGCAGCTTCTTCTGGCTGGCGCTCGCCCACGTGGTCATCATCACGCCCTATGTGCTGCGCCTGGTGCTGGCCTCGGTGGAGGGCAGCGACCGCAGCGCCGAGCAGGCGGCCCTGTCGCTGGGCGCGAGCCAGGCGACCGTGTTCGTGCGCGTCACGCTGCCCATGATTTTGCCCGGCGTCACCGGCGGCTGGCTGCTGGCCTTTATCAACAGCTTCGACGAAGTCACCATGTCGATCTTCGTCACCGCGCCCTCGACGGTGACCTTGCCGGTGCGCATGTACATGTACGCGACCGAATCGATAGACCCGCTGATGGCGGCGGTCTCCGCGCTCATGGTGGCGCTCACGGCGGTCGCCATGCTGGTGCTGGACCGCATCTACGGCCTCGACAAGATTCTGGTGGGACATAAATGAAGCCATTCGTCGCAAGCCCGGGCCAAGGCACGGCGCTGCTCCATCGCGTGGCCGAAGCCGGCCGCAAGCCCGTGGGCTTTGTGCTCAACGGCCGGGCCCTCACGGCGCTGGCCGGCGACACCGTGCTGACGGCGGTGCTCACCCATGGTGCGCAGCTGCGCTTCAGCGAATTCAGCGGCGAGCCTCGCGCCGGCTTTTGCCTGATGGGCGCCTGCCAGGACTGCTGGGTCGCCACCGAATCGGGCCAGCGCCTGCGCGCCTGCGGCACTTTTATTGAAGAAGGCATGCGGCTGGTAACGGGCGCGGAGGGGCCGGTATGAGCGTGCAGCCCGTCATCGTGGGCGCAGGGCCGGCCGGCGTGCGCGCGGCCCAGGCACTGGTGGCGCACGGCGTGCGCCCGGTGGTGGTGGATGAAGCGCCGCGCTGGGGCGGGCAGATTTACCGCCAGCCGCCCGCCGGTTTCACGCGGCCCAAAGAAACGCTCTATGGGTTTGAAGCCGGGCGCGCCGACGCGCTGCACGGCGCCATGGCGGGCATGCTGGACAAGGTCGACTACCGGCCCGACACCCTGGTCTGGAGCGCCGAAGGCGGCAAGCTCGACTTGCTTCACCACGGCGCCATGAGCACCCTGGCCTACAGCCAGCTCATCGTCGCCACCGGCGCGACGGACCGCGTGCTGCCTTTTCCGGGCTGGACGCTGCCCGGTGTCTACACGCTGGGCGCCGCGCAGGTGGCGCTCAAATTCCAGGGCTGCGCGATCGGCTCGCGTGTGGTGTTCGCCGGCACCGGGCCCTTGCTGTATCTGATCGCCTACCAATATGCGAAGGCCGGCGCCCAAGTGGCGGCGGTGTTGGACACCGCCGGCTTCGCGGGCAAGGCCGCCGCCGTGCCCGCCATGCTGCGCCAGCCCGCGCTGCTGGCCAAGGGCATGTATTACCTGGGCTGGCTGCGCGCGCACGGCATCGCGGTGCACCAGGGTGTGGAGCTGGTGAAAGCCACCGGCGGCGAGCGCGTGAATGCCATGCACTGGCGCAAGGGTGGCCGCGAGCACCAGGTCGATTGCGACGGTGTGGGCTTCGGCTACGCGCTGCGCTCCGAGACACAGCTGGCCGACTTGCTGGGCTGCCGTTTTCGTTATGACGCGCTGCAGCGCGGTGCGCTGCCCGAGCGCGACGCCGTGGGCCGTTCCAGCGTGCCGGGCGTCTACCTGGCCGGCGACGGCGCCGGCATCATGGGCGCCGATGCGGCCGAGTGGGCCGGCGAGCGCGCGGCGCTGGCGCTGCTCACGGACACCGGCCACCGCATAGACCTGGGGCGCGCGGCCCTGCTGGAGCGGCAACTGGCGCGCACGGCCGAATTTCGCCAGGGGCTGGAGCGCGCCTTCCCCTTCCCGGTCCAGTGGGCCGCGAAGGCCCCGGATGAGCTGGTGGTCTGCCGCTGCGAAGAAATCACCGCCGGCGAGTTGCGCCGCTGCGTGGCCGACACCGGTGCGCGCGAGATGAACCGCCTGAAAGCGCTGACGCGGGTCGGCATGGGCCGTTGCCAGGGCCGGACCTGCGGCGTGGCGGCGGCCGAA
Source organism: Polaromonas sp. YR568 (assembly GCF_943369675.1). Classification (GTDB taxonomy): domain Bacteria; phylum Pseudomonadota; class Gammaproteobacteria; order Burkholderiales; family Burkholderiaceae_C; genus Polaromonas. The sequence continues at coordinate 14,131 of NZ_CALROB020000004.1, read as the reverse complement.
ATCCTCGCGCAGGCCTGCGCCGCCGCGCCCGACGCCGTGGGCCGGCTGCGCGGGCAGTCGCCGATCAAGCCCCTGCCGTTTTCGGCTATCGCTACACCGGCGATGAAGCAGGAGGCCGCATGATCGAACGCATCACGGCCGACGTCGCCATTGTGGGCGGCGGCATCATGGGATCGTCGGCCGCGCTGTTTTTGCGCCGCATGGGCTTTTCGGTCGTGCTGCTGGAGCGCGACCTCTGCGGCTCGCGCTCCAGCGGCGTCAACTACGGCGGCGTGCGCCGCCAGGGCCGGCCGCTCAGCCAGCTGCCGCTGTCGCAGCGCGCGCAGACGCTGTGGGCACGGCTCCCCGAGCTGATAGGCATGGACGGCGAATACGTGCGCTCGGGCCATCTCAAGATCGCGCGCAGCGAGGCCGACGTCGCCTCGCTCGAAAGCTACCGCGAGCGCACGCAAGGCTTCGGCATGGATTTGCAGATGCTGTCCACGCGCGCCCTGCGCGAGCGCTGCCCCTGGCTGGGCAAGGCCGCCGTCGGCGCCTCGCTGTGCCCCGGCGACGGGCAGGCGAACCCTCGCCTGGTGTCACCGGCCTTCGCGCTGGCCGCGCGGCGCCTGGGCGCCGACGTGCGCGAGCAGACCCGCGTGGACGAGGTCGCGCTGGACGGATCGCAGTTTGTGCTGCGCTCGGGCGACGCGCTGGAAGTGCGCGCCAAGCATCTGCTCAATTGCGCAGGCGCCTGGTCGGACGCCATCGCCGCGCAGTTCGGCGAGGCCGTGCCCATGGAGGCCGGCCACCCTGAAATGGCAGTGACCGAACCGCTGCCGGTTTTCATGAACCTCAGCCTCGGCGTGGAAGGCGGCGGTGTGTACGCCCGCCAGGTGGCGCGCGGCAACTGCGTCATAGGCGGCGGCCGCGGTTATGCGCTGGACGGCGAGCGCGCCCGCGCGCAGCGCAGCGGCATGGCCGGCCTGATGCAGCAGACCGTCGAGCTGCTGCCGGCGCTGAAGAACGCCCACATCATCCGCACCTGGAGCGGCACCGAAGGCTACCTGCCCGACCGCCTGCCGGTGATAGGCCCCAGCGCCACCACACCGGGCCTGATTCATGCATTCGGTTTTGCCGGCGGCGGCTTCCAGCTGGGACCCGGCGTGGGCGCGGTGCTGGCCGACCTGGTCAGCGAAGGCCGCAGCGCCACGCCGATAGACGCTTTTTCGATTGAACGCTTTTCCACAAGCCCGCGCGTGACAACCGCCGGGCTTGTTGCTTCCACTGTTGTCTGAGCCTGCCTTGATCCACTTTTCACTTCACCAACGCCACCAGGAGCTTTCCATGAACATCTCCCCACGCTTTCCGACCGCCCGCGCCACCGCGGTGTCGCTCGCCGTTCTTGCTGCCGGCCTGGCCGGCGGCAGTGCCATGGCCCAGACCAAGACGCTGTACATCGGCATGAACGGCGGCACCATGGAAAAAACCTACACCGAGCACGTCTTCGGCGCCTTCGAGAAGGCCAACAACGTCAAGGTTGTGGTCGTGCCCGGCACCTCTTCGGACATCCTGGCCAAGGCCCAGGCCAACAAGGACAACCCGCAGATGCATGTGATGTTCCTGGACGACGGCATCATGTACCGCGCCATCGGCATGGGCCTGTGCGAAAAAATGCAGGCCACCCCCGCGCTGAACGACCTGTTCCCGACCGCGCGCTTCAAGGGCGACATGGCCGCCGGCGTCAACATCGGCATGACCGGCATCGCTTACAACAAGAAGATGTTCACCGAAAAAGGCTGGACGCCGCCGACCTCGTGGATGGACATGGCCAACCCCAAGTACAAGGGCAAGGTGGTGTTCCAGTCGCTGTCCTCGTCGACCTTCGGCCTGCACGGCTTCCTGCTGTTCAACCGCATCCAGGGCGGCAGCGACAAGAACGTGGAGCCCGGCTTCAAGGCCTGGCCCACCACCATAGGCCCCAACGTGCTGGAGTACATCCCGAGCTCGGCCAAGCTCTCTGAAATGGTGCAGACCGGCGAAGCCGCGATGTTCCCGCTCACGCCCACGGCGGTCGGCGTGCTCAAGGAAAAAGGCCTGCCCGTCGAATACGTGCAGCCCAAGGAAGGCTCGGCCGTGCTGACCGTCGGTGAATGTGTGATCGCCAAAAACAGCGAACCCGCGCTGGCCCACAAGCTGGCCCAGTACCTGCTGTCCCCCGAAGCCCAGGCGGCGGCGCTGGAGTTCGGCGACCAGATCCCGTCCAACCCGAAAACCAAGGCCAGCGGCAAGGCCGCGGCGCTGGTGACGCAAATGAACGAGTACATGAAAACCGCGATTGCCGTGGACTGGGACGTGATCAACGAAAACCGCCCGGCGTGGAATGCGCGCTGGAACAAGACCGTCGAGCGCTGATTCTTTACGGTGCAAGCGGAGCCGCTCAAAAACCCTCCTGGCGTTGTTGTGGCCGCCTTGCCGTGCTGTAGCACTGTCTGCGGCGTCACGCCTAGCCAGGACCGCTTCGCTGGGTTTTGTGAGCAGCTCTCGTCAATGTTCTCGTAGCCCAAAACATCACGCCGTTCGGGCTGAGCTTGTCGAAGCCCTTCGACAGGCTCAGGACGAACGGTGGTGAGATAGGTCGAGGCTATGAAACCGCGTCTTGTCCGGCGCACACTTCGCGCACGCAGCCACGCAACCAGCGGTGCGCCGGGTCCGCATCCAGCCGCGGGTGCCACAGCAGCGACACCGTGAATTGCGGCGTGGCGACGGGCAGCGCAAAGCTGTGCATGCCGTCGCGCAGGTTTCCGGTATGCCTCTCGGGCACGGTGGCGACCAGGTCACTGGCGCGGGCCAGGGCCAGCGCGGTGGAAAAGCCGCCGACCAGCGTGGCGATGTCCCGTTCCAGCGCGAGGGATGCCAGCGCCTCATCGACCGGCTCCGCGCCCAGGCCGCGCCGCGAGACGCCTATATGCCTGGCGGCGGCGTAACGTTCCGGCGTGAGCTTGCCTTTGCCCAGCGGGTGGCCCATGCGCACCACGCCGATGAAACGGTCGCGGAACAGGGCCTGCACGCGCAACTCGGGCGCGGCCGTCTTGCCGACGACACCTGTTTCCAGGTCGACGATGCCGTCGCGCAGCGGCGCGCTGTCCTTGTCGAGTTTCTGCACAAAGCACAGGCGCACGCCGGGCGCTTCGGCGGCGATGCGGGCCATCAGCGCGGGCCCGAAGTTTTCCACAAAGCCTTCGCGCGTGCGCAGCGTGAAGGTGCGCGACAGTTGTTTGAGCCTGAGTTTTTTGGCCGGGCGCAGCACGGCTTCCGCGTCCTGCACCAGTTGGCCGACCTGTTCGCGCAGTTCCATCGCGCGTGGCGTGGGCACCAGGCCGCGCCCGGCCCTGACCAGCAGCGGGTCACCGGTGGTCTCGCGCAAGCGCGCCAGGGCGCGGCTCATGGCCGAAGGACTCAAGCGCAAACGCCGGGCCGCGCGCGCGACGCTGCCTTCCGCGAGCAGAACGTCCAGGGTGAGCAGCAGGTTGAAATCGGGTGTTGACATACCGGCACCATAGCGTAATTCGCCATGGCATGGCGTCAAACGCACTAACAAGCTGCAAATGCTGCGCCTTCCGCTATTTCAGGCAAGGAACTACGCTTGAAGCAGCTCCATTCCGGGAGCCGCCAGACAAGGAAAGTTCATGTTGAAGCCACCCATTTCAAACCCAGATCAAGCCGCCGCCGGCGAAAAACTCACCCCCGCTGCCCGCTGGGCGCTTGCCGGCCTGTCGCTGTCCATGCTGCTGTCCTCGCTGGGCACCAGCATCGCCAACGTGGGCCTGCCCACGCTGGCGCAGGCCTTCAACGCCTCCTTCCAGCAGGTGCAGTGGGTCGTGCTGGCCTACCTGCTGGCCATCACCACGCTGATCGTCAGCGCCGGGCGCCTGGGCGACATTGTGGGCCGCAGGCGCCGGGCCGCGCGCGCCACGCTGCCTTCGGCGAGCAGCACATCGAGGGTGACCAGCAGGTTGAAATCGGGTGTAGCCATGCCGCCACCATAGCGCAATCCGGCTGTGGCATGGCGTTTGGCGCATCAATAAAGTGCAAATGCTGCGCCTTCCGCTATTCCAGGCAAAGAACTACGCTTGAAGCAGCTCCATGTCGGGAGCCGCCAGACAAGGAAAGTTCATGTTGAAACCGCCTATTGCCAATCCAGACGCGCTTGCCGACGCAAGCCTGAAACTCCCACCCGCCGCCCGCTGGGCGCTCGCCGGCCTGTCGCTGTCCATGCTGCTGTCCTCGCTGGGCACCAGCATCGCCAACGTGGGCCTGCCCACCCTGGCGCAGGCCTTCAACGCTTCCTTCCAGCAGGTGCAGTGGGTGGTCCTCGCCTACCTGCTCGCCATCACCACGCTGATCGTCAGCGCCGGGCGCCTGGGCGACATCGTGGGCCGCAGGCGTTTGCTGCTGGCCGGCATCGCCCTGTTCACCGCCGCCTCGGCCTTGTGCGGCGCGGCACCCACACTGTGGCTGCTGGTTGCCGCGCGGGCGGCGCAGGGCCTGGGGGCCGCCGTGATGATGGCGCTCACCATGGCCTTTGTCGGTGAGACGGTCAGCAAGGCCAGGACCGGCAGCGCCATGGGCCTGCTGGGCACCATGTCGGCGGTGGGCACCGCCCTCGGCCCTTCGCTGGGCGGCGTGTTGATTGCCGGGTTCGGCTGGCGGGCGCTCTTTTTTGTCAATGTGCCGCTGGGGTTGTTGGCGCTGTTTTTCGCGTACCGCTACCTTCCCGTCGACAAGCCAGACGCCAATGCGCAGCGCGCGCGCTTCGACAGCCTGGGCACGCTGCTGCTGGCCTTGACGCTTGGCGCGTATGCGCTTTCCATGACTTTGGGGCGCGGCCGTTTCGCATCGCTCAACCTGGCCTTGCTGTTGGCCGCTGCGCTTGGCACAGGGCTCTTCGTGTTCGTCCAGTCGAGATCTACATCCCCCTTGATCCGGCCGGCAATGTTCCGTGACTGGAACCTGAGCGCCAGCCTTGCCATGAGCGCGCTGGTCGCGACGGTGATGATGGCGACGCTGGTGGTCGGGCCTTTTTACCTGGCGCGCGCGCTGGGGCTGGAGGCGGCCGTGGTGGGGCTGGTGCTGTCGGCCGGCCCGTTTGCGGCCGCGCTGGCCGGTGTGCCGGCCGGCCGCATGGCTGACCGTTTCGGCGCGCAGCGCATGACCCTCGCCGGGCTTGTTGCAATGGCGGCCGGCGCCGTGCTGCTCTCCATGCTGCCCGCAAGCTTGGGTATCGCCGGTTATGTCGCGCCGCTTGTCGTGGTGACCGTCGGCTACGCGCTGTTCCAGACGGCGAACAACACCGCCGTCATGGCAAACGTGCGCGCGGACCAGCGCGGCGCGGTGTCCGGCCTGCTCAGCCTGTCGCGCAACCTCGGGCTCATCACCGGCGCCTCCGCGATGGGCGCCGTGTTCGCGTTTGCATCGGCGGCGGCTGACATCAGCACGGCAAGTCCCGACGCGGTCGCCGCGGGCATGCGTGTCACCTTCGCGGTCGCCGCAGCCCTGGTCCTCATCGCGCTCGCCATCGCGCTGGGGAGCCGCGCCTTCGCGGCACGGCGGCCGGTACCCGCGGATGCATGATCACCCAGCGGGGTTCATCTGCTCAAGAATGTCGCGCACCCGGTCCAGCGAGGGATCGATGTCGGCGGTTTCGATGACGCCGTAGCCCAGCATCAAGCCTTGCCGCACCGGTGTGAAGTGGTAGAACACGTCGAGCCCGTAGAGGCCGACTTCCGCGCGGCGTGCCAGCCTGAGCAGCATGTCCATGTCGAGCTCGCGCCGGCACAGGGCCGCAAGGTGGATGCCGGTGGTGGCGGGTATCAGTTCAAACCAGGGCGACAGGTCGCCGTTGAAGCGCGCCATGATTTTTTCACGGCGCTCGGCATAGACCGTATGGCAGCGGCGTATGTGTTTGAGCAGGTCGCCGTTTTCCATGAGTTTGACCAGCGCCCACTGCGCCGGCATGGAGGTGTGCCAGTCGGTCAGGTGTTTGGCCGTGCCCACGGCCTGCAGCAGGGCGGGCGGCGCGATCAGGTAGCCCAGGCGCAGCTCGGGCGACAGCGTCTTGGAAAAGGTGCCGACAAACGCCACGTTGCCGTGGCTGTCCATGCTTTGCAGCGAGTCGGTGGGCCGGCCTTCGTAGCGGAATTCGCCGTCGTAGTCGTCCTCGATGATGACGGCGCCGAGCGCCTGGGCCCGGGCCAGCAGTGCCTTGCGGCGGCGCTCGCTCATGGGCATGCCCAGCGGGAACTGGTGCGCGGGCGTGACGTAAATCAGGCGCGTGCCGTCCGGGATTTTTTCCACCTGCATGCCTTCGGCATCGACCGGTATGCCGACGACGTTCGCGCCCTGGGCGACAAGCAGTTGCCGCGCCGGCGGGTAGCCGGGCTCTTCAAAGGCCACCGTGCAGCCCGGCTCAAGCAGCACGCGCGCGACCAGGTCCAGCGCCTGCTGCGCGCCGGTGGTCACGATGACGTCTTCCAGGGTGCAGCGCACCCCGCGTGAAAAGGCCACGTGCCGCGCGATCAGGTCGCGCAGCGCCGGCAAGCCTTCGGTTTCGCCGTAGGTGCCGCGCGAGGTGGCCGCCACCCGCAGCGCATGCATCACGCAGCGGCGCCAGTCGTCCAGCGGAAACAGCGCTCGCGAAGGCGCGCCGCCTATGTATTCGTAGCGCGCGGTGCCCGCGGGGGTGGGATGGCGCAGCGGCGTCGGCATGCTGCGCCAGCGCTCCACCACGGCGGAGCCGGCGAAATCCGCCAGGCCCAGCGGCTTGCGCGCCGGGACGCTGCTGCTGACAAAGGTGCCGCTGCCGACCCTGCCCTCCACCAGGCTTTCATAGGTCAGCCGGGCGTAAGCCTCGTTGACGGTTTTGCGTGACAGCGAAAGCCGTTCCGCCAGCAGGCGCGAAGGCGGCAGCTTCTCGCCCGCGGCCAGCCGGCCCGAGCGGATCGCCTCCTTGAGCTGGCGGTACAGCTGCCCGGTCAAATCCTTGTCGCCCTCGATCACCACGTGCAGTTCCATGAATTGGACTCCTCTAAATACCCCGGATTGGCCGCCTTGGGCTGAGGGTAGCACCCCTAGCATTGAGGCACTGACAAAGAAACAACCAAGCAAGCAACCAACCAAGGAATCGACATGGAACAGATGAAGCAACGACTGGATTTTTACAAGGCCTCGCCCGAGGCCATCAAGGCCATGGTGGCACTGGAGGTCGCGGTGTCCAAACTCGGCATCGATCCCGCGCTGCAGGAGCTCCTCAGGCTGCGCGCCTCGCAGATCAACGGCTGCGCCTACTGCGTGGACCTGCACAGCGGCGACGCCCGCAAGAAGGGCGAAACCGAGCGGCGCCTGTACGCCGTGTCGGTCTGGCGCGAAACGCCGTTTTTCACGCCGCGCGAACGCGCCGCCCTGGGCTGGACGGAAGCCATCACGCGCATTGCCGACACGCATGCGCCCGATGAGGCCTACGAGGCGTTGCGCGCCGAGTTCAGCGAGGCGGAGTGTGTCAACCTGACGCTGGCCATTGGCCTCATCAACAGCTGGAACCGCCTGGCCATCGGTTTTCGCAAGATGCCCACGGCGTGAGGGGATGTGATGAAAACGAATCCCCAACACGCGCTGGCGCTGCTCAAAGCGCTGCTTGTCTCCGTGGCATTTTCGGCCGCACCCTGGGCCATGGCCCATGACGCCGCAGGCGAGGAAAAAGTGACGCCCATCCAGATGCAGAAACTGCCGGACGTCCCCGGCAAGCAGGTGGCCATGGCCGTGGTCAGCTATGAACCCGGCCAGGCTTCCACGCCGCACTTCCATTCGGGCTCGGTGTTCGCCTATGTGCTGGAAGGCGAAGTCGTCTCGCAGCTCGAAGGCCAGCCGCCGGTGACCTACAAGACCGGCGAATCCTGGTACGAGCCGCCGCGCGCGGCGCACCTGGTGTCGCGCAATGCCAGCGGCACACGTCCCGCCAAACTGCTGGCCTGGCTGCTGATGGACGAGGGCGGGCAGATCAAGCAGCCCTTGCCCGCCAGGCCATGAACCCCGCCGCTTCGTCCGCCTTGCCGAAACCGCAGGCCAAGCACCTGCTGTACGGCCTGATCGCCAGCCTGCCCTTCAGCGACTTCCTGCAGACCGGCATCGTGGCCTTCAGCGCCGCGCCCATCATGGGCGACATCGCGGCCAGCCCTGAGGAATACAGCATGGTGGCCACGCTGTATGCGGTGGTCGCCATCGGCATGATCGCGCTGCAGCGCCGGCTGGTCGAGCAACTGGGCTGGCGGCGCCTGGTGCAGGCGGCCGGCCTGTTGTTCGGGCTGGGGGCCGTGGCGTGCGGGCTCTCGGGCAGCCTGGCCGGCTTTACCGCGGGGCGGCTCGTCATGGCGATGGGCTGCGCCTCCTTCATGACGGCGGCGCGCATGCTGGTCAACCACATCCCGCCGTCGCCGCGCCGCTTCACCGGCATCCGCTTCCTGGCCGGCGGCCTGGCCTGGGGCCTGGCGGCCGGCCCCTTGCTGGCGTCCTGGGCGCTTGCCTCGCAGAACTGGCGCGCCGCTTTTTTCCTGATGGCCGTGCCGGCGGCGCTGATCGCCGTGCTCGCGCAATGGGCGCCCATGGACGAGGTGGTTCAGCCGCGGGCGCGCTCCCGCTCCCGTTCCATGAGCCTGCTCGCGGTGATGGCCCTGATGGCCGGCAGCTTCGCGGCGCTGCATGCGCTGCAGCGCTCGGGCTTCGACTTTTTCAGCGAGCCGCAGCGGCTGCTCGCCTGGGGCGCGCTGGCCTTGCCGGTGCTGTGGCTGTTTGTGCGGCTGAACCGGCAGGGCGGCGGCGCGCTGATCGCCTTTGGCTCGCTGGCGCAGCGGCGCTATCTGGTGGGCATGGGCATCTTCGCCACGGCCTACCTGGTGCTGGGCGCCAACAGCATCATGCTGCCGACGCTGCTTCAGCGGGTGCTGGGCCTGCCGCTGGAAATCGTCGGCCGTTACCTGGGCTGCGGCGCGCTGGCCGGTGTCGCCACCCTGATCGTGGTGACGCGGCTGCTGCCGCGGCGGCCCGGCCCCACGCCGTATTACCTGGCCGGTTTCAGTGCGCTGCTGCTGTGCGCATGGCAATTGAGCCGGCTCAGCGAAGGGGCCGACCCGTTTCGCAGCGTGCTGCCGGCGCTGCTGTGCAACGGCGCTTTTATGCTCGCCGTGCTGCCCGTCACCGCCATGCAGACCTTCATGAAACTGCAGCACGACGAGGAGACCTTCTCGCACGCCAACCAGCTCAAGAACATGCTCGCGCAGTTCGGCATCGCGGCGGGCATGGCGCTGGCGACCCTGCTCATGCAGTGGCGCAGCAATGTGCACTACACCCGGCTCGCCGAAAGCCTGTCGCCGTCCAACCTCGCGCTGGGCCCCGCGTTGGAGCAGCTCACGCAGTGGTTCTCTTCCACCCAAGGCGCCTCGGTGGCGCCGCGCATGGCGCTGGCCCAGCTCGCCGCCTGGGTGACGCAGGAGGCCACGCTGATGGGCGCGCTCGATTATTTTGTGGCGCTGTCCTGGTTCGCGGCCCTGTGCCTGGGGCTGGTGATGGCTGAGGGCACCTGGCGCAGGTTCGCCTCCCGCTGAGGCTGTTGTGCGTTTATTTGCGCAGCAGCCGCAAGCCGTTGGCGACCACCAGCAGGCTGGCGCCCATGTCGGCGAACACCGCCATCCACATCGTGGCGGTGCCGAAGACGGCCAGCACCAGGAAGACGCTCTTGATGCCCAGGGCCAGGCTGATGTTCTGCCACAGGATGGCATGCGTGCGCTGTGACAGGCGCACGGTTTCGGCCACGCGCTCCAGGTTGTCGTTCATGATGACCACGTCGGCCGCTTCCATGGCCGTGTCGGCGCCGGCCCCGCCCATGGCAAAGCCGATGTCGGCCTGGGCCAGCGCGGGCGCGTCGTTGATGCCATCGCCCGTCATGCCGGTGGCGCCGTAGCGCTGCTGCATTTCGCGGATCGCCTCGAGCTTGGCTTCGGGCAGCAGGTCGCCGCGCGCGTCATCAATGCCGGCCTGGCTGGCGATGGCGCGCGCCGTGGCGGCGTTATCGCCGGTCAGCATCACGGGCGTGACGCCCAGCGCCTTGAGGTCGGTGATGGCCTGGCGCGAGGTCTGCTTGATGGTGTCGGCCACGGCGAACAAGGCCAGCACGCGGGTCTCGTCGGCCAGCAGGGTCACGGTGCGGCCTTGCTGCTCGTGCTGGGCCAGCTCGGCCTCCAGCTCCGCGCCGCACAGGCCCCGTTCGTGGATCAGGCGGTGGTTGCCCAGCACCAGGCGTTGGCCTTTGGCCACGCCCTCGGTGCCGCGCCCGGGCAGGGCCTTGAAGTCCTGCACTTCGGCGGCTTCGGTCTTCAAGCCCGCCGCGATGGCTTTGGACACGGGATGGTCGGAGCGCGAGGCCATGCCCGCGGCCAGCTGCGCGGCGGACGCGGCATCCGCGCCGCCCCAGACGCGCCAGTCCACCAGTTGCGGTTTGCCTTCGGTGATGGTGCCGGTCTTGTCGAGCGCAACGGCCTTGAGCAGGCGCGCGCTTTCCAGGTAGGTGCCGCCCTTGATCAGGATGCCGCGCCGCGCGGCGGCCGACAGGCCGCTGACGACGGTGACCGGCGTGGAAATCACCAGCGCGCAGGGGCAGGCGATCACCAGCAGCACCAGCGCCTTGTACAGCGACTCCTGCCACGTGAGGCCGGCCAGCAGCGGCATCAGCACCGCGACCGCGACGGCGATGGCGAACACCGCCGGCGTGTAGACGGCGGCAAAGCGGTCGACAAAACGCTGCGTGGGCGCGCGCGTGCCCTGGGCCTGCTCGACGGCGTGGATGATGCGCGCCAGCGTGGTGTTGCCGGCCGCCGCCGTGACGCGGATTTCGATCTCGCCGGTTTCATTGATGGTGCCGGCAAAAACGGCGTCGCCGGTTTCCTTGTCGACCGGGATGCTCTCGCCGGTGATGGGCGCCTGGTTGATGGCGCTGCAGCCCTGGGTGATGAGGCCGTCCAGCGGCACGCGCTCGCCGGGGCGTATGCGCACGATCGCCTGCAGCGGCACGGCGGCCACCGGCGTCGCAGTCCACGCGCCGCCCTCACCGCGCACCAGCGCCTGCTCGGGCGCCATGTCCAGCAGGCCCTTGATGGCGTTGCGGGCGCGGTCCACGGCGCGCGCTTCAATCAGTTCGGCAATCGCATACAGCGCCATCACCATCGCGGCTTCCGGCCACTGGCCGATCAGGAAGGCGCCGGTGACGGCCACCGACATCAGCGCGTTGATGTTGAGCTTGCCGCGCAGCAGGGCGGCCATGCCTTTTTTGTAGGTGTCCAGGCCCGCGAGCCAGATCGCCACGGCCGCCACCGCCATGCCGGCGATTTTCCAGGCCATCAGGTCGGGTGCAAAAAAAGACACAGCCTCGGCGGCCACGGCCAGCACCAGCGCCGCGACCAGGCGGGTGGCGCCGCTGCCGAAGCCGCCTTCATGGCTATGGTCGCTGTGATCGTGGTCATGCCCCTCATGGCCTTGCGTTTGCGCGGCACCGGCCTGCGCCGGCTGCGGGTCAAACCCGGCTTTGCGGATGGCCTCCAGCGCCGGCGCATAAGCCTCTTCGCCGGCGTCAATCCGCAGCGTGCGCGCCCCCAGCTGGAAGCCGAGCGAACGTATGCCGGCAATCGGCTCCAGCGCGCGGCGTATGTCCGATTCCTCGGCGCTGCAGTCCATGGTGGCGATGCGGAATGTCCGGCCTGCGGCGCCTGTCACCGGGGGCATGGGAACGGCGGCCGCATGGGGGGCGCCGCAGCAGTCGCCGGTAGGGGAATCGGTGCCGGAAGCGAGGGTGTTTTCAGGTTTCATGGCTTAATTGGAAACCCTGTAGCGGCCTTAGGGTCAAGCGGGGGTGTGAAGTGACCCTACAGCAATGTGGGACGGTATTCAAGGAGTCGCCATGAAAATCGGGGAACTGGCCAAAACCGCGCAGACGCAGACGGAAACCATTCGCTACTACGAGCGCGAGGGCTTGCTGCCCGAAGCGGCGCGCACCGATGCCAATTACCGCATCTACGATGAAAGCCACGTGCAGCGCCTGGCTTTCATACGCCACTGCCGCTCGCTGGACATGACGCTGGCCGAGATCCGCACCCTGCTGGAATTCAAGGACGCGCCCGCCGGCAGCTGCGCCGACGTCAACACCCTGCTGGACGAACACATCAGCCACGTCGCCACGCGCATCCGCGAACTCAAGGCGCTGGAAAAAGACCTCAAGCTGCTGCGCGAGCAGTGCGCCAGCGGCGGTGCCGGCGACTGCGGCATCCTCAGCGGGCTTGAAAAAGCCGCGCTGCAGCAAAGCCGGCATCGCACCCCGGTGAGCAAGGGCCATGCGGCGCACATCCACGGCACGCATCCCCAGGTGGGTGGGCCCGCCAAAGAGGGCGGGACCCAACCTGCGAAGAAAGCTTAGCCATCATCCGGAGCTGGGAGTCATATTTTTGCCAAGCGCTTGCTTGTTAAAAATCCCGGCTTTTGCTAAGGTCCATGCTTATGGACACATCTTCCGCGCGTTCGCGCCCCGTCGCACGCGCTTCCGCTGCTTCAAAAACCGCCGCCGCCGGCGCTGAAAAACGCCCACGCGGCCGCCCGCGCAAAACCCTGGACGAACGCGATGACGGCAACCGCCGCGTCGAGCTCATCAACACCGCCGCCCGGCTGTTCCGCCAAAAGGGTTTTGACGCCACCAGCACGCGCGACATTGCGGCCGCTGTCGGCATGCACAGCGGCTCGCCCTTCTACCACTTCAAAAGCAAGGGCGCGCTGCTCTACGCGGTGATGGACGAAGGCATGCGCTCGGCAATCCAGCGCCAGGCCGCGGCCCTGCAGGCGGTGAAGCCCGCTACCGCCGCAACCGCGCAGCTGCGGCTGCTGGTGCGCAACCACTTCGATGTGCTGCTGGGCCCAGGCAGCGACTTCATTCCGGTCATGCTGTACGAGTCGCGCGCCATCACGGCCCGGCAGCGCGCGCTGCTGGCCAGGCTGCAAGGCGACTACGAAGCCGTCTGGGAGCCGGTGCTCGAGGCCCTGGCCAAGGCGGGGCAGCTCAAGGGGCCGGTGAAGCTGGCGCGCCTGTTGATGTTCGGCGCGCTCAACTGGTCGGTGCAGTGGTTTGACGCGAAGAAGCCGGCCACGCTGGACGACCTCACCGACGCGGCCATGGCGCTTTTTATCCACACGCCCGCGCGCGGCAAAGCCTCCGGGAAGGCGGCATGAGCCATCCCCGCCCGACCTGACTGGCATGCACCGCGTGACGCCTGCGACACAACAATGAGAACCATGACCCAATCACCAAAACCCACCCCCGCCGGTGCAATCGCGTTCGAGCCCGAATTCATCGCCGGCCTCAAAGACCTCTTTGAGGAAAAAATCGTTTTCAACAAGCTGCTGGGACTGAAGATCACCTCGGTGACCGCCGAACGCGTAACGGCCCGCATAGCCATGCGTAACGAGCTGATAGGCCACTACGCCCACAACCGCATCCATGGCGGCGTCATCAGCGCCGGGCTGGACGCCATGGGCGGGTTGGCGGTGATGGCGGCCATAGGCGCGCGGCATATGGACGAAGCGCCGCTGCAGCGCTTGCACCGCTTTGCCAAGCTGGGGACGATTGATTTGCGCATTGACTATTTGCGGCCGGGGATCAGTGATTGGTTTGAGTTGCGGGCGGAGGTGATGCGGCTGGGGTCGCGTGTTGCCAGCACGCGGATGGAGTTTTTGGGCGCCGACGGAAAATTGTTTTCGACTGGCGCTGGGGCTTATATCGTTTCTTAGCCGGGTCTTGCGCCGGCGGCGCGCCTCTTGCTGAGGCTTGCTGGCCGGGGATTGCCCGGCGGCAACTCACTTTTCTTTTGCTTCGCGGCGTGTGTCAAGGTAGTTGTCGCCTCGGGTGAACTTATGCGGCGAGATTTTGCCTTTGCGCTTGTTCGCGTTCCGGATTGAGGTACACGGCGTCTGCCAGGTGCCAGTTCCTGATCTGTGCGGACCAGCGTTGCGGATGGCGGTCCCGGGCTGCCTGGTAGAGTTGCCTGCGCTCTTGCAACAAGGCTTT